>JAVJRG010000005.1:718212-1436425 GCA_040218535.1 Lacipirellulaceae bacterium | reverse complement strand
GAGCGTCTCGACACCGATGGTGATAAACTAATCAGCATTCAAGAAGCGAACGCTTCAGCAGAAAAATGAGCACGCAGTAGCAGCAGTGATCCAATACTACAGAAAGAAAAACGAACAACTAACGCTCGAATCACTAACAGGAAAAATCTGCGTTGATCAGCGTTCATCTGCGGCTAAACCAGATACCAACGAAAGAAAGAATCGAATATGAGATCAGCCACAGCCAGCGATAATCACCAGCCTGTGCTTGCCGAGGATGCCACCAATGAGGATGTCGCGCAGCTTGTTGATGAACTGCACTCCACCTACCAGGAAATGCGAGCTGAGTTGGCCGGCGTGATCGTGGGGATGGAGGATGTGATCGAACAACTCATGATTGGCATCCTTTGCCGTGGGCACTGTATCCTGCAGGGCATGCCTGGGCTGGCGAAGACGTTGCTGATCTCGCAGATGGCCCAGATCATGGAGTTGTCGTTCAACCGAGTCCAATTCACCCCCGACCTAATGCCCGCGGACATCACCGGTGGTGAAGTTCTTGAAGAGGATCGCACAACCGGAGGCAGGGCTTTCCGATTCGTCCAAGGTCCGCTGTTCGCAAACTTGGTTCTCGCCGACGAAATCAACCGCACGCCGCCCAAAACACAAAGTGCACTGCTGGAAGCAATGGAGGAACGGCAGCTCTCAGTCGCTGGCAAAACCTATGATCTTCCTGAGCCTTTCTTTGTTCTCGCCACGCAAAACCCGATTGAAGTCGAGGGAACCTATCCACTCCCCGAGGCACAGCTCGATCGCTTCTTGCTAAAGATCAAAGTTGGCTACCCAGACCGCGAGGCAGAGCGTGAGATCTGCCGTCGCCAGACGACGAGCTACGCGTTCAAAGCAAAGCAAGTCATCAATGCGAGCAAGCTCCTTCAAATGCAGGCGCTGACTCCCAAGGTGTTGGTTGCCGATCACGTTTACGATGCAGCTATCGACCTGGCACGCCTAACGCGCCCAAGTGAAGGCATGCTGCCCGCAGAGCTGCGAGACAAGGTCCAATACGGCGCGGGCCCGAGGGCGAGCATGGCGCTGCTCATGGCTGGCAAAGCCCGAGCACTCTTGAACAAGCGTTGCCACGTCACAACGACCGACATCTTTGCCGTCGCCGCTCCCGTATTACGACACCGAATCATCCCCACCTTCAACGCCGAAGCCGCGGGCCTAGACACTGACGACATCGTCACAGCTTTGGTTAAACAACAAGCGGCGAATGTGAAAGCCGCGCAGAGCTGAATTGCTTTAGCCACGGATCGCACCCCAAGCCTCAACAACAAATTGCTCTCATTCTCCATGAGTTCCCCCCGCGTCGAAAAATTCGTCTCGAACCTCCGGCAATCGCGTCGCAACGTTCCCGAGAACACTACGCAAGGAACTCGCAAGACACAATCTGAATCGACAATCGGGAACTCTTCAGATCTCTTCGACCCCGACACCCTCGCCAAGCTGGGCAACCTCGAGCTGATCTCCCAAAACGTGGTCGATGGTTTCCTTTCCGGCAAACATCGTTCGACCCACAAAGGGGGCTACACGGAATTCTCTGAGTACCGTCCCTACGCCGCAGGCGATGACCTGAGAATGCTGGACTGGAAGCTCTACGCCAAGAGCGACCGCTACTACGTTCGGCAATACGATGACGAAACCAATCTTCAAGCACTACTCGTGCTGGACGGTAGTGGCTCGATGGCCTTCGGGCGGTCGACTGTCAGCAAGTGGGACTACGCCCGCATGGCTGCCTCCTGCTTGGCACGCCTTTTACTTCGCCAGCGTGACTCCGCTGGTCTTGCAATTTCTGGGCAAGGGCTGCGCAACTACCTGCGGCCGCTCCCACGAGCCAATCACTTGGCTCAGATGCTTGAGGTGATGGCCCAAAGCAAAGCGGAGGGGAAGACATCGCTAGCGGAAACTCTCCTTGAGATTCCGCAACGACTTACCCGTCGCGGCATGGTCATTGTTCTCTCCGATTGCTTCGGCGACCCTGAAGTTCTGCGAAACGCTTTCGAGCAAATCCGCTTGCGCGGCCACGACTTGCTCCTGTTCCAAGTGCTGGCACCCGAAGAAATCACCTTTCCTTTCCGGCGAGCATCATTCTTTCGCGACCTCGAACTCCCGCGTCGCCTCCAAGTTCAACCGACAGCGGTGCGTCGACAGTATTTGAAGCAATTCAACTCGTTCCAGGATCAATTGCGTCAGATCGTCAGCGATCTCGCCATTGATTACCAACAACTGCAAACCAACCAAAGTCTCGGCGATACGCTCGCCGAGTACCTCCGCCGCCGAGGGGCCAAGAAGCCCACGCAACGAGCACGAGCTTAGAGCAAGGAATTAAGTAGTACGACATGAGTTTCCTCAGCACCATTTTCCTATGGGCCTTACCGCTGATCGCGGCCCCGGTCGTGGTGCACCTTTATCGGGGACGGCAGACGGAGGAAATTGATTGGGGCGCGATGCACTTCCTCAACGCTGCCGTGACGGAAGGACGTCGATTCGAGCGACTGGAGGAACTCATCCTGATGGCTCTGAGAATACTCGCCATCGCTGCACTGGTGTTCGCCTTTGCTCGCCCCAAGATTAGTTCGAGCTGGCTGGGCGGAGGCCAACAGAGCGAGGTGATTCTTGTGGTTGACGATTCGCTCAGCACTTCGCAGCAAATCGGCGCGAGCGAGGATGAGGGCATCCTGTTCGACGCAATCAAGGCCCAGGCGGTCGAACAACTCAATCAGCTAGGAACCAGCGACCGCGTCCAAGTGCTTCTCGCCTCCGCGGGAGGAAGGTGGCTCACCCCCGAAGCGTTGCCATGCGACAGCGCCAACCGCGCCCGTCTTGCCGAGCAGTTCGAAGAACTCAAGCCGACTCAAGCGGCAGCCGACCTACTCAACTGCGTCAATCAGTGCGTTGCCCTGGAAAGCACTGAGGGCATTGTCCAAAGAAGAATCATCATCTTCACCGATGAGCAAGCTCACAGTTGGTCTCTGGAGAGCAAAGCCAACTGGCAGCAAACTGGTATCGTCATCACCGATGCAACTCCCCCGACCTCGGTCCAAGTCGTTCTCGCCGACTCGCCCCAGGGAGCCGCTCAGTCTACGAACCTCGCCGCGAGTGAAGTCGCCGCGAACCGCACCGTCGTCGCGGTCGGCGAGAAGATCGAACTTCGCGCGGAAGTTTCCAATTTCGGAGCCACCGCCAGCGAAGCCGCGGAAGTTGAATGGATCTGGGGTGGCAAACCTGATTCCAACTCTGGTGAAGACGCGGACTCAGCGGACGAATTCGAAGACACCGGCCAAGTGATTGGTCGCTCCCAGGTCAAACCGCTCGAACCGGGAGAACGCACCCAAGTCACACACTCCGTCACGGTCAAAAAAGCAGGCATCCACCTAGCGACTTGTCGCTTAGCCATTGAGGACCCAATCCTTTTGGATAATACCAACCACGTCGTTATCCAAGCCGCCAAAGAGATCCCCATCCTAATCGTCGCGGATGAAACGGAGGCTCGCGTTTCTGCTAGTGCACTACTTTCGGCAGCGCTTGGTTACTCAAAAGGAAAGCCAAGCGATTGGCACTCGCGTTACCGACCTCGCATCGTTTCGCTTGACGAGTTCGACGAAGTCTCACTGGCTGAGTATCGCGTTGTCCTCTTCCCATCCCTAAGCGACATAAGTCGGTCAAAGATCGAAGAGATTGCCAGCTACGTCCGAACCGGCGGGGGCCTCTGGCTCGCCTGCGGCAGCACCTTGGATCGACAAGTCTTCAACGCCGACTGGCACGATGATGGTGCCGGTTTGTCGCCTGTTCGCCTCACGCAACTTTCCAGCACAGAAGACCTCGGGGAAGCGGCCAGCATCTTGCATGCGCCTGAGGCAACGCATCCGGCAACACGCCAATTGGCTGATACGACCCAGCTCGACATCCAACAGGCAAGGCTCAGCGAGTTTTGGGAATTCGACCGACCGAAGCGTCGAGAAGAACAACTCTCTGTGCTTCTTGAAACAAGCAGCGGCCATCCTTTGGCGGTTGAAGGCTACTTCGGTGAAGGGCGAGTGATCGTCCAAGCATTGCCGCTTGGCTTGGATTGGACCAACCTGCCGCTGTTGAAAAGCTACGTGGTGATGGTTCACGACTGGCTGGACTATCTTTCAGCGCCCGGTTCCGCAAGGCACAATCTGAATCCAGGAAGCGCGATCGCATCTCTCATTCCCGAAGAACAACTCGCTGAGTCGGTCACGGTCTTCGCTCCAAATCGCAAGAAGATCGAAATCCCTCATTCCTCCGAATCAGAGATTCAAACGATCAGTTACTCGCAAACTCAAATGCCTGGCGTTTACTGGCTTTCTCTTGAAACCGAAGAGGGATCGACCGACGTCCCCTACCACGTCCGCCCACCTGGTGAAGAATCTCGAACGATCAAGCTCTCGTCCGAAGAGCAAACTTGGCTCACCGACACCGCACACGTTTCGTTTCACGACTCAACGCCACCTGAGCCGGAAAGCAGCACGGGTTCCAGCGGCACGCAACCATTTTGGCCATCACTGCTTATTGTGCTACTTGTCTTGTTGCTGGTGGAGCTATTGCTCGCTCACCTGACGGCACGACAGCGGTTTGCAGAACTGACTCCTACCTAACTCACTTTCATCAGGCTAGTAACATGAGCAGATTATGACATAGCTCACAACGTTCGGGTGGCTGGGGACGGCTTGAGGCCGCCCCCAGTTTGTATCGTTCTGGGGGCTCGCTCCACTCGTTCCCAGCCACCCAACTATTTATTTAGACACCCCAACAATACGACACTCATTCGCAAGTCCATGCCTTCAGCTCAACGCGAAATCATCGAAGACTGGTCGTTCGACGGCCCGTTCGCGCCCAACACGGCACTGGTTGTCGGTGTGCTGTTGATCTTGGGTGCGTGTTGGCTTGTCTGGCGGGAGCGTGCCGCCTTGGGGACAGGTGGCAGCCTGCTAACGATGTTGTTGCGAACGGGCGCCTTCATCGCCGTGCTCTGGATGCTTGTTGGCCCAACGCACCTGACGATTGATCGCCTGACCGAGCCGACTTCCATCGCCCTGTTTATTGACGACAGCGAAAGCATGAACGTCGCTGAGACCCTCGACCCGCAGGATGCCGTGCGCTGGTCGCTTTACAGCACGACAGAAGCTTCCGAAAACCCCGTCGACGAAATCGCAGATCAGCCGCTCGTGCTCAGCGACGGAACTGCCGTCTCAGTGCGGGCTGCGATGACACACCTCGAAGCTCTCAAGTCAGCGGCCATCAAACACCACTCACTCAAGAGCCTCAAGGACCTCTTCGATCCCTTCCAAAAAACACTGCGCAGGTCACGGAGCAATAGCGAGAAGCTCTTGAAAACATTGGAAGAACAATTGGGGGACGACCAATCGCTACTCGTCGAGCGCGCCGAGCGTTTGCAGGACCTTCTCGACAATGAAAGCGACGAGGTGACTGAACAACTCGCCATTGAGCTTGACGCGGGTGCAGAAGCACGAAACGAAGAGATTGCTTCGGCGCTTGAAACGCTTAGTGCTGCTTTAAGAGATGCCGAGCGGCGTTCAATCCGACTAGCAGCGGATCTGGCAGAAGTTACAACCGCCGCACGTCCGATCGAGTCGGTTCGCGGTGAAACGCGGTCACAGCAAACAACCAATCTCCTGTCTAACCTAGAGCGAGATCTTTTCGATGAAATTGAAGGCGAAGCTCGTATCCAGCGTTTCCGCTTTAGCAACCGTCTCAGTGCCGTCAGCGTTGCAAATGAAGCTTCATCTGCAAGCGATGAGAACTCAGAGATTCTCGATGGCGAAAGCACCGCAGACCTCACTCCCAGCACGGACCTCACTCAGGTACTCAATTACATCGGACGTTTGCAGGCAGAAACTCCCACTTCGCTCGCCTTCGTTTTTTCAGACGGTCATCACAACCGCCTCGAAGGACCTGCTCCGCAGGAAGCAGCAGAGACACTTTCTGGAACTCCGTTGATTTTCGTTCCGATTGGCAACAGCAAGCCGCTGCGCGACCTTGTGGTTCATCGCATTAACGCTCCAAGCGCGGTAATCCATCGGAGCGCGGTCCCCATCGACATCGTCGTCACGGGCTACGGTTGCGCGGGGGAACAAACGCGCGTCGTGTTGCGGAAAGACGGAGAGATGGTCGACGCGAGGCTCATCTCTTTTGAGCGCGACCGCGTTGACCATCGGGTCCGTTTCAAGATCCCCGAGGCTAGTGAACTCGGCTGGCAAGAGTATTCCGTTGAGGTGGAATCACTGCGTGATGAGAACAACGAAAATAACAACTTGGCTGCGGTCGCGTTTGACGTTGTGCCCGATAAGCTGCGTGTTCTGCTTGTCGATGGACAACCACGTTGGGAGTTCCGCTATCTTCAGCAACTCTTCCGACGAGACAAACGGGTTGACTTCGATGAGCTGGTTTTCGCTCCCGAACCTAAAGGGACGGGCCCCTTTGAAGACTCACCGCAGTTGCCTGCTGAGGACGAAGCTTGGAATCGTTACGATGTGGTCATTCTAGGGGATGTCGCTGTCGAGCGGCTTCCGCCACCGGTGCAAGCAAGCCTCGATCGTTACGTTCGCAAACAAGGCGGCAAACTGATTGTCATCGCGGGTAGCGGGCACATGCCTGCTCAATACCAGCAGCCAAACGGTCAACCGATGCCGCTTGTCGACCTTCTTCCGGTTGAATACTCCGGCACGATCGATTCCAAGCAAGGCTACACGCTCGTGCTCACCGAAGAGGCACGCTTCAATCCGGCAGTCCTCATTGAAGACACGCTGGAGAAAAGCAATCGCAAATGGCAGAAACTTTGTCGCCGCATGCCCGTCTATGGCCTGAGCGAATACAGTCGCCCGCGTGAAACGGCCCGGACGGTGATCCGCGTTGCTCCGCAGGGGAATTTTTTCGAAATTGATGAGCGAACCGAGCCAGGCGAAGGAAAAGCCTTTCTCTGTTGGCACCAACTTGGGCCCGGACGAGTCGCCTACATTGCGGCACCCCAAACATGGTTGCTCCGTTTTCGCACGGGCGATCGGCTCCATCATCTGTTTTGGGGGCAGTTGCTACGATGGATCACCGCCGGCGAGCTCGGTTCTGGCAGTGACCTCGTCCGGCTCAACACCGATCGGGTTCGCTATGAAACCGGACAGGATGTCGAGGTGACGCTCCAACTAAAATCCGCCGCCGGTCAGCCAATCACCGACGCCGAAGTTCTGGCAGTCGCTGAAGCCCAAGACGGCTCCCGCACGGAGATCCCTTTGACCGCTGACCCCATTGTCCCAGGACGTTACTTGGGACGTTTCAGTAAGCTCCCAACCGGTGCCTACCAAGTCACACCAACTGGCACGGTCGTCGACCAGTTGACCCCCGCCATGCAAAACGGCGACAACCCTGGTGCTGTTTCTTCAATTTCCAAACGAATCAGTATCCATCCTGCCAACGACATCGAACTTGCCGACACAAGTTGCAACTTGCCCCTGCTAGAACAGCTCGCCGCCCGTACGGGAGGGCAAGTCATTCCCCCCACGGCTGTCAGCGAAATGTTCCGCTTAGCCTCGCTCGAACCGAAAGTCACCGAGAAAGTCACAAGACGTCCCTTATGGAACACGTGGCCGTTGTTGCTCGTGCTGTTTGGTTGCTCGTGCGGTGAGTGGGTGCTGAGGAAACAGAAGGGATTAGTGTGATCGATTTTCCCAATACGCCTGGGTGACTGGGGACGGCTTGAGGCCGCCCCAGCCACACGAGAACAACGAATGACGCAAGACATCGCCGGCAGTTAATTTGCGATAACTGAGGATTCATACCATGTCCACCTCCTACTCCGTTCCCCAACCCGTCGCTGGAAAAATCCGCAAGGTCCGCGCTCGCCAACGTAGCGTGGGTGTCGCGACCGCGGTCGTCGTGGGGCTCTCAGTGCTGCTGGCGGGAATGGGCCTGGCAATGCTCATTGATTATCTGGCGACACTTTACGACTCCCCTTTGCGACGCTTTCTCACGATCGCGACGCTGATTGCAGCGGGGCTGACCGCGATTGGTTGGGCGGTGCGGATTTGGCGTCGCTCTCGTTCCGACCGCCGCGTCGCTTCGGCTGTCGATCTGGGTGTCCCCGAACTTGAGGAACGCTGGTCGACGGTCGCAGCACTTGCTGAAGCGGACCAGGAGGACGGAGTTGCTCACCCTGCGATCTTCCAACAAGTCGCTGGCGAAGCGACTCGTTGGGAACCACACGTCGATCCGAAACGGGTCGTTCACTTGGAAGGCCTTACGCGTGCCTTTCTCATCCTCAATGCAGTCACCCTCACTTTACTGCTTGCGACGATCTTCGATTGGCAACAAACGGCTGTTTTGTTGAAGCGTTTTTGGTCTCCTAGTGCGTCAATCACGGCCACGCGTATCGAAGAACCAACCGGAAACATCTTGGTTGGGCGAGGCGAGCCGCTGTTCATCAACGCGTATCTTGAAGGAAAGCCGGTCGAAGAGGCTTCACTCGCCATCCAGCAGAACGAAAAAGAGAAACTGCTGAAGCTCACCCCCCGAGGCGACTCACCCGCAGAACTGAAACACCGCATTCGCTCCGTCAAGCAGTCCATGAAGTACCGGCTAGCAGCAGGCGACGACCGAACAGAATGGTTCCAGGTGACCGTTGCCGATCGACCTGAGATCGGAAAGGTCCGGCTGCTGCTAACTCCCCCAGCTTATACGGGACACAAAAGCAAAGAACTAAAGAAACTTCCACGGCGACTTTCCGCGTTGAAAGGAACGCGGCTCGATCTGCGGGTGCAAACCAAGCGCGAAGTCACCCGTTTCGAACTCAGCCGCAAGAACGGATCGCCGGAAGTCTTACCTCTCGATTCCGACGGCTGGCACCGCTGGTCTGTCGAGCTCGAAGAAGGTTTCGAATTCGAATTGCGTATGACTGAGTCACACGGCCTCAAGAATCGTCGACCTCCTGTCTGCCAAATCAGCGTCTACCCTGACCGTCCCCCCGTAGTCCGCGTGCTGAGCCCAGACGACACGATCGCCGTGCGACCTGACGATACGATCGAGATTGAATTCACCGCGGAAGACGACATCGGCGTTGGTGCCGCGGAGCTTGTCGTCTTCAAAGAGCCAATGAAGGCGGGCGACCAAGCGGAGATCCTGGCAACTTTGCCGATCGACCTTGGCGAGCAGTCGGGGCGTCGCCGCGTGAGAGCGACGACCGAGCTTGATCTCTCTCAATTCCCTGTGCAAGACGGAGAATCTCTCAGCTACGCCGTCCGCGTTGACGAGCAGCGCGGTCAGCAAACCAAGTCTGTCGCCCAGGCAACTAGCGCGAAAAACGAAAGCGTCGCCAATGAAAAAACTCCTGCTGACTCGAATGACGCAGAGCGCAAAAGAACAACCGCAGAGGAGCAACTCGCCAGTGTCGATACAGAACAAGCTCTTCCTTCGACTTCAAATGGAGTTCCTTCAAACTCCCCGCAAGCAGAAACCCAGCCGTCGGATTCGGACCTTGCGTCACAGACTCAAAGTAGCGAACCCGTTACCGACTCTCCACAAGCCGCTGGGGAACTGAATCAAGAGATAGCATCAATCGGAGAAGCTTTCCAAGCGCAACCGTCTCCGAGCAACCAAGCGACGGCCAACGCTGCAACACCTGAAGGTCAATCACAGAGCACGACCAATCCTAGCCGTTCAAACAAAAACGGAAAGCCATCCGAAGAACAGAGTGCGACCGCACCACTCAACGCGAAGAGCGAGCCGACAGAAGCCGCGGAAACGGCTATGCGGGACGCAAGACCAAATAGTGATGAAACTAACGAAGCTCAAGAAACGAAGTTCGAGAAGTCGGCAGACAACGCAACAAGCGACTCTGCTCCTACGTCCGAGAAAATGACCAAGGAGTCAACCTCCGCACAAGGCAAGTCGTCCGATTCCTTTGACAACGCAGCCAATCCGTCGGGAACCGAAGATGCCGAGACCCCAAAGGAGCCGCGATCAGCAACTACCGATCGGCGAAACGTCCTAACCACCGACGAGGACGCCGAAATGGAAGGTTCACAGAACCCGACAGAAACATCTGACAGCCAACAGGCAAACCCGTCGGAAAATCCGTCCATCAATCCTGACGGAACAATGAGAAAGTCCCCCGAGAAGGCCAGCCCTGGAAAAGAAAGCGATCAAAACGAAGTCTCGCAACCGAGTGATTCTGCCAACGTCGAGAACGATTCCACCGGTCAACTGTCCGAAAAGAATCCAAGCAGTTCCAGCCAGAACGCGAATCGTACTCAATCAAATCGTTCACAGTCGTCAAGCAGTCCTAACGCTGAGCAGTCTCAAAACCAAGCCGCGTCCGACCCTCCCCCCGCGGACGACATGCAGCGTCGCAGCCTTGATGTTCCCCAATCAGGATCGAGCCAACGCATGGGAATCAAAGTCGACAAGTGGGCGGGTAGTTTTGAGGGACAACGCCGTGCCAAGCTAGAAATGGCAATTGCGCCGCGACTGGCCAGACTCGACAAACTGCTCGCCAGCAGCGAAAAAATCTCGCGCAATCTGCTCGATGCGCTCGAAGAAGATCCCAACTGGCAAGTTCGACACGACCGAGAAGTCGACGACGCGGCAAAACCACTCGACGAGTCCCTAAAGCTGATTGCCGACCTTGGCGGTATTAGCCGCGGCACGCCCTATGCCTTTATTGGCTTACAACTCTCCGACATCGGACTTGCACACATTGAGCCAGCCAACGACCAGCTCTGGAAAGCATTGCAAACGGGCGAAGATCGTCGCCAAGCTGCCGTCCAAGCCGCTTGGCAGCACACCGTCCGTGCCCGCGAGTTGCTGGCGGGCCTCCAGAAACGCTACGAGGGAGTAAAGACCGAACTTGAATTCGCCGAACGGACCGAACGCGTGAAGCAGATGTATCGGGTGTTCATCGAAGACACCTTCGCCATGCTCAGCCCCAGCGAAGACGGCAACAGCAAAGTGCCGCGGAAAATCGCAGAGTTCGAACTTGACGAAGAATACCTAAAACGTCTCCGCGAAGTGCTCGAAATGCGTCGTGATCTTCGCGCCGAGCTGGCGAGGATTCTCGCCGAAGATCCACGCCTCTTACGACGTTTTATGGACTCATTGAGGAACCGAGCAAGCACCTTCCGTAAGCAACTCTCGGAGATTCGCCAAGATCAAGAATTGCTCGCTGAGGAAATTGCCGCCCTTAGCGGCAACGGAGACAATCCCGCGGAACTGCTCACAGGAAGATTCGCCGACCACGCAGGAGTCATCGCTGCGGATGCGGCAGACCTGAACGACCACTACGAAATCTGGATGCCCCTGAACAAACGCCTCGGCTCAAGCGAGCTCGTCGAGGCAGAAACAGCTGTTGAGCGTGCTGCGGGCACCGCTCGTCAATTGCAGAACGCTGCCGATCGGTTCGTCACGAGCGATCCCGACCAAGCCGCCGACGCCATCGAAGAATTACGAGAACACGGTGAGAGCCTGCAAGGTCACTTACGCGAGATGCAAGCCGCCTTGCTACAGGCCCAGCCGACGGACGACTCGGGGCAGCTGGGCAATTTCGTTCTGAATCGTCTTGCGGAAGCGGCGCGCCTGAATAAGCGAGTCGGATACTGGATGAAACAACTCGCGGCATACGAGGACGGAGAGTTCCACCGCGTCGGTGAGATCGCCCAACTGCAACTCGCGGAAAACACAGACGCTCTTGCTGCCGAGCTTGGCAATGTCGAGCAAACGCTCGCCATCACGATGCAGCGTCAAGACAACACGCTTCCCGCCGACGTCGCCCAGCACTCGCGTGCCTTGATGAATGCATTCGACAAGCAGATTCTCCCGAACCAATACCGCAGCGGATTCGCACTCCGTAAGAACACCCTTCCTTTGGCGGAGAAGCATACCGAAGCAGCCGCCGCAACTCTTCGCTTATCAGAAAAAGAGTTCGACAAAATGGTCGCTGCTGCCGTGAAGTACCTCGACGAGCTGCCTGTTGAAGACCCCATCGCCTCGCTCTTACGTGACCCAACTCTTGATGAACTTCTAGCAGCACTCGAGCAAGAACGGAACTTCGAAGACGTGTTGGGCATCCCCCCTCGACGTTCAAATTTGCAAACAATGTCCGACTGGACGAACCCCAGCAACGGCGGAGGCGGAGGCGGTGGGATGCTCATGGCACAGTTGCGTCAAGAACAACAACGCATGCGCCGCGCCGCTCGTCGGGCCCAACAACGGGCAATGGCCCGTGCTCGTCGTGCTCAAGAGACGGCCCGACTGAAGAAGCCCAAAAGCGAGAAGCGGCGTTCGACCGCTTGGAATAAGTTAGCCTCGGAACTTGAAGATGGCATCCTCCAAGGCGATGGCAAATTGCCTCCCGCCGACTACCGTTCGGCAATTGAGCAGTATTTCGAGCTCATCAATGAAGCATCTAAGCAAACCGACCGGGGAATCGAGTAAGAATTGGCCACGGATTGCACGGATGACAAGGATAGGATTCTGCTAATCGACGCGTTGCACCGCGCGACCGCTCCGTGGTAATTTGTAGACGCCTTAGCTGCAAGGTAGCTTGCCAGCTAGGGACCTGCCAATTCCCACGGAGGAGAGACCCCGCATGCCGCCCGCCTACTCGAAGCAGTACTTTTTTTCTATCTCCCTGCTCTTCCTAGCACTCACAACAAACCTTCAAGCCGAAGATTGGCCCCAATGGCGCGGGCCGCGACGCGATGGAGTCTCGAAGGAAACCGGCCTGCTCCAAGAGTGGCCCGCAGCGGGGCCGCCGCAGAAATGGGTTTTTAAGGATTGCGGCATTGGCTATTCGGGCCCGGCGGTTGTTGGAGACCGGATTTACATCCTCGGCTCACGCGATGGTGTCGAGAAACTGATTGCGTTAAACACGAACTCCGGCGAGGAGCTTTGGTTCACCGACATCGGGACTGAATTTGAAAACGGCTGGGGGAATGGACCTCGCAGTACGCCGACCGTTGATGGAGATCGTATCTACGCACTTGGTGCGCAAGGCAATCTCATTTGTGTGGAAGCACCTTCGGGCGAGCTGGTCTGGCAGAAGTCGATGGTTGACTTGGGTTCGAAAGGACCGCCTTTCTGGGGTTACAGTGAGTCGCCGTTGATTCACCAAGGGCATGTCATCGTCACTCCTGGTGGCAAGGAAGGAGCGATCGTCGCGCTCGACAAGTCAACCGGCGAGCTCGTCTGGCAGTCCGCTGAGCTCACCTCAGGCGCCCACTATTCATCCACCATGCTCACCCAGCGAAACGGCAAGGCGGAAATCGTTCAACTGCTGGTCGACAAAGGCGTCGGCGTTGATGCGGCGACCGGTGACATGCTTTGGCAGACTCCCTGGCCAGGGCGCGTGGCCGTTGTTCCGACGCCCATCCTGCGTGACAATCACGTCTACTTCACCAGCGGCTACGGCGTCGGCAGCATGCTCGTTTCTATTGACGCTCAGTACAACGTTGACGTTGCCTACGACAACAAGGTGATGAAAAACCACCACGGTGGCGTTGTCCTGATCGGCGACCATCTTTTTGGTCACTCCGACAAAGTCGGCTGGGTCTGCCAAGATTTCCTCAGCGGCAAGTCCGTCTGGCGCGAACGAGAAGCCCTCGGCAAAGGCTCAATCGCCTACGCCGACAACCGTCTCTACTGCTTCAGCAAAGACGAGGGGATCGCCGTCCTTGCCGATGCCTCACCCGAAGGCTGGAAAGAACACGGCCGTTTCACCCTAAGCCCGCTCAGCGAAATCCGCAAAGACAAAGGCCGCATTTGGACGCAGCCCGTTGTGAGCAACGGCAGGCTGTATCTGCGAGATCAGGATTTGCTCTATTCGTTTGATGTGAGTGATGGGAAGACGGGGTTGGCGGTGCAGTAGCAAAGGCATCACGCTTCGGTTACTAATCGATTCAGCCCCGAAGGGGCGCAACTACCATAGCCCAGGGCAAGACCATCACGAGCATAAGCGAGTGTGGTCGCAGCCCTGGGTAGGTTCGCAAGCTTGACCATCGGCCGAGCAAAGAGGCAACCAACCGACGGGACATTAACGAGGCCGATACGTGGCACGTTCAAGCCAAACTAATTGAGACCTAGATAACACTGACGCCGCAAATCCTTATTGTCGTCGCGCCTTTACAACGGTAAGAAACTCCAAACCCGTCGTTTTCTTATTCGCCATCTCGAAAGCGAGCGAATGGCCCCCGTAAAAGTGGAAGAATATCATTGTAAGTTCGTATTCTGTCTAAGAACGGAACTGCGACATTCTCTAGGAGTCCAGCGACAGTCTGTGCAAACCGATTACGCATATTAGATTCGTATTTACAGTTGAATCGTTGCTGATCCATTCCGACGCCTGCTGTTTCACTCAGCTTAGACCAGGAGTCGAGCGTAAACCCAAGATTATCGGGATATGTTTGAGCGAAGTCGTCGTAGAATCTCGGTGAAGTAGGAAACACATTCACATCGTACCATGCACATCGAGTTCCTGGATCCGGTAGAACTATGTGCAAGACATCCTCACTGATCTTACGTACGAAAGTGCAATGCATGGAATCCTCGCAGGAGAACCCATGTGGACTCAGTATTGTCCCAAATAGCTCACACGCGATTCTATCAAACTGACGTTTAGTTATTGGCTTCACTGTCACTTCCCTGCTCCTGAACAAACTTCGGCGTCAACACCAACCGAATCGGCGTCCCCAACGGCGGCACCTTCTTCGGATTCGCAGTAAAGATGAGCCCATCGTTCTGCTGGCTGCTCTCAATTGGCACGTCGAGCATTGCCGTGCTGAAGTTGCTGACGCAAATCACATCACCTGATTCGGCCAGGTAGTGTTCCTTGCCGGTTTGTTCGTCTTTCCAGAAACCGCTGCCGGCGAACACCCAGGGTTGGGTCATCGGTTTGTCCGTATTGCCGTCGATCACCCAATCCTGCGCGCGGGCCTGTTGCCACACGCCCTCTCGGTCGAGCCAGTGAACGGTGACCTCAATCTCCGTTCCTGTGGGAGGGAAAAACTGGGGCGTCGAATACGCGGTGGCAATGTCGGAGAAAAAAAAGTCGAACGCCAAAACGGGACGTAACTCGGGCAGGTAGATCGCTGTCTTGCCCGGCTTCGCTCCCACGGCAAGCAGCCCCGTGTGCATGAGAAAAGCTCGCGATTCGAGCGAGACCACTGCTTCATGCTCTTTGGTGCCCGCGATGCAGGCGAACATTTCCAGATAGCCCTCTTGAAGTGTCACATAGCCATCGACGATCACCGACCGCTTCTTTTTATCGACCCACACGCGGTCTGGCTCCGTAGGCGGAACTAGTAGAACGGCACCAACCGGGTCTGGCAATCTGGGTCTCTCCGCAGGTGAAAAATCGATGGCATCTTCCAGCGGCTCAGCTTCGCCTTCGGCAACGAGCGCAACATGCGCTTGCTCGGCTTCGTCAGCGTTTACTGGTGCAAGACTGAGCAAGCAGCAGAGAACGACCAGCCAGGCTAATCGCAGTTCGTTGATTCGTTCCATGAGCCATACTTCCTAATGAATCTGAGCTGGGAGAGATCGCCACCACACGACGAAACGGCTCTCACATTCTATCAAATCACGCTCGCCCTGAGTTAAAGGCACCCGAAGATTTCATACCCCTAGCCCCTGGGAGAATTACCCATCTGCGCGGTAAAATCCTTGCCATCGGATAAGTGAAACAACATAGTAGGCACTTCAGCGACTCTCAGTAACGTTTGCCCCTGATACTAGCCAGAACTCGACGCTTGAGACAATGTCACAAACCTTAGTTCCAACCAACTCGACCAACGGGGCCGTGAAACATTCCAACGGCACCCCGAACCTACTTGCTTCAGCAAGCCAGGCAAAGTTTTGGCGACGGGCCGCTCCGAAGAAGGCGAAAGAAGCACCCGAGAGCAAAGATAGCCCCTGGAAGAAACACCTGCAGGTCCGCAAAACACTGAAGTCAACTGAACTCTATCGAAGGACGCTTTCGCAATCGCCGCTAGGCTGGGGATTGAATCGAGAGTCACTTGCTCCTACGACTCTAGCGCTATTGAAGGCGAATGACGAGTCGCTCAAGGCAGGGAAGTCCGGGTTGAAAGGCAAGTCGCTCCGGCGAGCTGAAACAGCAGTCCAGTCGTGGTTGAAAGACTATCGAGAACTGCCGCAGAGTTTTGACGCCGCTTTGGCTTCGCTGGCGGTTGCAAGGATTCTGCCCGAGGTCGCCTCCGACTTAGACGGAGAAATTTGGTGGCAGGCGCTCGACGCCTTGTACGAAACCGCCGTTGCCGCCAGCTCTTGGCAGACGGATCTCGACCTCCCGCCGGAGAAGACACTTGCACAACAATTAGTTGCCGGTGAACTTCCGCTAACACTCGCCTATCTGTTTCCTGAAATGAAACCGTTGCACGATTTGCGCAGCGAAGCGCGAGAACGTCTCACAACGAACCTTGAAGAAGTGCTCAACGGCGAGGGACTTTGCCACGGAACACTGCTCACCGTTTGGCGACCTCTGTTGGCGAGTTGGACCCGTTCGGCAATCATCGGCGAAACGTTCAAGAAGAATGCTTGGTCGGCCAGTGCCGCCGCGCAGTACGCCTGGAGCGTTACCCAAGCGCTACGCTGGACACGAGCTGACGGCTCGCAGTTACTTGCCGCGAAGGAGGTCGCCTGGGAAAAAGATTTCGTCGCCACGATGCTCGACCTCGCCGGCGACGCGGCTGATCGGTCAGCGGCGACCGAGTCTTTGGGAAAAAAGATCTACTCCGATCCAAAGATCAAGAAGAACGCGGCCCTACCGGAAACGGCTGATCGCTGCGAGTGGGCCGGGCTTGCGATCTTACGCACCAATTGGTCGCGGAAAGCGGCTCGTGTGGCTGTCGACTTTTCGGGTTCCGCAATCCAGCTTGAGGTTTCAGCCGGCGGACGCACCTTGTTCGCGGGCCCCTGGGACTTTGGCAGCGAAGCGGACGGTACACTCCTCCGCCCCACGGGAACTTGGGAAGAGGTTTGCTGGTTCAGCGACGAGGAGGTGGACTACCTAGAGCTCTCCATTGATCTCGTCGGAGGCGGAACGCTTGAGCGACAAATCCTGTTGGCTCGCGATGACGACTTCTTACTGCTCGCAGACAACGTGATGCGTCCGCAGGCTGACCTCATCACTCACACATGGAGCCTGCCGTTGGCCGAGGGAGTCGCCTTCGAACCGAACAGCGAAACGCGCGAGGGACTGCTTGTTAGCGAGAAAGCCATTGGCAAAGTTCTTCCACTGGCACTTCCAGAATGGCGTGTCGATCCGCGCGGCGGAACGCTGGTTGCCGAGGTCGAAGAAGACAAGCCAACTCAATTGACTCTCCGTCAACAACAACCACTCGAAGCGATTTGCGCACCACTGTTCATCGATTTGAATCCACGCCGCGCCCAAAAGGAATGTACCTGGCGGCAACTCACGGTTGCCGAATCGTTAGAGACAGTCAGCCGCGATGTGGCCGTCGCATTTCGTGCACAGTGTGGGAAGGATCAGTGGGTCATGTATCGCTCTTTAGCCGACACAGCGAATCGCACCTTCATCGGTCAAAACATCTCTTCGGAGTTTTTCGTCGCGCGATTCTTAGCACCCGAGGGCGAGGCGGAAGAGCTCATCGAAATCGATGGTCGGTAGCGGACTCCTCCTCGAATATGGACGCAGCTAGCCCTCAAATCATCGCCGACAACTATCGTCGCGTGCAGGATCGCGTTGCCGAAGCTGCCCAGGCGGCGGGTCGCGACGCTGACGAAGTAAAGATCGTCGCCGTCAGCAAATACGTCGGTATCGAAGAAACGGCTGCGCTCTTCAACGCGGGTGCAAAACTTCTCGGCGAAAGTCGGCCCCAGCAACTCTGGGAAAAGCACGACGCACACGAGCTGCAAAACGCCGAGTGGCATCTCATC
This sequence comes from Lacipirellulaceae bacterium, assembly GCA_040218535.1. Classification (NCBI taxonomy): domain Bacteria; kingdom Pseudomonadati; phylum Planctomycetota; class Planctomycetia; order Pirellulales; family Lacipirellulaceae; species Lacipirellulaceae bacterium. The sequence goes on along the minus strand of JAVJRG010000005.1, from coordinate 1,418,452 downwards.
GGCCACTTGCAACGCAACAAAGCCGCACGCACCGCTGCTTGTGCGGATCTTATCCACAGCGTCGATAGTGCCCGCTTGTTGAAGGTGATCAACAAAGCTGCCTCGCAGAGCGGCAACACCAGCCGAGTCCTCCTTGAAGTCAACACTTCGGGTGACGCTGAAAAACATGGTCTCACCGCAGAGCAAACGCGCGAGCTTGTTGGTTCACTCGTGAATTACCCGCATGTGGAAGTCCAAGGCCTCATGACCATGGCCGCACGCGAAGGGGGTGTCGATGTCGCTCGGAAAAACTTCGCCGCATTGCGGGAACTACGCGGTAAGCTTTTTGCCGAATTCCGGCGCGTGAAGCTTCCAGAACTCTCAATGGGTATGACCGGCGACTTCGAGACTGCGATTGCCGAGGGGGCAACTCTGGTTCGTATCGGTTCGGCGCTTTTTGAGGGACTTTGATAGGCTCTTGCTAGTTGGTCACCATCGTGTCATTCCGAGCGAGCCCCAGTCCCGAGACATCGGGAAGGAATCTCGTCCGAACAAGAGTTCACACTAGATTCTTCGGTCGGCGAGCCTCCCGTCGGAATGACATCAGGTTGTTTCGCATCGTTTCTTTTGGCTCGCATTGCCGCCACCTGGCGTCCGATTTATGATGGAAGAACGTGCCCGCCAGTCACCCCCCGCCTCAGCCAGCCACCCTCGCAACCATGAAGCGTTTGACCGAGAAGTTTCTCCACTACGCGGTGCTCATCGCACTGACGATTTTCTCGGGCTGGGTGATGTGGCAAATGAGTCGTGGTGGGAAGGCAAATGGCAAGAGTCAAGTTGCCGTTGTCCGAGAACTCCCAGTCTCCACCGCACCGAAAGCGCCGGTCTCAATATCTTCGGTGGAACGCAAAGTCTGCGAAGTCACCATGACTTACGCAGGGAAGATCCGGCCGTGGGAAACCTTTTCCATTGGGTTTGAATCCCCAGGTCGCGTGACGTCATTGGGCAATAGCGAATCGGGGAGAACACTCGACGAAGGTGATCGTGTCAAGGCGGGTCAAGTTCTAGCCACGCTTGATGACCGCGTATTTCGCGCACAACGGGGCGAGGCAGTCGCACGACTTGAGCAGGCCTCTTCTGATTTGAAGCGCTCACAAAGGATCCGCGAACGCAACCCAGCCGCTGTGACCGATTCGCAACTGCAACGCCTGGTAACCGACGAAGCGATGGCCCGTTCGCAGTTGGAAGTCGTTACGAAAAACCTCGAGGATGCTACCCTACGCGCGCCCGTCGATGCTACGATTTCCCGCCGCATGGTCAATTCGGGCGAAACCGTCACCATGCAACAGATGGCGTTCGAACTGGTTCAGAACGAAGATGTCCTTCTGGTATTGAACGTCCCTGAGTCACGTATTCGTGAACTCGAAGCGCGACAGCGAGCGATCGAAAGTCGACAAGCCAGTGAATCGACCTCCCAAGAGGATCGCGTCTTCCGCGTGCATATTCAGCTCGAAGGCAAAGACACTTTCGGCAACCCTTGGCCGACGCTCGAAGGAGAGGTCTATCACATCGCGGAGGTTGCCGATCCACGAACGAGTCTCTTCGAAGTCGAGGTGCGAATCCCCAACGACGAGAGACTCCTCCGCCCCGGCATGGTCGCCACGGCTCAACTTGTGGTCGATCGGGTCGAGGGTTACGAAGTCCCAACTTTCGCGGTGATTTACCGTCAGGACAGAGCTTACCTCTACACCGTCGACAAGGAAGCCGTTGATCTTGAGATGCTCTACTGGTCGGTCGGCAAAGCGGACATCTATCGGGCTCGTAAGGTGGAACTAACCGACTGGGTCGATCAAGGAGAGCATGTCGTTGTCCCTGCAATCTGCGATGGCGAGGAGCTTAATCTCACGAAAGTCATCGTCCGTGGACAACACCGACTCGCCTCGGGGCAACTTGTTCGGATCACTGAGGGCCTGGAGTCGCCCGACGCACAGCCCTCGGTTCAAACGGCAGCAAAGCCATAACGAAACATCATCAGCCGCCGGGCGTTAGCTCCCGGTAACTCATGCAGCGGAAACACTAATTGCCGTGAAGCTTAGCTCACAAGCCATCGATCATCCTCGCTCAGTGTTGATCCTCACGATCCTAACACTGATGATGGCGTTCTACGCGGCAACATTCACGCCGGTCCAACGCACGCCGGCAATCACCAAGGCTGTCGTCCTGGTAGCGATCCCCTACCCTGACGCCCAGCCAAGCGAAGCCGAAAACGAAATCGCCCGCAAGGTCGAAGACGTCCTTGGCGAGCTGCAGAGCGTCGACTTTATCGCCTCGACGAACATGCGCGGGGCGAGCATTACGCAAGTCATTTTCCTTGACGGCGTCGATCCCGACGAGGCGAAACGCGAAGTCAAAGACCTCGTCGACCGCATCCGTAACGAACTTCCTCTAGGTCGCGAAATTCAGCCCGTCGTCACGAAGATCGACTTTGAGAACATGCCGCTGATGATGGTCACGCTGACGGGACCCGAAGGCTATGACGACCGCTCGTTAAAGGAAGTCGCCGAGGAAGTTGAAGAACGGATCAAGGCCGATATCGATGGCGTGGCAAGCACGCAGCTCTACGGTGGCAAAGAACGAGAGATCCACGTCAACGCGAACCCTGATCTATTGGCCGAGTACGGAATCACCCTCAATCAACTTCTCGAATCCCTGCGTGCCTTCAACGCGAAAATACCGGCTGGTTCGCTCGACACGGAAAACTACGATCGCATCCTGCGTGTCGAGGCCAAGTTCCGGGGCGTCGAAGACATCCGCGAAGCCATCGTCAGCAACGTCGGGGGACGGGCCATTACCGTTGACGATGTCGCGGACGTGATTGATACCCATCGTCGCGTGAAGAGTTTCTCGCAGATTGACGGTCGCGAATGCGCGACGATCATCATCTACAAAGAATCGAATATCAACACGCTGGGTGCCGCCCAAGCAATCAACTCCCTGGTCGAAGACCTCCGCCAGCAGTACCCCGACATCGACTTTGCGACGACCCGCGACACGTCCGAAGAGATCTGGGTCATGTTTCGTGTGCTGGGCTCAAGCGCTATTTTCGGCGCGATGCTCGTCCTGGTGATACTTGCATGGTCGATGGGCCTGCGGATTTCCATCCTCGTTCTCCTGGCGATTCCGTTCAGTTCCGCCGTCGCCTTGGTTTTCCTCTACGCCAGCGGCATCCCCGTTTCCAACATGGTGGTGTTCGCGTTTATTCTCGTGCTGGGGATGGTTGTCGACGGTGCCATCATTGTGGCGGAGAATATCCACCGCCACATCGAGCGCGGCGAAGACCCGATCGATGCCGCGAAAGTCGGCATTGAAGAAGTCGGCTTACCGGTCATCGCTGCCGACCTAACAACCGTCGCCGCGTTCGGCCCGATGTTGCTCGTTCCCGGCATCATGGGCGACTTCATGGGCGTGATGCCTAAAGTCGTAAGCGTGGCCCTGTTAGGTTCGGTACTGGTCGATCACTTCATCATCCCAACACTAGCGGCGCGTTGGTATCGGAAGCAAGAACCCAAAGATAGCGCGATCGCTGAAGAACAAAAAGCGAGTGGTGAGCTTCGCGTTCGGCCTAATTTAGGCTGGGGAACGCGGATCTACGCAGCGATCCTTCGCACGTCACTCGCCAACCGTGCTTCGGTTTTGATTCTTTGTTTTTTGGCCGTCGTCGGCGCTGGCAGGCTCTACAAAGAACTCGGCTTCGTCTTCTTCCCGACAAGCGATCGGGGGCAGTTCACCATTAAGTACGAACTACCGCTCGGTTACAGCATCGAGGAAACTCTCGCCGCCTCTGAAGTCGTGATCGAACCACTTCGCAAATGGGAAGAGATGGGAGTCATCAAGCACTACGTCTCCGCGATCGGCTCAGCCGGCGGCATGGCGATACGCGTTGATGAAGACTCTGCCTCGGGACCGGAGTTCGCGGAGATCATGGTCGAAATGCTTTCACCGCTTGACCGTGACGTCCACGAACAAGAAGTGATTGACGATCTTCGCCGAAACATCAAACTGCTGCCCGGCATGAAAATGTCCATCGAGCCTGTCGAAGACGGCCCGCCTGGCGGTGCGGATGTGGCGGTGCGATTGACGGGAGAAAACCTTGAGCAACTGGGTGACTTGGGGCAGATTATCGCGAAGAAGCTCGGCACCCTGCGTGGCACGCTTGATGCTTCGACGGACTACCGTCCTGACAATCCCGAATTGATGATCGAACCGAAGCCCGATGTGGTCGGTTTGTATGAGGGACTCAACGAGGCGATGATTGCCCGCGCGGTGCAAATCGCGATCGCGGGAGATCAGCAAATCCAACTGACGCTCGACGACGAGGATATCACCCTCCGTGTGCAGCTCGCCCCCGAGTTTCAAAAGTACCCAAACACCCTCGAACGCGTGATGATCGCCACGCCTGCCGGCCAGATGACTTCGCTAGCCAGTTTGGCCGAACTCAAACGCGGGACGAGCCTGTTCAGCATCAACCGCTATGAACGTGATCGCGCAGTCGTCGCGAAGTGCGATGTCGATAAGAAGTCGAAAACACCGGACGACATTTTCAAAATTCTTGCCGACGAGATTCTTCCCGAGTTAGGATTCAAACGAAGCGAGGAGAACTCAATGGTTTTCCTCGGCCAGCCACTTACTGAGTCGGAAGGCATCAAAGCGCAATTCACCGGCGAGAACGAAGAGCGTGATAAGAACTTCCGATACTTGCTGTACAGCATGATCATCGGCGTTGTGCTGATTTATGGCATTCTTGTCTGGCAATTCAACAGTTTCCGTCAAGGCGTGATCGTGATGATGACCGTGCCGTTAAGTTTCATCGGCGTCGTGCTGGGGATGTGGGCCTGCGGATTCCCCTTTAGCCTGGCTTCGTTCATTGGGCTGGTCAGTCTGACAGGCATCGTCGTCAATGATGCGATCGTGATGGTCGACTTCACCAACCAAGCTCGCGCCCGAGGCTTGAACGTCTACGACTCGCTCATCGAAGCCGGCATCAACCGCCTTCGCCCGGTGATGCTCACGACGATCACGACTATTGGTGGATTGCTTCCATTGCTGCTCAACATCTCCGGCGGAGCAGAATTTTGGCAACCGCTCACCGGGGCTGTCGTCTTCGGCTTGGCCTTTGCGTCCGTGCTCACGCTGTTGATCATCCCCGTTTGCTACAGCGTTTCGTACACATTCTTTGACGAATTGCGGGGGGTGAAAGACACGGCAGCAGCTCTACTACGACGTCGGCAAGTGACTTCTGCGGCGAAAGCGAAGTAACAATCGTGTCATTCTGCCGGGAGGCTCGAAACATCGTGTCACGTCAACAGCTTCTTAAACTCCGCCACTGATCGAGTATTCGCCACGTCCTCAGCCGTTAGCCCTGCTCGGCGTGCTTGGAGAATACCGTATCGCATCACGTCGAGGCCGCCTGTGTGGTGCGCGTCGGTGCTGATGACGATTGGCACGCCATGTCGTTTGGCCGCGGCGCAGTGGACATCGTCAAGATCGAGACGAGCCGGGTTGGCGTTGAGCTCTAACAACTTCCCCTGCTCTGCCGCGGCAGCGAACACCGCATCAATGTCGACTTCGTATCGTTCGCGACGATTGATTAGGCGTCCCGTGGGATGGGCAACGATATCGACATGCGGGTTTTCCAAGGCCCCCAGAATCCGCTCGGTGATTTGTTCGCGAGATTGGTTCTGCCCGTAATGGACGCTGGCGATAACCCAGTCGGCCTGCTCGAGCACTTCATCCGGCAGGTCCATGCCACCAGCTTCGAGAATGTCGCACTCAATGCCTTTGAGAATCTCCAATTCGGTCAGCTCCTCATTGAGCTGATCGACTTCTTTCCACTGCTTGAGCAAACGCTTACCGTCTAATCCGTTGGCCATCGAAACGCGTTTCGAGTGGTCGGTAATCGCGATGTATTCTAGTCCCTTGGCGATAGCCGCTTCAGCCATTTCTTCAAGAGTCGCCTTCCCGTCGGAAGCGTTGGTGTGCATATGCAGGTCACCACGTATGTCATCCAGCTCGATCAGCCTTGGCAAACCTTCGTCTGCCGCTAATTGAAACTCCTCGCGAGCCTCGCGCAATTCTGGCGGAAACCAAGGCAAGTCGAGCGCTGCATAAACTTCTTCCTCAGTCGCTCCTGCCAAGTACTTCTCCTCGTCGCCGTCGACTTCAAAGACGCCCCATTCGTTCACCTTCAAGCCGCGCGCTTTCGCTTGGCCACGCACCTCCACGTTATGGTCTTTCGAGCCTGTGAAGTACTGCAACGCAGCCCCAAATGAACGCTCGGGCACAACACGCAGGTCGACTTGCAAGCCGCTTTTCAATCGAACGGACATCTTGGTGCCGCCTCGGACGATCACTTCATCCACTGCCGGAAACTCTCCAAAACGGGTCATCGCTGCGGCACCGTCATCGGCGTCCACCAAGAGATCAAGGTCACCAACGGTCTCACGTCCTCGCCGATAACTGCCGGCCATCTGCATCCGCCGTACCCCTTCGATTCCTTCCATGTGGGCGAGTAGCTCTTGCACCACGCCATCCGCCTCCGCCCATTTGGTGCGAACATCGGCTTGCGCCGCGATATCGATTCCCTTGAGAATCGTCTCTTGCGTCTTCTTACCGAAACCCTTCAGATCCTTCACTTGGTCCGACTTACAAGCGGCTCGTAACTCGTCCAACGTGTTCACACCGAGTTCTTTATGAATCACCGCCGCTCGCTTTGGACCCAACCCTGGCACACGCAATATGGCCAACACGGTTGGTGGAATCTCCGCCAGCAGCTCATCGAGCATCGGCAGGCTGCCGGTCTTTAGCAGAGTCGTGATCTTCTCGGCCAAGTCCTTGCCAATGCCGTCAATTGAAGTCAGACCCTCATCCGACTCGGCCAACGCTGCAAGCGGCTGGCTCAAGTCGCCAATCTTGCGGGCTCCGTTCCGGTAGGCGCGCACCCGAAAAGGATTTGCGCTTTGAAATTCCAGGAGATCAGCGATTTGATCAAAGACAGCGGCAATATCACGGTTAGTCATTTTCTTGGCTATCGGTTTCGGGCTATCGGTTATCGGCAAGTATGTTGCGTTTAGTTTAGACTGCTTAGCCGACAGCCAATAGCCGATAGCAGACAGCCAAAACGAAAAACGCCCCGGCAGCTTGGAAGCCGCCGAGGCGTCTGGGTCTCTAATTTTTTTGAAATGGATTAGCGATCACGCTTAACCGCACGCCAGCCAACGGCGTCAATCTCAGCCTGCGTGGGAGCCTGCTTCGCCACCTGACGGTTGCTAACTTGGCTTCCACGAGCGCTGTTCTTCGAGTAAACGGCGTTCCAAACATTCACGCTTGGGCCACGTGCCGTCCGCTCGCTCACGGGGACGTTCCACCGTGGGTACGGACTGTTGGCGGCTGGATCGTCTTCCTCTTCGGTGGCGTTATCCGGAGAATACAGACCGGGCCATCCATCATCCGTTTCCGGTTCCTCAGAAAGTTCTTTCTTGAGGATCGACTGCTCAGGTTCGTCCGCTCCGCGATAGCCGCTTTTGCGTTCGCTACCGTAGCCACGGTAGGCATCGCGTTCACGTTCGAGTTGTTCGATCCGGTCACGGAGCGTTTCCAACTCACGGGCGTTGGCGAGTGCTTCGCCACGGTAGTAGGAAAGCTGCGGGTCGGCTTCTGGCTTCAAAGAAGGCTGTGGAGTTGGTGGATCGCTTGATGCCTGAGATCCACTCTCTCGCCAACTCCCTGCATCTTCGTAGGCGTAGTCGGGCACGCTGGAGCCGGCTTCGCAGTTGGAGCAACCACCAACGGGCTCACTGTAAGCTGCTTGTGCGACGCCACAGTCGCTGCAAGTTGCCGCTGGCGTGTAGTTGCAAGTTGACCAACCGGTGTCAGCGATTACCGGACGCAATACGACCGGGCGATAGACGCGCCGCTGGAGCGGAGCATAAGCCGTCACGTAAGGCGTGTAGCTCGCGGTGTAAGGAGTGTAACTAGCTGTGTAAGGTGCATAGCTCGCAGTGTACGGCGTGTAGGCGGCCGTATAATTGTAGGGAGCATACGCAGCGGTCGTGTAGGTTGCGGTCGCAGGTGTCTGTGCTCGCCAGGAACGCATGCGCAACCGATCCAATAAACGCCCCGGGTACCAACCGGTTCTTTCTTGGGCAACCACAGTCGCTACTGGCTGTACTGGTTGGTAGGCAACCGTTGGTTGGACACACGTGTCGCACTGAGCTGTCGCAACGCTTGGGCTCATCATGGAAGCAACGCAGAGTGCTACAGCAGCCAAAGCAAGGGTGAAGTTACGATTCATTTTTATCTCGCATTCAAATGGGTGTGCGCTTGTCGCACATTACTTAGGGTTGGCCCTACTACGACCTTGGAATGAAAGGTCGCCATCATTTAGGTTTACTCTCCCGAGCCCCCTGTTGGCAATCATTTTCTTGCGTCAGGCACTCGATTATCCGCAAATACAGCTTAGAGAGACTCTAACAACTGGGAAAAGTTCAGCGACAAGCGAAGCTATCATGCCCAGTGCTGGCTGTCGCGAACTACGCCCGGCGGCCATTCACTCTCCAAGGCTAGGCTTCTAAGTAATGTAGCTTGCGGCAAGTGCGCGGCAGGCAATTTCTCGCAATAAGCCGGACAAGGCTTTGCCCTGAATCGAGATGTTGCCAAAACGCAACATTGCTCGACGGGATGTTTCCCGATGACAGCACCGGAAGCACCAATCGCAGGCAAAATCATTACGAACCGAGAGCGCAGTTCGTTCGCGAACGAAGAAAGAAAGCGGGCGACAGCCGAGACACTTAAGTCAGACACGCCGCTTGCGGCTTAGCCGGGACAACCTCTTACCGAGCTGTCTTACCGAGGATAGCGCTTCGCCGGTTGAGGACGATGAAACCCAATCCGTTCGAGCGCCTTGTAGACCTCTTCGAGCGTCTTCTCACCAAAGTTCGAGATACTTAGCAACTCTTCCCGCTTGGTTTGCAGCAAGTCGCTGACGGTAAAGATGCCTTTTTCCTCAAGGCAGTTGGTCGTGCGAACGGCCAAGCCAATCTCGGCGGTGCTCATCTCTAGGCGATCCTTCATGCCCTGATTAGCCAGCTCAGCTTGATTCAACGGAATGCGTGTCATTCGGGACTCCTTCCCCATCATTGGATACGAAAAGCGAAGGGCGAGACCTCCTCACCACAGCCAGCAATATAGCAAAAGTTGTGCTTGCATTACCAAGAAAAATGCCACGGCTAGACAGTTTTTGAGTGCCGAGGCAACAAGTGCTAGCATTGCCGCCTGTGGCCAGTAACGCTTAGGATTGAGGTTGGGCAAAAGCAAAATTAGTCGGCTGCTTCACCCTCCCTTTAGGAGGGTTGGACGCGGTAGCGGCCGGGGAGGGAGATGCCTAGATTTGCTCAACAATATTGGCTCAGCTACACACCCTCCCCGACGCTGAGACGTCGACCCTCCCAAAGGGAGGGTAATGTCGAACATAGTTTCATTTAGTAAGGACAGACGTGGACCGACTCCTCGACCCCCTCAATCCCGCGCAGCGCGAAGCCGTCCAGCATATCGATGGGCCCATGCTTGTCCTCGCCGGCCCTGGCAGTGGCAAGACCCGTGTCGTGACGCACCGCATCGCACACCTGATTCGCGAAGGGGTTCCCGCTTCGCAGATTCTCGCGCTGACGTTCACCAACAAAGCAGCGGAGGAAATGAAGAACCGCGTGCAAGAACTCGTGCCGGGCGGGCGGACGTGGGTCAGCACGTTTCATCGCTTCGGAGCGCGGTTACTGCGCGAGTATGCGGAGCTGGTCGGTCTCACCCCCAACTTCACGATCTACGACACGAGCGATTCCAAACAGACGCTCAAACGTGTGATCGAAGCCGGCAAGTTCCGTACGATGCACTACTCGCCTGATCGCATTGCTGCGGCGATTTCCAATGCGAAGAACAAACTCGTAACCGCCGATCGCTATGAGCCACGCACCGGCAGTCCGCTGAGTCACATCGTTGCGGAAGTGTACCCGGCGTATCAGCAACGCTTGCTCGCCAGCAGCGCGGTCGACTTCGACGATTTGCTCTTGCATCTGGCAAACTTGCTTTACACCAACAGCGAAGTGCGGGCGACGCTCGACGCGCGGTTCCGTTACGTGCTTGTCGACGAGTACCAGGACACCAACCACGCCCAGTATGTCATGCTCCGAGCGCTGTCGGTTGATCACCCGAACCTCGCTGCCACAGGCGACCCCGACCAAAGTATCTACGGATGGCGTGGTGCCGACATCAATAACATCCTTCAGTTCGAGAACGACTTTCCCACCGTCAAAGTAGTGCGGCTCGAACAGAATTACCGCAGCACGCCGAACGTGTTGCGCGTGGCGGACCAACTGATTCGCTGCAACCTCAAGCGGAAGCAGAAGTCGTTGTTCACTGAACGGGACGAAGGCTCGGCAGTACGGCTTGTGCAATACTCCAACCAAGATGATGAAGCCCAGCAAATCGCTGAGTCGATCGCGCAGCAGATTGCCGAGGGCAGTCGAACTGCCAGCGACTTTGCTATTTTTTATCGCGTGAACGCGCTGTCACGTTCGTTGGAACGTGGCCTCCGCGATGCGGGGGTTCCTTATCAAATGATTCGCGGCTTGGAGTTCTATCAACGCAAGGAAATCAAGGACGTTCTCGGCTACTGCCAGTTAATCAACAACCCACGCGACGACCAGGCGGTCTTACGAACCATCAACACGCCAACCCGTGGCATTGGCCGTAAGACTGTGGACCTTGTCTCCGAGTACGCCTACATCCACGGGCTTCCTTTGCTTGACGCCGCTCGTGAAGCCATGCAGATCGAAGGGCTAGCAGCGCGCTCCGCCAAGAAGACTCTCGCCTACGTCGAACTTGTCGACCGCCTCAACAAGCTCGCAGGTGATGAAATGGAGGCAATCCTGGGTACGATCCTCGAAGAAACAAAGTATAGAGAACCGCTGCAGGAAAGCGAATCCGAAGAGGACATGAACCGCCTGGCGAACATCGAAGAACTATTGACCGACGCGCGGCAGTTCGATGAAAAGAACCCCGGCGGCGGGCAGTTGGAAACGTATCTGGAAAACGCCTGGCTGGTGAACGACACCGACGATTGGCAAGACGACACGGATAAGGTCACGATGATGACGCTACACGCCGCGAAGGGTTTGGAGTTCCCGGTGGTTTATCTAGTGGCCGTCGAACAGGGGCTCCTGCCGCATGAGCGCAGCATCAACGATGAGAATCAGATGGAGGAAGAACGCCGCCTAGCGTTCGTCGGCATCACGCGTGCGGAAGAGCAGCTTCAACTCAGCTACGCCGTCCATCGCGACTTCCGCGGCCAACGCCGCCGTACCGTGCCCAGCCCGTTCTTGCTGGAGCTGCCCCGTGAAGAGATGGAGCTCGTCGAACCGCAAACTGATTCCTTCGGATATCCAACTGATTGGGACGACTTCGACGAAGAGGATGTGGGCTCCGCTTCCTTCGATGAATTTGACCAGAGCAGTGCTGAACCGCCGGAAGAAGAAACTTCGACTCGGCCGCGTTGGAAGGTCGCCGCCAGCCAAGTCACCACCGCGGCACAACTTGCTGGCAAAGAAAAACAGCAAGTCGCTAAGGCTGATCCGAACTTGTTCAAACAAGGCATGACGGTCAAACACCCCGAGTATGGTCCTGGGAAAATCGTTGCCCTGAGTGGATCAGGAGACAACCGCCGCGCGACGGTTCGTTTCGCGACCGCGGGAGAGAAGCGGTTTGTGCTGGCTCATAGTCCGCTACATCCTGCCTAAATACTGCAACACCACACTCCGTGTGGTGCGCTGTTCGTAGTGCCTACCACGCGGAGCGTGGTTTTACGGGTGGCCAAACTTTGCGACTGAATCGAAAATCACTTCTGCTACAATGAGGCCATGAGCAACGGTTGGTTCCCAAAATTTGTCTTCGCATCATGCCAGTACGGTGCCGAGGTCGTCATCAAGAACGACGTCACTAAGAGACAGCCTGAGTTGCGTCTTGCCTTTTCGCGTCCTGGCTTCATTACGTTCAAGCTTCCCGAAGGTCTCATCGACTGGCAGTCTGCCCTGCCAAGCTCTCCCTTCGTGCGAGGAAGCGGGTTTTCATTGGGCAAGGTCAGCGGCGAAACCGCAAGCGCTGCGGCGGAGGCGGTTTGGGAGTTGCCTGATCTGCAGGAGTTCCTACGCACGCAAACTCCAGTCGACATCCATGTTTGGCAAAGAGATGCAGCGACGCCGGGGAAGCGCGGATTCGAACCCGGAGTGACCGCACTCTCTGAGGAAGTGCGATGCTTGCTCGGGGAAACTACGCCCGTTGAACCGCTTCGAGAAAAGGCTAATTCCCAAGCTACTGTGAGCCCGCGGAACCGCTGGGTACTAGACATTGTCCTAGTTGAGCCGAATGAGTGGTGGATCGGATGTCACCGGACGGACAAACGCGCCGATTGCTGGCCCGGCGGAGTCCCCGACATTGAACTCCCCGACGATGCTGCGAGCCGTGCCTATTTGAAAATGGCAGAGTCACTTGAATGGTCCGCCCTGCCAATCTCACGAGGCGACAAGTGCGTCGAAATCGGCTGTGCCCCCGGCGGTGCCGCGCAGCGTTTGCTGGAAAGTGGTTTGCAAGTCGTTGGCGTTGATCCGGCAGAAGTGGCAGAGAGTGTGTTGAAACACCCTGCGTTTCGCCACCTGCAAAGACGCGCGATCGATGTCCAGCGCAAGGAATTCAGCAATTCGAAATGGTTGTTTTCCGACATCAACGCAACCCCAGCCTACACATTGGACGCCGTCGAGGCGATCGTCACCCACGCCAGCAGTTCCGTGCGCGGCATGATCCTCACGCTGAAGCTAACGAATTGGGAACTCGCGGAAGAACTCTCCGAAGTCGTCAAACGAGTGAAGTCATGGGGTTACCGCGATGTGCGACTGCGGCAGTTGGCGTTCAACGGCAAAGAAGTCTGCCTCGTCGCACTGCGTAGCCGCGGGCAAAGGCGCTTGCGAAGACGCCGAACCACAGGGAAGCGTCATCGCGTGGATGGGCCGCATTCAACCGTCCGCGGGCCGAAGTCCTCGACCTCCTAACAAGGCTTTCGGGACCGCTGGCTTCTCAAAAGACCCAACCCAGCGATGAGGATCAGCAAACTCGCCCCGCCCGGTTCCGGTACGGCGACGACGTTCGAGATGAACACACCGTGAGTTCCATCGGTGAAGGTGGCCGCGAAAGTGATCTGTCCGAGATCGTTAATCCCTGAGCCACGACCATCGGCACCGCCGCTGTTAGCTCCGCGGTGGAAAATGACTCGCTGCACGTCACGAAAGTCACTCGGTGCGACCTCTAGCTGGTCACCCTCTTGGACGATGAGTTGTAAGTTCCCCTCGGGATCGGTTGCCCAGAGCGATCCGAAAGTACTCGTTTGATCTTGAACGCCGGTAGTAAATGCCAACTGCCCCTTGGCGTTCATGGCCGGCGTGTTGCGGAAGAATCCCGTGAACACACTACCGGTTCCAGGTGCCTCACTCCCCTGGAAAGCAACAAGCTCGAGGTCCCCAGGCTGGCCAGCAATCAACACCGAACGCCTGTTCTGCCCGTCGAGATCAGCCAGTGAACCATAGAACGCCACCTTCCCTTGGTCGTTAATCACCGCTTCGTAACTAAAGCCACTAAATACTTGCCCGCTGGTATCTCCTGGCAAGGTATCTCCAGAGAGAAGAACCGAATGAACACCCGCATCACTTACGATCCAGACACCAAATCTGCGATCGTCCGGATCATCGATCCCCGCACGAAAGATAACCTCACCACGCCCATTGATGCCGTCAGGCTGAGAGAACGGGGTAATGGTGGCGTCGACGCCAACCTGAGGAACAGGCGTGTTGGGGCCTACCAAGACCTCCAATGAATCTTTGCTCGCCGCAAAGATCGCGGAGGTGCTGAAGTTGTCGTTCAGGCGTGAATTGAAAACCGTTGTACCAGCATTGTTTAGCAGACCGGGTGTCACGCCTCGCGGATTGAGCGTTAGAATGTCGCCCGAGTCGAGGACTTGGTCGTCTTCGGCTAGGAGATTGAGTTCTCCCTGCGGCGCGTCGTAAAGCCAATAGCCTAACTTCAATGGAGCAAGCCGGTCCTGCCGAGTACTCGCAGAGAAAACCGCATCGCCATTTTCGTTGAGCGGCATCGCTCGCGAAAACTGAGGTACTCTCTCAAAGACGTTACCGGGCATCCCGCTGGGAGCAGCGTCGCCTGAGATGGCAATCGGGGTCGTTCCAAGCGGTCCGGCTACCCATAGACCGTTAGGTCCATTAGTTAGACCGCCTGAGACCACCACTTGGTTGGAATCGTTCAACGGCGGAGGTACTGACGGATCGTTGATGAAAGTCGTCGTCGTCCCCGCGGGTGCCCCTGGCAGCTGATCGCCGCGTTGGGCTAGCGGCTGGAGCTGATTGGCATCTCCCCACCAGAGGCCGTTACTTCGCACAGTCATTTCAGGGGTATCGGCCTGCGTGTCGGCGAAGAAAGCAACCTTTCCCTGAGCATTGATCGACGGTGTTTGGAAAAGGGAAAAGTCGCCACCAATGTTGTCCCCCGGGGCGGGAGTGTCACTTAGGGCAACCGTTACTAAGTCACTGGCCGTCGCAACGGTCGCCGTGCCCAAGAGGATTCCGATTAACAACGCGGCGAAGACGATGGGACGATTCATGAGACTGCCTCACTAGCTGGCCTTGAATGAATTCTCTCACAACTAGACAGCATTCTACCACGAAGGCAGATGTGGTAGCTAGCACGGGTTTTGGCCACTACCCCCAGCGTTTTCCAGGCATTGACCAAAGTGATCGATCTTGACCCCGGAAACCGTGTTTTGGTATCTGTCTGCTCCCGCTGCAAGCAGTCATACAAGCCCGCCTTGGGCAGTTGGTTTGCGAATTTGTTGGAAGAGGTCTGTTGTGCTCAGGATATCGAAAACTTATTCGCCGGCGACCGCCTTTCCGTGGTTGGTCGTGATCGCGATCTCTCTCATCATTGATGAGACAGCCTTCGGCCAACGCGTCCAGTTCCCCTCTTCGGTTGGGGGCTACAATCCGCCAACTCCTGCACCCTCGCTACCTTCCTACGATCCGTACAACAACTCGTCGTTAGGCGCACCACCTGCGGACGTTCCTTACAACTACGGCCCGCCAACAACTTACGGCGGGAACGCCAATCCCTTTGGGCCGGCGGTGGACTATTCCGCTCAGCCACAGGCATCGGGAACGCTGCTCGGGAACAATCCACCAGTGGCCTGGCAGTCAGGCACTTACGACTATCAAAACTCCGATGGCACCGTTTCCCGACTGCAACGCTTCCTGCAACAAATTAGCTTCGAGCATACCTGGCTCGCTGGCGAGCACGTTGATGAGGAACTGGAGATCAACCGCACGGAACTTGCTGCCACGTTTGGTATCCCCATTTTCTACAACCCAGATACGCCGCTGTTGGTGACCCCCGGTTTCGCATTCAACTGGCTGGAGGGCCCGGTCGACGCCAACACCCCAACCGCCGACCTGCCCCCGCGAATCTACGATGCTTATCTCGATACGGCCTGGCATCCGCGATTTACTGATTGGCTTTCGGCCGACCTTGGGTTCCGAACTGGCGTGTGGACCGACTTCGACGAGGTGAACAGCGACTCCGTCCGCTATCTCGGTCGCGGCTTGGGCGTGCTTTCCTTTTCGCCCAACTTGGATCTTCTTGCGGGCGTTTGGTATCTCGACCGCAACGATATCAAGCTCCTTCCCGCCGGTGGTATCCATTGGCGACCGAACTCCGAGTGGGATGCGTACCTTGTCTTTCCAAATCCTAAAGTGCGAAAACGATTCGTGAATATCGGTTCGAGCCAATGGTGGTACTACTTCGCTGGTGAGTACGGCGGTGGACGCTGGACTGTGCAGCGAGCCAACGGCATGGCGGACGACATCGACATCAACGACATCCGCGTCATCTTCGGCTTTGAATGGGAAACACAAACCCAGGCGCGCGGTCACGTTGAGGTTGGTTACGTTTTTGAGCGCGAGATTCTCTTCGCTGGCACCAACGCACCGCCACGGTACGAATTAGACGATACCGTGATGGTTCGGGCTGGTGTTGACTTTTGACGCTTCTTTTTTGGCCACGGATGAACACAGATACCACAGATGTTAGTTTGCGAATCGTCAAAAGCGGTATCGTCACTGCTAGAACTTTCCTTGACCTGTTGAGTTTCTAGTTTTGAATCATCTGCGTTTATCGGCGTTCATCTGCGGCTTATTTTTTTGCCTCGCGGTAACTTCTTTTGCTCAGGAAGATGACCGTAACATTCGTTGGGATGGCAGCTATCTCCCCAAGGTGGTTCCTGGGGCCACGTTCGGGACGCTTCGCCAAGCAACCCCGGTGGTTGGCAGTCCGGTGAAGCCGGTCACAAGTGCCAACTCTTATGGGGGCGACTTGGTACAAGGCGCGCCTGCTTCTGCAGTCACGATTCCTACGGCGGTTTCCTCCACGGAAGATGTGGTGATGCTCGACGAATTGGTGCCTCTCGACACCAGTCCAATTCGCACGGCTTCCTTGAATACGCAGACCATTCCCAACGGCGAAGAGCTGGTTGATCCCCAGGCAACTCAATTACCTCCAGGGGTTCGCAAGGGTCTGTTTCAAAAGTTCCGGATGACTGGCACCTGGGCACCGACGCTGTCTGATGAGCCAGACACGCTTGGTGTTACGGATTTTGATGCCAGTGTCGTCTTGGGGATACCGTTCATGACGATTCAAAGTCCTCTACTCATCACTCCACGGTTCGGAATTCACTTTTTCGAAAATGCCGCAAGCAACGATTTGCCTAACCGCGTTTACGACGTGGCTACTGAGTTTCGACACTTGCGCAAGTTTGGTGACGGCCCTTGGGCGATGGATGCGGCGGTGTCCGTTGGTTACTACAGCGATTTCGACCAAGACTCTGGCGATGCCACTCGCGTTAACGGTCGGCTGCTTGCCGTTTACGAATCATCACCTGCGGCGAAGTGGATCTTCGGAGCGGTTTATCTGAACCGTGCGGGCAACAGTCTCTTTCCGGCTGCCGGCGTTATCTATACGCCGGATGATGCAACGAAGTACGAGCTCATTTTCCCACGCCCTCGCGCTGCTTGGCAATTGGCAGGAAGTACTCCCAATGATGCGCGTTGGCTCTACATCGGCGGCGAATTCGGTGGCGGCGTCTGGTCGATCACTCGACCCTCGACAGGGATGCTCGATACCGTGAACTATAACGATCTCCGGTTGCTAGTTGGCTTGGAACGCAAACGGCTGGGCGGGATCTCCCATCGGTTGGAGTTCGGCTACGTGTTCTATCGCGAGCTGGAATTCGAGCGACCGGCTACCGAGTTGCAACTCGACGATACCGTGTTTGTGCGGGCCGGCTTGAGTTACTAGCAACCGTTCATCATGATCGTAGCCCGACTCGAGTGCAGGGAGTCACACTTACTGAGTTTCTTCCTGGCTTACGCTTCAGATTACGATTCGCTGTTTTGATGCTAGTACGTACTAGGCGCGAGGACGGGCTGGTTGTCACCCCAGCGGAATGCTCTCACCTCGTCTTGCGGGATCAATAGTGGGAGTTCGGTATTGATCGCGCTGATCGTTTGCGACGCTTCAAGAAACTTTACGGTGAACTGCCACTCACCGTACTTAAGTTCAGCCTTTTCCACTTTTGCCCAACCAATCTCCGCAAAGCGTGAACCGCCGATCCTTACGAGTACTCGCAAATCTGCTTCAGAAGATTTCCTCCAATCTCGCGCTACCGTTTGTAGCGCATGGCGGAAATTACGTTGGGCGAGGACCAGACCTGCTGATTCCTCATGATTCACGAGGATACGCTGAGACGCGAAAGGGGCCAGCGATTCGTCACGCTGCCAAGCTTCGAGCAACTCGGGAGATGCGCGATAAATGGCGTTCGGGGAGTTCGACCAGTAGCTAAGTTTGCCAAAATACCTAGCCGACTCTCCCGCCAGCTCCGAAGCGAGATACCGTAAGGTTGGCCTGGCACGGTCGCTTTGGGATTCAGTCCAACTGGTGCTGCCAAACACCATCCAGCTAAGGTTTTTTGTCGAGGATTTCTCTTCCTCAGGCCAGGACCAACGCTTCGAGAACGGCCCCTCGCCCGTTGCGAACCAGAGAGTGCAGTCGTCGAAAAGGAAGTAATGAACCTTCACTTCTTCGCCAGAGGGAAGCGTCAAGAGACCATCAACAGACTCACAATCTCCTAGTTCGGCGAACACTGGCAAGCGGTACTCTTTCCTCTCTCTTCGTGCTAGAGTTGCTAAGCCCGAACGCATGCCTGGGTTGGTCCGCAAGCGATTGAGCAGTTGCTCGCGACCCAAGAGCTGAAGCTGAAGTTTGAGCGGATCACCAACCGCTTCAATCAAGCTCTCCAGCTTATTCCCGTCAATCTCTGGCCTTTGAGGGAAGAAAAAGACGGCGGCATTCTCCGTTGCTACGTAAGGTATGCCTGCAGGAGACTTCTCGTGCAGCAACTTATATTCCTTCGAGAGAAAGACATCGCCCAAGCACTCATCTTGATAATACTCGTATGCGTTCGAGCCATCGTCCTCTTCCAATGCGTCGAGCGCCAACTGTACCGCATTGGTATGATTGCCTTGCGCCGCCGCGACGATAGCCACTGAGACTTCATCATCGTGTTCACGCTTGAGCTGTTCGGCTAGCTCCTGCGCTTTCTCGTACCTTTTCGTTTTCAACAGCGATCTCAAACGGTAGTCACGAATCTCGCGCAAAGCATACTCATCGAGCGTATCCTCAGCAAAGATGCCACCGTGATCGACCTTGCTAAGCAGTTGATTGCACGTTGCTGCGCAGCGTTGGTAGTTTTTCCGCTCCCAATGGTAGACGGCCTCTTCGTAAAGGTTAGAAGGGCTAAAGGGCGAGCTCTCTCTTTGAAATAGACGGATGAGCTCATCGTAATCGTCCCATCGCTTTTCGCGCCTCAACTGGGAAGCCAGTTCACGAAAAACGTCGGCTCTTGATTGCTTGTCAGTCGCCTCCGCATCGTAATACTCTCGCCAACGCCCTGAGTTGATGCAACTGTCGCGATACTGAAACATCAACCACCAAGAGTCTTCGTCCTCCTTTGCTAGAACATTCTTTAAATGCTTGCAAGCTGCGTCCCATTCTTCAAGCGCGTAGGCCTTTGTGGCCAATACCTTTTCAATCTCCTTGTCAGAGGGATCGCGCTTGCGGTGAAGTGAGACAAGTTGATCAACCTTTTCCCACTCTCGACTTTCAATCAGCGGGGAAGCAATCATCGACAGCGGAGCCGATCTCGAGCGAAGCTGCTGGTAGGCCACCTCAAGAGTCATAGTTTCGTGAATTGCCTGAGCAAACAATTCCAAGAGTGACTTTTTGCTCTCATACTCTTCGTCGTATTCGTCCGATTGCTCGACACCTTCTTCAATCGAAAAGCCATCGAGAGGGCTTTCAAGGAGCTCAATGGCTTCTCGAAACTGCTCCTTTCTTAGTGCGCTTTGTGCAGCATAGTAGAGGCCCCGCAAGTCCTGCGGCCGCTGCTCAAGAAACTTCTCAACGATAGCCTCGAATTCATTCCTGGAGAACGTATCCATGCCTTCGTCGTATTCGTAAGTCAGAGACTCGAAGGCCGCTTCGGGTTTAGGGACTTCGTTCCAATCCTCCACCAACGTACCTGCCTCAGTGGCGGCACTCAAGAATCGATTCACGAAGTCCTGTTGCTTCTCCTCGTCTTTTTCCATTTGCATTGCCAAAAGGTATTGCTGCCGAGCTTCTTTGAAATCGCCCTCCATTTCCGCAGACATTGCCAGTACACTTAGCGTACTTGCTGAATTCGGAGCATTCTCTTGCAAGTATTCAAGCAAGTAATCGAAGCTATCTTGGTCGAGGTAACGCATACTACTCGCCAACTGAGTGCCCAAGCCCTCTGGATCCTCAGCTCGCTCAAGATAGGTGGCTATCTCGGACTTGCTCTCTGCCGGGAACTGCTGCATGAGACCAGTCAACGCACTTAAGTTTTCAGGATCGAAGCGCAGAATCTGCTTCCACTGCTTGGCCGCGTACTCCTTATCTCCCAAGGCCCTGTGCATGTAGGCAAGTTGCTGAGACAAAAAGTAAGAAGGCCCAATGAGGTCTTCAATCTTCTGCAGATTATCGACCGCCTGCTGCGAAGCGTAACGTGGTTCGCAATCAGCCAGCCCCTGATAGGCTGCCGGAACGCGATCGGGGTTGCGCACTTTCAGATAGCAACGCTTCGCTTCCTGCTCGTCTCCCAAAGCTCGCCAACGATAGGCCGTGAGGACCCAATGATAGTCGTGATATCCGGTTGTGATCGGTTGCTTCTCAGCTAGGCGGATCAGTCGTTTGGCGGCGGCTTCATCTCCCCCCTCGATTTCTGCGTCAGCCTGGACGATCAGTTTGCTCCAACGCTCGTAGCCATCCACGCCTCGATCGTCGTCAAGTCCAGCCTTCGCTGCCCACTCTTGCGATTGGCTCAGCCCGAACTCGAGGCGCAACCAATCAGCCAGCTTGAAACTGTCGCCGTCCCGAGTCAATGTAAATCTCTGATGAATCCCATCCAGCAAGGTCTCGCCTTCTTCCATTCCATAGGCGTAAACAATCAGCGCATTGTCAGCACTCGGGTCTTCAATCACATCAGCAACGACGATTTGCTGCCACCACCGTTCGACTGTTACCCCCTCTTGCACGGCCTGTTTGCCCTGCCTAACTGATTCCCTCGACCAATTGTCGAGTGCGCCGGTGAGCAAGATTCTTTGAAAGAGCCCGTCGATATCGACTAGCTCCTGAAAGGCCTCATCATCTTCGTCCTGCGCGGTTTTCTCGACTTCACGAAGAAACTGAACAATAGCGAAGTACTCTTCAGCGAGTTCAGGAGAAAGGCGTTCCTCGACGGGCACTGCTTGATCGAAAGTCGTGAATGCCTCAACAGATTCACGCTGTATTTCGCGATAGTCCCTTGCTGCAATCTCAACCGCACCGCCCCTAAGTGTCGAAATCACGAATGCCACGGCGGCCACTATCACCACGTTGGTTGTGATAAACGTGGCAATTCCAAGCGGAGTTGAGAGGAAATCTCGTTGTTTCGCGGCTGGCTTTCGACTATTGGCTGATGTTTCCGAAACCTCCCATAAAAGAGGTTCGGGATCACTATCTTGAGAATATGCCATGTCGAGAGTCGATTTTTTGAGGGTGATCGATTCGTAATGTTGCCTTTCATTCTGTGCGGATTGCTCTCCTTTCGCAATCCGCCGCGATCATCGTTGAATAAGTCCTTCGCTCCAAGCATCGATTTGCTGTACGACACGTTCGACTGAAGTGGCAAGCAGAACTTCGCTCCTTGCACGGCGACCATCGTCACGAGCGGAACCATGCAAAGTAACGGGTTGTCCATCCACAGTCTTCGTTTCAACCCGAAACCGCCAAACCTGTACCCAGCCGGGTCGTTCGATTGCCACCAGTTTGACATCGCACAGCTTCATCGCATGCGGGCGAAAACCTTCACGACGCAGTTCGTCTCGGATCGCTTGCTCGAGCTCATGATTGCCGAGATAGTCGTTCCACCACTGGGCTAGTCTTTTTAGGATCTCAATCTTTCGCTCCTGCGTCTCCAGCCGAGGCGAAGCTCGGCGGCTAGTTGTTCAATCAAATTCAAAAAAAAACAAAGATGGACGTCCATCATTCGAAGAGCTGATTACTTCCTGCCATCAACCGTTCGTCAGAATGGTTAACCGCGTTCGCGATCACGCTTACACGCTTGGGTGGTACATCCCCGGGAAGTAGAAGTGCCGATCCCGCTAAAGAAGGTCTTCTGCTTTGTTCAGATGTGCCACCGGCTACTTTCTTCGCCCGCCGCTGTCGTTAACCAACGCTGCCGACGAACGTGTATCATTTTAGAGACTTGGTAAGCTGGTACAGCAAGTATTCTTGGCCACCTTGGTTATTAGCTTTCAGCCAGCAGCATTTTGGGAGGTAAATTGACGCTTGAGTAAAGATGACTCTCAACCGATACCTTTGATCATTTTCTCTGGCCTTGCCGCCGACGCGGAGATAGTGCGGCCGCAGCTCGAGGCGTTTCCACAGGCGAGCTGTCCTGAATGGCTAGTTCCTGAGAATGATGAAACGCTTGAGGCTTACTGTGAACGATTCGCTCAGAAGATCGATACCGGCGAGCCGTGCCTACTCGCGGGGATTTCGTTTGGTGGGATAGTTGCTCAGCACTGCGCGAAACATCTTGATGCTCGCGGCGTTGTTCTGATAGCAACCGTTCGCGACCCAGGAGAACTCCCGAGAAGGGTTCGAGTGTTTCGACCGTTGGTTGGTTCGATTCGCTTTGTTCCGCTTGCTCCATTTCGCTTGCTGTCCCGCGGTGCGGCGATGCTGGGAAGTTGGGCTCCGTTGGTGAGCGCTATTGCCAAGCAATTCATCAAGGTCGATGCGCAAGTCGTGCGTTGGTCTCTGCGAAAAGTTCTTCAGTGGAAGAACTCCCTAAAAGTGCCCTGCCCTGTCTATCAGATTCACGGAAAGCGTGATTGGGTTTTTCCAGTCGGCTTGACGCAGCCCGACGAAATCATCCCCAGCGCACGACACGTTATCACGCTAAGTCATCCCGAGGAGGTAAACGATTTTCTACGTGCTATAGTTGAGAAGCATTCGCACAACTAGCCGAACCGACCAAAGGGTATTCCATGCGCGAGCCGAACCGCAATGAGCCGATTGCTGATTTCGACACCGGGTCGATGATTCGTGGCGTGATCGGCAGCACGCTACTAATCTTTGGAGTATGCGTGGGGATCTGGGTGCTCGTCATGATCGGCACTGCGATCAACGCCGCCGACCCACCCGGCATCATTACCGCGATCGCTACCGATGATGGCGAACCCTTGAAAGCCGTACTAGATGGCAAACAGGTCGAACTGCCGAACAAGCTGATGCTGATCCCAGCTTACTTTAGCCTCTGCTTGCTATTGATCGTGGCGGCATCAATCGCGAAAGGGGCGATTAGCGGGGGGATCGCCTTGCTACTTAAGCAGAAGCGAAAGGGATAGGCCTAGCGAAGTCACGATTCTGGCTAGTACGATCTGATCGCACCTTAGCTTGCATGCCGCTTGATCGCCCGCTCGGTCGCCGTACCCATATCTGCTGGGCTCTGCGCGACTTCAATGCCGGCATCTTCTAACGCGGCAATCTTTTCTTCCGCGGTGCCTTTGCCGCCGGAGATGATCGCCCCGGCGTGGCCCATTCGTTTGCCTGGAGGGGCGGTGCGACCGGCGATGAAGGCGGCGACCGGTTTGGTGATGTGTTCTTTAACGAACGCGGCGGCTTCCTCTTCGGCTGTGCCGCCGATTTCGCCCATCATCATGATCGCTTCGGTTTCGTCATCTTCTTGGAACATCTTCAGCAAGTCGATAAACGAGGTACCAACAATCGGATCGCCACCAAGCCCGACACAGGTAGTTTGGCCAAGCCCCAAATTGGTGAGCTGCCAAACGGCTTCGTAGGTGAGCGTGCCGCTGCGGCTCATTACACCGACTTTGCCTTTCTTGTGAATGTAGCCGGGCATGATCCCCATCTTGCATTCGTCGGCTGTAATGATGCCTGGGCAGTTGGGGCCGATCAGGTGGACATCGTCGCGGTCCTTGATCTTGTCGTAGACGCGCACCATGTCGAGCACGGGGACGCCTTCGGTGATCGCGGCGATGACCTTAATCCCCGCATCGACCGCTTCGAGAATCGCGCTAGCCGTGAAAGCGGGCGGCACGAAGATCATGCTCGCGTCGGCGCCTTCTTTCTCAACGGCTTCCTTTACGCTGTCGAACACTGGCAGACCGAGGACTTCTTGGCCACCTTTGCCAGGCGTGACCCCGCCGACGAGCTTCGTGCCGTAGTCGAGGCAATTCTTTGAGTGGAACTCACCAGCACGACCTGTGATGCCTTGGCAGATAAGCTTGGTGTCTTTGTTGATTAGGATGCTCATGGTTATCCGTTGTTCGTTGGCTGTTCGTAGTTCCGCATTTATGCGGCAGCATCAGGGGAAAGTTACTGTGTGGTGTAAACTTTAATGAGGGTGTAGACGCTCATTCATTGCAGCCGCCTAAAGGCGGAACTACGAACTCACGCTGCATTTGCCGCGGCTACAACTTTCTCCGCTGCGTCGGTTAGACCTTCTGCTGTGATAATATCGACGTCACTTTCCGCCAGAATTTTTCGACCTTCTTCAACTTCGGTACCTTCAAGGCGGACAACCAACGGCACGTTAAAGCCGACTTGCTTGTAGGCTTCCAGTACCGCATTGGCGATCGTCGTGCACTGCATGATGCCGCCGAAGATGTTCACCAGAACAGCTTTCACATTTTTATCGCCAAGCAAGATGCGAAACGCCTCGGTCACCTGTTCCGTCTTGGCACCGCCGCCGACATCGAGGAAGTTGGCAGGCTCTCCGCCGTGGAGTTTGATGAGGTCCATCGTACTCATGGCCAAGCCAGCACCGTTGACGAGGCAGCCGATGTTGCCTTCAAGCTGCACGTAGCTGAGGCCTGCCTTGCCGGCCCGTACCTCGGCGGGGTCTTCTTCGTCGAGGTCGCGAAGCTCAAGAAGTTCTTTGTGGCGGAACAGTGCGTTGTCGTCGAAGTTGATTTTGGCGTCGAGTGCCATCACTTCGCCGCTTTTGGTGACAACCAAAGGGTTAATTTCCGCGATGCTGCAGTCGAGATCGACAAACAGCTTGCAAAGCTTGGTCATCAAGTCTTTCGCGCTGGCGACGCTCTCGCCGGTGATGTTGAGCTGCTCGCAAAGCCGCTCGACCTGCTCGGCCTGCAAGCCTTCGTCGGGATGGAACGGCTCCTTGAAGATTAGCTCGGGGGTCTTCTCAGCGACCTCTTCAATATTCACGCCACCCTCTTGCGAGCACATCAATACAGGCAAGCCCGAGGCGCGGTCGACGACGATGCCCAGGTACAACTCGCGGTCGATGTCGCAGCCTGCCTCGACGAACACTTGCTTTACCGTCTTTCCAGCAGGGCCCGTCTGGACGGTGACGAGCTCGTTCCCGAGGAGCGCATCGGCAACTCGAGCCGCCTCTTCAGCGCTTTTCACGAGTTGCACACCGCGTTGGTCGGGGTTGCTCTTAATCGTGCCCTTGCCGCGACCGCCAGCATGGATCTGGGCTTTGACGACAGCAATCTCGCCGCTGAGCTTGGTGAAAGCGTCTGCTGCTTGATCAGGGGAAGTCGCGACATGGCCTGCGGGCACGGCAATGCCTGCGTTGCGGAAAAGCTCTTTGGCTTGAAATTCGTGGATCTTCATCGATTTGGCTTCCGTGATTCACGCTTAGTGAAGTTGAACGGGGAGTATAGCGCCTCGGTTTAGAACCGCCAAGGACGGCAAGAGTGCGAAGTTACGAAACCACTAGAGGACCCACCGCGACCTAGTATCGCTACAATACTTGTGCACGCAGAGTCGCAAAGCACGCGGAGAGGCAGGGTGGTGAGCTGCTTAAATCGGCTCCGCAAGCTTGAAGAGTCGAGCTTGTCCACCACTCAGGAAGTCAAACCGTTGAGATCTAGCGAAACCCACACACACAGTTGCTGGCTCTCCCTACCCTAAGAGCCAGCTAGGTAACCGACTCCCACACCCAACAGAATGGTTCTTGACTTGCCATGCAGATTGTGAAAAAATTCACAAGGTCGAGAGTAGCGTACCTAAGTACCGTCCATTTCTCGGCTTGTATCACTAGAAACAGCTTGTTTTCGCTTATAAAACTGCCCCACTGAGTTGTCATGACGACTGTCACGCGAATCGAAAAAGGGCTCGATCTGCCAATCGCCGGGGAACCTGTGCAGACGATCTCAGACGGGCCGGCCATCACCAAAGTGGCCCTCTTGGGCGACGATTACGTCGGGATGAAGCCGACGATGGCTGTCGCGGAGGGAGATTCCGTCAAGCTTGGGCAAGTGGTTTTTGAGGACAAGAAGAACCCCGGTGTCCTCTACACTTCGCCGGGTGCTGGCAAGGTCGTTGCTGTCAACCGTGGGGCGAAGCGGAAGTTCGAATCGCTTGTGATCGCGCTCGAAGGCGACAGTGCTTCTGAAACCAACGAAGAGACCTTTCCAACTTTTCCCGACCATAATTTAGCACGCCTAGAGCGTGATAAAGTCCGCGATCAGCTTGTGAATGCCGGACTTTGGCCGGCCCTGCGGACCAGGCCTTACAACAAGACGCCCTCTTTAGACGGCATTCCGCATTCGCTGTTCATCACAGCGATCGATACGAATCCCTTGGCAGCCGATCCGGCGATCATGCTGGCGAAGTATCCAGCAGAGTTCATTGCAGGTATTGAAGCGCTAAGCGCCCTGACCGATGGAAAAACTTATGTCTGCCGTCGAGCAGGCTCGGAAATCCCCGGCGAAAGCAAGGTCGCGGCTGAGTTCCAGGCCTTTGACGGCCCTCACCCGGCGGGTCTCGTAGGGACCCATATCCATCTGCTCGACCCAGTGGATCGGAATAAAGAAGTCTGGCACATCGGCTACCAAGACGTCGTCGCGGCCGGGCACCTGTTTTTACACGGTAAGATCTTTACCGAGCGGACCGTTGCGATCTCTGGGCCTGCGGCGAAGAACCCTCGGCTCGTGACTACTCGCTTGGGAGCTTCGCTAAGTGAATTGACCTCAGGCGAAGTCGCTCTTGATGGCGATAAGGAGGCTCGCGTCATCTCCGGCTCCGTGCTTTCGGGCCGAGCAGCAACGCCGCTGGTTGATTTTCTCGGACGCTTTGCGAACCAGGTCTCGCTTCTCGCCGAAGGCAACCATCGAGAGCTCATCGGGTGGATGCTCCCCGGCGATGAGAAGTTCTCTATCCGCAAGATCTTCAAGTCTGCTTGGACCGGCGGTGAGGGGAAGCGATTCAACTTTACTACCAACACGGGCGGAAGCCGTCGTGCGATTGTTCCCATCGGCATGTACGAGCAAGTGATGCCCTTGGATTTGATTGCAACCCCATTGCTCAAGTCGCTGATCGTTCAGGATATCGAGTCGGCTCAGCAACTTGGTGCACTGGAATTGGCCGAAGAGGACTTGAGCTTGTGTACTTTTGTCTGCCCGGGCAAGTACGATTACGGGCCGATTCTTCGCGAAAACCTGACAGTCATCGAGAATGAAGGGTAGCGTGCTCGTTAGGAATCGGTCGGCAACTTAACTTTTAATCAGGAAAGCTAGTAGCCAATAGCTAATAGCCAACAGCTCAAAGTGCTTCGCAACTTACTCGACAAACTGCATCCGACATTCGCCGAAGGGGGGAAGCTTGAACGCTTCTACCCGGCTTACGAGGCGATTGATACGTTCCTCTACACGCCGGCGGATGTGACCAAATCGCCGTCTCACGTCCGTGACGGAATGGATTTGAAGCGGATGATGTCGATCGTGGTGGTTGCCCTTTTGCCATGCTTTTTCATGGCTTGCCACAACACTGGCTATCAGGCGAATCTCGCGATTGCAGGTGAGGCTCAGCCAATCGATTCTTGGCGCGAGCCTGTGATGAGTACTTTGGGTCTCGAACATGACCCTGAAAGCTTTCTAAGCAACTTCGTCTATGGCGCTTTATTCTTTGCCCCCATCTACCTTGTAACGCTTGCTGTTGGAGGCACCCTAGAAGGCATTTTCAGTATTGTACGCGGTCACGAGATTAACGAGGGATTTCTTGTCACCAGCGCTTTGTTTCCGCTGACACTTCCGGCGACGACACCACTATGGCAGGCGGGGCTCGGTATCGCGTTTGGTGTGGTGATTGGCAAGGAAATTTTTGGGGGGACGGGAAAGAACTTTTTGAATCCGGCTCTTACCGCACGCGCGTTTCTTTACTTCGCATTTCCTACGTATATGTCTGGAGTGAAGCGGGTGCCAACTCCCGGAACTGACGAACTGGGAATCGGCGTTTGGACTGCAGCCGACGGAGTAACGGGTGCGACTCCACTGGGCGCAATGGGAACTTACAAGGTAGAAGACGCGGCTGGTGGAGTCATTCCTACAGTCGAGACACTGACCGACTTAAGCTGGTGGGATTGCTTCTGGGGCTATATACCAGGCTCCATGGGAGAAACCTCGACGTTTGCGTGTCTCATTGGAGCGGCAATTCTAATTCTGACCGGTATCGGATCGTGGAAAATTATGGCTGGCTGCGTCGTTGGTGCTGCTGCGATGTCAGGAACTCTCTGGGCGTTCTCCAGCAACCCAGAGTACGCAGTCACTTCGCTTTCTCCCTGGTGGCACCTCGTCATTGGGAGTTTTGCCTTCGGTACCGTTTTCATGGCAACTGATCCGGTATCTTCCTCGATGACGGAAGTCGGTCGTTGGTGGTACGGAGGACTCATCGGAGTAGTTACGATTCTTATACGTTCAATCAACCCAGCGTATGCCGAAGGTGTATTTCTGGCCATCCTGTTCGGGAATGTCATGGCTCCGTTGATCGACTATTTCGTCATTCAAGCGAACATTAAGCGGAGGATGGCACGCTATGCCACCTGAAGAGAAAACTTCCAACAAGGAGAAGTGGAATAGCACCTCCGGCACGATCATGGTTGCTACCGTGCTTTGCGTCGTTTGCTCCGTCGTCGTTGCCGGTGCCGCGGTGGGTCTGCGAAACACGATTGAGGAGAATAAGACGCTCGATCGGCAGAAGAATGTCGTCTTGGCAGCAGGTCTTCTTGAGAAGGAAGAGCTTAACCCCGAAAGCGTTAATAAGCTGTTCGCCGAAGGTGGTCGAATTCGAAAAGAACTGGTCGATTTGGAAACCGGCAAGCCTGTTTCTGAGGATCAACTTGAAGAACTCTCCGGCTACGACCCCCGCGAAGCTGCCAAAAACCCCAAGCTAAGCGTGAAAATTCCCGCAGATGTCGACGATGCCGGACTGAAACGTCGCGAGAAGTTCGCTTATGTCTACAAGGTGGTCGGTGACTCTGGCGAGCTCGAGCAAATCGTTATCCCCATCTACGGCAAGGGTCTCTGGTCGACGCTTTACGGCTTTATCGCTTTGGAAAAAAACATCAACACGGTCGATGGTATCACCTACTACGAGCATGGAGAAACTCCTGGGCTCGGCGCTGAGATTCAGAACCCCGACTGGCAGGCGAAGTGGGTTGATAAGTCCGTCTACGATGACGGCGAGGTAGAGCTTGCAGTAATTAAAGGTGCCGTCGACGAAACTAGCGAAACTGCTGCCTACCAAGTTGATGGGCTCTCTGGAGCAACCATCACCTCCAACGGCGTCACGAACATGATTCATTACTGGCTCGGCCCAGAGGCGTTCGGACCATACCTAGACTCGTTACGATCCGGGGAAGAGTCAACAACTGAAGCCCCTGCGAACACGACGGCGGGGAAAACCAATGGCTGATAAAACTCCAGGGGCGAGAGACGCCCTGTTCGATCCGATCTTTAACAACAACCCGATCGCGTTACAGGTATTGGGCATTTGTTCCGCTCTGGCGGTGACGAATAAGCTCTCGACCTCCGTGGCGATGGCACTCTCGGTAACCGTTGTGCTCGGGTTGTCGAATGCCGCGGTCAGTCTCATTCGTGAATACATTCCGAGCAGCATCCGCATCATTGTCCAGATGACGATCATTGCCTCGCTAGTGATTGTCGTCGACATATTTCTGAAGGCGTTCGCGTTTGATATCGCTAAGGAGATCTCGCTCTTTGTTGGACTGATTATCACGAACTGTATCGTGATGGGTCGCGCAGAGGCCTTTGCGATGAAGAACGAGCCGTACATCTCCGCCCTAGATGGCATCGGCAATGCATTGGGGTACAGCTTCATCTTGATTGTCGTTGGATTCTTTCGCGAACTGTTCGGCTCAGGGACGCTCTGGGGGATCACCGTTTTGAAACCACTAGCCGAGGGTGGCTGGTACGTCCCCAACGGATTAATGCTTCTGCCACCGAGTGCCTTTTTCATCATCGGTGGGTTTATTTGGGTGCTGAGGACGTTTAAGACGGATCAAGTGGAAGAAGGACACTAGACGGCTAAGCGACAAGTCGCGAGTGCTGAAAACTGAACACTGGCAACTGAAAACTCAATCTCATGGATCACTACCTCAGTATCTTTTTGAAGTCCGTTTTCGTTGAGAATATGGCGCTAGCCTACTTCTTGGGAATGTGTACGTTCCTAGCGGTTTCAAAATCAGTGAAGACGGCCCTCGGCTTGGGTCTTGCCGTAATTCTTGTGATGTTCGTCACGATTCCGGCCAACAACCTCATCTACCAGCATCTCTTGAAGAAGGGATCGCTCGCTTGGATGGGTTCACAGTTCGCCGAAGTCGATCTGGAGTTCCTGTCGCTGATTAGCTTCATTGGGACGATTGCCGCGATGGTGCAAATCCTCGAGATGGCCCTCGATCGCTATTTCCCTTCACTCTACAACCAGCTGGGCATCTTTCTCCCATTGATTACCGTAAATTGCGCCATCCTTGGCGGATCGCTCTTCATGAAAGAACGTGATTACGATTTCGTTGAGAGCTGCGTCTTTGGATTTGGCAGCGGCTTCGGTTGGGCACTCGCGATCGCCGCACTAGCCGGCATTCGCGAGAAAATGAAATACAGCGATGTCCCCGATGGGCTGAAGGGTTTAGGGATTACCTTCATGACGGTTGGTTTGATGTCGCTTGCGTTTATGTCATTCGGCGGAATGTAGAAACTTGTTTTCACGCAGAGACGCGGAGATCGCAGAGTTCACAGAAACAAAGCTCTCTGCAAACTCCGCGCCTCTGTGTGAGACTTAATTGCGAGATGGGTTAGGTAACCATGCTGGAAGTACTGTTAGGCGTTGGAATGTTCACCCTCGTGGTGCTTGCGTTGGTCGGCGTGATTCTGGCCGCGAAGTCGCAGCTTGTGGCGAGCGGTGATGTCTCGATTGAGATCAACGAGCAGAAGACCATTCAGGTGCCTGCCGGCGGTAAGCTTCTGGGGGCTCTGTCGGACGCAGGGATCTTCGTCTCTTCGGCGTGCGGCGGCGGTGGCACTTGTGCCCAGTGTGAAGTCAAGATTCACGAAGGGGGTGGTGATATCCTTCCCACTGAGAAGGCACACATCAGCAACAAAGAAGCACGCGAAGGCTGTCGGCTCTCCTGCCAGGTTGCCGTCAAGCAGGACATGAAGGTCGAGGTTCCGCCCGAAGCATTTGAAACCAAGAAGTGGAAGTGCAAGGTCAAGTCAAACGAAAACGTGGCGACCTTTATCAAAGAGTTCGTTCTTGAATTGCCCGAGGGCGAGGACGTCAACTTCAAGGCGGGCGGCTACATCCAAATCGAGTGCCCGCCGCACGAGGTCCACTACAAGGACTTCGATATTGAAGAGGAGTACCATCCCGACTGGGATAAGTACAACATCTGGCAGTACGTCTCGAAGGTTGACGCTGAAGTGGTACGGGCTTATTCGATGGCAAACTACCCTGGCGAGAAGGGCATCATCATGCTCAACGTTCGGGTGGCCAGCCCGCCGCCTCGCGCGCCTGAAGGCACACCTCCGGGCAAGATGTCTTCCTACATTTTTAGCCTGAAACCGGGCGATGAAGTCACGATCTCAGGGCCTTACGGCGAGTTCTTCATAAAGGACACAGACTCTGAAATGGTCTACATCGGTGGCGGTGCCGGCATGGCTCCGCTGCGGAGTCACATCTTCGAGTTGTTCCGCAACCTAAAGACGGATCGCAAGGTGACTTACTGGTACGGCGGTCGTAGTTTGCGTGAATTGTTTTACATCGAGGATTTCCGTGCGATTGAGAAGGACTTCCCGAACTTCAAGTTCAACATCGCGCTCTCCGAACCGCAGCCCGAAGACAACTGGGATGGCTACACCGGCTTTATCCACCAAGTGCTGCACGACGAGTACCTCAGCAAGCACCCGGCTCCTGAAGATATCGAGTACTACATCTGCGGCCCGCCGATGATGAACGCTGCCGTGTTCAAGATGCTGGATGATCTTGGCGTTGAAAAAGAGAACATCGCGTACGACGACTTCGGCGGCTAACGCTTACTGCGTCGGGCGCAAGCGGTGTGTGATTCCCTTCTTGATAGCCGCGACCGAACCGGTCGCCGGGGATGCTGTGAACCGTTCACGATATTTGGTTCTGTACGCCGCTCTAGTTCTAGCTCTGGGCTGCTCCCGTACCGAGGTGACTTCTGCTTCGGCTATTAAGTCGGCGGAATCTCAAACAGTGACGCTCCGTGGTCAGACGATGGGGACCACATACAGCGTGAAATACCGAGGGCCGATTGAAATCTCGGAAAGGGAGGTGCGACAGCAAGTCGAGGAAGCGCTGGCTGAAGTGAACAACCAGATGTCGACTTACTTGCCGGACTCGGAGCTTTCTCAGTTCAACAACAGTCATTCGCTGGAGCCGCAGGAAGTTTCACCAGCCACCGCGTATGTTGTTCAGCAGGCGGTAGCTATTCACGAGAAAACTAGGGGAGCCCTGGATGTGACCGTCGGTCCGCTAGTCCGACTATGGAAGCTGAATGATCCTCGGTCTTCCGCTTTAGAACTTTCTGATCAAGAGATTGCGAAGACGCGAGCGATGACGGGCATTGAGAAAGTCACTGTGACGACATCCCCTACTACGTTAAGCAAGAAGATCCCAGAACTTGAGATCGACCTCTCGGCAATTGCCAAAGGGTACGGCGTGGATCGGGTCTGCGAAGTTCTCACTCAACTTAGCCTAGAGAACTTCATGGTTGAGATCGGCGGCGAAGTGCGAACCTTGGGAACGAAATCCGCAGAGGCGGATTGGCGAATTGGGGTCGAAAGCCCGCAGCAAGCCAGGCGTGAACTCTCCTGGATCGTTCCGTTGAAGGATCTCGCCCTGGCTTCCTCGGGGGACTATCGCAACTTTCGTGGCACCGGCGAGAACGCTTATACTCACATCCTCGATCCGCGGACCGGACGACCGCTCCCTTATCGGGGCGTCGCCGTCACGGTCGTTGCCGAGACTTGTCTAGAAGCGGACGCGTTGGCCACTGCGCTGGTCGTGATGGGTGAAAACGAGGGCTACCTCTGGTGTGAAGAGCACGACACTGCCGCGTTGTTCCAGACAACTGATTCGAAGGGTGCGATCAGCGAGCGAGCAACGCCGTTATTCGAGAAACTGAACCCTCGTCGGCCACGTCAAGCTTCTACAACCTCATCAGTACAGAATTGAATTCACGAATGTTTTGGACACTCGTCATCGCTGTGATCGTGTTTCTTGTAGCCGTGGCGGCAATGGCCATTGGTGTGATCGTCAGCAACCGTCGCATCACGGGGAGCTGCGGTGGGTTGGCCAACATGAAGGATTCCCAAGGGCGTACCATCTGTGATGCGTGCACGGACCCGAGCCCTGATTGTGCAGGGGAGCCACTTGAGGAATCTCAAGGGTGAAGAGACGACCATGTTGGGAGACCCTGAAATTGGCGGATTCGGCTTAGGCGACCCTGGCGGAAAATGGGAATCACTGGGATGCCTCACGCATCTCATCCTGTTTTCTTTGTTTACATTCGTGCTTTTCTGCTTCGTGAAATGGTTCTCATAAGCCTAGTCATGGCCATCGTTACTATCCGGCGGCGGATTCGGGTATAATGATAAACCCGCCTAAAAGCCTCTCCATTCCCTCCCTCCGTTTTGGTTGCCATCCATGAGTGCCCCTCTCGTACAACGTAGCGAGCGATCTTCCTCCCGCCTCGGTTTCACATTAGTCGAACTACTCGTTGTCATCGCAATCATTGGTGCACTCGTCGGTTTGTTGCTCCCTGCCGTTCAAGCTGCCCGCGAAGCTTCCCGCCGTTCACAATGCATGTCGCAGCTTCGCGAGATCGGTCTAGCGATCCAGAATTATGAAAGTGCCAAGGGGAGATTTCCCAGCGGAAGAAATCGCACGGATCAATTTGGAGTCTCTTGGGCACATTCGCTTCTCCCTTACCTTGAGCAACAAGCAATACACGACGCTTATGTGCCGAGCGAGCGAGTTGACTCCGCTGCGAACGCCGCAGCCATGCGAACGCCTATTCCCGTTTACGCTTGCCCAACCCGTCGGCCTGCGGCGGCTGATCGTGACTTTGACAACGATGACACTCCCTCGCTCCTGCTCGCATCCGCCGTGCTCGGGGACTACGCGGCCAACGCTGGCTTCGAGGAAGACATGGGCATGGAGGACAATGACTTCGCCAACGGGGGGCTCAACCTCACTCTTGCGGGACCTATCTTCAGCGGCTCACGAATCGCTGCACGCCAAGTGACTGATGGCCTTTCAAACACTTTGGCCATCGGCGAACGCCACATCCCACCGCCGCGGTCGGATTGGGAAACCGGCCGAATCCATGCACGCCAGGGTGACACTTGCTTCCTGGCCTCCGACAATTTGAAGACCGTGATGCGGGGGACTGAGGACGGCTTGGCGACTGGTCCTGACGATGACGACAACGAAGTCTTCGGCAGTTTGCACCCCGGTGTTACGTTGTTCGTCTTTCTCGATGGGCATGCCGAAGCGCTCTCTTCGACGAGCCGTAGCTCAGCGTCAGGAGTGAACCCCGGGAATGTTGAGGACATTCGTATCGACGACGAGTGGCTCTGGCTGGGGGCGCTGAGTACCGTGGCAGGTGCGGAAGTCTTGCAGCAGTGATTTATTGCGGTCAAGAAGTAGAAGTTTCGATTTGCCTTACGTGCTCATAAATCAGCCCTCGTGGTCTTGCCTTGCCTTCAGCACCCTTCCGACAGCTACGAAGATCAGGCCAAGTATGGCTAGTCCCATTCGAAAGACGAGTTGCAATTTATTGGCAGCAGGTCCTCGACCAATAATGAGATAAGCGCTAAAGACGCACATGAATGCACCTGTCGCCAAAAAGCGATCCGACCATGTTTTACTCATCTCTTTTCGGATCCCGTTGTATGTAATGCTGACTGCGCGTCTCTTTGTTGATTAGTCCTTCTCGCGCGTATTAGTAATGCA
The DNA here is from genome assembly GCA_040218535.1 of Lacipirellulaceae bacterium. NCBI lineage: Bacteria > Pseudomonadati > Planctomycetota > Planctomycetia > Pirellulales > Lacipirellulaceae > Lacipirellulaceae bacterium. Next base: position 1,383,373 of record JAVJRG010000005.1, on the reverse strand, counting down.
CCAGTAGAGTCGATTCTGTTGATCACTTCAAACCTCTCTTCAAATGCTTCCAGAAAGAGTCCTTCGGGGTCGCCGTGATAGCTACGTGTGTAAATGAGCCAAAAGACGTCTTGTGCCACTCGTTGGCTAATCCTCTCAAAAGCCCGCTCTACGGCCTCGTCCTCTAGGAACGACGCTCGACCCTGTTCGGACTTGGGCAACTCATAAACCTGCCAAGCTTTCTCCGAATCTTCCTGATGGATCAGCGTGCCGTTGAGATAATACTTCACGGGTCCAATCATATAGTCGGAGACGACAAACACAGGGCCGGGAGTGTAATCGCCTGAGTTAAGCGTCGCGGCTAAAGCACGAATATCTTCGTTCGCGTAACGGGGGACGTGTTGACGTTGATAGATCGCGTAGGCCTGAACACTCAAGAAGAGTGAAATGGCAAGGATCCCTGCACCGCGAGAGAACTTCAGACCGGCGACGGCACCAGCCCCGAGCAAAACACTCAGCGGAACAATCGTCCAACTGACGTATCGCACCTTGTAGCCGACACCTGCGGTTTCTCCAATCATGCCGATCATTGGCGCAGCAAGTAGGGCGAGTAGTATCAATGTCCAGCCTTTGGGCAGTTTCTGAATTCGCAGGAAACCATGCCAACCGAGCCATCCAGCCGCGATACCTAACAAGGCAATCCAAGGAAGCGATTGACTGATGATTTCGCTCTGCTCTGCGGCGTGCATCTCGCTAGGAGAAGGTCCGAGAGAGAATCCCCCCAGGGAAGTGAAGACCGTATAGCCCCAGCCTTGCCAGTTGAAGGGCGTGTACATGCATCCTTCCGTCTGAAAGCTGTGGTCGCCACGCATTAAGAGCACGGCCGGCGCACATGCACATGCCGCCAGAGACAGAGCCACTAAGCCTCTTGCCTTGTCTCTCAAGGGCGGTCGACTAGCGAGAAACGCCAGTCCTAAGAATGCCGCCAGCAGAGCGGAATAATAGTGCGTGTAAACCGATGCAGTGATCGCCACGCCAAAGCCGATCCAGTACAGCGGCTTGTTTGATTTCCAGGCTGCAAAAAAGAGGTACAAGGCTAGCGAGACAAGCGAAATGTAGGTCGCGTAGGCTCTAGTTTCTTGTGAGAAATAGATGTGCAGTGGCGAAACCGCAAGCGTTGCGGCGGCGGCTAAGCCGACGGTGAAGTTGGCGATTCGTTTGCCTAGTTGGTAGGTGAAGAAGACAGTCAAGCATCCGACAAGGACAGACAACCAGCGGCTGGCGTGTTCAGATCCCCATACGGTAACCCAAGCCTTGAGCACCAAGTGATACAAGGGCGGAAAGCCGTCGGGCTCGACGACTATGTCGGATATTGGCAAGCTCGCGATCGAAAGCTCGATCACTTCATCCATGCTGTAGCTTTGATGGTCGAGCCGGTAAGCGCGTAATGCGAATGCGACAATCAGAACCAGGCTGATTGCTAGAAGATTTCGAAGACTCCCATTCACCGAAAAATCTGCGTTCTTAGAACGATCGATCAAGGGCGAGGAGGCTCCCTTCTCGCTACTTCTGTCGCTTGGGAGAAATGTGGTCTGGGGACTTCAGCTTTTCCATCAATCGACTCTGGCAGGAGTGATTGGATGCGGTCAACCGTTTCAGCCGGCAGTGACCACTTATCTGAGCACCTAAAAGGTGAGAGCGATTCCAAGGTACGGCCGTCACGCATGCTTATCTCTGGCAACCAAGCCATTGCTTGCTCAACGAATTCTGCAGGATCTGAGCAGAAGGACTCGTAGGTGGTGTAGAGAACTCGCTCTGGCTGAATCGCTTGCATCTGAATATGTAGCTGTTTCTGATGGTTGGCGACTTGTTTGCAAACTGCTTCAACATAGGCCAGGTGGTCGGTCCCCTGTTGGACGGACTCAGCACCCAGCCCCCAGCCAAGCTTTTTACTTCCCTGGACCCACTTCCGTGCTTTGATCAACGACTGTGCTACAAACCAAGGCCGACGCTCGACGATCACAAAACGTGCGTTGGGCAGCGCATTGGCGATCGTCGCACAACAGACGGTATTGCGATTATTCTTGTTCAGCAACGGCCTCTTGGTAATCTCTAACCAAGCCGCAAAGAGCCGTTGCATTTCTGTTTGAAGCTCGTCGGATAACCGTTCGGGAATGTCATAGCGATCTTCGCCAAAGAACTGATTCCAGATGTGAAATCCGTCGTTGGGGCCTCGAAGTCCCGCCGTGTTCCCATAAAGACTATTGTACTTAGTCCCCTGTTTCTTGCTTGCTGGGGGAACGAAACTTTTCTCGAAGAGCTTCGCCGCCATCACCGGACTACGCGGGAACATGGCGTTGCAATTGGTGAAGTAGCTCACTTCCCAGTGGTTCGCGAGCACCTGATAAAGGAGTGTCGTTCCACTGCGGGGCGGTCCGACGATCAGCACAATTGGAAGATCGGAAGCGGCCGCCTCTTTGCGGAGGCGTTGCTCTTTTCCTGAGAGCATCCAATCGAGCGGAGTCACGATTTTCGAAAGTGCTTCAATGGCAAGCGTCGAGCGACCGATACGGCCCCCCTCGATCAACATTCGCCAGACCAAACCTATGGGATCGGCAAAATTGCCGTAACTAAGGCCTTTTTCATCGGCTTGCGACGGCTTGCTTTGCTGCTCACTCATGGTGAAGCCGCCTCGGTTGCGTTCGACAATTTCGAGGCATGCTTTGTCACGTTCGACGATTGTCGTGAAAGGATTGCCTGCGCATGATCACGCATAGTCACGACTTGCCAACGCGAAGCCATCAGGTCGACCGCCTTACCGACCAGTTCGATTTTCTCTTTGGCGGATCTCCCCATGGCGGGAAAGAACGCCAAGTCGCTATCGTCTTCCTTCCCCATGAAATCCAAAGGATGCAACAGTAGCGAAGGTTCAACCCGTGCTAGTTGGCAAAGTCGTAGTGCCAGGCGGAAATGCGTCATCGCCAGGACTTGCGAGTACTGCCCAAGGTAAAGCAAGTAACTAACGTGGATGGGCACCTTGAACAGGGGCATCGTCGTGACAGGAATCTCGAGCAATTCCGGCAGGATGCCGGGCCATCGATAAGGTTTGAGCGAGCGGAAACCCTCGCTGAACTTTCCGAAGAGCTGCTTGCGGTCAGCTTTCTCCTCAGGCGTCAGATCTGAAGTGAAGAAGTAGTACAAGCGAGCGAGTGGCCCGAGAAAGGTGGGAAACGTCGAACCGTCATATTCGTAACCTCGCTTCGAGAGCGTCTGCAGGAGTTGCTGGGAGAAGCTAAAGCCGGGGCCGCGGAAACCGGTTGGTCGTTGCCCTGTTGCTGCCTCGATCGCTTCTTCTGCCCGTTGTAACTCTTCCTCAATCTGCTCTGGCGAATAGAGGTGGAGCCATGGCTCGTGGTGAAACGAGTGATTTCCAATTTCGTGCCCTGCATCGGCGAGCGACCGCAACGCCTTGGTGTTTTCTGGCAGAGCAGCATCTTGCCCGACCACGAAGAAGGTGATCTTGAGGTTCCTCTGTTCTAGAAACTTTAGCACTCGTGGCACGACGACGTCGAGATACGACGGAAACGCTTCCCAACCAGCGTCGCCGTGGGTTTTCATATACGACCACTTATTATCGAGGTCGAGCGAGAGGCTGGCGAGACGTTTAGGCATGTCCAGTTTCAGAAAGTTGCTGGTGTGGTGACTCTAGTTTTTTTGCCACGGATGACACGGATTTCACGGATCGAGTATGTAGGGTATTACATTTCATCCGAATAGAATCCGTGTCATCCGTGGCTTAATGCAGGTTTGTGTCGGTTCTTCTCGGTCTTTGGGAAGGTTGAATTCTCGGCTGATAGGTGTTCATGATTGAGCGAGGGCAGCAGTACTTCTTCGAGTGCCGCTTCGGCGAGTTCGACGACTTCGTTGACGTTCAGTGTGCCTTTGACGATGTGTGCTGAGTTCACGGCAAAGACGTTGGGTACGCTCGTTTTCATGGGCGGTAGCTTCGTCGAGTATTCAAGTGTTGGTAACGCCATGACGTGTTTTGCTCGCGAAACGCGAAACGCCAGAACATCTTCGCGACTGAAATCAGGATACATCTTATCAAGCGCCGAGAGAAACTTCTCCTCGATCTGTTCGTCGCTCCATCCCCAGGCCTCGTCGTCGTGCGCCGCGTAGCGTGGAAGGTAAACAAGCGAGTTGCCGCCGAATTCCGCGGTGTCGACCAGAGTCGTCATCTCGATGACTGCTGTAAAGGGAATGCCCGAGTCGGTAATGTTGGTTACGTAATACTCGGCGAGCGGCTTCTTCAATACGACTGAAGGACAAAGGATACCCAGGTACTCGATTGCTTCGTGCTGTTCTTGCTCTTCATGCGATAGCTGCGGGCACAGCTTTGGAATGAGCGATGAAGGCGTTGTCAAAACGACACGATCATACTCCTGTATGCCTTCCTCGGTTTCGACTTGAACCTTGGCAGCACCTTCGGTCGTGATTCTCTTGATGGGGGAACTTGTTCGCAACTCGACGCTGCGCATCTCAAGCGAAGCCGCGAAACGTTCTAGGATTCTGGCGTATCCTCCGGGGACGTAACCGAACATTTCCTTTTTTAGACCACTCTGCCGTGCTTTATACATGCGAGCAATCGTTGCCCAAATGAACGAGGCTGAGCAACGCTGGTAGGTTTCACCGAGCTTTGCTTTCAGCAGTGGCAGCCAAATCTTCTCAAAGGTGCGTCGGCCCGACCACTTCGAAAGCCAATCGGCAACTGGGACTTTCTCTAACGCTTGCCAATCCTTACGCTTGGAAGCCATAAAGATCGTGCCGCCAAGTCGTAGTTTGTCGATCAAACGCAACGGCGGAAACTTCAAAAACTCAGGGGTACTCGACATCGAGTAGAGCTTGCCGTCGGTGAAGAAGCCGGTCTTTGTTTCGACCCAACGCATCTCTTCTTCCAGGCCAAGTTCCGCGAGCAAAGCTCTAATTCGAAGATCTGAAAGCAAAGTCACGTGGTAATGCCGGTCCCACGTGCAATCGCCTAGTTGCCAGGCACCGGCTAAGCCGCCGATTTCGGGGGCGGATTCGTAGAGGGTGACTTGCTGACCTGCCTCGGCTAAGCCGCGAGCGGTGGTAAGGCCCAGCATGCCGCCGCCGATGACTGCCCATTTTCTGCTTGGGAAATCTCTTGATTGGTCGGTTGACATCAACTCACCCCGCTGGGCTGCTGCTCACTGACCTTGCCATCGATGATGACATATTCCCGAGCGCACTTTCCGCATACAGAATCAACTTCTCCGCTTGGAACGCCCTCGGGCCACTTCAGCAACGGCTGACCACAACGACAAACGCACCCGACCGAGCGGGCCGGGTTGCCCACGACCAAATGGAAATCTTCAATGTCACGAGTTACCACGCTCCCCATGCCAACCATCGCAAATCTCCCGATGCGTAGATTGCTCCCAATGATGCAGCCCGCACCAATAGTCGCACCTTCGGCAACCAGGGTTTCTTGCGTTTCTTCGTCTGGGTCAGAGCCGCGAAGCTGCTGGAGGTCGGGGGTCGTTGCGCGAGGGAAAACATCGTTTGTAAAAATCGTACCGGCTGAAATCATCACCCCATCTTCTATCGTGACGCCGTAGCAGATGTAAACCATCGAGTTGATTTTCACCCGATGGCCGATCTTCACTTCGTAGGCGATCGTCGACTTTCCGCCCACGATGCACTCGTCGCCCAGAACGGCGTCTCGACGAATATGCACCGAGTCCCAGACGCTCGTGCCACTGCCAAGACGCACCCCATCCTCAACAATCGCGGTAGGGTGAACGAACGATGGAGAAATGTCTGACATACCGAAGATCGAAGTTAGGCAGTTACCGGTGTTGCTGAGGACTCCGCGATCGGCTCCCAGTCACCTTTAGCGAGCGAACGGTAGGCGGCTTCGATCACACTCACCGATGCCAAGGCGTCTGCTGGTTCGACGAGAAGTGATTCCGTACCACGAATGGCCCCAGCGAAGTTTTCAAGTTGTCGCTGAAAAGCTGCAACCTTCTGGTAACCCTTGCCGAACACAGTCCACTCTTTGTCACTGCTGCGTCGGTACTTCGACTCCTGCCAACCGACGAGTAGCGTGCCGGCACTGCCGTAGACGGCAATAAAGTAGGGCAACTCTTTACTGACACTCCAGGAGAGATCAATGCTCGCCACGACGCCGCTCTTGCCGCGGACGAACATCTTGGCGGTATCCTCGACGGGAAGTTCTTGAATCCGGTTACCTTCCATGGCCTGAATCTCGGTCAACTCACCTAGGAAGTACCGGGTGATATCCACGGAGTGCGTACCGTTATCAATCAGTACTCCACCGCCGGAAATGGTCGGATCGGAGTTCCAGCGATGGGTCATATCTACGCGACCGGTAAATACATTCTCAAAAAGCACTACCTCGCCGAGAACTCCCGAGGCGATGATCGACTTCGCTTGAGCAACGTCAGCGACATATCGAAACTTCGAAGCCATTGTGAAAATGACTCCAGCTTCTTGGGCCTGCTTCGCCATTTCGCCTGCAGTTTCTGAATCGATGGCCAGTGGCTTCTCGCACAGCACATTGATGCCGCGGTTGAAAAGCACCTTGCAGACTTCATCGTGCGTTACCGGTGGTGTGGAAACGATGACCGCATCGAGATCCATCTCTTCGACCATTGTCTCAACGCTTGGGAAAGATGCAGCTCCGGCAGTTTCCGCCAGAGCTTCTGCAGCTTCGATCCGACAATCGGCGACCGCGACCAGTTTCACCTGATCTGAAATGGCAAACGCCTGAGCGTAGGCCTGCGCAATCGCGCCTGCTCCGACGAGTCCGAAACGGACAGGGGTTTGAGCTTCACTCATCTGAGAAACCTTCTTGTAGGGTATGCCGAGGCACGAGGCATACCAGAACTGAGTCAAAATGTCGAAAGGTCGAAGAGTCGAAGACAAGGCTCCATTTGAGACTCTCTGACACTTCGACCTTTCGACTGTTAGACCATATTTCAAGTACGCCTCGTGCCTCGGCATACCCGACGAAATAGTTTTACAAAGCGATTTCGTGCGTCACTTCGCGGATGTTTTGCACGACGTAGTCAACGTGCTGAGACTCGTACTTCTCATTCAGTGCCAGCACCAACACATTCGCCAACGCCTCATAAGTCCCGGGGAACTTTTCACGGCTGTAGTCAACCGCCTCAGGGCGGGCTAGCGTGAAGGGGAATCGGCTGTTCCCGAAAGTACGCTGATCTCGCAACACTTCGCACTCGAAAGCCGGCTTTTGAATGTAGCGAGGACCGCAGAAAATACCGCGATCCTTGAGTCGCTTTGCGAGCTCATCGAGTCCGCCTTCAAGCTTATCGCTTTCGACCCGCAGGCAGTACTTCCAGTAGGTGTGCTTCATGCCAGGGTCAACCGCCGGAGGATGAACCCCTGGCAAGTCAGCGAGACCTTCGGTCATTGCCGCAGCGATGGCTGTGCGTCGTTCGACAAAGTCAGCCAGTTTTTGCAATTGCGCTAGCGCGACCGCTCCCGTCAACTCGTTCATACGATAGTTCAGAGCCAAGAAGTAATGATCTGGCTTCGGATCGCCATAACCCCACGCCTTGTTGATGAACAAGTACATCCGTCGCGCCAGGGCTTCATCGTTGGAAACAACCAGGCCGCCTTCACCCGAGGTGATATGCTTCCCCTGCTGGAGGCTAAAACAACCGATGTCGCCGAAGGTGCCAATCATCTTGCTATCGATGGTTGCCCCAAAGGCTTGGGCACAATCTTCGATCACGGGGATATTGCGACTGCGAGCGATTTCCATGATCTCATTCATTCGGCAGGGATTACCGAACAGATGCGTGACCATGATGGCCTTGGTCCGCTCGCTAATCACGGCCTCGATCGACTCGGGCGTGACGTTGTAGGTGAGAGGGTCAACGTCAGCAAAGACGGGGATCGCCGACTGATAAATGATTGGCGTCAGCCCCCCCATGTCGGTGATCGAAGTCGTGATGATCTCGTCACCCGGCTCGGGATCAATCGCGGCGATAGCTGTGTGCAGGCCGCCGGTCCCCGAGTTCACGGCATAGCACTTGTCCATGCCGACATACTTGGCAAACTGTTCCTCAAGCTTTTTGACGAACTTGCCTTTGGTGCTAGTGAGCGTTCCACTGGCGATCGCTTCACCCAAGAGGAGCATTTCCTCGTCGCCCATCTCGCGTCCGGTGTAGTCTTGGTCCGAAGGCAGATCCATCTTCTTCACAGGTTGCTTCAAATCAGTTGCCACGGGTTTACCTTTACTTCCAAAATCAAATAGATGTTAATGCAGCTATCAATGGTTCGTTACGATTACCTTTTCATCATCCTCTGTTTCACAATGCTGCCCATAAGCCTTAAATGCCCACGGGCTGCCTTGGCGATTTTCATTTTCGATTGGCCGGCCGTTCGCACACGCAAAGTTGCCGGATGCTCAACGACGGCTCCGCCAGCATGTTGAACATTCCACAATAATTCAGCCACGCCCACATATCCACGATTCTTAGGCGGACAGTCGATCACCGACGACCGGCGATAGATGCGGAAGCAGCTCGTTGCGCAGAAGAGCTTCCGGCCTGTAGCAACTCGATAGAGCCGCGAAGCGACTTTGGAGAGCCCAATCCGCCAGGCAGAAACGCCTTCGACCGCCCCTTCCGGGTGGTACGGAGAGGCTGTCACGACATCGACCCCCTCGGTTAGCAGCGGAACCATGGAGCCAAGCAAGCTCGGGTCGTAGGAGCCATCCGCATCGATCGAGGCCACGATCTCGCGGCTGGCATTGTGAATTCCAGTTTGGATCGCCGCGGCAATGCCTAGGTTCTGTTCGTGATGGATGACACGAAAGTTTGCACGACTCTCTGCTCTTTCGCTGAGCATCTGGCTCGTGCCGTCGCTACTTCCGTCGTCGATAAGTAGAAACTCGAAGTCGTAGGCTTCGCCGCATTCTTCCTGGAGATCCACGAGGGATTCCAACATCGCATCGAGGCACTCACGTTCGTTATAGATCGGCACCACCACCGAGACTGCATACTCTGCAGCCGCGTCAGCATGTGAACCTGCCGCGTTCGAAGATTTATCAGGGATGGTTGCCGAGAGAGCCATACTTAGCCGTACAAAACCTGATTCTGGGGAGGTTGGAGGTTGTCGCGCTGCACGCTGTAGACTCCTAGCTTCTGCAGTGCCAGCAACGAGACGTACGCGGGGTTCAGCAGTAAGTAGCGACGCCACAGGCGACGCGGTTCCTGAATGAGGCGATAGAGCCATTCCAAGCCGAGCCGCTGCATTCGAGGAGGAGCCTGTGGTAGGTCTCCGGCATGGAAGTTGAACGCAGCACCAACCGCTAACGTTGGCATGGAGACCGCATCGCGGATCTCGTAAGTGAACACTTCCTGGCGAGGGCAGCCGAGGCCGACAAACAGTACCGAAGCACCGCTGTTGTTGACCTCTTCAACCAGCTCTTCCCACTCGACGGAGTCTAGTTTGCGAAACTTCGAAGCCCTGCGACCAGCAATTTGCAACTCAGGGAACTTCTTCCGCAACTCTGTCTGTAGCTTGTCGAGCAGTTCCTCGCTGCCACCAAACAGAAAGATTGGCAAGCCGTTCTCAGCCGCTGCTTCGCAAGTTTCTAGCATGAGGCGAGGGCCATAAACCCGATCGGCGAGCCCGACCCCATGCAGCCCCTTGAGTGCCCAGCGAACCGGCTGCCCATCCGGGCAAATCAAATCGAACTGATTCAAGCGGTAACGATGCTCTGGATCGGAAACCCCAGTCATCACGCCGTGCACCGCCAGGGCGGAAACCGCCAATGGCTGTCGGTTGCGTGCCGCCTCAACGATGCGATCGACCGCACCGTCGTAGTCGACAGCGCTGACATCGATTCCCAGAACATTGTGCTTCCCTTGATCGATCATGCTTCGGCGGTCTCCATCCAGCGGTCGACATTCGCTTCATAGATCTGCTTGAGAATCTCTGGAACGTCGTACTTCAGTTGGTAGTCGGGATAGTCGGTCTGGAAACATGTTAGGTCGCTGATCCACCAAATGTGGTCACCGGCGCGGTTCTGCTCCTCATAGCTATGCTGCATTTTGCGGCCCGCGATTTCTTCGCAGAGCGAGATCGCTTCGAGCATCGAGCAATTGCTATGACGACCACCCCCAAGGTTATAGACGGCTGCCGACTTCGGGTTCTGGTAGAAGGCATCGAAAGCACGGATCAAATCGTGACTGTGGATGTTGTCGCGGACCTGCTTCCCCTTGTAGCCAAACACGGTGTAGTGATCGCCGGTCACGGCACACTTCATCAGATAGGCGAGAAAACCATGGAGCTTGGTGCCCGAGTGACTCGGCCCCGTCAGGCAGCCGCCACGGAAGCACGCGGTCCTCATGTCGAAGTAGCGACCATACTCTTGCACCAAAACATCCGCGGCTACTTTTGAGGCGCCGAATAAGCTGTGCATGGTGTGGTCGATCGACATTGTTTCTGGGATACCCCCGGCGTACTCATGGGAGGGGTCGATTTCCCACCGCGTTTCCTGTTCGATCAAAGGCAGGCGGTTGGGTGTGTCGCCGTAGACTTTGTTTGTCGAAGTAAAGATGAATACTGCCTCGGGGCAGATTTCGCGTACGGCCTGCAGGAGGTTCAAGGTGCCGTTCGCATTGACGGTGAAGTCCTTCTTCGGATCACGCGCTGCCCAGTCATGCGAGGGCTGAGCGGCTGTGTGGACCACTAACTTGATGTCGTTTCCGTAACGCTTAAACAGCGACTCGATGGCAGCTTCATCACGAATATCAATCGATTCGTGCGTGTAGCGATCGCCCAGCTCGTTCTTCAGACGATCACGATTCCAACGAGTTGAAGCTTCTTCGCCAAAAAACTCGGCACGCATGTCATTGTCGATTCCGACAATATCCATGCCAGCATTGGCAAAGTATTTCGAGGCTTCCGATCCAATCAAACCTGCCGATCCGGTGACAATGGCTACGCTCATAATCTTCCTTCTTTGTTGAAAAGGGTTTTCTGATCTCAATCAGACGCAATATCAATCGGTACGAGGTGCACTTCCTACCAATTCCTTTGGCTCAGAAACTTCCTCGCGAGTTGACTCAGTTTTTGCTGTTTCTTTCGTAGGCAGCTTGCGTTCTCCAGCCGTTCGGCCCATCGCCGCTTCGTAGACGCTCATGAGACGCTGGTAGTAGGTCTCCTCACTGTACTCGCGGAGCGCCCTCCGACGACCGGCAGATCCCAGTTCTCCGCAGAGTTCTGGACTCTCCCACAGCGAACTCACCTGGTCAGCCAGTTGCGCGGCATCTCGTACCGGGAAGGTTTTGCCGCAAGGCTCCTCGGTCCCTTCGCCAATTAAGTCGGGCAGGCCGCCAATTTGAGAGACAACCAACGGCACGCCGTGGCTCATCGTTTCTGAAACCACCAGGGGGCATCCTTCGTACCAATGGCTGGGGATCACAACCATCCGCGCGCCGCGATAGAAACTTTTCATTTCCTCCGCGGTGAGCTGGCCGAGGAACTCACAATTCTCGGGAGCATTGGTTTTCAAATCTTCCAGCAACGGTCCGTGGCCGGCTAGCCTAAAAGGAACTTCGGGTAACATCCGGGCCGCTGCAAGAAGCGTCTCAACGCCTTTCTCGGGACTCATCCGTCCAGAGAACGCAACGTAATCGCCTTGGGAAGCATCAACGCTTTGGTGGTCGAGTTCCACCATGTTCGGCAAGACGTGAATTTGCTCTTCGTGGTAACCATCACGCAGCAGTTGTCGCTTGGCGAACTCCGTCAGCACAATATACTGCGAGACGCCGCCACGGAAGAAGCCTTTGCGACGGGCATAAGCGCTTCGCGCTGCGTACGCTACGCTCTCCGCTACGTTGCCACGACAATTCGTGAGCACGCAATGATACTCTTTGCCGCCAAAGCACTTCTCGCAAACCGTGCCGCGACGCAAATGATGAGTCGTCGGGCAGGTCAGTACGTAGTTGTGGTTGCTCATCACCACAGGTACGCCTGCCTCTTTACAAGCGACAAGCACCGAAGGGGAGAACAGCGGGTAAAGATTATGGACGTGGACCACATCGGGCCGGTCCGCTGCGAGTTCTGCCTTCACTTCGCGATAGGCACTCTTGTTGTAGAACGCTCCGGCAAAGGCTTTGGCCTTGCCCCAGAAGGATTCGTCCAACCCTCGGCTGGAGCGCATCAGCAGCTTTGCCTGGCCGCCGTACTTCTTGATCAGTTCATCCGTCATCAGCACGACCGTCTCTTCGCCACCGTGCAAGCTCCTGTACTGATTGTAGAGTTGGAGGACCTTCATACGGTTACCTCCTCAGTAACTGGCGGATTCTCAGGCTGAACCTGGCTTGGCTTCGGAGCTTTGTGCTTCGACTTGCCGATCTCGCGACCTCGGGCGAAGTCGATTTGCTCCTGCAGCGAATGGCTTGAAAAGAATATCGGGGCAAGCAACGTCAGCGCACTGCGTGTGAAACCAGCGAGCCGTTTCCAGCGGATGCGGACGTCATCCGAAGTTTGTTGATCTCCAGTGAGCTTCGCTTTAAAGAATCTTGGGAGTGTTATGAGCAACCCTTGCCCCCACCGTGCAGCGAGCCACTTTGCAACTTGGAACTTACCTCCAAACTTATTGTCGTAAAAGGCAAGCATGACGCCTGAGCGATAAGAGTCCCAGTCGATAAACTCTTGGGTGAGACGGTTTGCAGGGGTTCGATGACGAACGATTGCCTCGGGCGAGTACCAACAGCGGAACCCAGCCTCGCGTGCCCGCACGGAGAAATCGTAATCTGCTGAACCGCTGATCACCGTGGTATCGAACTCTCCAAGTGCCTCCAGCACCTCGCGAGCAATGAAAAGGTTGTCGGTACCAGGGTATTCACGATCTACAAAAGGCCGTTCGATTCCTTCACAAGTTGCAGGACTGCGTTCGCGAAGCGATCGCCTAACGTCGAGGCTCAGCTTTTCAACCTCTTCTTGAGGAAGGTCAAGAAGTACCGCTCCGCCGACGAGTTGAGCGTTGTTTCTAGTAGCCGTCTCGTAAAGGTTCAACAACCAAGTCGGCTCAGCCAACTCGTCATCGTCCATGAAGGCGATCCAGTCACCTTCACAGTGCGGCAGTCCGGCATTGCGGGTCTGAGCATCGCCGGGAGGAATCGAATGGATGTATTTCACAGGGACGGGAGAATCAGCGGCAATTCGCTCAATGGTCTCCCGCGTGTGGTCGGGTGAGTTGTTGTCGATCACGACGACCTCGAAATCGAACTTCCCCTGCGACTCCTGCGCAATCGCGGTGCGCAGAGCCTCCGCGAGCCAATCGGCCCGGTTGTAGGTCGGCATGAGGATCGAGATCAAAGGGTCCATCGAGTTTTCAGTGTTCAGTTGTCAGTTTTCAGTTCACAAGGGAAGGGCGCGACAATCGAGGAGTGCTAACCGTCAACTTGGCAGGTATGCGTTCCTGGCCGTCGGCAATCTGCTTGAGATCGTTTCGTTGCCAGAGTGGCTGTTCCAGACATGCAAGTGAAACGATCAAGGTGAGGGAAACGAACGAGGGCAAGAGTGGTTCGTCGATCCAAGACTCCAGCAAGGTGTTCAACACGAGCCATGAAAGCACCGCCACTGCGTAGGCGGCCCCAACGGACTTGGTTTCAGCAAACAAGGCCAAGGCGTGTTTGATGGACAGCACGATGATTGCAATGAACAACCCTGCACCAATCAGGCCAACATTCAGAGCCATCTCCAAGTAGCCGTTGTGGGCCTGCATGATGCTCCATCCTTGGTGGTGGGAGATTTTCAAGATTCGCTGCGGGGTCCAGAAGCTCTTGTAACCAAAACCAAGCCAGGGTCGCTCGGCAAGCTGGCCGGCGCACTCCTCCCAGAGCGGGATGCGACCTGTCAGCGAACCGGAACCAGCGCTTGACTTGTCGGATTCGCGGCCCAGCAGCAGAACGGACGAGACTTCCTCGTCGAGGCGATCTCCAGCCACCATTGCACCGATGCCAAGCATCAAAGCGCCAAAGGTAGCAGCAATCGTCACATACCGAAGTGTGTCAGCCAAAGGAAACCAAAGGAGCGAAAAGACAAGGAACCCGAAGCAAGCACTCGCCAATGAGGTTCGCGAGCCGGTGAGGATCAGGCAGCACACCGCAGCGCCGGCCGTGGCGAGAAGCAATTGCTTGCCCCGTTGCACCTGCGTTGCGTAAGCAATTGAGGAAAGGGCCAGCATCGCGCAGTTCATCCCCTGGCGATTAGGATGCAAGGTTCCGCCAAAACGATAGCCGCCAACCCAGGGGCGGAAGTTTCCGTAGTAGATCTCAGCCAGAATGCCGATCGCAAGGAAGCTTCCGGTCGCAAGAACAACGAGAAGCATGATGTCTTCAACGCTGAACCGCCGGGCGACGGCAATCGCCCCCAAGACCAAGAGCCCGACAGCAACGACCCGACGGATCGCAAGAAACGTAACCTGCGACCAAAGCGGACTCAAGAGCATAAGGGCCAGGAAGCAGACGCAAAGCACACCAAGCGTGCCGTTGATGCGTAGCTTCGGCCCTTCGAAGGTGACAAGCGTCGCGATCGCTGCCAGCCCCAGCAGGCTCAAGCCGATGCGACGTTCAGGACTGCCCGCCGCTACTGCCGTGGCGTTGGTGTCCGCGCGGTCCTCTTCACTTCCGTCGCCGGCGACCGCTTTGTAGTTGAACAGCACGCTCTCATCGAGATGATGCGGATGAGTCGTGAAGAAAATCCCCGCAAGCAACACCATGAACAGCCAGGGCCGGCCAGGCTTGCCATCCTGGGGCTTTTCAGTGCTCGAGCTGTAGTAGCGAGATTGCATCTTTGTTTTGGAAGTTCTCTAAGTGGAAGCGAAGCCTTCGCTGCTTGAGCCAATTTCCCCTGCCTGCTCAGCAACGAGCTTGCGAAGGTAATAGGTCTTCATCAGCAGAGCGGCCATGTCACCGCTGAGCATCCCGATGCCTACGCCCACGGGTCCCCAAGTTCTCACAGCGTAGATGCCGATCGTTGCGAGGCAGAGCAATCGCAGTACGCCGCCCCGCAGCATTAAATGACCTTGATCCAAGGCAAACAATCCGCTGCGAAGCGGGATCAGCATCGCCGTAGCAACTTGGGCAAATGCCAAGGACATAACAACAGCCCCAAGCCCTGCGTATTTATCGCTGTAGACACTCTCAACAAACCAGCCGCCGAAGAAATACATGGCACCACAGAAGCCAAGCATCAAAACCGCGATGCCACCCATGCATTGCAGCGAGGTTCGATACACGCCGGCAACACCAGCACGCTGTTTCGTGCGAACCATCGAAGGGCCGAAGTAGTTCGTCGCAGCGATAAGCAAGGGATTCGCCAGGAAAATAGCTCCAGCAGCCGCTGTAAGCCGTCCCACGGCGGCATCTCCCTCAAAGTAACCAAGCACCCACGGATAGGCTCCGTTGCTGCAGGTGAACATCACCGCTCCTGCGAATACATATTTCGACATATTCCAATTCCGGAGAAAGTCGAGCTTCACTCCGCGACGACGCGGCCAAGCCTGCGGCAACCACTGATGTGACATCACCGCGATACCGAGCAAGCAAGCCAAACCAATCACGAGGAATGCACGAGCACCGGTCAACCATCCCATCCACGCAGCAGTTCCTAGTAACGTCAGATGCAGCGCGGTTACAAGCACGTCTAGCTTGATGGCGGACGCCATATCCATCCGAGCAAAACTGAGACGCCGAGCGTGCTCCCTGACCAAGAGAAAACCGGCAGCCCCGGCAAGTGCAAAGAGGAGCGCACTGATTTGAGAGGCTGAAAACAGTGCGACCGTGCAAAGTGACGCAGCAGCGACCGCAACGATCAGCAGCAAGTGCACTAAGGAACTCGCCTGATAACCGGCATGACGCCGTTTTGACATGTCTGAACTGTAGACATTGTAGGGAGTCCAAATGAGAGCCATCGGCAAGCTGATGAGCATGACGACGATCGTCATTCCTTTGCCATAGATTCCCAAGTCGGCTTCCGAGCAGGCGTTACCGATGATGGCCGAGGTGAGGAAGTTTCCGCCACTGACAATGCCCTGATCAATCAGCGCCAGCATCGGCAGTGCAGCCACCCCCAAGGAAACGCGTTGCCAGAAACGGCGTGATTCTTCGGCGGGCTGGACAGGTTCGTCGTGAGCTACATCAATCGCTGGGGGCGCAGCAAGATCGCTCGTCAGAGACGACGCCGTCTTCGGCGGTGTTTTTACGGTAGCGGACAAGAAAACAGCCTGACTCTTTGCTTTGTAACTCTGCGATTCCCCAAACAGGCTGCACCCCTACAGCCATAAAATCATCCTGCACTCTGGACTACAGCCGACGATCGACCCATGTAGGCAAGTAGCTACGGCGTCGTGTCATGACCGAACCGATGACATTCATGCCGTCGGAGCGAAGTTGGCGGAGTGAATCAACGGCCCGTCGGCTGCGGACTCTTTCTGAACGCACAACTAGGAGTAACCCGTCCATCAACTGCCCGAGCAACAACGTGTGCATCATGTGCTGCGCATCTGGGAAGTCGAACAAGATAATCGGGTACTCAGCACGCAACTGCTTGATGAGATTCCCAATTCGCTCCGTTTCAACGCTGGCTCGCTCAAGCAATCCTTTTCCACCGAGCGTCATGAGGTCCAATCCTGCAACTGCCGATTGCTGGATGCCGTTTTCCAAAGGCGCCCGCCCCGAGAGGACTTCGCCCAAGCCGGGCCCCGCCTCAACACCAAACGCTGAGGCAACGGTACTTCTCCCCGGATGGGCATCCACCAGCAACACGGGGCCAAGCTGTAAGTCGGCGGCACGGATTGCCAGGTTGGCTGCGAACGTGCTGACTCCCGAGCCTCGCTCGCAACTGGTCAATCCTAGCGCGTAGCCCATGCCGTCGTCTGAGTTCATTCGTACGCGAAGTCGCATGAGTGCTGCGTCGTAAACTTCGGAACCACGACGATGCGGAACTTCTGCAGCAAGCTGTGAACTTAGCGCGGATTCGTTGCGGGTGATCGGCTCTTCGTTCGTCTCCATTGTCGTTGAGCCACCATATAGTTGTTCGGCCATGATATTTTTACTCGCTAAAGAAGTTGTGACGACGTTCGTCATGCAGTCACGTATAAATCCTGGTATCTGTTTTAGGCTAAAGCTTGGTTGAAGCAGTACGCTTAATAGCCCCGGGATTTATCCCGGGGTCCAGTGCATGCCTCTGGTTCTCGACCGAGCTATGTAGCAGTTTTGCCGACGATCGTTGCCGAGGTCGAAACAGTCCACGGAATATTTCGGTCTCGGCAATACTCCGATCATTGTTATCCCTTTTTCTCGACCGATATTTGATGGAAACAAATCTCCCGGGATAAATCCCGGGGCTAGTAATAAATGTCAATAATCCGTGCCGCTGACCACTCCAGTGGTTGGCAACAGACGGCTATGGAGTGACGACTCTGGGACCGATGCCAACACAGGCAGGTCCAGCAGTTCTTCGATGTCAGACTCCTGTCTTAAGCGATCGTCGGAGCGTTCGAGCCCCAGGGCAAGGGCGAGCGGTGCCGCCGTGCTAAAAAGAATCGTTGCCAGACCGATCAGAACCTTCGAAGGGCTAATCGGCTTTTCGGCCAGGGTGGCATCTTGCACGATGCTGACGTTGGATACCTTTTCGCTCTCCAGCTCTTTGTCGAATCGAGCTTGCTCGAATTTGTCCTCGTATTGAAAGACTTTGCTGTTGGCAATCTGCACTTCGCGTGACAGTTCTGCCAGCCGTATCTCATCCGCGTTGAGTTTTACCAACTGCTTGCGAAGTTGCTCTCGCTGGTTCGAGAGCTTTTCCAATCGTGACTCGAATCCCGCGACGGCTGCCTGCTGCTGCTTGTAGTCGAGCAGCAACTGGCGATGAATGGGATTCACGTCATCGATCGTCTCTTCGCGACTCGCCTCCTGCTTGTTGACGATCGCTTCGGCCTGTTTGACTTGATCGTTGATTGCCTTCACCAGCGGGTGTTCTTCGCTGTAACGAGCCTCTAAGTCGATTTTCTTGACTTGAAGCTGATAGAGCTGATCACGCAACAGGTCGGCCCCCTCGTTGGGCTTACTTGTCTTGGAAGAGACAAGTCGCTCAGGCGTTTCTTCGAGCTGGTTGGTCAAGTCAGCCATTCTAGCTCGCGAGGTCGCCAGTTCCTGCTCCGTTGCGTAGCGATCCTGATCGATATTGCGGATTTGGCCTTCAAGAGTGGTCGCTCGCGATTCGACAGAAGCCAATCCAAGCTCGCTTTTCGCATCGCGCAGTCTCTGCTCCGCTTTAACGAGTCGTTCACGCAGAATCTCGTTCTGCTCGTCAAAGAACTGGCTCGACTTTTGGTTGCGATGGATCCTGAGGTGCTCCTCCTTGTAGACCTCAACAACCTCATCAAGAATCGTTTGTGCAAGCTCAGGTGTCTTTGCATCGTAGGTCATCACCAAGACCGTTGAACTACGCTCGGCATCGACCTCTAGGTTCTTCTCAACTTTGATGACAGCCCTCTCGCGAGTAGAAACGGGGTCGATTGACTGAGCAGTTTCGAGCGCAGAACCAAGTAACCCCTTCATCCACTCGGTAATCGGGTTTGGTTTTGCATCGCCAACGGCAAGTTTCCCAAGGACGAGATCAGGGCTAACACGATCAACAACCTTTTCGATGAGACCGCGGCTGCTAATCACATCTTTCGCGCTTTGGATCTCCTCATCACGACCATTCTGCATTAGCGACATCGTCTGCCCGGTCGTTGCGGTTGGGTCGATGCCAACGGTTTCACGACCGACCTGCAAAAAGACCTTCGCCTCCGACCGATATTTACGGGGATAGAAGAAAACAGCAAGCGTCCCAACGGCTAGAGCGACGAGCGCAAGCGTGCAAGCCTTTTTCTTATGTCGAAAAAGCGTTTCGACGATCTGACGTAGACCGCCTTTGGTGAATGATTGTGCCATGACTACCTCGATGAACTATCCTGTGACGAGTGCTCCCATTAGGGAGTTTCCTTTAATTGATTATGTCTTCAACTACTTAGGACCGGCTGTCTAGCGACCGATTGTTGCTTAAAGTTCTCAGCGGAATCCGCCGCCTGTGTATCGCCTGGCTCGGCACCTGAGGCGTAACTTTCTGATTCAGCTGTTACCGGAGATCGAGCCTCTAGAAGGGCTTCCTCATAAAGCCCGTTCATTGCCTCGCGTTGCTTTTGCCAGGAGAACGCCTGGGCGCGAGCCGCAGCACCGCGGCTTAGGCTAAGCAAGGTTTCAGGTTCTCTGGCGAGCTGAACGATTGCCTCGCGAAAACCTGCGATTGCCTGTTTCGGTGCTTCGACCGAGACTGGAATGGCACACTGCTCTGTCAGAATATCAGCGGCTCCCTGGTGGTTCACTCCGATGATTGGAGCACCCGCAGCAAGGGCTTCAAGGAGCCCTGTTCCTGATGTGTCGCGCAGGCTGGTGAATGCAAAGCAATCGGCCCACTCATACTGAGGAAGTTGCCAGTCGTAGCTAGGCCAACCGATCCACTCGATCTGATCCTCGATTCCCAGCTTCTTCGCTAGTTTCTTCCACGAGGTCTCGCATGGGCCTTCACCCATGACCCGCAGCTGGACTCGGCACGAACTAGGAAGCTGTGCCATTGCACGAAGCAATAACGGCAGAGCCTTCCAGCATTGCAATCGGCCAGACCAAAGTATCTTGAGTGGCTGGTTCAGATGGCGCAGTTTTCGCTCCGACTTGATTGGATCAATCCCGGTCTCGAGCAGTACTTGCGGAGTCCGTTCAGCCAGACCACTCAGAGCCTCTTTAGCACTTTCAGACGCCACAGCAACCACTTCTGCTGAACGCATAGCATTCTTGACCAGCCGACTACGACGAAGTTGCCATGAGTTGAGTGTGTTGCGCGAAAGCTCGCGGACGGCTCCAAGAAAATTGAGTTGCGTCAAAAACCGTGTGGGAAAGTTGTGTGTTCCGCCAATTGGACCCCAAACGAACGGTGCATCCAGCCGCCACCCGTCGCTGGGCTCGCGATAACCACAGAAACTGACGTGATGGACCAAATCGAACGGCTGCTCACGGTGAAGCTGCGAAACCCGCTTGAGAACCCGGCGGTGCCAGAGACGATAGGCCAGATAGAAGCCCCACGGCAGTCGCATTACCATCTGTTCCAAGCGATTGTGTGGAATGGCAATGAATCGCACCTGCGATTCTGCAGCACTTGTCTCCAGAGATGGCTCTTGCTTGTCTCCGAAAGCACAAACCACCGTCGTGTCGAATTGCTCAGCCGCATGCTGCGCGCGCCGCCAACTCAAACGCGACTCCATCGTGGCAGCATGATCGTAGTGATACGTCAGCAGCAACGCACGGCGAGCTTCGCTAGTTGTCGTATCACGATCGTTCATGGCTTATGGTAAATCGTTTTCACTCGATAATGACTCTTCATGTGCTCCGACTCCCCTATCGCATGCCTTTATTCAAGAGCAACGAGGGGAGCGTCATGACAATGAGCTTGGCGTCCTTGAGCAGTGACTTTTTGTCGGCATAGTTCAAATCCATTCGCACCCAATCATCAAACATGACATTACCGCGAGCACTAACTTGCCAGGTGCAGGTCATTCCTGGAGCGACGCTCAATCGCCTACGCTGCCAGCCAAGGCACGCCTGCGACTCATCGACTGGCAGGGGGCGTGGACCGACAAGCGACATTTCTCCGCGGAGCACATTCCAGAATTGGGGAAGCTCGTCCATGCTGGTCCAGCGCAGAAAGCGCCCGACCCTGGTCGTCCTGGGGTCGCGTCGTAGCTTGAAGGCTGGGCCATCCTGCTGACTGAGCGGGCGAAGGTCGGCTTTTTTCTTCTCCGCGTCGGTGCGCATGGTACGGAGTTTCAAGATCTTAAAACGCTTTCCGCCGCGACCTTCACGCTCCTGCAGGAAGAAAACGGGCCCCTTTGAGGTCGCCTTAATTGCCGCTGCCGCAGTCAAAATCAACGGAGCCGTCAGCATCAAACCAACCGTGGCACCGGTAACGTCGATTGCCCGTTTCCAAAGTGGGGTCGCTACGGAGAAGAACCAATCAGAGGTTTCTTCATCGGCTAACCTTGTCTCACGCACCCCGACGGCGGCGCCCTCATCATCCCCGATTTCTTCTTTTCGGGGCGGATGCTGATCAGGGTACGTTAATACCTGACACTCAGGGCGGTCTGGGCCAGGGGGATAAACTTCACTGACATCCTCAGCTACTTTCCAAGCCCCTTCCGCCGGCGTGTCTGGCAGAAGCACTCCGACGCAATCGTCGTCGTACAGGCCGGGCGTGTCAGTGATCCGTAAACGCCCTTCTAAAATTCGCGCGAGGAACGCGATGTCCTTTTCGGCGGAACGTTTCTTCGGAAGCCGGATTAATAGCAGCGAGAGCACGGAACGGTTACGATCAACACGCATGCGTTCGCAGTCAGCGGCAAAACGGAAATCGGCTTCATTAAGTAAGAAAACATCGGCTTTACGTCGGCGACGCAGAATCCGATTGTGGAATTTCAGTGCCTGGTTTGGCGTTTTCATTGTGGTGCTTATATCAGAGAGGGGTCTTGCTTCTTGCGTCTGTCGTCTGGCAACTGCGTCGTGTCTAGGCCTGGTGAAAACTTGCCGTCCGTAGGAAACAGTCCGATCTCTCGCCTAATCTATTGCGAATGGGTCGGGCCGGTTCTACGACCTTTAGTTACATAGCCCCCCAACAGGCGAATTCACACTTTTGGAATTCATGACCTACCATTGGTTTCATCCCAAACCATTTCCCTCTTCAATGATGAAGAAGAGATGATCGAGGGAATCTTGTCTGCGAAATGGCTGGGGGTGGAGGGACTGCACAAGAGGTGAGCGCCTTCTCGTCTCAGAAACACAGCCAACACTTGGGTGGCCCTGTCTGCAACGACTCCGTTCGCAGCGTGCAGCAGCTGCGTCAGAAATTCGAAAGGTGCATCGCCCTCTGGGGAGTATTTTGCCCACTGAGGCAAAGTGCGATTATAATACGGGTTTCACTTTGGTCGAACGCTTTCTAGAAGAATTGGCGGTTTTAGAGGTTGTAACGCACAGCAAAATGATAGGGGGCAGCTACGCTTTTTGAGTACAAGTTGCACATTTCTGGACCTCATCGCCAAGCACTGTCCCGCTTCAACAACCTAACCAATTACGCAGCAAGAGTTTACAATGCCACTCGAGTCCAGAACTGACCCTATGAAGGCGCATCTGACGCAAGAGGGGCTTTCTCAAGGCTACTGTCTCTTCGAGGCCCTCTCAGGCCGGCTTCTTGGGCTAAATAGTGGGGCAGCTCAGAGGCTGAACTTCGACCCACACGAGGCAGTGAACTATGAATTCTGCCTGCTGTTCCCAGAAGAGCAGGCCCAACAGGCCTACCAGAACTGCCTAGCCTCCATTCAATCGGAAACCACCAGCAACACCGCGTTTCACATCGCGACGGGGGGAGGCGACAAGCCGAACCTATCTATCTGCTTACGACCGATCTTTGGGTTCGGCGTGTTGCACAGCTCACCCAGTGAGGAAGTAAGTCGTGCAGCATCCCCTGCGGCAGAAGGTTACATCCTGGCGACCTTCTGCGACGGATCAGCGATCGACTCCTCGTACTCAACGGATCCATTAACGGGGTTGCCGGATAGGGCAGCCCTTGCTCAAGAGTTCCAGCGCCTTCGACAAGAGACACACGCCGTCTTGTTCGCTGATCTTAATGGATTCAAGGCGATTAACGACGCCCACGGGCATGCTGCCGGAGATTCCGTACTACAGGAGATTGCAAGCCGCTGGCAGCAGACGGTCCGCGCTGGTGATCTTGTTGTCCGTTACGGTGGAGACGAGTTTGTCTTCCTTCTTCCGAAAATCAGCACACTCGAAGCAACGAAGCCAATTGTCGAACGTCTCCAGCGTGTCACCGAGCATCCGATTCAACTCGAGTACAATTCAGTTCAGGTAAGTGTGGCAATCGGGGCGGCAATTGCCAATGTGAAGACGATTTCGTTGGCTGATCTGATTCAGGAAGCCGACCGTGCGATGTACGCCAGCAAGCGTTTGCCTCGGTAGCTCTGGCTACCACCAGTCGCCACCCGACTGATGGACGAGATCGCTGGCTAGTACGGTCGCAATGGCGTGGCATAGGCAAGCCACGACGAGAAAAGCTTGCCAGTGCAAAGGGAGATCGTCGGAGAGTGAGTCTTCGGGCTTCATGATTCTTGCCACGATTAGCCGAGGGCTTACGCCTCTCGGCTCATGAATGTCTTTCCCTAGTAGGCGTTTTCTTGTTTCAGGACGACCAGTGCGGTCTTTACCAAGATCTTGATGTCCATCCACAGCGACCACTCGCGAATGTATCGGTGGTCGAACTCAACACGTTTCTGCATTTTTTCGAGCGTTTCGGTCTCACCGCGCCAGCCATTCACTTGGGCCAGACCAGTGATCCCCGGCTTCACTTTGTGCCGGAGCATGTAGCCGTCGATGAGCGATCGGTACTGTTCGTTATGAGCCGTCGCATGAGGCCGCGGTCCGACTAACGACATGCTACCTTCGATCACGTTGAATAACTGGGGCAGTTCATCAAGTGAGGTCTGGCGGATGACTTCTCCAACGGAAGTGATCCGACTATCGCCCTTCGTGGCTTGGGTCACTGTGTCATGCTCTTCATGGACACGCATGCTGCGGAATTTCCAGACGTAGATTTCTTCGCCGCTTAGACCGTATCGTTTTTGACGGAAGAAGATCGGGCCTGGCGAGGAGAGCTTCACCATTAGCGCGACAGCCAGCATCGGCACTGCCAGCAGCACGAGGAGGATGCTCGCCGCAACGAGGTCGAATCCCCGTTTAATCACACCATCAATCCCCGTGATCGGCGTCTCGAAGACACTGACTACCGGCAAGCCATCGATTTGACTCCAACGCGCGTGTAACATCTGGAAGACAAAGAAGTCTGGCACGATGTACACGCTCGCCGTCGTGTCACCGAGTCGATCAAGATATTGGCGAATGCGGTCTTCGGCACGCATCGGAAAGGTGATAAAGATGATATCAATCTCACCTCCGCGAGCCGCATTGACCAGTTCGCTCAAGTCGCCCCGGTGTTGTCGGGCCTCATCAAGTTGATCAGCAGTGCGGCTTTCGGGGCGATCGTCGTAGTAGCCAGCGAAATCAAGTCCAAGTTCCGGTGAGTTATTGATGTTCGTCGCGAGTTGAACACCCAGCTTGTTCACGCCGCAGATAGCGAAGCGACGGGTATTCAATCCTCGGCGACGCAAGTTGCGAAGCACCAATCGTAGCAGCACGCGTCCGCTGGCCATGACGATCGGCGTGAGAACGAGCCAGACGACTTTAGTCTGATAGCTGAAGTCGACGTTGTATCGCGTGAGCAGACCGACTCCTAGCACCGCCGGTGCTAGGTAAAGCCAGTTGATCAGCACGCACCACAACTCGTTGGTCAGTCGCGCTCCACGCCAATTCCGGTAGAGCCCGCTGATCTCGACCGCCACCATGTGGAGCAGCCATGTGGTGGCACCAACGACCAACAGGCCATCAACGGGCTCCAACTCAGAGTATCGCGTAGCCGCGAAGGTCGCTGCGAAGATCGCTGCTGCATCAAGCAAACGATACGCGACGTCGACGAGCGAACGATGCTGGCGGACTTGGAATTGGTTGGAGCTGAACACGGCGTGCGAGTACGAGAATGGGAGGGCGAAAGTGGGAGGGCGGAATCTCGTTTCTCCGCAAGTGTAGGATTGGCTCGCTGGTGCCGGGGTGCTGAAGCACCCACGGCCAGTTGTTTGGTACTCGTCTTAATTGGTGGAACTGGCATAATCGGGCTAAATGGAGGGTCAGGTCGCCTCCTCGCTTACGAAGGAACTTTCTCACCTCTGGTTTCGTCTACTTTCGTAGGCCGGAGAACGAGCTCGGCTAGACGTTTCCCAGCTCTCCGGCGTAAAACGAACCTCTCCAAGGCAACTTCCAGGCAGAAGAAGTAGGCACACAGAATATGAATTCTTCACGCAGGCTCTTTTCGAGCCTTCTGGTAATGATGATCGGTCTGACCGCACTCTCGCACCTGGTCGCCGAGGACACCCCTGACTTCCCCGCGGCGAAAAAGCTCATGCAGGATGGCAATTACAAGGAAGCGCTCGCGGCATTTCGCAAGAACACCTTGAGCAACAAGTCGGGCACCGACGCCCAATTTCGACAAGCCCAGTCGCGACAAATTGTCGAGGCCTTCAACGATGCCCTCCGCTGCTACCGAGAGCTGAACCAAACCCACGAGATTGACTCCTATCGCGAAGCGGTCGCCAAGCAGCATCAAGAAGACTGGCGTGTTCTCGCTGCCGTGGCGGAGAGCTATCGGTGGGTCGAGCACTACGGCTACATGATCGCCGGCGAGTTCCGCCGAGGGCAACACCGGGGCGGCGGACGGTGGATGAACGCCCAGCAGCGCGACCGCGTCCGCCAGTTGCAACTCTATGGGCAAGCGCTGGAACGGCTGAAGGCTAGCGACGACGCTGAGCAGGCCCAAGGTCAGCAGGAGGGCCTGCTATTCATCCAGCGTTATGCCGAGGCGATGATGCCACCCCAACGCTGGCGGATGCAACAACTGACTGATCTGGGAACGTTGCCCGACTATGAACAAGGCTACTATGGCTACGGCAACAGCGGCGACGCCCCCGTCGACGCCGCAGGAGAGCCGCTGTACTACGACGAGCCCGAAAGCTGGGAGGCAGCCAAGAACGACGGTGAGCGTTGGCGGTGGTTGCTTGCAGAAAGAGTCCGCTGGGCACCGCTGACTGCCGGTGATGTCCTGCTTGAGCGTGCGGCATTCCTGCAATCGCAATTTGGGGTGCAGACGATGGCCCGCTACGGCTGGTTTGGGCGTGGACAAGACGCGGACACCGTGAAAGGGACCTACGCCCTACACACACTGGCTGAGAATGAAACGATCGCGCAACTCGCCACGGGCGTAAAGCGTTTCGAGCTGCCGGAAGAGCACAACCACGTTGCTCTTTATCGAAAGGTCATGGAACTGGATGCGGAGCATCGTGGCGGCAACTATGCTTCCGCAGCAGACGCCCTCGCGGACGTTTTCTCTAATCGTCGGCAATACTCCGAAGCGGCCAAGTTGCTGAAAGTGTTGGCCGAGCAGGCGCAGCCACAACCGCGCAACCACTATCGCGACAAGTACGAGCAAATCGTCAAACCGTGGGGACGGTTTGGTTACACCGTGATGCAACCCGCCGGAAAAGGCGCGACTCTTGAGCTTCGCTTCCGTAATGGTGAGCAGGTGGAGTTCACCGCCCACAAGCTGAACGTCAAACAGCTTCTCAACGATGTCAAGCAACACCTCAAGAGCAACCCACGCGAACTCGATTGGAATCAAATACAGCTCGGCAATCTGGGCTATCGCATCGTCGAAGAGAATCAGAAGAAGTACCTCGGCGAGGAGGTGGCTCGCTGGTCGGTTGACCTCAAGCCGCGCGACAACCATTTCGACAAACTGGAACGCATCTCCACTCCTCTCTCGAAAGCCGGGGCCTATTTCGTCACCGCCAAGATGCGCGATGGCAACGAGGACCGCGTGATCGTTTGGCTGACCGATACGGCGATCGTGAAGAAGCCGCTGGAGGGAAAAGCTCTCTACTACGTTGCCGATTCCGTCACCGGCAAGCCACTTCCCAAGATGAACGTTGAGTTCTTCGGCTATTGGCATCGACGCATCAAGAGTGGTCGCCGGGTCACTGACATCAAACAATTCGCCGAGTTCACCAATGAGCATGGCATGGTCGAATTGCCCGCCGATGGGAACCGGAACAACTATCAATGGATAGCCACGGCAACGGATGACACAGAGAAAGCTGGCGTGGGCCGCTTCGCCTACCTTGGCTACAGCGGAATTTGGCGGGCCAACTACCATGACCAGCAATACAAACAAGTCAAAGTTCTGGCGATTACGGACCGGCCCGTTTACCGGCCCGGCCACAAGGTGCAGTTCAAGTTCTGGGTGAGGAACGCGCAGTACGACAAAGAGGTCGAGGGCGGAAAAAAGGACGGTGTCGAACAACCCTCTCGCTTCGCGAATCAGAGCTTCCAAATTGAAATCCGAAATCCCAAAGGCGAGAAAGTTTACACCGGGCAAGCTACCGCCGACGCTTACGGAGGCTTAGTCGGCGAGTGGACGCTTCCTGACGATGCCACCCTCGGCCAGTACAACTTGATGGTCGTCAATCACGGCGGCGGCACTTTTCGTGTCGAGGAGTATAAGAAGCCTGAATACGAGGTGACCATCGAAGCGCCGGCGGAGCCCGTCTCGCTTGGCGAGAAAGTCACTGCGAAGATCAACGCGAAGTACTACTTCGGCTCCCCCGTCACCAATGCCACGGTGAAACTGAAAGTCACCCGGAGTGATTACGATCAGCAGTGGTACCCCGAATCGCGTTGGGACTGGCTTTACGGCCGCGGATACTGGTGGTTCACGCCCGACTATCACTGGTACCCAGGCTGGGCGCGGTGGGGTTGCGGACGTCCTTGGCCTTGGTGGGTCTGGCGGCAGCCGACGCCGCCGGAGTTGCTCATCGAGCGCGAAGCTCAGATTGGTGAAGACGGCACGCTCCAAGTCGACATCGACACGGCCCTGGCCAAAGAATTCCACTCCGACACCGACCACCGCTACGAGATCACCGCGGAGGTCGTCGACGAGTCACGGCGTACCGTGGTTGCCAAAGGTGAGGTACTCGTCGCCCGTCAACCGTTCCAAGTCTTCCTTTGGGCCCACCGCGGTTTCTACCGTTCGGGCGATACGATCGAGGTGAGTGCCGCAGCACGCACACTCGACGGCAAGCCGGTGGCCGGCGAAGGCAAGCTGCGCCTCTTGCGAATTGCCTACGAAGAGGGAAAACCTGTCGAAAACGAGGTCGCCACTTGGGACCTGGCGAGTGACGAGCAAGGACGTGCCAGCCTGCAGATCGCCGCGTCAGAGCCCGGTCAGTACCGCCTCGCTTACGAAGTGACGGGCGCGGACGGTAAGTCGAATGAAGGGGCCCAGATCCTCACCATTCGAGGTGACAACTTCGACAGCGGCGATTTTCAGTTCAACGACGTTGAGATCGTCACCAACAAAAAGGACTACGCCCCCGGCGAGGTGGTCGAGCTACAGATCAGTACCAACAAAGCCGGCGCTGCCGTCTTGCTGTTCTTGCGTCCCTCAAATGGTGTTTACTTGCCGCCGAAGCTCGTCACCATGCGCGGCAAGAGCAATATGGTGAAAGTCCCCGTGACGGCCAAAGACATGCCGAACTTTTTCGTCGAAGCGGTCACCGTTCATGGCGGACGAATGCATGAGACGGTCCGCGAGATTTATGTCCCGCCCGCTGACCGTGTGATCAACGTGGAGGTTGTCCCCTCGGCTGAAACCTTCAAGCCTGGGCAAAAAGCGAAGGTGCAACTGAAACTGACGGACACCCAGGGCAACGCATTCGTCGGCAGCACGGTGCTTGCCGTCTACGACAAGAGCTTGGAATACATCTCCGGCGGAACCAACGTGCCGGAGATTAAGGAGTTCTTCTGGAAATGGCGACGAAGTCATCGTCCTCAAAGCGAAACCAACTTAGGCCGCTACGAGTCACCCATCGCGAAGCGCAAAGAAATCCGCATGGGTAATCTCGGCGTGTTCGGTGAGAGCATCGTTGATCTTATCGTATCCACCGTTGATGGCGAGAGCTGGCAGGAAGGACAAGCAGGCGAATTCGGTGGACGTGGCGGCGGCTTCGGTGGCGGTGGTGGTTTTTACGGAGGAAGACTTAGCAAATCCTCACGTGCCAGGTCCTTGGAAATGGACGACGCGATGCCAATGGCAGCAGCCGCACCCATGGATGAGTCACGCGTAGATAGTTTCTCGCGCTCAGGTGAAGACAGTAGCGGCCGCGATCAGTCGAGTGATGAGACTTATTTGGTTGCCCCAACCGTTCGCGAGAACTTCGCCGACACCGCCTTTTGGAATGCAGCCTTGGAGACCAACTCCGACGGTCTTACCGAGGTGGAGTTCGACATGCCAGAAAACCTCACGGCTTGGAAAGTCGCTGTGTGGGGCATGGGGCACGGCACGCGGGTTGGGCAATCTTCTGCGGAAGTCGTCACGCGGAAGAACCTCATCCTTCGCTTGCAAGCTCCAAGATTCTTTATCCAAAAGGACGAGGTTGTCCTCTCAGCGAACGTCCACAACTATCTATCCGAGTCGAAAGAGGTGCGTGTGAAGTTGGAGCTTGAGGGAGGCGTGTTGGAAGGTCCGAAAAATCTGGAAACGATGGTCGAGATTCCCGCCGATGGCGAGAAACGTGTCGATTGGCGTGTAAAGGTCATCGGCGAAGGAACTGCCGTCGTTCGCATGAGTGCGCTCACCGACGAAGAGTCTGACGCGATGCAGATGAGCTTCCCGGCTTACGTGCATGGGATGCTCAAGACGGAATCTTTCACCGGCGTCATCAAACCCGATGAGAACAGTGGAGAGTTCACTTTCACCGTGCCCGCCGAGCGACGACCCGAGCAAACTCGTTTCGAGCTGCGTTACACACCCACACTCGCTGGTGCCATGGTTGATGCCCTGCCCTACTTGGCTGATTACCCCTACGGCTGCACGGAACAAACACTCAACCGCTTCCTGCCGACGGTGCTCACGCAGCAAACGCTCATCCGCATGGGCGTTGACCTAGCGGACATCGAGAAGAAACGCACCAACCTGAACGCCCAAGAAATCGGCGATGACGTCGAGCGTGCAAAGGAATGGCAAAGATTTGACCGCAACCCGGTGTTCGACGACGCGGAACTCAACAAGATGGTCAAAGCGGGCGTGAACCGGCTGACGGAAATGCAACTCTCCGACGGTGGCTGGGGTTGGTTCAGCGGTTGGGGCGAGCACAGCTCACCGCACACCACGGCGACCGTTGTCCGCGGGCTCTTGGTCGCCCAGCGGAATGATGTAGCCATCGTTCCGGGCGTGATTGACCGAGGCGTCCAGTGGCTCGAACGGTACCAGCAACAGGAACTGGCGAAGCTGGACAATTGGGATCGAGAGAAGGACAAAGCCCGCGATGTAGAGAAAGCCGCGAAGCGGCGAGCCGACAACTTGGACGCACTCGTGTATTTGGTTCTTGCCGAGAACAAGAAGAAAAACGCCAGCATGCGTGACTACTTGTACCAAGATCGCACGACGCTCGCCGTTTACTCCAAAGCCGTGTTCGGTTTGGCCCTGAAGCTGCAAGGCGAAGAAGAGAAACTGGCGATGGTCATGCAAAACCTCAGCCAGTACGTCAAACAGGACGACGAAAACCAGACCGCATGGCTCGACTTGCCCGGAGGCTACTGGTGGTATTGGTACGGAAGCGAGTACGAAGCTCAGGCCTACTACCTGAAGCTATTGGTCGCTGAGAATCCTGAAAGCGAAGTTGCGCCGCGGCTCGTGAAGTACCTTCTCAACAATCGCAAACACGCCACCTACTGGAATAGCACGCGGGACACGGCATTGGTTGTCGAGGCCTTCGCTGATTACCTGGCCGCCACCAAGGAAGGGCAAGGTGAAGTTGAGCTTGAAGTTCTGATTGACGGTGAGCTGAAGAAAACCGTCACCATCAATTCAGAGAATCTCTTCACCTTTGACAACAAGCTGGTACTCGAAGGCGAAGGGCCCGAAGGTAATGGGCTCGACACCGGGAAGCATACCGTCCAGTTCCGCAAGCGCGGCGAGGGACCGATCTACTGGAACGGTTACCTGACGAATTTCACCCTGAAAGACCCTATCGAAGCCGCCGGCTTAGAAGTCAAGGTCAAGCGAAACTACTACAAGCTGGTGCCTGTGAAGAAGGAGATCGACGTGGCAGGCAATCGAGGTCAAGCGGTTAGCCAGCGGGTCGAAAAGTACGACCGTCAGCCGATCGTCAATCTCGAAGAACTGACCAGCGGCGACCTTGTCGAGGTCGAGTTGGTTGTTGAAAGCAAGAACGACTACGAGTACTTAATGCTCGAAGACCGTAAGCCGGCCGGTTGCGAGGCGCTCGAAGTCCGCAGCGGCTACAACGGCAACGACCTAGGTGCCTACGTTGAGTACCGTGACGATCGCGTGAACTTGTTCGTTCGTCGCCTGGCTCGCGGGAAGCATAGCGTCAGCTACCGCCTGCGAGCGGAAATCCCCGGCAAATTCAGTGCGTTGCCAACCGAGGTTTCCGCCATGTACGCACCTGAGTTGAAAGCGAACTCAGACGAATTCAAGCTGAGGATTAGCGATTAGTTCGCATTTCGAGATCACTCACGTAGTAGCGATGACTGGCGGCTTGTGAAGTCACTGGTTCAAGGAGTAAACTGCGTGCTAGCACTCACGTTATCGAAAGGATTCTACTCGAATGCCCACTGTCGCCGAAGAACAGATTCTCGTTGTCCCAACCTCCAAGTTTCATAATTTGGGGCACTTTCAGGGTTTTTCAAACGATCTCGACCGCTACCTGCCGGCCCTGCTCGAGGGAGATGATCTCTCCTATCGCCCTCGTGGTGAAATGGAAGAGGACCCCAGTTTCAAGCAATTGATTCCTTACGTAGTGTTCCAGTTCACCAATACTGACGGCGTGAAGCAGGTGTTTCAGTATGCCCGTGGTGGCAGTGGAGGCGAGAAGCGTTTGCATGCCAAACGGAGCGTTGGCGTAGGCGGTCATATCTCCTCAGACGATGCCTCAGCAGCCAGTCCCCAATCAAACAGCGCTGACGACGTTTATCGCGAGGGCATGCGTCGCGAACTGGAAGAAGAGATCGATATCAATACTGCCTACCGCGAAACTTGCGTCGGCCTCATCAACGACGACGAAACAGAGGTCGGCAAGGTCCACCTGGGCGTGGTGCACCTCTGCGAAGTCGATTCGCCACAAGTCGCCCAGCGTGAGGAAGACCTCCGCGATGCGGGCTTCAAGCCTGTGCCAGAACTGCTTGCTCAGATCGAGCAGTTTGAATCGTGGTCGCAGATCGTGCTGGAAGCGTTGTACCAATAGACAAAGCGGCTAAACCGCAAGCGGACATTCGTGATTCTGCTTAGAATAGCGATATGGCCCTCGAACTTCCCGTCTATCTCGACAATCACGCGACCACGCGAGTCGATCCGCGCGTCGTCGAAGCGATGCTGCCTTACTTCACGGAGGATTACGGCAACGCAAATAGCGAGATCCACAGTTTCGGCGGCGCGGCGGAGCAAGCCGTCGAATCGTCACGGGCTGTCATCGCGGAAAGCATCGGGGCCACTCCTGAAGAAATCGTCTTCACCAGCGGGGCCACAGAGAGCAACAATCTAGCAATCCGAGGCATCGCGGAACATCGCCGTCAACGGGCGAAGCAGATTATCAGCGTGAAGACTGAACACGCAGCAGTGCTTGAGCCGCTGACACGGCTGGGCCGGATTGGCTTCCAAATCGAACTGCTGGACGTGGCCGCTCACGGGAAAGCGAATGCGGGCCAAGTCGATATGGAACAGCTCTTCGACGCCCTCAAGCAGGAGACCGCTCTCGTAAGCGTGATGCTGGCGAATAACGAGATCGGTGTCATTCAGCCGTTGGAAGAGATTGCTAGTCACTGTCACGAGCGAGAGGTCCCCTTCCACTGCGATGCGACTCAAGCCGTCGGAAAACTCCCCGTCGATGTAAATACGCTTGGCGTGGATCTGATGAGCTTTACCGCTCATAAGCTGCACGGCCCAAAAGGCGTCGGCGCGCTCTACGTCCGGCGGAAGCGCCCCGCCTTGCGACTTTCGCCGCAGATCTCGGGTGGCGGACAACAATCTGGAATCCGCAGCGGCACTCTGAACGTCGCGGGAATCGTCGGCTTTGCCAAAGCTGTGCAGCTAAGCCTCAGCGGGATGGCCCAAGAGTCGAAACGATTGGGCCAACTTCGTTCGCGTCTCGACAACCAACTACGTGAAGCACTGGGACCTAGCCAAGTAATTCTTTGCGGGCCTGACTGCCAGGCTGACGACGGGCGGGGGAATCCGCTGCGTTTGCCAGGCAACCTGAACGTGGCGTTTCCCGGGCTCGACGGGGAAGCCATCATGCTGGAAACGCCTGATCTGGCCGTCAGCTCGGGTGCCGCCTGTTCCTCCACCGATGGCTCGCCTAGCCACGTGTTGTTGGCGCTGGGCATGAGTGAAGACTTGGCGAGAAGCACGGTTCGCTTTGGGCTGGGGCGATTCAATACGGAGGAAGAAATTGACTTCGCCGCCAGCCAGATAATCACAGCGGTCACCCGCTTGAAGCAGCTATAGCAGGGGATTAGTCGCCAATCCCGACTTTCCCCAGTCGCTTCTTTGGTATATTCTTAAGGAAATGAAATCATCCCCAAACGAGCTCAACCAGTCCATTTTGATGGCCTGTTGCATACAATTCAGCCAACGAGATCCTGAACGAAGAGGTACCCGAAAATGA
Organism: Lacipirellulaceae bacterium; assembly: GCA_040218535.1. NCBI lineage: Bacteria > Pseudomonadati > Planctomycetota > Planctomycetia > Pirellulales > Lacipirellulaceae > Lacipirellulaceae bacterium. Next base: position 1,349,853 of record JAVJRG010000005.1, on the reverse strand, counting down.
GCGTCATCGTCACAGAAAAAGCAGCTTCCGAAGTCAAGCGAATCATGGAGGACCAGAAAATGGACGAAGGCTCGTTCCTACGGGTCGGAGTCACCGGCGGTGGTTGCAGCGGCTTTAGCTACGCCCTCGGCTTCGATAAGAGCGAAAACTACGACGCAGCCGCAGACTCAAAGATGGACTTCCATGGGATTCCAGTTGTTGTTGATAAAAAGAGCGCTTTGTACTTAGACGGAACTACCGTTGATTTCTACGAAGGCATCGACAAGCGCGGTTTCACCTTCGACAATCCCAATGCCGTAAAGAGCTGCGGATGCGGTAGCTCGTTCCAGGCATAGGCCGCTAAAGAATCATCTAACGAACTTCGAACTAGCCAGCTTGCCCCGTGCATGCTGGCTTTTTTTATCCTGGGAAGAGGCCAACTAGCCCAATACTCTCGACACATTCGGAGTAACCGTTAAATCACTTACGAGTGATCCAAACCGAAAAGCAGTTGAGCCCTAGGGCTGATTCTCGGCGATCACGTCCGATTCTGACGGCGAGCCAAGCCCTTGCGACATAGGCTTCTAATATGCTGTGACGCTTCGTCCTTGAAGCGATCTCCATATATCAAACTCGATCACCAGAAAAACCATGCTGACTCACCTACGTCGCTTCCTCTGGGAGGAAGACGGCCCGACGGCCGTAGAATACGCTGTTCTGCTTGCGCTCATCGTGATCGTTTGTATTGGAGCCGTAAATACGCTCGCCAACAGCACGGCGGACAGCTTCGATCATTCGGCAACTCAGCTCACTACTGCGTTTGGTTCGTAGGAACGAGTGGCTAATTCAGTCTCATGGGAGACTCACCCCTCGTGAGTGCGGGAAGTCGCAACCAATTGTCCGTTCTACGCAATTATCGCTAATGAGTCGCTCAAAAGCATCCGATGGATAGTTCCGTGCTGATGATGATTCCATCGTGACAGACTGCAAGAACGCTTGGGGCAGCATTGACCGAACACCATTGATTGACACCGTACACGGCTCTCCTCGATCCCGATTGAGTTACCTGCCCCAACTCTAAGAATCTCGGGGAGGGCCTTTATCCATGCTTGCTTACTGGGTGCCCGAAAGCTTACGCTTCTCGGCTCTGAATACATGATGCCTGTTCACTCAAACGATCAGCATCGCGTCGCCGTAGCTGTAGAAGCGATATCTTTCCGCGACAGCCCGCTCGTAGGCTTCGCGGATTAGTTCCGATCCTCCGAACGCTTGAACGAGCAGCAGCAGCGTGGTGCGTGGGAAGTGGAAATTGGTCAGCAACGCATCGACGAGCTTGTACTCGTAGGGGGGGCGAATGTAGAGGTTGGTGTCGCCCTGCCACGGTTTGATCAATTCGCTTAAAGTCTCCTGCTGAGCGGCTGCGACGCTTTCCAACACGCGTGTGGAGGTCGTCCCCACCGAGATCACCCTGCCCTGCTTTTCGCGTGTCGCCTGGATCTCCTTGGCTGCCGTTTCGCTTAGGTCGCCCCATTCAGCGTGCATCTCATGGTCAGCCGGGTCGTCGGTCGAGATGGGCTTGAAGGTTCCCATGCCCACGTGCAGGGTGATTGCCGAAGACTGAACCCCGTGCTGCTCTAAAGCTTGCAGTAATTCTTTCGTAAAATGCAAACCTGCCGTTGGAGCGGCAACAGCTCCTGGGCGTCGGGCGAAGACGGTCTGATATCTGAGGACATCATCGTCCACCATCGCACCACCGCGGATATAGGGAGGCAGCGGCACCCTTCCCACTTTTGCTAGCAGTTCGCTGGTTGTCGTCTCGCTCTCCGGCTTCGCGAGCCACTCCCCTGCTCCCGCTCTCTGCACGAGCCACAATTTGGCCGTCTCACGTCCGTCACGGTCTAGCAGCATAACGGGCTCAGGTTCCTTGAGTTTTCCACGGGTCTTACAGACGATCCTCCACTCGCCTGAGTCCGTTTCTCCCAGAAAAAGTCCCTGCCAACGCCCGCCAGTCTCGATCCGAACCCCCCGCAACTGGGCCGGGATGACCTTCGTGTCGTTGAACACCAAGCGATCGCCAGCCTGAAGCAGTTCCGGCAAGTCGCGAATGTGGAAATGCTCGATGCTCTCTCGCTTTCGATCAATCAGCATCAGACGCGCATCAATTCGGTTCTGCGGCGGCTCCTGAGCGATCAGCTCAGCGGGGAGGTCATAGTCGATCCAGGTCTCTTCCATAGTTACTCGTGCTGGTAATTGGTGTGTCAAAAGGCAGCGTTTCGCCGCGGTGCTTGCAACGTGATCTTACGAAAACCGCAACAACTATTTCTGACAAAATAGGAGCCAAAGAAAATGAAGATTCGGCCAATTCGCTCGAAGTCGTTACCTGCTCATTAGATAAAACGAGCGGCTGTGGAATCGCGTGAAAACGTCGTGTTGACTCCCCGGTAACGATCCGTATGTTGGGGTTCTGTGGGGAACAGTGGGGCGTTTTGGGGCAGAGTTCCTGAATTCGGATTAATCATGCTAATAACAGGGAATTACCGCCGAACTCTGGACGAGAAACAGCGTCTCGCTCTCCCTAAACCATTACGAATCAATAACTTAACAGACCAGCCCCTGTACGTCACTCCCGGGCTAGATGGCTGTATTGCCGTGTATCCGGAGCCAGCTTTCGCGGCACTGGCTGAGAAACTCGACCAAGGCTCACCAGCAGCTCGCGAGGTGCGAGATTACAGCCGCCTTTTCTACTCCCAGGCTGCGTGTGTCGAGCTCGATAAGCAGAGTCGGCTACGTATCCCCGCCGAGCTCCTGCAATGGGCCGAGGCGACTGACGAAGTTATCGTTGTCGGCGTGCGAGACCATTTCGAGATTTGGGCTCTCGAACGCTGGGAGGAGTTTGTCGCCAGCCGTGACCAGCAGTACGAAGACCTGGCGGTAACCGCGTTCGCTCAAGGCTCAACGACCTTGCCGAGCGTGCAACCTACAACCAATAAGAGTCCACAAGAATTTACAACTCAGCCGAAGTAAGGCTGAGCGACTAGCAGCAAGCCCCCCTGGATTCACACCCTGGAGACACTTCCTCTTATCCCGCCATTGCTAGTTTTCGTTCTGCTCACAGCATCCGACTCGGCCACAGTCTGATGTCCTCCTGAGGAGAACCTTTATGGGGCGACTCGACTTATGGATATCTTGAGAGTCTCCCCGCTGTAGTGCGACGTTGCGAAAGCACCGTCCGCAGGCCAGCCGACCTCACCCCCGGAGCGACAAGGACCGTCAGCTCCGGCTGAGGCGTCGGTTATGATAGATTCAGGTACGCACCGCTGTTGCTTGCGTTCCAATACTGGCGATCCCCGACCTGAATGCCCCCAACCACCTGCCACATCCCCGTTCTCACCGACGAAGTTGTCGCCGGACTTGCGCCTCAGCCTGGCAAGCTGTTGATCGACGGCACCTACGGTGGTGGTGGGCATACGATGCTGCTGGCTCAGGCGGTTGAGCCGGGCGGAAAGGTGATAGCCTTGGATCGCGATCCTCTCGCTCTGCAACGACGACCCAACGGCATCGACGAGTTTCCGGTCCAGTTCGCCGTGGGTAACTACTGTGACATACCAGAGTATCTTCGCGAAAAGGATATCTCAGGCGTTGATGGCATCCTCCTCGATCTCGGCCTCTCCAGCGATCAATTGGCCGATGAAGAGCGGGGCTTCAGCTTTCAAGCCGATGGGCCGCTTGATTTACGGTTCAATACTGAGGAGGGAGAGCCTGCGTGGAAGTTACTCGCACGACTGCGCGAGGAACCACTTGCGGATTTGATTTACGACTACGGCGAAGAACGCTTTAGTCGTCGAATTGCGAAGAAGATTATCGAGCGGCGAGAGGAGAATCCGATCCGCACGGCAAGTGAACTGGCCGAACTCGTCCGCAACTGCATCCCCAAGAACGTGAAGAGCAACATTGATCCGGCAACGCGTACCTTTCAAGCTTTGCGGATTGCAGTGAATGAAGAGCTTGACGCCTTGAGAATCGCCCTCCGTGACCTGCCAAATTGCCTAAATCCGGGTGGTAGGCTGGCAATTATTAGCTTCCACTCGCTTGAGGATCGTATGGTAAAGTGGGCCTTTCGCGATGATGAGCGACTTGAGGTGATCACCAAACGGCCCGTTGAAGCGACCGAGGCAGAACTTGCCGTGAACCCACGGGCGAGAAGTGCCAAGTTAAGAGTTTCCCAGCGAGTCCAATAATCGAGAACAAGATGAGCGAATCAATCACTCAAGATGACGACTTGGAAATCGTCGAAATCCCTCGCCGCGATGCGGTTTGGGGCTTGAGCCTTCTAGGCATCTTGGCTGCAGCCTTCATCGGAACGATCGGTTACCGAATGAGCGGTCGCTCAACAGGTCCAACCGTTCTTCCAACTCCTCAGATCGCTTCCACCCCCTCAGAGGTGAGCGCAGGTACATTGGCGGCGAGCCCAACTGAGGTCGAAGGCGAGCAAGTCACCGCAGAATCGCTCTTTCAATCTGAAGACGTGCAAGAGGATTCCGAAGTCATGCCGGCAACGTTCGAAGCAAAGCAGTAATCAATCTGTAAGGAACAACTACTAGCGTCGAATGGGCTGTTGGCCGACAGGCGTTGGGCTGTAGACCCCCGGCATTGCCGCCTGCTGTGGGGCTGCTTGCTGAGGGTTGCTCGGCTGCTGCCCGTAGTTCGGAAGACCAGCGACCTGTTGCACGGGGGTGCCCGGCTGCTGCTGTACGGTGGGTACCGAGTAAGACCGTTCAGTGATGTGAGCCACCTGTGCTGGCTGCTGATATCGATTCTGCTGAGTCCCAGGCTGAGCCGCTCCCGGCTGCGGTGTCGCTACCCGAGGTGCCGACGGTTGAGTGCCATTGATCGAAGCCAGAAGATCACGAGCCGGTTGCATCTGCGGATCGAGTTTCGTTGCGATCGTCAGGTGCTGAGCAGCTTCGGCCTTGCGTCCTCGCTCGTTTAGCAAGTAGCCGATGTTGTATTGTGCAACCGCCGGAGGATTGACTGCGGACATGTGTGCCAGTGCGGGCTCAATCATATTCAACTCGATCAGCACTTTGGCAATGTTGTTCCGATACAAGGGTTTCGCTGGATCGAGCCGAACCGATTGGTCAAGAACATGAAGCGCTGTCTGGAGGTCCCCTCGGCGGGCGAAGCAGAGGCCCAGATCGTTGAGCGCGGTTGGATTATTCGGATGAGCAGCGGCAGCTTGCTGGTAAATCTGCAACGCTTCATCAAGTCGCCCTTCCCGATCCTCAAGGCGAGCAATGCCGAGTAGAGCATCCATGTTGTTCTTCTCGAGCTGGAGAGCACGCTCGTAAAGCTGGCGTGCCTGTGGAGTATTCCCTCCACGGTCGGCCATCTGCGCCATTGAAACGAACAGAGCCGGTGTTGGAGGGCCGGTTTCGTATCCCAGAGAGATTGGGTCCACTGCTTGCTTGGCTGGAGCCTTGCTTGCGAAAGGATTCGTTGTGAATGCGCTGGTCACCTTTTCGGTGAACGTGACCGGCTGAACCGCGCCAGCTTGCTGACTTCCAAGTGCCTGGGAAAGTGCTGACGGCTGTTGTTGGTTCCCACCAAAGCCAGCGAAGCCTCCAGGAGGTTGATTCCCGGTGCTGGTGCAGCCAACAGTCAAGCCCGCTAAGGCAACAACGCTCAAGGAAAGCTTACGCACAACAATTTCCCCCCACCCCGAAATAAGACTCAGTGAAAAGTGAGGCAATCGATAACCTAGTCGATGCCACTGCAAGGGGTTGCGACTGCAAACCCTTCGGTGTCTCTTGTTTTAAACGAACTTAGTTTGATCCCGTACCCGCGGTTGCCGCTGGGAGCACGGGAGCTGGCTGTGCTTCGCGGAAGCCAACAAAGGTGGCATCAACACGCGACGCGGGATGTTCATACTCTTGGATTGCGGTCTCATTGATCTGTGCTTGCTCGCCGGTTGTATTCAGGTTCGCAGCGAACTCTTGGAGCGACTGGACTCGCTCGGCGGTCTTCTCTTCCGTGTTCGTCTGCTGCACGAAGAGGTTACGACGATGCATTGGAGCTTGCGTCAAAGTCCACGACGCCTTCAATCGGCCGGCTTCGGTCAGCTCTTGGGTTTCAGGATTGAAATGGTACTGCCCCATCAGGTTCTGGCGTCGCCAACCGTTGTTCACCATGCCAGCGAACGGAGCGTTCACGCCACAGCGAGCTGCTGCGATGTACTGCGAGGGCCAGATATTATTGGCCATGTAGGACTGCTTAAACGTGTAGTGTTGCGTCACGCTGCAATTGCCACATTGAGCTTTGGCCATCGAACCGAACGAAACAACGAGGGCAAAAGCAAGAAAGGCTTGCGTCTTCATAACGGCTGAGTCCTAACGAGGCTTGCGGGTCAACAAAGCGGCGACGAGACGGCGCGTGGACGCCGTATCTGCCCATCATGGGCCTTACCGTCGTTAGTATCGGCGCGACCGCGCTCGGGGCTGCCCAACTTCTGGAGCAACCGGCAGGGTGGACCCAGATTGCCCACATTTCGCTAGCACTTGAGGGCGGGGCTACCCGACGGCTTACGCTTGTCGGCTCAGGGAGAGCACTGCTAGCCGTTCATTGAGGGGAATAGCTCGTTGATCATCGTGATCGCGGCAGGGCCCACGAGGACCACGAAAATGGCCGGGAAAATGAAGATCACCAGCGGGAAGATCAGCTTCACCGCAGTTTTGGCGGCCTTCTCTTCGGCCATTTGGCTCCGTTTGGTCCGCATGGAGTCGCTCTGCACCCGGAGTGCCTGGGCAACGCTCGAACCGAACTTGTCCGCCTGAATCAGGATCGCGGCGAGGGCCTTCAGATCGTCCACGCCGGTACGCGAGCCGAGTTCATGAAGCACGTCATTACGAGCCCGCCCCATTTGCAACTGGAAGTTGCTGAGTGCGAACTCCTCGGAAATCACCTTGTAGCTCTTCTGCATTTCCTCAGCGACCTTACGCATTGCCTGGTCGAGACCAAGCCCCGCTTCGACACAAACAACCATCAGGTCGAGAGCGTCGGGAAGGCCGTAAAAGATATTGTCTTGTCGACTTTTGCGAACGAGGAACAGGCCCACTTCAGGCAAGTAAAAGCAGACGCCAGCGATCATGCCCGCGTAAGTGAGCGAGTCGATCGTGAAGCCCTTGGTAATGCAGATCACGCCGCCGCCGATGACGAAACCGGCAATTAGGCCGGCAACTTTCAGTGACCAGTAAACCTGTGGGGCAACTTCGCTGCGGAAACCGGCGGTGTTCAGCTTTTCGCGAGCCTTGCTGACTTCTTCTTCTGTCTTGGGCTGCAAGGGTTTGGCAAGTGCGGGGGCAACGTTCTCGAGCGCCTTACTCATACCGCCCTTCTTTGCACCGCTAAGCTTATCACCGCGGCGCGAGTTGGGCTCGCGGTACTCATCAAGCCGCTCCTCTGCGCGTGGCTTGTGGCGTGCAAAGAAGTCGAGCAAGCACCACGCACCTGCGGCGGCAGCACCGAAGATAGCGAAGATGGTAACTGTTTTGGAGCTTATGACTCCGGCGAGGAGTATCGTCATGTCAGACTCGGATGTTAACAATCTTGCGAATTACTATTGCTCCGAAGAGCTGCATCAGGATTCCACCGATGAGCATCTTTTTGCCCAGGTCGTCGGTAAAGAGCACCATCAGGTATTCAGGGTTAAGGCGGTATACGGCAACGAACAGCATTGGCGGCAACGCCAGAAGCACAATGCCTGAGAGACGCCCCTCACCGGTCAAAGCTTGGACCTGCCCCCAAATCTTGAATCGCTCGCGAATCAGCCGGCCGATTTTGTCGAGGATCTCAGCAAGGTCACCACCGGTCTGTCGCTGGAGAACAACGGCGGTGACGAAGAACTTCAAGTCAAGGTTAGGAACACGTTCGCAGAGGTTCTCAAGGGCCTCTTCAAATGGAATACCGAGGTTTTGCTCTTCGAAGACGGTTCCGAATTCCGAGGCGATCGGGTCGGAGGCTTCCGAGGAAACCAAGCGGAAACCGGCTGCCAAACTATGGCCAGCACGCAACGCACGTGCCACCAATTCAAGGGCATCAGGCAGTTGGGCGGCGAACTTCTTCATGCGGCGCTTGCGACGGAACATGAGCCAGAACAACGGCAAGGTCGCGAAACAAAAGCCAACAATCGGAGCGAGACCGAGATTCAGTCCAGCAAAGCCGACTAGGAAACCGGCTCCCGCACCAATCGCTGCTGACACCGCGAGAAACGAAGTCACGCTCATTGTGACGTCCGCTTGTTCAAACAAACGCGGGAGATTGAAGGTCCTCGAGAAGAACTCTTCAACGATCCCCTTACCTTGACCACGCTGTTCGGCGATTAACTTCGCAACTTCCGAAAGGCTGCCCGCATCTTTTTCGTTCTTGCCGGTCAGCGAGCTGAGCCGATCTTCCATTTGCGAGACCTCACGGTCACGCAACATCATCGCAACCGCGACGAAGATCAGTGTCACGAAGACGAACACCAGGGCAATGATGACGTAGGTGGGTAGCATGATTGTCTCGGGGAAATAACTGTTCTCTGTTGGCAGGTAGCTGCTGGCTAAGCCGCAGACTCTAGTCTTGTCATAAAAGGCCCACCGGGGTCCCCCTCCAGTTCCCCCGGCAGGCAATCGTTATTCGTTTTAGTCTCTTAGCATGACACGTTCGCGGAAGGCACTTGCTGGGAGGCGAACGCCGTTGGACTCCATCCGTGGGATGAATGTCGGACGGACGCCCGTTGAGATGAAGTTACCAACCGCACGACTATTCTCATCCACGCCCTCTTGGACATACTTGAATATGTCCTGCATGATGATCGTGTCTTGTTCCATACCCATCACTTCGGTAATGGCGGTTACTTTACGCGGCCCGCCAGAGAGTCGGTTGACTTGAACGATCAGGTCTACCGCACTGGAAATCTGCGAACGCATGGCACGCATGGGCATTTCAAAGCCGGCCATCATGATCATCGTTTCCAGACGAGCAATCGCATCGCGCGGCGTGTTGGCATGGCAGGTTGTGAGCGAGCCGTCGTGACCGGTGTTCATCGCCTGAAGCATGTCCAACGTTTCCGGTCCACGGCATTCGCCGATGATGATCCGGTCAGGACGCATACGCAGCGAGTTTCGCACCAGGTCCGTCGCCGAGATTCGGCCCTTCCCTTCAATATTCGGTGGGCGAGTTTCGAGACGAACGATGTGATCTTGCTGAAGCTGCAATTCGGCCGCATCTTCGATGGTGACAATACGATCGTCGTTGGAGATGAAGCTTGAAAGCGTGTTGAGCAGCGTCGTCTTACCGGAGCCAGTACCACCAGAGATGATAATGTTCAGCTTGCTCTTCATTGCTCCCTCGAGCAGCATCACCATCTCAGGCGTCATACTCTTGTAGTTGAGCAAGTCTTCGAGCTTGAGTGGATTGGAACCGAAACGGCGAATCGTCACGCTCGGTCCATCCAGGGCCAACGGTGGGATAATCGCGTTCACACGTGAACCGTCCGGCAAACGGGCGTCGACCATCGGGCAGACTTCGTCGACCCGTCGTCCCACTTTCGAGACGATGCGGTCGATGATCTGCATCAGGTGTTTATTATCGCGGAACTTGCAGTCTGCCTTTTCGAGCTTGCCACCATTTTCAACGAACACCGCTTTCGGGCCGTTGATCATGATTTCGCTAATCGCCGGCTCTTTCAGCAGCATTTCTAGTGGGCCAAGGCCAAAGGTTTCATCGAGAACCTCGTCAATCAGCTTGTCACGCTCGTTGCGATTCAGGAAGGTATCTTCGCTGTCGCAAAGGTGCTCGACCACCAACCGGATTTCACGACGAAGCACATCGCCCTGCAGATCATTCACGTGCGACATGTCGAGCTTGTCGACAAGCTTCGAGTGAATACGCTGCTTCAGCTTCTCAAACTCAGCAGCTCGATCTTCGCCAGCGTTGGGGAGGGGAGTCGAAAGCGTAGACATTTCAGATCTCTCTTCTCTGGGACTGAGGGGGGTTCTCGGTCTATTCCCTATTGAGGTCCCAGTTCCTAGGAACCTCGTCGGGGAATCTCGATACCGATTCGCAGACCGGCAAACTCAGGCACAACGAATAGATGTTGCGTCATGCAAACATAGCTCACATTTAGCAACGTTTGCCGTGCTTTTATGCGGTCCGGGCAAGTGCAGAGCAGCGCCTGCCGGTTATGACGGTTGCGCTAATCGAAGGTGGCAGAGAGAGAAAGAGAATGCCCTATAACGCGAGCTACGTCTCGCATGGAGAGTCCTCGCAGGGTTTCCGTGCGAGCCAATGCGAGGATTGCCGTGCTCGCGGGCTAGGAGAACTCACAGCTTGAAGCTATCGCTTCGGTAAGAAGTTGAGCCACCCACGGCCCTTGCTTTCGCCGGCTTCCTCTTCGACAGGCTCTTTCCCGCAGAGGGTATCTCCGAGGTCGCCAATCGCGCGGGTGATGTTTGCCTTCGGGGCATGCTCAATAAGCGGCACGCCATTGTTGCGGACCTCGACCATAATGCGATAGTCGTTCGGGATCTGCCAAAAGATGTCGCGTCCGAGTGTTTCCTGAGCTTTCTTCAGGCTAATTTGGCCGCTCTCCTGGCCGACACGATTCACCACAATCCGGACCTTGTCTCGTAGTTCCGCTTCGGCATCAAACGACATCATCAGCCGAACCACATTTCTCAAGCACGGCAGATCCAACTGGGTCAGCATCAGCACTTCGTCAGCTTGACGCAGAGCCAGTATGTCAAGTTCGCCAAAGCTCTTGGACGTGTCAATCACAATATGCGTGAAGGTCGATTTCAAAAGCCCAATCACCCGCAGCAAGTCATCGGCGGTGATGGAGCGAACGTCTTCGAGCTGAATCGGACGAGGCAACAGATGCACGCCTGACGAGTGCTTCGTCAGGGACTTTTTCAACAAGGTGAGATCTAAGCGGGCAACGTTCATTGCCACATCAGCGAGCGTGTATTCGGGGATCGCATCCAAGAAAACATCCGCGTCACCAAGTGCCAAATCAAGGTCGAGCAGCACGACAAGATTCTCTGGGTCAGCTGCTAAGGTACAACCCAGATTCACCGCCACACTTGTCGAGCCAACACCGCCCGTGGCACCGGCAACGGTGAAAATTTTGCAGCCTTCACTCTTGCCACCAGAAGTCGAACCACCAATGTGGTTCTTCACGCGACGAAGCGCGTTCGTAAGGTCTTCAGAGCTCAGCGGCTGGGTCAGGAACTCCTTCGCCCCGGCGCGCATCGACTTGAGGATAAGCTGTCCATCGGTCGATGCACTTGCGACCAGGACCGAACAGTCTGGTGCTTTCTCCAGCACCTCGCTGATTAGCAGCGTCGCACGCTCCGGATCGCTGTCCATCGCAATGAGCGCGATATCGGGCTTGGTTTGCTCGATAACATCAACGAAAAAGTCATACCGCGAGCACTCTGCTTCGAGCCAGATCGTGTCTAGTTCGAGCAATGTGTTTTTTAGTGTTTCTCGACTCCCGTCAGCGGGGTCGACAACAGCGATGCGGAGTACGTTTGCCATTCGATGATTCAGTTCGAGTCGCTAAGGAAGCAACCAGGCTATGCACCTGGATGCCCCTTCGCGGGGCCAGTAGCCGAGACTCTCAATCTTCTGCTTCGGACGTTATTCGATAGGGACAGAACCTATTTCTAGGTTTTTCTCTGTGAGCAATCGTAGCTCACAAAATGCCCTATTTCTGCACATCGTATCCGATTGGACCAATCAGTCCTGGCGTTGACGTAGTCCGTGGTGGCGTAGCCGAATTAACCGCAGGCTGCTGTGCGGTGCGAAAGTGCGGGTTGTATTGACTATTCTGCTGAGGCACCTTCAGATTCTGGTAGGGTGATTGGAGCTGTCCCGGTTGCTGGTAGCCCGGTTGCTGGGCAGCTTGCGGCATAGCCCAGGGTGCCCCATAGCGGCTTGCACTAGGGTCTGGAAGCTCTTCACCTAACTGACCAGCCCCGCGAGGTTGGTTATTCAGCTGCAGCTCTGCAGGCTTCGGTGCCGCTGGCGGAACTTGCTCTGTTTCAATTGGAGCGGTTCCAGCAGTCGGCTCAATCGGTGCCTGCTCGAAAGTCATCGCAGGCTGATCCGCTGGCGTTGCTGGTTGATCGCCTTCTTGGACGTATCCGTAGGAAGGTCCGTACTCAGTCGCCCCGGGTGTAGGCATACCAATGGGACCAGTTTCGGCATAACCTCCGGCGGTCTCATGACCGAGTGGAGTCTGCAGGTTCACAGTGCAATTGTCGCTGTAGCAACCGTTGCAATTGCCAGTGGTGCAACCACCTGTAGCACAGCTACTCGTGGAACAATCAGCTCCACATGCTCCTACCATGCTGCCACATGGGCCGCAGGAAGGAACTTCGATGTATCCCTTGCCGTAAAGTTCGCAATGCGAAGGAGAAACGGTTTCCATGCCGGGTCCGCACTGAGGCACCTCATGGGGGTCGAGTCCATCGGCGAATTCAGGAGTCACCATGATCAAGAGTTCAATCTCGTTGACTTCTTCAACGACCCGACGGAATGGGGCTCCGATGTAAGGCAGGTCAGAGATGAAGGGCAAACCACGGTGGCTCGCATCAATTCGAGTCTGAATAAGACCCGCGAGAGCGAGCGTCTGGCCAGCGTTCATTTCAACGCCCGTATCGACCTCACGAACGCGGAGTGCAGGAACTTCAAAGGTATTGAGCGTCACGCTCCGAGAATCGTCAATTTCGCTAACACGTGGGCGTACTTCGAGACGAATCCGGCCATTGCCCAGTACGATAGGCACGAAATCAACCTGAGTGCCGAAGGCTTTGTACTCGACGGCTGTTTGACCAAGACCCTGTGGAATGATCACTGGGAATTCACCGCCGACATTGAAGTGGGCAGGTCGCCCGCTGACGGCTACGAGCGTTGGATCCGCGAGAATCTTCGCCATGTTGTTTTGTTGCAACGCGTCGAGGAAGCCAAAGAAGGAGTCGCCCCCGTCAACGACACTGAACTCGACAGTTTGGCCTTGGCCGGGAACCGAGCCAGTCGCACCCGCACTGGAGACCGCAGACAGGATACCTGCCGCACTCGAGGCGAACACGTTACTACCACTGATCTGAGCAAAGTCGAACCCTAAGCGACGTAGCTTCGTTCGCGAAACTTCCATCACCTTCACCTTGAGCAACACTTGCTGAACGCCGCCAACACTGATGTTGTTGACGACCTTAGGTGCGTAGTCTTCAGCGAGCGTGCGGATCGTGCTGACGATTTCCGGACGATCGACCTGTCCTTCAAGCACGAGGCTCTGTGAGAGCTTCACGACCTTAAGCGACGACTCTGGGAACATCCGTTTGAGCGTCATGTCCAACTCACGCACGTCGCCGAAGATCAGCAAGTCAACGGTATAGACTTTTCCGTTTTCGTCCCACAGGTTGATCTGCGTGACGCCGGGCTTGCGGGCGGCGATCTGCACCTGGTTCTCACTGATAGGCGTCGCAGTGACCAGCTCAGGATTCGTCACCACCAACCGCGGGATACGCGTCTCGAGTGTGAGAATCCGGCTCGTATTGACCGTCATCTCTAGGCGATCGTTGGGCTGCGTGATCTCACGGATCACTGACGCTTGCCCCTGAGCAAGAGAAGCTGGTAGCAACGCGGCAATCGCAAGAAGGGCGACCATGCCTGCGGAGTGAGAACGTCGCAAAAGCCAAGTCCGTGGCGAAATAGATTGGTACATCCTTGTACTTCCTTGTGGGTCGTGTTCGACTCCCGAGCGGGATCAGGTGTCGGTGCTTTTGCAGGCGAGGCCTCGTGCCTAACCGCGGAAAAGGGTAATTGAAAAGTCCTCTAGACTTTGGATCTCAGTTACTTCTTGCCCACTGATTACTTGATGTTCAAGTCAATGGGAAAATCTGCATCTTCATCGCTCTCAATGGGCTCACTCGTCTCGTCGCTCGTGACGACAGGCGTGGTGAGCGGGGCTTGTGTGCCACTAGTGAGAATGGGTTCCCCAGTGGCAGTGAACTCGATCGTTGAGACTTCGTCAGGATAAATGATCTTCATCTGGAAGGCTGGCTGCGGCTCAGGAATATTCTGCTGAATCGCCGCCTTCATCGCTTCGAGATTAGGACTGGTTTCTTGGGCCACTGCGGTGCGTTCCATCTCGCGATTGTTCCCTTTGCCCGTGCCGAGAATGGTTTCGATATCGACCTCATTCTCGCTGATAATCGATTCGTCGTCCGCGTTACGCGGAATCAGGCTGACATCGCCCAAATTCTCGGCGAGTGTGATCGTATTCGCTTGCTTCGGGGTTACGACCAGCGAGACGGTTTTAGCGACCGTTCGCGATTCCTCACCATCGGCAGAGCGTTCGACCTTTTGATCGACTGCGAAGACGCGGATATTCTGAAGGAACACTTTCGTGCGTGGGGTATAAATCCCCTCGCGTTCGTTGCGCGAGATAAAGATCTGCAGGTCAACGCGGTTACCTGGCAGTATCAGACCAGCCGCACTTTTGCGAGCATCCACGGAGATGGTCTTGATACGCATGTCGGCGGGAATGGCGCCGAGCGTGTCGATGTGCTGTCCCTTCGCCAGCAAGTGGCTGTCCAGCAGAGGTGAACCCTGCAGAATCGTTGCGCGAGGGCGACGGTCTTCAAGATCTTCCCAAGTGGCAATGGCTCCGACGGGAACCTTTTCCTTGGGCCACTCTTCAAGCGTGACGAGTGTCTCGTCGATCGGATCGCCCAAATTAATCGTCTGGACCGCAACGTAGATCGGTACCGTCTCGACTTGGGCAGGCTTGCCTTTGCTATCGAGGACCTGGCTAATGCCGATCGAGGCAACAAGGCCGCAACCGAGCGCAAGAGCTAACAGGACAAGTGACTTGGGACGCATCACACCCCCCCGGGGTAAAGCGAGAGTTTCCAGTTTTGGCCGACGCTTCCTCGTCGGTTTGGCTATTCGTCTCTCTGCTAATCTTGGTTTGAACTGTTCTAGTGAAACTGCCGCCTGCACTTCTTAGTGCGGGCTACCTTGCCAGCGGCGTCATCTCTGTGTTTTCATTCGTGCTAGCGCAACTACCCTACGTGCGGGAGGTCGCGCCTTGTCGGTATCTTCGGCATCGCCCGGATAATCGGTCCAATCAAAACGACTAGAAATCATCGGTTCGCTGCTACCTTTTAAGTTGGAGCAACTAGCGCTGGATCAGACCAGCATTCCTTCCCAGGCGAAGTAGCCAATCGAGCCAATCGCAATGGGAATTCCGTAAGGCAGCAGGAACATGCGTGGCTTTCTCTCAGCAGCGATTTCCGCTAGCTTCTCGGGGTCTTTCACCGTAGCAATCTCATTGAGGATGCCCCAGAACTGGTCCTTGTGCTTGTTCCACTGTCGCTTATAGAGCACCATCCCGAAAGCAATCACGCCGCCAACGATGGCCGTCCAGGCGAAAGCGTAAAAGGTCGTTTCGCTCCACATCCACGCTCCAACACCGGCCATCAGCTTGACATCGCCAGCTCCCATACCGCCAATCGCGTAGAGCGGCAGCAGCAATCCTAGCCCGATGGCAGTGCCAACCATGCTCCACCACAGCCCTTCAATCGGGGGATATCCGGTGAGCATCGCACTGTAGGCCCAGCCGCTGATGATCATGGGAAAGGTGATGGCATTGGGCACTTTAAGCTTGATGCCATCAATGACAGCGGCCACGACCAACGTGATCGTCACGACCCAAACGGGCCAGTTCTCACCGAGGTTGGCCAGGAATGCTTGTGCGTCGAACATGAGGGGGAACCTTCGTTAGATAATTGATTGCGAGTGAAGTTTAGGGAGTGTTCGCTGCTTACCAGCGAGGCATGAACAGGCAGGCCATCACGGCTGAGACGGAAGCAACTCCGAAACAGATCGTGTGGCAGGCTAGTCGAATAAGTTCTTCAGGTAGTAGAGAGGTCATTTGCTGATCCTCCTCAGGTAACAGTCGCGGAAAACTCCCTAACGCGATGGTGGGTCGGGAGTTCGCCAAGAAAAAATAGCCCACAAATCAGCTCTAGGCGCAGTTCGCCTAGAATTTACAGGCCGTTTTTTCGGATTCTTTTCACTTATCGCACCGAAAAAACCCCTGCGACGCAATCAGCGCCGCAGGGGTCGGTTTTTCTATCCCAAGAACAATCCATGTAGGGCGTCGGCAGTTGCTTAGCTACCAGTCGTGGTGCTCAACTGACCTGCGACAGCGTTGAAAGTAGCGCTGGCGTTGGTACCAATCGAGCGAATAGCAGTCAAGCAAACGATGATGATCAGGGCGAGCATCACAGCGTACTCAACGGCGGTGGGGCCGTCTTCCGACGCCAAAAACTTCTGTACCTTCTGTGCAAACTTCTTCATAGCAAATTCTCCGTTTTCGATGCTGATCACGAAGATCAGCACCCTACATGGTTGTCGGGACTTGTGTTCCCGTTGTTCGACCTGTCTCTCGCAACGTCTCCTCAGAGCAAGGGCTCTCAGGATTCGCGAGCCTGCACTCTTCGAGCGACAAGGCCGGGAAAATTAAAGTTTGCGTTACATCCCATCTCACCTAAGTGCTGCGTTGCCCTAAAGCAAAGCATCCCTTCGGCAGCCGGGCTAACGGCCTAACGAGAGAATCAAATTCTCCAGTAAGATCGCTCCCAAGCTTTGCGCACAAGCCAAATGGCCTGATTGCCTTTATCGAGGATGGTCACGCAGCAGGCTCAAAGTGTGAGCGGAGCCTCTCGCCTTCTAACTTCCGTGATAGAACTCGCATGACGAGACTAAGGAGAAAAGCACGTTTCACATTGGTAAACACCTGCAAGCGTTCACCGTTGAAGTCCTCAATTGCAAGCAACCTTGGACCTCACTTGAAACCTATGTCAGATGCTGCCCTAGTCAAAACGTTGTTGCGAACTCCTCATGCTTTCTCTGTCTGGCAGTCGTTAAAGTCGGAATATTGCGATTAGCGAGCAGGTAATGATTAGAGAATGCAACAGGTTTCTGAGCTTGTTGCAATCTTGCATCGTAAGTTTGAGTGGGCAAACTGCGCCTCTCCCGACCTTGAAGAGCAGCCTACGTCAGCCGTTTCGTAAGGATCTCACAGTGAGAGTTTCAGACCATCTCGAAAAGCTCGCGGCGGCTGACCGTTGGAACTATGCAGCGAATCCCCATGAATCTGCGACTGAGCCAGCGGCTTGGGCAGCGCTAGCGCTCGCCATGCACCGGCATCCCGCAGTCAAGCGATCGGCCCGTTGGCTCGCCAAATGTCAGCAGAAAAACGGCTCAGTTGGGGCAAGCCAAACACAGAGTACCCCACGCTGGCCGACCAGTCTTGCAACGTTGGCCTGGGCCTTTGCCGATCAGCAGAGCAAGACAGACCAGTTTCAGACCAATATCCAGTTAGCAACCCAGTGGTCACTTAACGACTACGGACGCACCGGACCAAGAAGTGGACAGGCCGGTCACGATACGACCCTGGCTGGTTGGTCATGGGCAGCCGACACGCACTCTTGGCTGGAACCAACCTGTTTTTTCGTCAGAGCGCTCACCGCGTTGGGCTACGCTGATCATCCGCGCGTGAAAGTCGGCGTACAAATGATCGCTGATCGACTGCTCCCAGAGGGAGGATGTAACTACGGCAATACGTTTGTTCTCGGGCAACAACTTCTCCCACACCTGCAACCTTCGGGGATCGCCATGTGGGCAATCGCTGAGCATCAAGTCAGCGACTCTCGTATTGAGCAGACCTTGGAGTACCTGGAACGCTCGGTCGCAGATAATCTGGTGACACCCAACTCGCTTTCATTCGCTCTGCTTGGACTGACCGCGTTTAATCGCCGGCCTCAAAACGCAGATCAACTTGTAGCCGATCACTTCCGACGCCTCGAATCGAAGAGCAATCCTGGCACCTACCATCAGTCGCTGCTGCTACTAGCCGCACTCAGGCAACCTTTTTCATTGTCGAGCCTAGCAGTTCAGGCACAGACGGCTTACGCAGAGGCACTTCAATGAGCGATCTTACCAGGAAAAACCAATCAACTAGCTGGAAGCCGTGCCGCCGAACCGTTTTAGCCACTGGTGCGGCAGGCGTCGCTAGCGTTGCTGCCGCCAAGTACCTTCCTAGCCAAGACCGATCGAACGCCGAAGTGTTCATCGCACGCGGCCAGTCCTACGATGGCCCGCTCGTGCAAACCATTCGCGACGGACTCAACGCCTGCGGTTTTGATGGGAAACGCTACCGGGGCAAACGCGTCTTACTGAAGCCCAACCTCGTTGAACCGTCTCGCGAGCGTCGTCATATGACGACCCACCCTGCGATGATTATCGCCGCGGCCGAAGTCTTCCGAGCCTGGGGGGCAACCGTTACCGTTGGCGAGGCACCCGGCCACGTGCGAGATACGCAAATGGCGCTCGTCGAGTCAGGAGTTGGCGAAGCACTACGGGATGGCGGACTTGATTTCGCCGACCTGAATTATCAGGCCGTGAAAGCAAAGCGTAATCGCGGCGGCTTGAGTGCACTGCGAGAAATCTACTTCCCCGAAAGTGTGCTCACGGCAGACCTCGTCGTCTCCATGCCAAAGATGAAGACCCACCATTGGGTCGGTCTCACCTGTGCCATGAAAAACTTTTACGGCGTTCTGCCGGGCATCAAGTACGGCTGGCCCAAGAACGTACTGCACCACAATGGCATTCCCCAGACGGTCGTCGATATCAACAGCACCCTGCCAAACACGTTGGCAATCGTCGATGCGATCGACTGCATGGAAGGAGACGGCCCCATCATGGGCAGCCTAAAAAAGATGGGGCTCGTTTTGGTGAGCCAGTCCCTTCCCGCGGTTGATGCCACTGCCGCTCGCATCATGCACCTTGATCCAACTGCCGTGAGCTACTTGCGAATTGCCCCCCGTTCGCTAGGAACGATCGTTCCCCGACAGATTGACCAACGGGGCGAATCGATCAAAAGCGTCGCGAGTCCATTTCAGATTCTCGATGAGCCCCATCTACGCCAGCTCCGTCCTGCTGGTGCTGACTTTACCTAGCGAAGGATCGCGGTTTTGGAGAATGGTGTTTAAGCGAAGACGTAGTCCGTGACACCAAGAGATCACAAAAAAACCCTGCCGGGGAAGGCAGGGCTTTCTTGGATGTGCGAGCAAAGCCTGCTCTTAACTGGATTCTTCTTATCGGCGGCGACCGTAGGTACCGACGCCGCAGAGGGCGAGACCGAACAAAGCGAGAGAGGCTGGTTCGGGAATCTCGTTTGGATCATTCTCAGGAATGATGATGATGTCAAAGCCCTTCTTGTCAATGAAGGCGGTTGTGCCGGCTTCGCTGGCCGCAGCCAGTGTGTTGTTTAGAACTCTACATCTACACCAGTCACGAGTTGGCTTCCGAAGAATCCAGCGACGCCAGCGGTCAGGTCAAGGCTCCACGGTCCCAGAGGCGGAACAGTCGTAGCCAAGTCAAAAGACTCAAACCCGGAGACGGGTGGCAGGTTGACTGGAGCGATAGGTGCACCGTCCAAGTGGGTCACGGTCACGAACATGGTTGCACCAACGAAAGCATTCGTCGCTGCAGTGCCAACACCAGTCAGAGAATACTGTCCAAACTCACTCAGCGAGATCGACGTAATGCCAACCTCCGGGCGAGTGCGTACCGAGAAATCAAGTTGGCCATCGGTTAGATCCGCACCACCATTAACACTGGATGCAGAGAAAGCTGCCGTTGGGTTAAAATCAAGGCCGACGAGAAACGGACTTGGTGCACCGTAGAGAGGAGTCGGGTCCGTGCCCGAGTCTTCAACGATGTCAGTAAAGACGATCCCGGCAGGCGGGATGGCTACATTTGGATAAGAAATCGGTGCTGCGTGGGCAGCGGAACAAACAAACAATGCGAGCGCAAAGGTTGCGAGGACTGCAAATTTTGTGGTCTTCATTAGACTTCCCCAACTCCAGTTAAGATCCAGATTCCGTGATGATTTGTGATAACTCGTATCTTCTGGCCCAAGAGGAGCGATTTGCCCCAAATCATGCATGAGCGAACGAAGCTAGCACTTAACGCTTTCGCGGATTATTCCCTCACACAGCCCCAGAATAAGCATGTGTTGCGGAGTATGCAATCGATTTGCTTGAAAAAAGTCGCGAATCTTTCGCTAAATCCTCCCTAACCCTCCGAGATTACAGTCACTAGGAACATTGAACACAACCTCCGCTGGAGGGGAAAAAGGCTGTATTTGTCGACAATTCTGACAATTCTCAGCCCCCGACACTGTCCCTTCCAGGGCAGGGTAAATATGTCCCTGGGCGGAGAAAAAATTCTGCTTCTGGACGAAAAACTCGCTGCTGTTCTAGAGAACGCCTAGTCTGAGACCTTTTCGCCTGCTGGAAAGCCGATCGCTATCAGAATCCAACATATCCCTGAGATTGCAGCCGGGACCGCCCAGAATGAGTCCCACCCTTGGGAGAGATCTGACGAGAGAAGTTTCCCCTCAGCAAAGCCGGCCAACAACGAACCCGCTAGGTGGCCGAGTCCCGAAGAAACGATCACGAGAAGCCCTTGCGCCGTCGCCCGATGCGAGGATCCTGCCACCCGATTCACATGAACTTGCAACGAGATGCTGACAAACGTGTAGGCAGCACCGTGTAGCAGAATCGCCAGATACATCAGCCCAACTCCAGTTTCTCCAGCAACCGAGGTTGAGAGCGCGGCCATACAGACATAGCGAACTACCCAAGCAGCAACCCCTACTAACAAGATTCGCTTAAGCCCCAGGCGAAGTAGCAAAGCCGGAAGCACCAACATGCAGGCGATCTCGACCACCTGCCCTAGAGTCATCTTTGCCGCGGCATGCTCCAAGCCGTACTTGTTGAAGAAAGGATTGCCGTACCCGTAATAGAACTGAGTTGGCAAAGCTGCCAGGAAAGCAACCACAAGGGAAATCAGCATCGTAGGTTGTCGAAATAGGACGAGGGACTCGCTGCTAAACAGCCTACTTAGCAAGCTCTTTCTAGGTAGTTGCTGAAAATTCCTCGAACCAGTTTGGGAGAGCGTGGGTGGTGTATGGGGAAGGAACAGGCAAAAGAGACCAGCGACGATTTCCGCCCCAATGCCTAGTTTCAGCGGAGTTATTTGGTCTTCGATAGAAGTGCCGAAACCAGCTTTCCAGGCCCAACCGACGCTGATCCCCGCACACACCCAACCCACAGTGCCCCAAGCTCGGATGATGGGGAATTCTCGCGAACTATTGGCTCGGTGATAAAAAACCAGCGAATTGGTCAGAGAGTAAGTCGGGCTGTAGCAAATAAAGAAACCCACAAGCCCTAGATAAAATGCCGTCTGACTTCTCGCTAGAACGACCCCCATCAAGGCTGCCCCACCTAGAAAATGCAGCAGCACGAGAAGCCGCTCGGCAGCGATATATCGATCTGCTAGCCAACCACTTACGAAGGGAGAGACCAAGGCACCGATTGCCGAGGCGCCCATCGCAAATCCGGCAAATCCAGGACGGAACATGCCTGAACCAAGTTCCCCGGTATTGGCTGTGATGTAGCTGCCTAGCGTGACCGCCCAGAGCCCGAGGCTGTAGTGTTGCAAGAACATCGCAGCACACAGCTTCCAGCGGACTGCCGACTCGGTGCCAAGATTGGTTTTCCCAGTCTCAGTCGGCCCAGTCTCAGTCGGCCCAGTGCCTGTCGATGTAGAGGTGGCCTCGTCGGAACTCGATGAGGCCATTGGAAGACCAGGACATTGCAAGAAGTGGAGGATACCGGGCTCGAACCGGTGACCTTTTGGCTGCCAGCCAAACGCTCTCCCAACTGAGCTAATCCCCCGCGGGAAGGCTGCATTTCGCTGGCTGCAAACTCAGCAAAACACAGCACTTGGGATAATTCGGCTCTTGGCGTGGACGCCGTTGAGTCGAAAGGTGAAACTATCACCGAGTTTAAGGATTGTCAACGTGTCCCGAAGCAGACGCTGGGCCGCGCGAGGCGTGGCTCGCGGGCTAGCTTCGCCTTTGCGACTCAATAGCCTACTTTCAACTTTCTATTCGCTACTTTCACATTGTCAGATGCTGCCGCTAAACGCCGACATCGCTTGATAGCCGCCGCTAAGGTGCTGCTCGCAGTAGGGATTATGGCGTTTCTGCTCTACCGGCTGCAAGGTGAGGATGTCTTCAATCGCCTGCTCAACGAGCCCAAAGACTGGCAAAGGCTGGTTCTAGCACAAGTCGCCATACTCACTGCTTTCTCGATTAGTTGCGTGCGTTGGTACTTCTTAGTGAAAGCTCTGGGGATCAAGTTTCACATGAGCGATGCCTTCCGGCTGGGATCGCTCGGATTCCTGCTCAGTCAGGTGTCGCTTGGAAGCATCGGGGGCGACCTGTTTAAAGCGCTAGTCATCGCCAAGGAGCAGCCCGATCACCAGACCCATGCGGTGGCCAGTGTGGTCATCGATCGAATCGTAGGGCTTTACGCAATGATCCTGATGGCCAGCTTGGGCCTCGTGATCGCCGGTGGTCTCGGAGAAGGCTCGGAAGACCTACGCATGATGGCCCAGATCGTGGCGGTGGCCGCGGTTTTTGGGACTGTTGGACTGATTGCCCTGTTTGTCCCGGCGACGACCAGCGACTCCGTTCGCGAGTCGGTCGAGAAGTGGCCCGTCGTCGGGGATACCGTTGCCCAACTCGTGGACGCGGCAAGGTTATACCGCGACCAACGCCGGACCGTTTTTTTGACGATTCTTCTTGGCCTCTGCACCCATCTCTTGCTCGCTACGGGGCTCTGGTCGATCGGAAAAGGTCTCCCGGTCAGTTCGCCTGACTTTGCAACGATGCTGCTGATTGGCCCCATCAGCCTTTTCGCCGGGGCACTGCCAATTACCCCCAGCGGTTTGGGCACCTTCGAGGCGACGGTCGAGTCGCTACTAACGATGACCGGAGCCGCGAAGGGAGACGGCACCCTAGTCGCCCTCACCTATCGAGTGATGACCTATGTGGTTGCGGCCGTGGGGGCTGTCTATTACCTCAGCGCGAAAAAATCCATCGACGCGACGCTCCAAGACGTCGAAGAGGGGCTCGACGCGGAAAGCGGCAAGCTCGACCCAACCGATCTGGCTAGCGGCGAATTGCTCTAAGTAGCTCCCATCGCTGAACCAGAACCCCTGGGGAACGCTCTGAAATCTCGTTATGCTGAGCGTTTTGAGTTCATGAACCCTTCAAGAGTACTTCGGCGACCTGTTAGGTCGCGGTTGCTCGCCTTGACATCGAATCTATGTTTCCCCCCGTCGATAAAGACAAAACCTTTCCGCAACGCGAAGAAGCCATCCTCGACTTTTGGAAAGAGAATGGCATCTACGAGAAGACTTTGAAAGCGCGGGCCGATGCTCCGCCCTTTGTGTTCTACGAAGGCCCGCCGACAGCCAACGGCATGCCCCACCCTGGGCACTGCCTAACTCGGGCGATCAAGGACTTGTTCCCGCGTTACAAAACAATGCGGGGATTCCGATGCGAACGTAAAGCAGGCTGGGACACCCACGGCCTGCCCGTCGAGGTTGAGGTTTGCAAAGAACTGGGCATCCACAGTAAAGAAGAAATCGAAAACTACGGCATCGAGCCCTTCATACAGCTCTGCCAGAAAAGCGTCTGGCGATACATGCAGGAGTGGGAACGCCTCACGGAGCGGCTCGGCTTCTGGGTAAATCTCGAAGACGCTTACGTCACTTATCACCAAAGCTATGTCGAAAGCGTCTGGTGGAGCCTCAAGCAACTTCACGAGCGCGGCTTACTTTATCAGGGCCACAAAATTGTTTGGTGGTGGGCCCAAGGCGGAACGGCACTATCGGCAGGCGAAGTCGGTCAAGGCTATCGCGAGGTGGCTGACCCGAGTGTGTTCGTAAAGTTTCCTCTCCTTGAAGATGGTCAGGTTTCAAAAACATCACTCGTCGTTTGGACGACCACTCCTTGGACCTTGCCCTCGAACCAGTTCGCGGCAGTTCATCCCGAAATTGAGTATGCCACCGTTGAAGATACCGAAACGGGCGAACTGCTGATCCTCGCCAGCGACCTTGTGGAAGCGATTGCAACAAAGTCGAAGCGAGAGCTGAAGACAATCGCTACTTGCCAGGGCCAAGAACTCGTCGGACGACGCTACGTTCCACCGTTCGAGACTTACTACACACTCGCCGGGGCGCAGCATCGGCAATCGCTTTGTAGTGAAGAAGTCCCCTTCAAGCTCGGCGGTGCTCAGCGTGGGAAACTGAAAGACGGCTCGGAAGACTACTTGGCGTGGCGAGTCGTAGCCGCCGATTTCGTGACCACCGACAGTGGCTCGGGCGTGGTTCATCAAGCGCCGGCTTTTGGCGAAGTCGACTATGAGGTCCTGGTCGCTGAGCAAGCTCGCTTCGACACGGGCGAAGGGCCGACGCTCATCAACTGCGTCGGGTCCGATGGCAAGTTCACTGACGAGGCCCCTGAGTTCGTCCGCGGTCGTTGGGTGAAGGATTGCGATAAGGACATCAATCGCAATCTCAAAGAACGCGGCCTGCTGTTCCACCAAGAACAGTACCTGCACGATTACCCGTTCTGCTGGCGGGCTGAGGAAGACCCGCTGATCCAGTACCCGCGGGAAAGTTGGTTTATCAAGACCACCGCTTTCAAAGACGCGATGCTGGAGAACAACTCCCATATCAATTGGCTACCCGAGCACATCAAGGATGGCCGTTTCGGGAAGTTCCTCGAATCGAACGTCGACTGGGCACTCAGCCGCGAGCGATTCTGGGGTACCCCTTTGCCCGTATGGCAATGCAATCGGTGCGACAAACAGCAGGCTGTTGGGAGCTACGAAGAGTTGCTTTCGAAACCGCTAGCTAGAGGAAATGAAGTTTGGGAAGAAGCCAAAAAGGCGAACCCAGAGCTACCAGACGATCTACGCGTTCATAAGCCATACATCGATGCCGTAACCTTTGAATGTGAAGAGTGCTTCAGCGGTCGCATGCACCGCGTCCCCGAAGTGATCGACTGCTGGTACGACAGCGGTGCGATGCCGTTTGCACAGTGGGGTTTCCGGGGCCAAGAAGTCGGACCCGAACGCGACCGCTTCGAGAACCAATTCCCGGCGGACTTTATTAGCGAGGCCCTCGACCAAACGCGGGGTTGGTTCTATTCGCAGGTTGCCATTAGCACGATGCTGTTTGGCCAAGGTTCAGCTAACGTCAATCCGCAATCCGCAATGCCAAATCCGCAATCGCCACCTCATCCCTTCAAGAACTGCATCGTCCTCGGCCTGATGCTCGGCGAGGACGGGCAGAAGATGAGTAAGAGCAAGCGGAACTACCGCGCTCCGAACGAGATCTTCGACCTCTACGGTGCGGACGCGCTTCGTTGGTACTTCTTCGCTAACCAGCCGCCATGGACTTCGATTCGTTATAGCGAACAGGCAATCAAAGATAGCGTGCCCGAGTTTCTACTACGGCTCTGGAACGTCTACAGCTTCTTCACAATCTACGCCAACATTGACGAATTCGCTCCGGACGGGCTAGGGGCCAGGGGCCAGGGGCTAGGGGATTCATTTGTAGAACAGTTCGGCGAGAGCAAGACTTACCGGGTAGCTTCTGAGCGTGGCGAGCTCGACCGTTGGATTCTCAGCGAACTGAATCGCACAATCTCCACCGTCGTCGATCGGATGGACGAGTACGATAACTACAACGCCTGCCAGGCAATCATTGCTTTCGTTGACGCGCTATCGAACTGGTACGTCCGCCGCAGCCGCGACCGGTTCTGGGCAAAGGATAAGCAAGATCCCGGGAAGCTTGACGCCTACTGGACGCTTTACGAGTGCCTGCTAACGACCACGAAGATGATCGCACCGTTTGTGCCTTTCTTGGCGGAGAGTCTCTGGCAGCAGCTCTCGCTGGACTCTGAAGAGAGCGTGCACCTTTGCAGCTATCCTGAAAGCAACGCTGAGGCGATCGATGAAACGCTTTCCGAGCGCATGGACCTCGTCCGGCTGATCTCGTCGCTCGGACGCAACGCTCGCACCAGTGCGGAGCTAAAAGTCCGCCAACCACTGGCCAAGGTCGAGGTCATCCTCGCCGATCCGGCGCACCAAGAATGGCTCGCCGAACACGCCGCTGTCATTGAAGAAGAGCTCAACGTCAAAGCGGTTGAATTCAGCGATCAACCGGAGAAGTACGTTGACTATCAGGTGCTGCCAAACTTCAAACTGCTGGGCAAGAAACTCGGCAAGCTAATTCCGAAAGTGAAACAAGCACTCGGCAAGGCCGACGGCGCCGCGTTGCTTGCCGAAATGAAGGCGAACGACAAAGTCACTCTCGACATCGAAGGCGATTCAGTTGAGCTGACCGATGAGGAAATCGAAGTCCGACTCACCGCCAAAGAGGGCTGGGCGGCAGCGAATGACCGTGGCGTTGTTGTCGTGCTTGCCACTGATCTTACCGAGGACCTCATCGCCGAAGGTTTAGCACGTGACCTTGTGCGTGTGATTCAGGATCGACGTAAGGAACTCGGATGTGAATTCACTGATCGAATCGAAGTCGGTGTCGTTACCGATTCTGAGTTGCTCAAGCAAGCCGTCGAACAATTCAACGAGTATTTGGCTAGCGAAACCCTTAGCGAAACAGTGAGCGCTGAAGGACTTTCCGACGTCGATCCTGTCGAAATTAAAATCGGGGACCACACTGCCAAACTCTTCGTCGCCGTTACTTGCAAGCAATAGAATCGCTTTTCCGCTCACCATGCCAGCCACCTCACAAAAAATGACGATTGCCGTCCTGCTGTCTGGTGGCGGACGGACGCTTGCGAACATTCTAGAACATACCAAGGCAGAGCAGTTGCCAGTGGATGTCCGACTCGTCATTTCCAGCACCGCGAAAGCGGGCGGATTGAACATCGCCGAGGAGGCAGGAATCCCGACCTCAGTCTTCGACCGTTCCGAGTACGACTCCGACCTCTCCTATGGCGAAGCAATCTTTGCCGCCTGCCGCGAAGCGGAAGTCGACTACGTCGTGATGGCGGGCTTCTTGAAGCTCGCTCCAGTGCCCAAGGACTTCGCGGGGCGGGTTGTCAATATTCATCCGTCACTTATTCCTGCCTTCTGCGGCCACGGCATGTATGGGAATCGCGTTCATCAAGCGGTGCTTGATTACGGTGCAAAGGTCACAGGCGTCACAGTCCATTTCGTGGATAACGAGTACGACAACGGGCCGATCATCTGGCAGCAACCCGTGCCGGTGTTCGACAATGACACGGCTGACACTCTGGCGGCTCGTGTGTTCGAAACTGAGAAAGATGCCTATCCCCATGTCCTCAAGTTGCTGGCCGCCGGTAGAGTGAAACTCGAAGGTCGCAAAGTAACTATTACCAAGTAGCCGCGAGCTAACAGTTCGCCGGTGCCCTGCTCTGCCGCACTCTTTCATGAACGCTTCGCAAGCTCTCGACGACGCCAAACGCCTGATGTGCGACATCGGTGAGCGGATGTATCAGCGGCAACTGGTTGCTGGTAGCGAAGGTAATCTCAGTCTGCGAAGCAAGGACAACGAAATCCTCTGCACCCCCACAGGACTTTGCAAAGGACGGCTTTCGCCTAGCGATCTTTGTCTCGTGACCCCAGAAGGCGACCCACTTGCAGGAGATCGCTCACCCTCCAGCGAAATCAAACTTCATTTGGAAATTCTGCACGCCAGAAGCGACATCCAAGCAGTTGTTCACGCACACCCACCGTACGCAACGACACTGGCCGTTCTCAAACAGCCTTTACCCCGTGCGGTGACGCCGGAGTCGGAAGTCTTTTTTGGTAAGGTGGCGATTGCGCATTACGAAACGCCCGGTACAAAAGCTTTCGCGGAGACGGTCTTACCCTTTCTTTCAGACAGCAACGCCTGCCTGTTGGCACACCACGGAGGCGTGACCTACGGCAACAGCCTCGAGCATGCCTATCACCTGATGGAAATGCTCGAAGCTCATTGTCGCACGATTTATTTGGCTAGACAGCTTGGCGAAATCCCGACGATCCCGGCAGGCAAGCTACCCGAGTTGGTGGCATTGAGGAAGCAACTCTACTCCTACGAATAATGAGTGAGCATGGGCACTGAAGACTACCAGCAACTTGATGTCATCGCGGTGGGCGCTCACCCTGACGACGTGGAAATCGCTTGTGGCGGCACGCTCGCCTCGCTCGTACAGCAAGGCTATCGCGTTGGGATTATCGATCTCACCGATGGCGAGCCGACTCCCGGTTCTCCAGGACCCGAGGTGCGTTTGGAAGAAGCGCGCAGAGCGGCAGAGGTGCTTGGCGTTCACGAACGCATCACGCTTGATCTGCCGAATCGAAGATTGTTCGATAGTTTTGAGGCACGCGTCGAACTGGCGATTGAGTTTCGCAAGTATCGGCCAAAGCTAGTGCTTGGTTTCGGTGAGAAAACGCCCCTCGCCTCGCCCGATCACTGGCAGGCGATGCAGATCACCGACGCGGCAATCTTCTATTCGCGGCTTACGAAGTGGGACGAACACCTTGAAGGCCTGCCGACGCATCGTATCGACGCCCAGCTCTACTACACGCTCGCCTTCTACTCCGCCAAACCGATGGACGGTCCAGGGCAGATCGTTTGCGACGTGAGCGAAACGCTGGAAACGAAACTCAACGCCGTGCGTTGCTACGAAACGCAGTTTCCTCCAGAAAAACAGAACATCTTCCCGCGCGTCGAGTCTTGGGCGCGAATGCTCGGACAAACGGCTGGTTTCGAAGCGGGTGAGTTATTTGTTAGCCCTCGAACGCTAGGTACTAAGAACCTCATGGGCGCCGTGTTCGGCGACGTTGTTGTGTCGCCACCTAGCGAGACGAATCTTTAGATGCATCGAAGACTCCCTTGCATCAAATCCCTAGCCCATGGCGCAAGCCTTGGGTTCCGCAGTTTCAGTTACGCGCCTAAAAAAAGAACCCCCAACTCGCGCTGGGGGCTAGAGGGTCACTTAACAGAATTCTGTGCGCTTCTACTTCGCCAAGCTATCGCGAATCTCGCGGAGAAGCTGAACATCTTCAGGTGGCGCCTTGGGGGCTTCCTCTTCCTTCTTCTTCATCGAGTTCATCGCTTTGATGGCCATAAAAATGGCGAAGGCGATAATCAGGAAGTCAATCGCTGTGTTAATGAAAGTTCCATAGTTGATGGCGACCTCCTCAACGGCAGGCGTAGTGACATTGCCTTCCGCATCCTTCACCGCGGGCACAGCTTCCTGAAGTTTGTATTTCATTGCGGAAAAGTCGACGCCTCCGGTCACCAATCCGACTGCCGGCATAATGACATCGCCGACCAACGAGCTAATGATCTTGCCGAACGCACCGCCAATCACCACGCCGACAGCCATGTCCACCACGTTGCCCTTCATGGCAAATTCTTTGAACTCCTTGATCATTCCCATCGCGATTCCTCCAAGTTGAATAGTCAATCCGCGCCGCCTGAATGGTCGCCGCTCCGAGCCTCTCGATACTGCATCAAGCCCCCCAACGGGTTGCCAGCACGCGTGTTTTAACGCGATTGGGCGATTTCCTGCAACATGGATTGCAGTTGGGCCATATCGGCAGGAAGAGGAGCTTCGAAGTCCATTGACTCACCGCTCTTCGGGTGAGTCAGGCTTAGACGGTGAGCGTGAAGAGCCTGACGATCAAGCACGACCGTATCAGAGTCCAACTCGTCACGGAAATGCTTCACTCGGACTAACGCCCGCAGTTCTCCGAGAGTCAAGCGCGAACGGCCCCCGTAGAGCTTATCGCACAGGATGGGATGCCCCGCGTGAACCATGTGAAGCCGAATTTGATGCGTACGACCCGTCTTCGGTTCAGCCCGCACTAGCGAGAACCCCGGATAGCGCTGGAGCACTTCGTAGAAAGTTTCGGCTACTCGGCTGTCCGCATGATCGGCACGCAGTGCCATCTTTTCGCGACTCGACGGGTGAGGGCCGATAGGAAACTCTATCCGATCCCGATCTCGGTCGGGCCGTCCGAGAACGATTGCCAGATATTGCTTCTTGACCGTGCGATCCTGAAACTGTTGCGAAAGATGACGATGCGCGGCGTCGGTTTTCGCGACGACGATCACCCCGGTCGTATCGCGATCGAGACGGTGAACGATTCCTGGCCGAGTTTCGCCACCAACTTTGCTGAGGCTCTGAAATCGGTGAGCTAAAGCACTCGCCAAAGTTCCTTCCCAATGCCCCTTCGCCGGATGGACCACCATGCCCGCTGGTTTGTTCACGACGGCGATCGACTCGTCTTCGAAAAGAACTTCGAGTGCGATTGGCTCAGGCTTGGGCCCTGTGGGCTGGGCTGCGAGCAGAGTCAGCTCGACCTGATCATCAACGGCGAGCTTGAAGGAAGCCTTCTGTGACTTGCCGTTGACGGAACACTGACCTGCATCAATGCTTCGCTTAATCTGAACACGGCTGACTGCGGAGATTTGCTTCGAGAGGAAAGCATCAAGCCGCTGCCCGGCCTGCTCGGCTTCAACCTTAAACAGGCTCTTGGCCTCTTCGGGCTGGGGCTGAGCAGACATTACTCCGCTTCTTCAGTTTCGGCTGCGGTCTCTTCTTCGCTGGGAACCTCCTCGCTGGCATCTTCTTCAGAGGTCTCAGGCTCTCCCTCCGACGACTCGCCTTCCTCTGTCTCATCGTACCGCTTTTCGTCCTCGTCCGCTTCACCTAGTTTACCTAGTAGTTCTTCAATCGAGCCCTTCGTGATCGCTGGCTGCTGCTGGGCGTCCGTCTCAGGTAGGTCCGCGGCGAAATCGGGCCTTACACCCGGGAGACCGCCACTAAGCGAAGCGGGTTCTGGCAAGTCGGCGGTCGCTAGCCAGTCCATGGCTTTCTGGTTCGGTTCGGACTCCAAAACTTCGAGTCGCTGCTGAGCAACGGTCTCGAAAATTCCACGAACCGCGGCGTAGGCCTTCTTCGCTTTTTCAGGCTCGTTTTGCATCTCGTACACGCGGGCCAAGCCGAGTTGTGCCCTGTTTCTGACGCTCTGCTGGCTGGCAGTCGTTGAAAGCTGATCGTAGACGCCCACGATCGAGTTCAGCAGCTCCATCGACTTCTCACGTTGTGACAGATAATTCGTTGAAGCGACTAATAGCTGACGATCCGCCCAGGTAAGATACGCCCACTGCTGCCCCGCGGCGGTATAGTCCTCGCTTGCAGCCGTCTTACGTACTTCTGAATAGTCTTGAAACGCGGGGGTCGAATCGCTCGTCGTGAGGGCCGTTTGGTAAGCTTGCCAGAACTCCTGCTCTTGCTGAGCTTGCTTGGCGGACCAGTAGCTACCTGCGAGGTAGCCCCCAAAGAGAAGCCCAATTCCAAGCAGAATGTAAGTGGTATACGGCTTGACGCCTTCAATCCACACAGCGAGCTTCTTCGCCAGATCGTTGGTTTCCAGCTCGTGACGGTGTTCGGTCTTCATCGATACTTGCCTAATTCTTGTCTTGCCTGGTTCGTCTCGTGGTTTCTGCCGAAGCTAGTGTCTCGTCGGCAAGACCGAAGTGTATGTCCTAACAACAAGTTGCGTCAAGCCGAAGCGAATCCGTGGAGGTGCCGATTCACGCCTTACGCTCCCCCGAGGAACAAGGCTACACTGCCGGACTGCACTGATTGGCTCGACCTCTGCTTCCCCGAATACCCCTGTTTAATGGCCGGACTCAACCCCGCACAACGCGATGCCGTTCAAACCCTATCTGGTCCGATGCTTGTGCTGGCCGGAGCGGGGACGGGGAAGACACGCGTGGTGACAACTCGCATCGCCGAACTCATCCGCCGAGGTACCGCCGCAGATCGCATTTTGGCCGTCACGTTCACTCGCAAAGCCGCGGGAGAAATGCAAGAACGGGCGATGGCTCTACTCTCTCGGGGCAAAAGCAAAAAGCCCAAAGGGAAGAAGTCTGTCGCGCGACCGCAGATCTCGACGTTTCACAGTCTGTGCGTGAAGATCCTGCGGCGGCATATTCAGCAGTTGGGCTATCCCGAACGATTCACGATCTGTGATCGGGGGGATCAGGAATCGATCGCGCGTGCCGCCCTACGCGAGATTCGCGTCCCCGATGAAACCCTCCGCCCGGGCGATCTGCTGGCGATTATTAGCAACTGGAAAAACAAGTCGATCGAGGCGACCGCTGCCGCTTCGCTTGCCGAGTCAGACCGAGAGCACTTGGCCGCAGCAGCTTACCGGCGTTATCAGAAACAGTTAGAACTTCGCGGGGCTGTGGACTTTGATGATCTCCTGCTCCTCACTGAAAAGCTCATGACCAAGCATCCGGCTATTCGGCGAGAGGAGGCGGGGCTGTTCGATCAGATCCTGGTCGACGAATACCAGGACACCAACGGCAGCCAGTACCGCATCGTCAAAGCGCTGGCGATGGGGCATCGCAACCTGTGCGTCGTGGGGGACGACGATCAATCGATCTACGGCTGGCGGGGTGCTGAGGTCCAACACATCTTACGGTTCACGAAAGACTGGCCCGAGGCGAAGGTCGTCCGATTAGAGGAGAACTATCGCTCGACCGGAGCCATTCTGAACTATGCGAACACCCTTATTGCGTTCAACAAGCAACGACACGACAAAATCCTTCGACCAGCACGCGGGGACGGCGGGCGTCCTCAGATTCTACAATTGCAAGATGAAACGCAGGAAGCGGAAACGGTGGTCGCCGATATCCACCACGCACTCCAACAACCAGGGGTGAAAGCCGGTGACTTCGCCATTCTTTGTCGGACCAACGAACAGCCGCGTGTGTTCGAGACGGAATTGAGGCGAATGAATCTGCCATACGTTCTGCTGGGAGGCATGAGTTTTTTCGATCGGAAAGAAGTTCGTGACTTAGTTGCTTATCTCAAGGTTGTGGACAACCCGAACGACGAAACTTCCTTGCTGCGAATCATCAATACTCCGCCGCGTGGCATCGGAGCTTCGACCGTGAAAGCCTTAGTCGCTGAGGCTGTCTCCACGGGAAAAAGCCTTTGGGAAACGATTCCTGCTGCGATAGCCGCTGGTAAACTTCCCAGAGCGGCATCCGAGTCGGTCGAAAAGCTCGTCAAACTGGTGTGCGATCTTCGTGAGCTGGCAGAGCGGCTGCCGCTCGACAAGCTGGTCGATTCCGTTGTTGATCGTTCGCAGTACCACCGCGAGTTAGACCGCATCTACCCCGACCCGAACGATCGCGAAGCGCGACGTGCCTCGGTCGAAGAGCTCATCAATGCGGCAGGAAACTACGCCTCCGGGAAAGACGAAGCAACGCTACGCGAGTTTCTCGACGACGTCGCCGTCGGTGGTGATGACCTGGGCGACGACAAGGAAAAGGAGCTCGCCCGTAATGCAGTCGCGCTACTCACGATGCACTCCGCGAAGGGTCTGGAATATCCTTTCGTGTACATGGTAGGGATGGAGGAAGGCATCTTGCCGCATAAGCGCTCACTCGAAGCAATCGAAGCAAGTGCCATCGATGAAGAGCGACGCTTGTGCTACGTCGGTGTGACACGTGCTCAAGAAAAACTAACGCTTAGCTTTGCACTAACACGACGAAAATGGGGCAAACCTCGGGAAACGACTCCTAGCCGGTTCCTCTACGAAATGACGGGGCAAGCCGAGAATGCTCATAAACCTAAGGGACCGAAGGGTAAGCAGAGGACGACCGCACGGCGGGGGAAGCGCTAGTTTTTTGGCCACGGATGGCACTGATGTTCACGGATGTTTATTGCTAGTTGACCATTCTCGTGAACTCTACCTTTTCCTTTCCGAAATTGATTAAGAGGCCTACTTTTTCTCCTGTTGCTTGTAGTTCATTTAGAAGTTGAGAGTCGTCTAATACATTTAACTGCTTGGCGACCTTCAGCTCGACAATCACAACATCTTCGACAAATAGGTCTGCCGAATAGTCTCCTACAATCACATTCTTGTACTTCACAACCAGTTTTCTTTCCAATTCACAAGCACGATTGCGAGAAAGCAGTTCGACCTGCATTGCCCGTTGATAAACCTTCTCCAAGAATCCATAGCCCAAGTAGTTATGGACCTCGAACGCAGACCCAATAATGTCTTCTGTGATCGACTCATGAAGTAGTTTTTTCATCAGCATTTATCCGTGTTATCCGTGCAATCCGTGGCCAGAATTCAGGCTAACCACATCGGTCACGTCCAGAATTGCCGATCAAGCATGCGGTAGTTGACCGCCTCAGCGACGTGTTCGCTTTTGATGTCGGTGGCTCCTTCGACGTCGGCAATTGTGCGGGCGACGCGGAGGACTTTGTCGTGGGCTCTTGCGGAGAGGCCCATTTCGTTGACGCTGGCCTGAAGTAGCTGTTTACCTGCGTCGTCGAGTTGGCACAGTTCGCGCAACTGACGACTGGTGATCTGGGCGTTGCTGCGGATGTTCGTGCCGGCGAAGCGTTTCGCCTGGACCTCGCGGGCGGATTCGACTTGCTCGCGCATCTGCTCGCTTGTGGTTCCAGGTGGCCCACTGGCGAGTTCGTTGAACGGTACTGCGGCGACTTCGAGATGCAAATCGATACGGTCTAGTAGGGGCCCTGAAATTTTACTCATGTACCTTTCAATCTGAGGGCTACTGCAATGGCATTCCCGTCGTGGATCATTCCGATAACCGCACGGGCACGGATTCAACGACGCGAGGAGCATGAAGTCTGCGGGGAACTCGGTTGATCGCAACGCGCGGCTGATCGAAACGTGCCCGTCTTCGAGAGGTTGCCTGAGTACCTCTAAGGTTTGACGGTTGAACTCTGGCAACTCGTCTAAGAACAGGACGCCGTTATGTGCAAGGCTGATTTCACCGGGTGAAGGAATCGATCCACCGCCGACGAGTCCGGCGTTACTGATCGTGTGATGCGGGGCTCGGTAAGGACGGCGGACCATCAACGGGCGGCTTGCAGGGAGCTTCCCCATCGCGCTATAAATACGAGTGGTTTCGATCGACTCGTCAGCAGTGAGCCGCGGGAGGATCGTTGGCACTCGTTTGGCCAGCATCGTTTTGCCGGCACCTGGTGGCCCAACCATTAGCAAATTATGCGCGCCAGCTGCGGCCAACATCACAGCTCGTTTGGCGAGTTCTTGGCCACGGACGTCGGCGAAGTTTTCCTCGTACCAGTCGAGTTCTTCGAACATCTTCTCGACCTTCGAGGGGGTCGGTTCGAGCGGCAGACGGCCGGATAGAAATGCCGCGGCTTGGCTAAGACTCTCCACGGCGATCACTTCGACACCTTCCACGACCGCTGCCTCGGGCGCGTTGTCGTAAGGGACAAGAATAGTCTCGATGCCTGGCTGCTTCGCGGCAGCCATTGCCATGGATAGGGCACCCTTCACTGGGCGAGTATTTCCATCAAGCGCCAGCTCCCCTACCACGGCATAGCGGCTGAGGATGTCTGACTCAAATTGCCCACTAGCAGCGAGCATTCCCAAGGCCACCGGCAGATCAAACGAAGCTGCCTGCTTGGGAAGATCAGCCGGCGCAAGGTTCACAACGACACGGTTATCGGGACGAACAAAACCGCTGTTCACCAATGCTCGCTCGACACGGTGAACGCTTTCCTTCACGGCAGCCTCCGGCAAGCCGACGAGTACCGTCTTGGGCATTGCCGCGGGCGAGACATCGACCTCAACTTCCACGGGAAGAGCGTCGATGCCGAGGAGGGAATAGGTGTGAAGTTTGGCTAGCATAGGTCACTTCTTTTTTGTCAACGAATTACACGAATCTCACGAATAATCCTTCGCTTTGTTCTCGAAAATAGAATCCTCTGACATTTCTTAAGTATCTATGGAGGTTCATTTCTACTGCTTGGGTGTCCAACAATCATTCGTGAAATTCGTGCTATTCGTTGACAGTTTAGGAGAGTCAACAAAGAGCTAGTTCCACAGAATTCGCTCCGATTCCAACCCGCCATGTTTCCCAAAGTTGATGAGCAGGCCCAACTGGTAACCTGTCGCTTTGAGATAG
This sequence comes from Lacipirellulaceae bacterium, assembly GCA_040218535.1. Taxonomy (NCBI): domain Bacteria; kingdom Pseudomonadati; phylum Planctomycetota; class Planctomycetia; order Pirellulales; family Lacipirellulaceae; species Lacipirellulaceae bacterium. The sequence continues at coordinate 1,313,856 of JAVJRG010000005.1, read as the reverse complement.
TTGAGTACCTGAGCACGATGATTGCTGTTCAGTTCGGTGACCGCTTTGATTTCTACAATGATTTTTTCGTAGCAGATGAAATCAGGAATGTACTTTGCTTCCAGTGGCTTTGATTTGTAGTTCAGCTCCAAAGGCTTCTGTGAAAGAAAAGGAAGATTGCGCTCGCGGAACTCGATCTCTAGACATTCTTGATAGACAGCTTCCAAGAAGCCGCTGCCCATTTGGTTGTAGACCTCGAAGGCGGCTCCGAGGATTTGGTAGCTCTCTTGCTTGTGGAGGATCGTTGTCATTCAGTGTGGATTTCTGTCAACGAATTGCACGCATCTCACGAATACTTTCGCCACGGCAGAACGGTACGTTTGTTCAGTATTATGCCAAGGTGAAGTTTCGATTGCAATGAACTGAGTCTCTCGCCGTCTGAGAGGGTTTTGCTTTTTGCACGAAATCACGTATGCGCGTGCAAAAGTCCGGACGTCGTGCTGGTGCGAAATGCCCTAAGTGCTTAACTTGAATCACTTTAGCCATTTTGCGTCACGCCTGATGGTCGCACTTTTGCTTTTCAATCGTGCTGCCCTGGTCACGTCATGCTCACAGAGAGCCGTAAGATTTCAATGCCGAAGCTAGGCATAGAAACCACCCGGCACAGGATTTCATCGAATCTTGTTTGCTATCGCTCGTTGGTTTCTTGGCCACTACTTCTTGGCCACTGCGGTATCCTGTCGACTGGCAACGGCTCGCGTCATCTCTACGAACTCAGGAAGGAGTTTTCATGAATCACCACCAACCGGATTGGTATACGAAGACAATCGACGCGTTCGCTTCTTACAAGCGGATGATCGATGGTTGTGTTGAGCAACTCTCAGATCAGGAACTCACCGCGCGACCGATTGAGGAAATGAATTCCGTGGCGACACTCCTCAGGCACCTGGGTGGCAATCTAAAGAGCCGTTTCTCTGACTTTCTTACTACCGATGGTGAAAAAGCGGACCGCGATCGCGAGTTGGAGTTCGCCGACTGGGAGGGGGATCGGGAGTCGCTCGTCGCTTATTTCAACGAGGGTTGGAAGACCCTGACGAACACGCTTGAGTCGCTTGGAGAAGAAGATCTCGAGAGAGAGGTCCTGATCCGCGGCGAGGCTCATACCGTGGCTCAGGCCCTACTGCGAGCTGTCACGCATGTCGCCTATCACGCCGGACAGATCGCACTGATCGCTCGCATGGTGCATCAAAGCGAGTGGAAGTGGCTAACGGTCGAGCCCGGAGGGAGCGCCCGGCACAATCGCGAAACTTGGGGAACGGCGGCGAGCAGGTCGGTGTTTGGAAGTGAGGGTAGCGTCCCTATTCGTGAAGAAAAGGCACGCTGACGCCAACTTGCCTCGGTGTTTCACGCTTGGGCAGATGGAAAAGCGTAGAAAAGTGCCTCGGCCTGCTAGACCGAGTCAGGATTAGGAAGGATGCTGTCACCGTTCACATGGCTGCGGCGACCGATACTGATCTCAGAAATTACGCGGCACGCGACGCCGTGTGCAACTCACTACTATCCATCTCTTGGGTAAGGCAAACTAGGTGCTCAAATCTGTTTCATTCCATGCAGCTCCAGGAGCCAACGACCATGTGAGACTGTGCCGTCGTTCATGGATCGCACCACCGTCACCAATTGGGTCAAAGTGGTCAGGCACTTGCTCAGGATGGCCAGTCTGCCCAGCGCGAACCGCGTTGTGGGCGAGATAGAAGAGATCTTCCATTTGAACGATGTTCTCAATCGGCTGTGTTTGGCCTTGAGTTACCAACGACTCTGCTGTGACGGTGAAGTCCGGCAGAAAGAGCGACATCAATGCCCCGCTTATTTCCTGAGGAAGCTGGCCCGTTGTAGCAGATGGTTCATCAGTAGCGCCCAGTATCCAAGCGAGTGACCACATGTTCTCAAGGCGCCATCCAACCGCATGAGAAAACTGCGCACTAGCATCGTCCTTGGACAGGTCGATGATTTCCGTTTCGTCCTCGGTCATCAAATCGCGAAGTCCATTGGTTGCGATAAAGTCCGTAACGCGTTGCTCGAAGTCTGGTGGCGCGGAGCCCCACGCAAAGACAGCGCAATGACATAGCAGCCGGTTAGCGACCTCTAATTCTGGTCTGAGCGTTCCTCCCGCGAAACCAATGTCGTCAGACGTAACGCCAATAGCGCAAGGTAGTGGCATCCATGTGGCTGGTCTAAATCCATGTTCATTCAAGAACGCAATGTTCGCGTCGCGCATCTCTTGCGGAGTGGTCATAGTGCTTCGCAACACGTCTAAGGTGGACTACAGGATACGGGTGGCATTTACCCGTCGGATACAATAGTAGTGTTTGACGAATTCTGACGCAAACCTAGGTGCCAACGGTTCCAGTGCTAAGACGCCATGTCCATGTCATTTTATCACGGATCTGCAAGAGGGCGGACGATAGTCAATTGAAGTCGTTCGTATTTCCACTTCGGTGTAACAGACCGATGTGCTCTATAGAGATTCTGTCATTGCGTTCGGCTTCATCGCCTGAGACACCTTGGCGTGTACCAAAAACGGACGTTTTTGGCACACATGAGCGGCACTTCAAGCGCAGACGTGGGGTGGCCGTCGAGTGTTCTAAACACTCTGTCTGCTGGAGTTCGCTTGGGCTCGCTGTGACCCATGAACGTTCTGTGTAGCGAATATGTCGGTTATTTGAGGCTCGCGTTGCTTTTGTGCATCACCAACTGGCAATGCCGCTGACGCCTAATCAGGATGGAGGAAGCGACGAGTTGCGTCGCCCGACCTACATCCTGAGGTGTGCCATGCGATTGTTTACGGCTCTGTTCTCCTGTGTCCTCTGCATGCTCTGCGCGGAGGAAGTTCTTGCTACAGAAGTTGCCGTCACGACTCGGGACGGGCGTGAGTTTCTTGGCGTGCTTGATGAGCGGACCGATGAGCGATCTGCTTGGCTGCGTGTCGAGAGCGATGGGATATCACTCACGACGGCTGTCCCTTGGGATTCGATTCTTGAGGCAACGGTCGATGGAGAAGCTCGTGAAGTTGACACGCTTCGTGAGAACTTTGCTGAACTTGTGACCGGTCAGGACACGCTGGGCGAGTTTGAGATTGGGGGCGACCTGCGGTTCGTAGAGCCGCGGCTAGTACAGGTAAATCAATCGCGAGCTGTTGCGCTCGAGATCGTTGATGTGCGGCTGGCGAATCTTGATCGTGATGCGGCCGCTGATGGTTTTCTTGTGAGTTTCGTTCTGTTTGACGAGCAGGGCCAACCTGTTGAGGCGCGCGGAAATCTGTCGGCCCAATTATGGACAGAACGACGACCCTGGCGGGCTGCGCGCCAGAGCGAGCGGGAGCGATTCCGACGCGAAGAAAGCTGGACTCAGCGAATTCAGCCAAGCGATTTTGTCGATGGCGTCTTCACCGCTCGGCTTAGGTTCCGCCATTTGGAGCCGCAGGAAGAGTTTGACCTGCTGCCTGAGGCGGAGCTGACTTTGAGGTACTCAGCCTATGGTCACGGCAACTTTGCAGCGAGTGTGCCGGTTTGTTTACGCCCTTACGATCGGTATCGCGACCGTAGGCAACATGCGGTGGGTGATCGCTATGTGCCGCGTGAGTTGCCCGGAGTGATTGGGCGGAAGCATACCTCACGCACTGACGGGCTATGGTTGGCTTGGCCTTGAGCATCAGCGGATCGCTGATTGCTTCTGAGCCGTGAAGCGTTAGCTCACGGGTTGTAAATCCTGACATGCAGACAATTCGCGGCGACCAAGGTCGACGGCTAACCTTCTGACGAGCGGCGGTCTTCGCCGGTGCGGCGATCGGCTGGGTCGACGGCTGCTTCTTCAGTACTGGGATCCTGGCGACGCTCTTCTTCACGCTTTTCGATGAGCGTTTGCAACTCATCGGGTAGTTCAAGTCGGTTGGGCATAGGGACCTCGCGAGCAATATCTTGAGCGCGGTGCAAGCACCGTGGCTAAACGGGTTGGTCTTCTAATAAAGACTAGCCCATGCCCCGAACACCGACTTACTGAGCTGGCACTGCGGGCGGCAAATGTTCGGCCGGATATGCCAGTTGTCCGTTTTGGGGCACCAACTCGGTGCTCTCGACGGGCGGAAGTGGTTCCAGGTATTCGCCGCCGGTGGTGGCTGGCAAACCTTGCTCTGGATCGCACTGCTCGGCGTTGCATTGCCTCACCAAAGAGGGGCTGTAATGAACGTAATCGAGCGGATCGTACATCTTTGGTTCGTACGGTCGCGGTGCGGAATGGATAGCCCCGACCGTCAGAGGGTCGATCGTCCGCTGCACGTCGAAATCGTTGCGTGCCTGACGGATCGGGTCGTAAGGCAAGATTCGGGGAACGAGCGTGACGATGATTTCTGAGCGGGAGCGTTCCACGGCACGTTTCTGAAAGAGAACGCCCAAGTAGGGGATGCTACCAAGCACCGGAACCCTGTTCTGAATGTTGGAATCCTTCTCTTGGATCAGCCCGCCGATGACCATGCCTTGCCCGTCGGATAGCATGACGTCCGTTTCTACTTCGGTGGTTTCTTCCGCAGGTAGGCCCGTGTCGGGATTGACGTTTCCTGTCGAAACTTCCGGCTTGATTCGCATGAGGACACGACCATCGCGCGTGATGCGAGGCGTCACCCTTAGCACCACACCTACGTCGAGGAACTGGATGCTTTCAAGCGTACTAGTTTGGGTGGTCGTGGTCACGCGAAAACCGAGTTGCTCGCCGATCTGAATACGCGACTCCTGACCATTGATCGCGTGGATTCGAGGGGAAGCGAGCGTTTTTGCGTCGGTGGTCGTTTTGAGAAGCTCAACGAGTCCCGTCAGAGCTTTGCCGGTTGATTCGACAAAGAAGGAGGGGGCCGCAGCAGCGTTCGCGAAGCCCGTGTTTCTCAGAGAAAGATTTCCTGAACCGAGCCCGACGACGTTCTCGAAGTTGATTCCATTACGGCAAGAGTCCGAAAGTTCGACTTGCAGAATGTGCGTTTCGATCAGAACCTGCCGTGGTGCCTGATCGCTTTGGCAGATGAACTGATTGATGCGTTCCAGATAGGCCGGATAGTCCATCACGACCACTGCCTCGCGCGTGCGGCGATTATCGGCGGCACTGCTTTCTAAGACCCACGACTTTCCACCTGCGGAGAGCATCCCAGCGATGCTTTGCTCCATGTCGACGGCGGCGGCGAAGTCGAGTTCGAAGACACGAACCTCACGCCCTCCGACACCGGGAGGAACGAAGTCTGCCGCATCGACGGCGGAGACGAAGATCACATTGCCAGCGACGTTGCTGGTATGCCCCGAAGCACTGAGTACCGCGTCGAGCACCTGCTGCCAAGGCATCTTCTCGAACGTTGCTGTGATCTGCACGTCCGTCGAACCGGCGAACACGAGATTCAGGCGCTGCGTCTCGGCGATCATCGCCACGACTTGGCGAAGCGATCCGTCGCGGACCATTAGCGAAACGAGGCCGGCATCTTCGTGAATGGCGATCTTCTCAGCCGCGGGACGGGGCTGCAGTGGAACCACGACTGCTTCTGGTAGCGACTCAGTCGTAAGAGGATTCAAACGCGGCCCTGCTGCGTTTTCTTCCTGAGCGCGACTCGGGTTCGTTCGAGCCTGATTCCTTGCCGGGGCGGTACTTTTTCCTAGGGCTGCTTTTTGCAACTGATTGAGAAGTTCAGTTGATTCGCGTTCAATAGCTTCGAGCGAAAAGGTTGGCTGAGCTGTGTCCGTTGATGTTTGCTGAGACTGCGCCAAATGTGCAGGGAAAAATACTAGCAGAACAAGCAGCAGCGAAAGCAGGCGCGGAGCGGCCTTCTGAGCTTTCTTCCTTGTCAATCTTCTGCTTCGCATGAACATTCCGTGTTCGGCTGCTTCGCTCGAGCATCCCCAAGCTTATCGCTCGGAGAGCACCACTCCCTGGTTGTTGATATCCGTCACCCGATAGTCGCCTACTTGGTCTCCGACTCGAAGCTCCATGGTCCCGTAACGTGCGATCTTTTCGCCGCCAGAGACAATTACGATCGCTTCGTTGGCTTCTTGGATCTCCTTCAGGCTCACGTCGTCGACCTCTTCCTCACTATTGGTTGCTGCGATTGCAGCCCGCTCTCGATCGCCTGGGAGTTTCGCTCCAAAGGGATCGAATTTAACGGTTTCCTTGATCTCTAGCTCAGGCCAGTCTTTGCGGACGATTGATTCCTCGATCCGTTTCAGGGACTGCACGCCTGGGTTCTTATTTGTTTGGCCTTGCTGGACAACCTTGGCAGCACGGGGCTTCAACTTGGCTGCCGTCTTGCTTGATCCGAAAATAGCATCACCGAAAAGTACGTAAGCGAGCACGAGGCTCAACACGCCAACAATTGCTAGCTTGCCGGGGGTGGCTCCGATTTCTTTTGGACGAGTCTGGTTCACAGAGCCCTCCCCTTCATTCTTGTATCGTTGGCTTCGCCGGAGGAGTACAACGCAAATGTGATTCGCACGGGATACTCACCAGATTTGTCACCCTTATCGAGGGACAGTTCCAAGACTTTGGCAATACGGGGCATTTGGCTAACACTGGCAAGGAATCGGCTGATGCTTTCATAGCTACCACGGAAGCTCCCTCGCACACGGCTCTCGGTGAACCGCTCGACATCGCGATCGGCCTCCAAATGCCAGTCCAGCACTTCTAACTGGTGATCTTCGGCCAGCTTGTCCGCCTCGCGGATAAAAAGGTCGTCCTGCGATCCGCCAGCACTATGGCGATTCGCGAAGGCAACCGCCTCAGACAGCGTGAAGTGCTGATCGAGCAGCAACACATTGACGTTCTGCCATGTCTTTGGCTGGGCAATGAGCGATTCTAGCTTTCCGATGCGAATCTCATCGGCAACGGCCTGCTCGTTGAGTGGCTGATAAACTCCGAACCAAACGACAAGCACCAGCACGATGGCGGTCACCGCGCCCGTGATGTGGATGGTCCAAATGAGTGATTGGGGTTGTCGTTTCATGGTTCGATTGAAGGCCGCAGTTTGCCGATTGCTAGTACTCGCAGCGAATCGTGAAAGATTCTAAATCGGTTGAAGGGAGTTTGACCTTCTCGGTGGTTTGAAGTTCGATGGAATGAAACGGAGGACGGCGGAGCGCTTGGACGAATCGGCCAATGTCTTCGCTTCCCGCAGCAAGTCCTCGTAACGTGAGCGTTCCGTACCGTCCCGTCTGCAAGGTATCCTCAGGGTTGCGTTCGCTAAGTTGGAAGTTTTCAACTCGCAGTTGCATACCCTCTCCCAAGGCCGCCTGGCTAACGACACCGAGTAGGGCGTCAATTGGGCGCTGCTCTGCGAGGAGGATTGCCAACTTGTCTTCTGTAAGGATGCGATCAATTTTGCTGCTGAGTTCAAGATTCTCTTCCTGCGTTTTGCGGGCCGGTTCGTAGCGGCGTTCCAGTGTCGTGCGACGATTCGCAAGAGGCTGAACAGCCTGCCAACGGGCGGTGACCGGCACTGCCATGACGCCTAACAGTAGGGGCAACGCAATCAGCCACACGCGGCGATGTTGCCGGATAGTTGCTGAGCGTAGAGCCCGATCAGTCATGAGGTTGACATGTCGATTCATGATTTCTCCCATGCCATGGCTGAGAGCCCAACGGCTGAGCCCAGCAAAAAGGAAGGAATCGGCTGCTGGTTATTCGACTGCGGTGCTTGCGGAAAACTCCAGCGTGTCGTCTTTACAGAAGTGATCCCTGAGATGCGTTGCTGGGCATCCCCTAGGCCAGCTCCTCCGCCGAACAGGTAGATCTGTTCCAGTTTCTCGCCCCGAGTCTGGGATTCCCAGTAGTCCAAGGTTCGCAATAGTTCGCTCTCGAACTTTCTCCAGTGCCGTGCAATGAGTTTCGAGACGACCCGCGAGGCGGCAGAACCTGAATGCTCTGCTCCCGCCGATTGGATAAGCTCCCGAGTTTCGAGTTCGTTCGCTCCCAACTGCTCCTTGAGTGCACCAACGATGTTTGCAAAGCCACCGTCTTTCAGCGAACGCATGAGAATGGGAACGCCATCTCTATAGAGGATACAGGTAGCTTTGCTGCATCCCCAGTCAATCGCTGCGTAGATGCCGGGGCGGGCCTGCGAAGGTTGTCCGCCTGAGTCCGCAAGCCCAATCGCACGGGCCAAGCTCCAGGAAAGCAGGTCGATGGCCCGGCAGTTCCATTTCTGTTGGGCGAGTTCTTTGCAAACCAATTCTGACCACGCCTGAGGCAAGCTGGCGACCATCGCGTGCGGCGGATTTTTGGCGTTTGCAGCCGCGGGCCACCAATCGAGCTGGCGGAGTTCAAGTGGATACAGCGCTGCCTTCCGGAACGTCTCGCAACGTGTGGGATCCTCGAATCCCTCGTTTGGAAGTGGTGCCTGATACACATCAGCCACTGCGAGGGAGAGTGAAGCGGCTGCCGTGTTGCCTTGCCACTTCTTTCCTATCAGAACCGCTTCGCTCAGTTCCGATTTGGAACTTGCGGGAAGCAGGCTGGCTTGGCGACACTTTCCGTCGGTCAGCCACGATTTGCGTCGTGAAGCTTGTGCCGTGCTGCCGATCACCAGACGCCCCTCGCGCCAGACCAATTGCGCAATCTTGACGCTTGAAACGCCAAGGTCAACGCCGATCCAGCCCGGTTTTTTCTGCAGGAATGTCATGATGCGATGGTGGAAAGCTTGCTTGCCCGACAGTGGGGCTTGCCTCTACCGTGCTCCCTTCATGCTTGAGAGATCGAACACAGGCAACATGACCGCCAGCACAATGCAGGCGATGATCGCCCCCATGATGACGGTGATGGCTGGCTCGAACATGCGGAGCGCTTGTCTCATTTTTGATTCCGCTTCCTCTTCGTAGTAGGCACCGAGCAGCGAAGCGACTTCATCGAGCTTGCCCGCTCCTTCTGAGGTGGCGATCATTTCGCGGGCTGATTGGGGGAAGATCTCTGCGTTGCTCATCACGCTTGTGAGCGAGCGGCCATTGACAACCGCGTCGGTCATCTTGCGAAGGACATTCTTGAATTCTCGATTGCCTACGGACTGCTCAGTGAGTCGCAGTCCTTCGACCAACGGCACGCCGCTAGTGAGCATAAGTGACAGCATCCGGCAGATGCGGCCCGTGCAAAGTGGTTTCGTAATGCCCCGCAGTAGCGGCAAGCTTACGCATACTCTGTTCCACCAGCTTTGGCCGGTTTCGGTGAGGAACCAAGCGGCCGCACCACCGACGACCGCCCCGAACAGCGGCAGCCACAGCCACCAGCGTCCGCGGAGTTCTGAAGCAAAGTTAATCAGCCACTGCGTCAGTGCTGGCAGAACCATATCATATTGTTCGAAGATGCCTGCGAACCGTGGCAAGACGAAAAGTACGAGTGCGACAACTACCCCACCAGAGACCATCGTCAGTAAGACGGGATAGGTTAGCATCGTCTTGATGGTGCGGCGGAGCCGGACTTCGCCACGATAAACATCTGCCAGATGCGTCAGTACTTCCGACATTCGACCACTCGCCTCACCCGCAGACACGGTCGCTACAAAGGCGGGGTCGAAAGTCGCAGGGTGTTTTTTGAGCGCCTCAGAAAGCGTGTGACCACTGACAACCGCTTCGTTGACCTCTCGTAGGATTTCGGCAAGTTGAGGCTGTTCGCACTGCATTGCGAGTGACTGAATCGCTGATGCCAAGTCGACGCCTGAGCGAGACATAATCGACAGTTGTGCCAGAAAGTCAGCCAACTGGCTCTTCGTCACTCGACTACGCGCGCGCCACGACGAGCCCCGCGATTTCGCAGGTTGCATTACCGGTGCAAAGTCGGCGCTCATCCAATCAGGGACGGTGGAAGTGGTTGACATGGGTCCTGTTCGTCTTGTCCTGTACTAATCGAAGAAGGCGACACGCGCTACTTCTTCCAAACTGGTCTGTTCCATCTCCGCTAGATTCAGTCCTCCGGCCAGAAGCGATTCGAAACCTTGATCGTCGCGCCACCGACGGATCGTATCGACATCTTCTTCAGAGGCGATCATTGCTCGGAATTCGGAGGTAACGGGGAGCACTTCATAGATGCCTGTCCGGCCTTGGTAGCCGGTGTCGAAACACTCGTGGCATCCCTCACCGCGGGCGAAACTGCGACGGGAGTCGCCCTTGAAATTGAGCGACTCCAGGTATTCAGCGGACGCGTAGTGCGTTGTTCTACAATGCGGGCAAATCGTTCTCACGAGCCGCTGGGCCATCACGCCCACTAAAGAAGCGGCGAGTTTATAGCTCTCGACGCCCATATCCAGCATTCGTGTGATTGCACCGGCGCTGTCGTTGGTATGTAGGGTGCTCAACACCAAGTGACCGGTCAGTGCTGCTTGCACGGCGACTTGGGCCGTTTCGGCATCACGGATTTCACCGACCATGATGACGTCGGGGTCTTGTCGGAGGATCGAACGAAGGGCTGCCGCGAAGCTAACCCCTCGGGCCGAATCGACTTGCACCTGGTTAACCTGCTCAACCTGATATTCGACAGGGTCTTCAACAGTGACAGCGTTGAGCGTGACCGATTTGATCAGTTCCAATGCTGAATAGAGTGTCGTCGTCTTACCGCTACCGGTGGGGCCTGTCACGAGCAGCAAGCCGTGTGGTTTTTTCAGAAGTTTTTTGAGCGTGGTCAGTGTCTCTAAGTTGATTCCCAACTCATCAAGATCGAAGGTGAGACGGCCCTTGTCGAGAACACGCATGACCACCTTTTCGCCCATCACAGTTGGAAGAGTCGAGATACGAAGGTCGACTTCTTTGCCCTCGGCAACCACCTGACAACGGCCATCTTGGGGCTGTCGATGCTCGGCAATGTCGAGCTTCGCCATCACTTTGATACGGGAAACGATCGCCGGGTAGATGTCGCGCCGTGGCTTCAGCATTTCGACAAGTTGGCCATCGATGCGGAACCGAACCGACGCTGATTTTCGGCCAGGCTCAATGTGAATATCGCTGGCCCCTTTGCGAACAGCTTGTAGCATTAAGTAGTTGACGAGATTGATGATGGGGCTGCCATCAACCAGCTCGTTGACCGAAGCGATATCAAGGTCTGCAGCGTCCGCCCGAAGTTCGAGAGCCGCATCATCGAGGTCGGCCGTAACGGCATCGACTTGAAAGTCTTCTTCGTAAGCACGTCCGACGAAACGCTCGATGGCAGCACCGAAAGCAAAAACGGGACGGACAGTTAGTCCTGTCGCCTGCTCGACGGCGTCGATTGCTAGGAGGTTGTGCGGGTCGTCAGTCGCAAGGACCAGCTCGTTGTGAATGCGAAATAATGCCAGCACGTTGAACTCTTCAGCCAAGTAGCGCGGCAAAGTCCGCACGGCAACCGGGTCGAGCAAGCCATCACGAAGTCTGACTGCTGGAACTTCCAATTGTTGCTCGATAAAAGGGAGCAACTGGTCTTCGCTGACGAAGCCCAGCTCAAGCAAGGTTTCGCCAAGCTTCTTGCCGCTTTCCGCCTGCTGGCTCAGCGCGGTATCGAGTTCTTCTTGGCCGAGCAAGTTAGCCCGGATAAGGCGTTGACCGAGAGGTCCCTTATGCAGAGGCTGCTCCTCAGGAGCTTCGTGCAGAAGTCCCGCTAGGTGCTGTTCGTCGGTGTTGCCTTGATCAATGGTGAGAGTCATCCGGCAAAGCTCCCAACGGCTGCTTTGGCCGTTTCAAAGACTTCAAACCGGCGATTCATTCCACTGACGTGAAGAATATCTGCACAAAGCGGATTCGGCCCGCTTAGCTTGACACTGCCACCTCGTTTCGCGGCCATTTGCTGGACGTCGACGAGCGATTCTAAACCTGCACTATCGATCAGCGGGGTATTCTTAAGATCGATGACGATCGCTGGCTGACCATGCGCACATCGCTGACTGATGCTTTCGGCCAATTCATCGGCATTCTGAGAGTCTAGCGGTGCATTCAGGCTCACCACTTCGACCGCGCCTTGGGTCTCAACGGCGAGCATGAGAAACCTCCTCAGCGTTGGGCAGATCAAACGTAAAGGTGGTGCCTTCGTTGATCACGCTGTCACAGGTGATCTCGCCACCATGCATGCGTGCGACTTCACGCGCGAGCGAGAGCCCTAAGCCGGAGCCTGTTTCGCCTTGAACCCGGGGGTCTTCACTACGGAAGAACTTCTCGAAGACTTTTTCCTTTTCTTCCGGGGCAATTCCCACGCCTGAATCTTCGACGGCGATCTGCAGGCCGTTCTCAAGACGTTTGACTTTCAGGCCAATGTGGCCTCCCTTCGGTGTGTACTTGGCGGCATTACCGAGCAGATTGACGAGCACGGCGATGACTTTGTCTTTGTCGACCCGCATTTCGCCGAGCTTCTCGGGCAGCCGTACGTCCAACGTGTGCCCTTTCTGGCCGAGTAAGGGTCGGATCTTATCGAGCACTTCGTCAAACACGCGTTTCATATCTGTTGGACGCAAATCGACCGTCAACGAACCGACTTCTAGGCTGCTGATGCTGAGCAGGTCGTCGACGAATCGCGAAAGCCGCGTTACTTCACTGTTGATCGTGTTGCAAAACTCTTTCTGTTGCTCAATCTCGAGAGAGTCAGCCCCGGCGAGGGTTTCTGCGTAAGCCTTAATATTGGCGAGCGGAGTTCTCAACTCGTGTGTGGCAGCATCCAGGAATCGATCGCGGGACTTCTCAGCTAGTTTTTGCTGTGTTACATCGCGGACTAACCAGACGTGACCCGGTGACTCCTCGGGAGCCTCACCCGATACATTCGGCTCGCGTACGATGCGAATCACGTGAGGCATGCCATTGACGGTCCGGGTTGCTTCGGTGGCGACATGGCGTCCCCGAGTTTGTTCTTCGAAGGCGTCTTCATCTTTGAGCTCTTCGACAAGATTCTGCAAATGTTCGTGAAACGGAGCCTCAGAGTTGAAGGCGTCCTCACAGTCAAGCAATCCTTTCAGCGCTCCGTTGGCAAATTGCAAACGCCCATTCGCATCGGTCAACGCGATTCCTTCACTTAGGGCGTTGAGTGCTTCAGCCAACTGATCATTCGTATTGTCTGAGGCCAATGCTGCAATACGTTCTGCTAGTGGAATCGATCCGGAACTGCTGTTCAAAGAGTTGACCGTCTCAACGAGTCGGTTCCACCCTATCGTGGTAAGGTCATCGGCAGAAACTTCCGTAATTTGGACTGGTTCTCCAGGCACGGTTGCAGCAATCTCCTGAAGTTGCGATTCGACGGTTGCGGCTGCTCGCGTAAGTCTGGCAAGGAGGATCCCGCCCCCGAGGATGAGGAGCACAGGAATCGCCACTGCGCTGGGTGCCGCGTTGATCGTTTCCGCAAACGAGGCGAAGGAGTTTGCCTGGGCATTTGCTGCGACCAACGTGCCAAAGTTTTCTCCCGCGGAGAACAGTGGAACACGGTACTCAGTGAGTACCAACCCAGAGTCTTGTCTGACACGAGTCCCCCAAACACCGGCCTCCTCAATGACGGTGCCTTCTGGTTCGATCGCGACCACGCCGACCATGTTTTCGCGGGTATCGGCAACGGCGACTTCGTCCAAATCCAAGAGCGAGCAATAAGTAAACTGACCTTGCGATCGGAGTTGGGTCAGGACGAGATCAAGCCCTTGCCACTGGTGCTGTCTGTAGCTGCTCTCCATGCTGGAAACGGCTCGTGCTAGCCGAGAAACGGAGGATTCCGCCTGCCGTTTCGTAACGACTTCGTGCGAAGCGTCGAGAAGGCCCATGGCGAGCCAACAGACGGCTGCCAAACAAAAAAAGAGGTACCACGCGACGACTTGCCGAGGTAGTCCGAGATTTTGCTTTCGACTGATCACGGCAATACCCGCGTGAGAGACTTGGTGGGGAGGGGGAAAATGGTTTCAGTCGGCTTTCTGCAGGTAAAACCTCACGAAGGATGCAAGGGACTAAACAGCGACAGCGAGCATCTTCTGAACGGCTTCAACAATCGAAGAAGGGCTAAACGGCTTCGGGAAAATCGCCTGGATGTCCAATTCTTCCCGAAGCTGGTCGAGCTCTAGCTCCAAGCCCTTCGCCGTGAGCATGACGATGGGGGTTTGGGCGTACTCTTCAATGACACGTAATTCGCGGCACAATTCGGTGCCGCTCATCACAGGCATCTGTTGGTCGGTGATGACCATGTCGAACGATTCATTGCGAGCAAGCTCGAGAGCGACCGCACCATTACATGCGGTTTTGGTATCGAAACCTGCCTTATCAAAAGCGAACTGCGTAACTCGAGCTAGGGCGACGTTGTCGTCGACAATCAGCAGCCGTGACATAGTCGACTGGTTTCCAGCGGTTTCAAGTTGTTCGAGTTTCGTACTCATCGCTTTCCTGCCCTCGCTTGGACGTCCCCGACTTCCTACAGTTGATCGTAGGTGATGGTGTTGTCACTAGCCGTCGCGTTCGAGTTATTGCAGATAAACTCGTTCAAGGTCGAGTTATATTTCCATCCAGTTGTTGGCGAAGCATTGCCTGTGGTGCTTGACCCGCTCACAAACTCGACGCCATTATTCTGGGCAGCTGGAGGTCCGACAGGGCAGATCGGAAAATCACCCCTCAAAAAAGGTTGCAGATCTGTGTGAAAGTTAGCGACAGTGTCCGTTCGAGGCGTCGCACCACCATTACGAGCAGCGAACAACTCAAGTGCATCTCGCACGACCGTGAGAGTTTGCCTCAACCCATTATCAGCTGCTTCTTCCGAGGCTTGGAACAATCGCGGGGCTGCTACGCCCGCGAGAATGCCCAAGATCAGGATAACGACTACTAGTTCGATCAGTGTAAATCCGCGTCGCTTGCTCACTTTACTGCCTCCGATAATCTTCTGAGTAGGTCTTGGAAATCAGCCCGCAAGCCGACTTCCAAAGGGGAAATGTGTTTCGTTTTCACGGCAGTTTTACGCCGTTCTCGCAAATGTAGCTCAGGTTTAGGCTCGTGCTGGGCTTCTGCCCCGGTTATTTCCCGCAATTCCTAGTGGCAACGTGATTTGACTGCTCAGATTCCGCGATATAACTCGCAGCATCGCTACAGTCGTTACCGATCGAGAATCGGCGAGCACCTCAGTTCTGCCGGAATTACTCCGCAAACAAGATTGCAGAACGAGAAACCGACTGACAATCAACTCGTAAGCTAGTTTTTAAGTAGAGTCACTATGCCTGTTGCACCACTTTCTTGGCGGGGAGGGTGTCCGTGACAGTCCAGTGACTTCTCAGGGTCCTACAGAGAAAGAAACGCCCCTTCGCAATCGTATTGAAAGCAGACCGATGCAATCCCCCGTAGCGAACGACGAACCACAGACACAACAAGAGCGAGGCGAGCTTTCAGAGCAAACTTCCCACAGCAAGGCGCTGCGCGACCTGCGTGTCTCAACTGAGGTTGAATGGGTACTCTGGACACGAGATGCTGCGGGCGAATGGACCTTACCTTCCGAAAAAGAGGAAGGAAGCGATTTTGTTGGTTTGAATTTCCATCCGGCCTGGCAAGGCCATCTTGAAGAAGCCTATGGCCGGCAAGATGTAGTCGTTACTCAATCAGCACCCGATCAGTGGTGGATTGCTTCGCCTCGCGTTGAGGCCTTCACCAAGACTGATGATGTCTTCGCCGCTGTCGTCGATGGTCAAAAAAACGGCTATGTGAAGAAACTCGCTGAGATGCACCTGCTGCATCAGAGGGATCGATTCCGGGTAGAGCAGCTTGAATCAGAGAACGCCCAGTTTGCACAGCAAGTCGGTGATGACTTTGAGGAAATGACATTTCTCCGCACGATGGCCGAGAATCTAGCCGTCAGTGATACCTCGCTAGGCATCAAGGAAGTTGTTAAGCGTTCCTTCGAGATGCTTTACGGCATTCTTGGGGCCGAAGTACTGTGCTTCGTTGAGAAAGACACATCTGGTAAGGAACGGTGCACGATTCGGCGGAATACGAAAAACACCGTCGCCTGCAGTTCATTGGAGTCTTGTACTGAGCTCGCGAAACGGTATTGCTCGCTCGTCGACTCGGGTCCGCTTGTGCGGAACGATCTTACTAGCGAATTGGATAAGCCTTCATTGAATGGCGCAGAACAGCTTCTGATTGTGCCTGTGCAAACGAGCGTGCGACATTTTGGCTGGTTCATGGCCATCAATCGTGGCCCTGGATTCACGCAGCACGGAAAAGCGCCGCTATTGTGTGCTAGCGTCCATGAGTTTGGCACCTGGGAGGCTTCGCTCCTGAGTACGGCTGCTTCGGTGATTGCTTCACATGCCTCGAATTTGGAACACTTGCGAGAAAAAGGGAAGCTCCTTGTAAACGTGGTTCGGTCAATGGTTTCCGCTGTTGAAGCCAAGGATGCCTACACTTGCGGCCATAGTGAACGCGTGGCGCTCTACACGAAACGACTGGCTCAGCACCTGAGTTACGATGAAGAAGCAGCGGAGCGAGTCTATCTGACAGGCCTGCTCCATGACGTTGGAAAAATCGGTATCAGCGACGCAACGTTAAACAAAGCTGGCAAACTGACGGATGAAGAGTTTGCTGAGATTAAGGAACATCCTGACCATGGGTGGTCGATCCTTTGCGAACTTCGCCAACTGGCCTACGTCTTGCCAGGCGTGTTGCATCATCATGAGCGATTTGACGGCAAGGGCTATCCCGATGGTTTAAGCGGGAAAGACATCCCACTGGACGCACGGATCATGGCCGTGGCGGATGCCTACGACGCCATGACAAGCAACCGTGCTTACCGCCAAGGCATGGCGCACGAAAAGGCCGTTGCAATCCTTCGTGAAGGAGCGGGCACGCAGTGGGATCCGGATATCGTCGGCGCATTTCTTATGATTGTGGAGGACATTCTCGAAATCCGCCACAACTACAGGCCGCGGCAGCGACCGGTACGGACTGCTAGCGCAATCGCCTGCAGCCTCTAGTGCGCTTCGTCGATCTGCTGGGCTTGGTAGCCGCCTTTGCTCTTGAAATAGAGACCAAGACCTATAAATCCAACAAGCATGATCACCGGGAAGATAGCGACGTCTGCAAGAGCGCCTTGTTTTTGCGATTCGCTAATCTCTTTGATCATTTCCCGGATTGACTTTTGATCGGTTTCACTCCGCTGGCTTAACGCTTCGCCGACCTTCTCGTCATCAACGATCGGCGATTTGATGAAACCGTACTTGACGCTTTCTCCCTGAACAGACAGCTTGCCATCCTCGTCGTATAATTCGGGTGCTTGATCAGCAAGGTCGTCGCTCGCGGCAACGGCTTCGGTCATACGACCGTCTTGCAGGGCGCCAATGTAAACGCCACCTAAGGTTCCAACGGCCAGCATACCGATGCCACCCAACGCGTTGAGCGTGAGCGCACCGCCTTTCGGGGTTTGCTCGCCGGCGATGCCGAGCATCGTTGGCCAGAAGAAAGTCTTGCCTACCCCGTAGAGTGTGGCAGCTGCAAAGATGGCCATTCCCTGTGCGAATGAAAGAGTGTAGAGGCCCGCGATTGCTAGTGCTGCTGAAGCGATAAGTAATCCGATCGGACTCAGCTTATGAACAATCGGTCCGGCGAAGAAGCGCAGCACCATCATGATGGCAGAAGTATAAACGAGGACCAGCCCGGGATCGAATTTATCTTTTGCCACTCCCTTCATGATGTCTTCAATCCACGCATCGGTACCAATTTCGGTCGTCGCCAGTGGCATCATCAGAAGTGCCAGAACAAAAAGTAGCGGATTGCCCAAAGACTGTGTGTAAACCCCTACGGCAATGACCGCTGCAAGTGACAGCGCGGGAAATACCCATTGATTGACCGTTGGAAAGGCTTGATTGAGTTGCAACGCAATTAGCAGTCCGGCGATAGCGGTACCAAGCACCCCGAATTCGGCGAGCATTTCACGATAGCTCACTCCTGAGGCGACTCGCTCTTGCTCAGGGAAGCGCTCCCCGATCAGCATCAAAAAGAAGATCACCGCGGGCGGCGCGATAATGGCGATGCGAATCCACCACTCGACCTGCATCGAGTTGAGGAGAATGGTAATCAAACCAGCGATGACCAGTCCGCCGGGCCAACCTGCATGGAGAATGTTGAGCCACTTGGTCTTGTCCTTATTGAACATCGTGGCAACAACGGGATTGATGTACGCTTCAACGGCACCATTGGAGAGGCCGAGAATGAGGCTTCCCCAGTAGAGGAGGTTGTAGCCAAGTTCGGGGTCGCCTTCTCCGCCTTTCGACACAAAGAATGCGCTGACGCCCATGATGGACCAGATGACATATCCGAGAAACGAGAGAACCATCGCGGTCTTATAACCGATACGGTCGATAAACAGGCTAAAGCCGATGATGCTGATAGCGAATGGCCAGATGCCGATTCCCAGGAGCTCTCCCTTAGCGGCTTCGGTGAGATTGAACTCTTCTCCCCACTCCCCAAGCAGAAACATCCGCGTAATAAACCCAAACGCTGTGGTAATCAGCGCCAGAAAACATCCCCAGAAAAGCCGCTTTGAGTAGGTTTCGTCCGCCATGAATGCCTCGGTGAATGCCTGTAGAGAAGATAATTGGGCTCGCGCAACGCCACGAGCGAAGTGGCATTATAAGCAGCTTGGTGAGCGAATGAGAATCTTCCTCGAGCCTGAATGCAAAAAAACTAGCAGATGAATTCAGACGCCCGACTTGTTGAGGCGAAAGACTTAGCGATTAGGCGAAAAGTGGTGTCTCTTCTGGTGTGCCCGGCGGAGGCGTAGCTCCGCGGCTAATTGGGGACTCCCAAAAGGAACCTGATTCAGAAGTGCGTTGGTGCGCGGCTGAGGTACTTGCCGTCGCCCTCGCTGCCGACGAACTGGCCGTCCTTCACCTGCTGCTTGCCGCGGAGAAATACTTGCTCAACGCTGCCCTTGTGGGTCCAACCTTCGAACCCGCTATAGTCGACGTTCATATTGTGGTTTGATTGAGTGATCGAGCGATTTGCCTCGGGATCGAAAATCACCACGTCGGCGTCGCTGCCCACGGCAATCGTTCCCTTCTGCGGGTAGAGCCCGAAGAGCTTAGCGGCTTGGGTACTGGCCGTGTCGACGAACGTCTGCAAGTCGATCTTACCGGTGTTCACTCCGTGTTCGTAAAGCAACTCGACGCGGTGCTCAATCGAGGGGATTCCGTTGGGGATCTTTGTGAAGTCGTCCCGCCCCATCACCTTTTGATCGGCAAAGTTGAATGGAGCATGATCGGTCGCCACGGTGCTGATAAGGCCCGAACGCAAGCCATTCCAGAGCGGCTGTTGGTGACTTGCGTCACGTAGAGGCGGAGACATGACATACTTGGCGCCTTCGAAATCTTCCTTTTCGGCGTAGGACTTGTCGAAGACCAAGTGCGGCAGCACGACTTCAACCCAAGCGGCAACGCCACGCAGTTGAGCAGATTGAACGGCCTCTAACGCTTCGCGACAAGACGTATGAACGCAATAGACATGTGCACCGGTCAATTCAGCGAAGGTCATCAAGTGGTGGACGCCTTCGGCTTCGACGGTCGTTGGGCGTGAAGGTTCGTGCCACTCTGGGCCCGTTTTGCCGGCGGCAATCAATTCCTGCTGCTTTTGAAGAACGAGGTCCGCGTTCTCACAGTGGGCCGTGACGATCAGACCGCGCTCTTTGGCGAATTTCAGCGTCTGGTAGAGATCTTCGTCCGGAAGTGAGAAGGCCCCTTTGTAGGCCAAAAACACTTTGAGCGAGGCAATCCCCCGATTGACGATTTCCTCCAATTGGGGGCGAGTCTCTTTGTCGAAACGAGAAACCCCCATGTGGAAGGTATAGTCGCAGGAAGAATCCTTCGCCTTCTCTTGCCAAAGCTCGAACGCTTCGAGCGGCTGCTCGTTGTTCGCAGGGCAGCACATCTCGATGAAGGTGGTCGTTCCGCCAACTAATGCCGCTCGACTGGCAGTCGCATGCGTGTCCGCAGCCTGGGTGCCCATGAAAGGAAGATAGACATGCACGTGCGGATCGATGAAGCCAGGAAACACGTACTTGCCTGAGGCATCAATACGGGTGGCGTCTTCAGGTGCTTCGACCACCGGTCCGACCGCGACAACCGTTTCACCTTCGAGGAGAACATCGCCAACGAAGTCGTCTGTTGCCGTGATAATACGGCCGCCGGTGATCAGAGTGCTCATCGATAGTCCTTGCGTGAATGCTGCAGGTTCAACCGAAGAGTATAGAGGATTTTTTTCTTTGCTGTAGTAGTCGCGCACCGGGCGAGCCAACTCAACAGCGTGGTGCTCGCGGGCTAGGACTGGCACCAAGCTACGAAAAAAGCCGTGAGAGGAGCTTTCCTCTCACGGCTCTGAAGAATCACAGGATGACCGTCAGGCTAAATCTGTCGCCAATTGAAGCCGTCGGCGAGGCGGGCGAAGAGTCGCTCGCGGTCGTCTTCCTTGCTTTGATCGTCGCGATCGAACAGGTCGTGATCGATCCGACTTCGCAGGCGAGTCGCGAGGCGATCAAAGACCGAGTCACGTTGCGCGAAATCGTAATCGTCTAGGTCGATCGAAATCCGTCCGGAAGAATCGAACGAGACCGTCGAATCAATGCGGTCTTCAATCCGATCAAGCACGGATTCTTGAACCCCAGCACGCGTAGCGACGCGACGGGCCAGATCGACAAGTTTGTCGAAGCGAGCAGCTCGGTCGCTTGAGGATCCTGAATCGCTAGTTGGCTCATCCGCTACCGCAGGCGAATCAGTCGTGGAGGTTGAAGCAACGCCACGCGAGCCGAACGCTTGCACCGCCAAGCCGCTCGTTGAGGGGCTACTCGAGGGGCTACTCGTAGCCGCCGCGACGGCACTTGACGAGGAATTGCCCTGCTGCGAGGACTGCGGATTCGGCAGGTCGGAATTGATAAAAGTGTAATCCTGGTGCCAGAGAGCGAGGTCCGTACGGTCGACATCTGCGTCGCCATCCGCGTCACCCTGGGCATGAGTGGCCGGAGTAACTCCCTTGCCCCGCTGCCATGCGAGGAAGTCAAAACCATCGATGTCGTTGTCTTCGTCGAAGTCGGAGCTCATTTCTGTTGCCAGAGGTAGAGCAGCCGACGCGCGGAGAAGCCGATAATCCTCGACCTCGCCGGTGGCGGCAAAGCCGGTTACGCTGTTGATGCCGAACTCACCATAGCGGAAGCGAGCGTACAACACCTCGACGGCACCGGATGGAATATCCATCGCGAGAGTGTTCGGACCTGCGTTAAGTGGGCGATTCGTGAAGACTCTTTCGCTCACTCCATCAACGATATCGTTGAAGTCGCCATCACCGTTGAAATCGACCCAGCCCTGGAGGAAACCACCGTCGAAACTGGCGGTTGCTGTAACGGCTGTCGTCCCTCCAGCATCGATAGTCCCGAAGACGAGTCCATCATCGTCGTCGCTAGTCATGTTGTCGTCCCCGTCGGCATTCACCGTCGGCAGACCATCAAGTTCGCCATCATTGTTCGCCCCCAGGAAAAAAGTCGAACTGAGAACGTGACGGGCACCATTCTGGCTGGCGAGCGTTGGGTAACGATCGCTAGGCAAGTCGCCCCAATCGAGGAAAGCTTGATTGCGGAAGCCAAACTGCCGATTGTCAGCGACTGATCCCGCGGCCAGCGTGATGCTGTGTTCGTCCCCTAGGGGAGTCGTTTGGTCGAACCCTGCAGGTGCAACCGCACGAACGACATAGCTGCCCGGTGCCAGGCCGGCGAACAGGTATCCACCACCAGCGGTCGTCGTAAACTGTGCCTCGCCAGCAGTGAGGGTATTGCTGCCGTCAGCGTCAATGTAGACCGTAATCCCGGCGATGCCGTTTTCACCAAGTGTCTGGACGCCATCACCATTGGTATCCTGGAAAACGGAACCCGAGATTGCTCCCGGCGCGTTGGGATCACCGCCCCCGCCGCCTGGGTCGCCGCCTCCGCCCGGATCACCGCCCCCTCCTGGGCCTCCTCCTCCACCTGGTCCACCACCTCCATTAGGATCACCACTGCCGCCGGGTGTCCCGGGGACGACAACGCCAAAGTCGACTCCTGTTTCAATCTCACTTTGCGTCAGGAAGACTGAGTTCACACCGCTAACCGGCGAGAAGTATTCCCACGGACCATCAATCGTGAGGACGACATCGTAAAAGCCGTCAGGACGATCTGCCAGGGTAATGGAGTAATCGCCGTTTGCGTCGGTGATCGTGACCGGATCAAGCCCAGCGTCGTAGTTTCCGTTTTGATTGGTATCAAAAAAGACGATCTGCTCAGCGAGGCCAACATCGGTTCCGTCTTTGGCCCCATTGGCATCGGAATCTAAATAGACGTTACCGCTGACCGTGAAGCCTGGAGCGGGGAGATCGACCCCTGGGTCGAGCACGAAGTCTGCCCCATACATACGCTCACCCACTTCGGCAATAGTGAACGTGCCGACGGGGCTCGTCATAATGGTGTGGTTGTCCGGCAAGAAAGAAGTGTCAATCCGTACTTCCCATTCGCCGGGTGCCACGTCGAAGTAGAAGTTGCCGTCATAGCCCGTTTGGAAGGTCGGCTCAAAGGAGTCACGCACGTCGTTGTCGCCTGGGCCACCCACTTGCTCCAGGTAGACCATGACGCCAGCGCCATAGCTTTCCTGCAACATGTTTAACTCGACCGAAGATTCGCCGGTATCTGGATCTATCACCTCAACCGTGCGTCCCTCGAAGGTGCCATCACGGTTATCGTCAACTCCGATCACTCCAGCGATGCGACCGGTACCCTCAATGGACTTGCCGTGGAATGCCACCTCGATATCAACAAATCCCGCAGCCGCGAGAGCATAGTTTTCAACGACCAGTTTCCAAGTACGGGGAGCTTGCGTTAGCGGATCAATGATGTTGGCGTCAACATCAGAGCGTTCGCCCCAGTGGTGATTCGTTGCAAACGTCCAATTGTTGTAGCCGAATGGGTCTGGGCTTGTACTTGGCTGACCAATGGGAACTGAGAAATCGACATCGTTGGGATAATGGAAATTAGGCGCTTCTACAAAGAATGGGCTCAGCTCTGATTGAGTTCCGTCAGGCGACTGTAGCGAGAGTCGCAGGTTGTTGAGGGCCGACCCAAACAAAGTTCCTTCGGTAGAAATCTGCACTTCAACCCATTCAGTCGCAACAACATTCTCAGGAGCTACCCCTAAGTCGATGATAGAGTTTCCGCGGAATGGTGATGGCGGGATATCATCGGGATCAATTCGGTCATCCTCAGGAATCCCGATATCTTCGGGAAAGTTACCCAAGTAAAAATCAGGGTCGATTTCTCGATTGAGAAATCCACCTGGAATCATAATGAACGTATTTTCGTGGATCGCCAAAGTTCCGCTTTGCAAGAATCCCCGGAAGCCCTGGGTGTAACTTCGCTCGCTCTCTTGCGTTCCTAAAGTGGTCCAGTTCTCCGCAAGTTCAACCGCGAGGCCTGCGTTGACGAGACCATGACCGTAACCGAATTCGCCCTGGCCCGAACGGTTGTGACTGACCGTGTATCCGGCCCCGTTGGTGAATAAGGGATCGTTAGGAAACGGAATCGGCTCGGGACGATCAGCGGAGTCGTAAACGGGGTCAAACGGCCAAGTGTCGCCGATGACAGGATCAATAAAGTTGTTGATCTCATTTACCTGCCAGCTATCATCCAGCGGATTCAGTTGCGTCGACGACCGAACAAGAATTTCTTGCACGTCGCGATAGCTTAGATTGGGGTTCGCTTCCAACATCAGGGCAATCACACCAGTTACGACAGGTGCTGCCGCAGAGGTACCGTTGAAGCGGGCCGTGTAGTCGAGGTCCTCGAAGAAGTCGCCGTCGAGCGGTAACCCGGTAAAGTCTTCGTCCGGCGTGGTGTTGTAGCCGACGTCTCCGGTGATGTCAGTAGTCCAGATGCCACTACCGATCGAACCGTCACGCACAATCTCGTGCGAGTGCGAACCCGTTGGCGCAACGACCAGAACGCCGGTTGACAGCTCAGGGTAGACCGTCGCAGTGCCGTCGATGTTTGCTTGCACCCCGTCGTGATCAATACCACCGACACCGATTGTGTAGCGTGATGAAACATAACCGTTGAAAGCTGGCGAGTCTGCTTGCCCGTTACTATTTCCCGAGGCGAAGACGTGAATGGAACCTAGGCCGCCACGCCCGAAGAAAACCGCGTTCCTGAGTGCCAAGTCTTCAAGCGCACTCGGGCCCGCTACATCTCGCAACGCAGTCGGCCCCCAACTGTTATTATAGATATCGATCGTCTGGGCTTCGTGGAAAAGTGCCTGCGCGAAATCGAAGTCCGTCGCCGGCCCGCCGATCATCCGCGTTGCCGTGAACTGGGCATCGTAAGCAACGCCTGTCGTGCCAATGCCATTGTTTCCATCGCCGACAGCAATACCCGCTACCGCGGTACCGTGAAAGTCACCGAACGCAAAGGATGGGAACGGGTTTGAGTCTCCGCCAAGAATGTCTAATCCGAACCCTGGCAGATAATTATCGGCAAGATCAGGGTGCGTGAACTGGGTGCCGTCATCGTTGATGCCAACGACAACACCTTTACCTGTGTAACCTTGTTCCCATGCCGAAAGAACATTCGCGTCAACGCCAGGGATTCCGCGAACAGGCTGGTAGTCCGGGTTACCGATCTCCTGGTTGTAGTTGATCAGGTGCCACTGATGTTGCAGGTAGGGATCGTTGGGCAGCGCTGTGCTATCGACAGGAACCGAAAGCGTTGTGACTGAATCTTGCTCCCGAGGTAGGTCTGGGAAAAAGAGGTCAACCGATTGAGATTGACCCAAAGTGTCGACAACTTGGTCGAACGACTGCCCGCCGGCATCAACTAAGTAGAGTCCGGGGATACCTAAGTTCGTCTCCGCAACAGCTAGGCCTGTGGCGTTGCTTAGGTCACTGACCGAGGTTCCAGCAGCCGCCATGACAACCCAGCTCTGCGTGGAATCTAATTCCTGCTGGGTGTACTGATTGAGATCTGCCGAATTCCGAAACGAATCAGCAACTTCGGCGTTGATCTTTGCGATCGCATCCGCGGAGAAATCGTCTTGCGTGCCGAACAGTGGATTAGCCGAGAGAACACGCCGCTCTTCGAGCGTCTCGAACCCAAGCTGGCGTTGCTTTTGCTTACGGCTAATTCCCGTTGGTCGGCGCTTGCTGCTGCGACGCGAGGGGGCGAGCCGACTTTGGCTGTTGAAATGAGAACGATCCACACTGAGCCTCTTCAGAAAACAGAGAGAAAATGAATGCCTTTAACTAAACGCTAGCAGTTGTTCCGATTGCCCATGAGCGACGACACGAGCGAGCTAGCGTTATCTTCGATTTGGATTAGATCAGAGTATTAGGTGTCGCCGTTGCTCCCTTGATGTCCGTACATAACGATCGCTCGGAATCGACGAGGCAGAACGAAATGAGTCATCGCCTGCGGTCAGCCGAACCGAGAAATCGCTGCTTCTAGCTACTATTTGATTCATTGATACTAATCAGCACGTAGAAATCCGTCAAATTTATGGTGGATCGCCTCATCGATCCTAAGCAGATTCTCCGCAAAGTTGGCCCCAAGGGGGTGGCAAAAAGTGGGACGACTGCCTGAACTCTTAAGTGGCCGCTTCTTGCAGCTAATGTCACACATTCTTACGTGAGGCTAGGTCGCCTCGGCAGCCTCCCGGCACGTGCTTATTCCTGCCGTTTCTGGCTGAATTGCGACCATTGGCTCATAAACACCGATTTGTTCTCTTCAATTCGCGTCAGGAGCCGCAAGCTGCTTGATCTCGCCAAATTAAGGCACATCGCATCACGTCGAGGGCCCCTCAGCTCACTCAGATGCACCGCGTTCGAAGATAACTGGTTGTGAAATTGTGACTGTTATGCCGGAAATCCTGATTTTTCGCCCTGTAGCTGTCCGATAAATCTCTCCGACGCCGCTCCTCGGCCAGGTCTCTGCCAAGATCCTGGTCTGCAGCGTGCTAGAGATGCGTCGGGAGACGACCTTCGACAGCTGTGGTTAGCTGAACGAGGCGTGTTGGACACTTCTCTTGCTCGTGGGGTGCAATGGCAGAAAAGTACCGTGCAGGGCCGAGCGGGCCGGCGGCAAACAAACATGAGGGGGGATGGTTCGATGAAAAAGTTATACAAACAGATTCTCGCCTTACCGGCGTTAGCCTGCTTCGCTTTGAGCAGCGTTGCCGTGGCTCAGATCAATCAGGCCCAATACTTTGGAGCCGGTCAGCCGACAGACGGCAGTGTGCCGATGATGGCGGCTGCCCCGTTGGCTGGTGGCCCTAGCGCTGCACGCGGGTCGGAGTTCGTGGATGCTCACGGTAAACCGATCGTGTTGCAAACCAACTACGCGCAAGGCTGCCCCACTGGTGATTGTTATGGCGGTGACTTCTACGGCGGGGATTGTTACGGCGGTGATTGCTACGGAGCTTGCCCTGCAGGTGCTGGTGCTGGGATGGGCGATGGCGTCTACGCCGACTTTGGCGGCTACGGCCAAGACCAAATCGGCCCGCACTATTTCGACGTCAGTGTCGATGCCGTGTTTCTTCGTGCCGATGAGCTCCTTCAAGGGGCTCCCGCGATCACTGCTGTGGGAATCGGCGTGAACTCGCCGCGCATCAATAGCCTCGACGCGATGTCGACGGATTACGAGCCTGGGTGGCGGATTTCAGGTCGGCTCGACTTGGGACCGTTGTCGGTCTTCGAAGCGACCTACATGGGACTGACCGATATTGATGTCAACAATCGCGTTGTCTCTTCCGTGGTCACTGAGCAACTGTTGGGGGTTTCAACCCCCAACTTCCTGTTCACTCCCGCTTCGGCGGACGCGAGTGCTGTACTCATCCCAGCTCTGGATGCTGCTGAAGTACACGACCTGAACTTTCAGTCCGAGCTGCACAGCAGTGAACTGACCTACCGTCGCTACTGGGTTGGCCACAACCCGCGTTTCTCGGGAACCTATTTGCTAGGTGCTCGCTACGTGCGTAACACCCAAGACTTTACGTTCGCTGCTTCCGGCGGGACCGCTGGAGGAGCCGTCAATTGGAATAGCGAAAACGACCTCGTCGGTGCTCAGTTCGGCGGTGACATGTGGATCGGCCTACGTCAGGGACTTCGTTTTGGGCTCGAAGGCAAATCAGGCATCTACAATAACCGCTTTAAGTTTAGTAACACGAATACCTTCGGAGCGGGAAGCGCCGCCAGCGAAGGCAATCAAATTGCTTACATCGGCGAATTTGGCGCCCAGATGGTAGCGGACATCTGGCCAAGTGTTTCGCTCAAAGGTGGCTACCAAGTTCTCTACATGAATAGCTTGGTCAACGTAGCCAACAATATCGATGGCGTCGATTTCGTGACCAATGCTGTCAACACCCAGGGCGACGCCCTGTACCACGGATTCAACGCTGGCCTGGAATACATCTGGTAGCGCGAACCTGTTTGACGAAGAAGGCGTCATTCGACAGGTCGGATTCATAGCACGACCAGCCCGAAAGGGCTGGTTTTGTGCATTTGGCAGTGGCGAAACGAGACAGCCGCACCAAAGCCTAGGTCGTGTTCGCAATTCTGCCTATAATAAGGTCTGCTAAGGCAAGAGGCTTCCGGTCTTGCTTTCAGACTTCTAAATATTACGGAGAGCCAGCTTTACACGTGTCTACACCGCTTGATCGCAACCAAAGTGTCGATAGTGAGTCGGCCATTCTAGTCGGAGTCTTGCTCCCTGAGCATGATTCTATCGAGCAGCCCCTGGAAGAGCTTTCGGGCCTTGTCGAAACCGCTGGAGCTGAGATTGTCGGCAAGCTCACGCAGAATCGCCAAGCTCCTGATAAGACCACCTACCTCGGTCAGGGCAAGGTGGAAGAGCTACACACCGTTGTGAAGGCGACCGATGCAGATGTGGTGGTCTTTGACAACGACCTCTCACCCGCTCAAGTACGCAACCTGGAGCAAACCCTCGGCGTCAAGGTGCTGGACCGCACCGAGGTGATTCTTGATATCTTCTCCAGCCGCGCTCAAACCCTTGAGGCTCGCCTAGCGGTTGAGTTGGCTCAGCTTGAGTACTCGTTGCCGCGACTGAAACGCATGTGGACTCACCTTTCGCGCATGAAGATGGGCGTCGGCATGCGTGGCCCCGGTGAAAAGCAACTGGAAACTGACCGTCGGCTGGTTGAGAAGCGTATTCGCGATCTGAAGCGTGATCTCGATCAGATTCTCAAACGGAAAGAGCGAGAAGTCGAAGCCCGCAAAGATCGCATGACCGTCTCGCTGGTGGGCTACACGAACGCCGGTAAGAGCACGCTGATGAATGCTCTCACTGAGAGCGACGTTCTGGCCGAAGACAAACTGTTTGCGACACTCGACACACGCACCCGACGTTGGAGATTGCCAGGCTGGGGGCCTGTGCTGCTAAGTGACACGGTCGGATTCATCAAGAATCTCCCCCACCGCCTGATCGCCAGCTTTAAGGCAACGCTTGAGGAAGCTCGCCAAGCCGACTTGCTGATTCACGTTGCCGACGCAAGTAACCCGGCTGTCATTGAACAGATCGAAGCGGTCTACGCTGTACTCAAAGAGTTGGAGATTGAGGAGAAGGATACGCTGCTCGTTCTCAATAAGGTCGATCAACTTTCGAGCTCGATGGCCCTTGAGGCTTTAAGAAATCGCTACCCGAACGCCGTCACGATCAGTGCGAAGAGTGGCGAAGGGCTCGACGGGTTTGCTCAGGCGGTAAGCGCCGCACTTAGTTCTGATTTTCTCGATCTCGAGGTCGAGGTTCCGATTAGCGATGGACGGACAACCGCATTTCTTGCGAAGTTTGGTGACGTGAAGAGCCAGACCTTCACCGAGGAGACGACGACCGTGCATTGCCGGTTGGCGAAGAAGTACCTGGGACCGCTGCGGGATACCCCTGAGATTGTCATTCGGGAGCGCCAAGCAGCGGCACAGACAGCGGCTAATCCGCAAGCGGAGCGAGACCCTGTAGGAGAAGTTGCGTAGTTCGCCGAGACTACCGGGTCTTTCTTTTCGTAGGTATGATGCGTGGGTTATGTCGCGTCGTCTCATTGCTGATAGCCGGGTTCTCATTACGGGTGCTTCCAGTGGAATCGGTGCCGCTTTGGCACGTACGCTGGTTGAAAAGCGAGCTCGCGTCATTCTTTTAGCTCGCCGGCACGACCGGTTGGAGCAACTGGCAAACCAACTCTCTGCTGAGTCCTCCGCTCAGATCGATCTCGTGGTGGGTGACGTGACCGAGTTGGAAGTTCGCGAGAGGGCTATCGAGACGGTTCGCGAGCGTTGGGGTGAGCTCGACATTCTGGTCAACAACGCGGGAGTCAGTGCGCATGGAAGGTTCGAGGAACACTCCGCTGAGACGTTTCGCCAGATTATGGAGGTCAACCTCTTTGCAGCAGCAGAGCTTACCAGGTTGGCAGTGCCGTTGTTACGTGACGGTCGGAACCCAACGGTTGTGAATGTCAGCTCGATCTTAGGACATCGCGGGGCACCTCTGAATAGTGAATACTCGGCCAGCAAGTTTGCCCTCCGTGGATGGAGCGAAGCGCTGCGTGCGGAGCTCGCTAGCGACGGCATCAACGTCATGCTGGTCAGTCCGGGCACAACGGAAACGAACTTTTTCGATTCCTTAATCGAAAAGAACGGCAAGCTACCTTGGGGCGAGCGGAAAGGGATAACCCCCGAAGTGGTTGCTCAACAAATCGTGGCGGGTATTGAAAAGGGACGACGCGAAATCTTCCCCAACTGGCGTGGCCATCTGATGGTAGCGGCAAATCGTTTGGCCCCGGGCCTCGTTGATCGAGTGATGAAAAAGTACGGCAGTCAAGCGGCCCCTGCAGCGAAACCACCAGTGGAGAAAGCGCGACGAGCAAGGACGGCCCCTCTTGAATGAGCTTCAAGTTCTGTACGAAGACGGTCCGCTACTTGTAGTCAATAAGCAGGCCGGCCTACTGACCCAAGCGCCCCGTGGAATTGACAGCTTGGAAGTCCAAATCGCCGAGCACTATCGTCGCCGCGACGGCAAGTCGGCGGAAGATAAGATTTACGTCGGTCTGATACATCGCCTCGATCGGCCTGTATCTGGTGCAATTGCTTTCACGCGGCACGTGCGTGCGGCCAGGAAACTGGCCAAACAGTTCCAGGATCGAACGGTCAGCAAAACCTATTGGGCTTGCGTAGCGGGCAACGTCGCTGAGGACGAAGGGACTTGGACGGACTACCTCCACAAACGCCACGGCATGGCACAAGCCGAAGTGGTCACTGAAGATCATCCTGCCGCCAAATATGCGGTTTTATATTACCGTGTTCGTCATCGAGCAGACAATTGGACTTGGTTGGAAATCGAACTCGAAACGGGTCGCACCCATCAAATTCGCATCCAAGCTGCTTCGCGAGGACATGCCGTCGTTGGCGACTCTCAATACGGCAGCGTCGTGGCATTCGGTCCCCCAGAACTTGAACTTCGAGACCGCCCAATTGCGCTCCACGCCCGCGAACTTGGATTTCGTCATCCGATGACGGATGAGACGATGGAGCTAACCGCACCGCTGCCGGAAACCTGGCGGCAGTTTGAGTTTGCCGAGCTCGCGGAATCTTTCAACGATGCGAAACTTTGAAACACAAAGAGCACGAAGGACACAAAGTTGAGAACTCTTATTCGAAGTCTGGTTGCTCTCGTCGCTTCCTTCATCAGCTTCAGTGAAGTTTGGGCTGAAACTCAACAGCACCCGAACATTCTCATTCTCTATGCCGACGACTTTGGCTATGGCGATTTGGCTTGCCAGAACCCAAACTCGAAGATTCCTACGCCAACGCTTGACGAGCTTGCGAGCCAAGGGATTCGGTTCACCGACGGGCATAGCTCTTCAGGGATTTGCACACCCAGCCGATACGCTTTGCTAACGGGGCGTTATCACTGGAGAGAGTTCCACAATATTGTGGGGATCTTCGGTGGCTCGAAATTCGCCGCTGATCGGTTAACCATGCCTGAAATGCTTCAACAACGCAGTTATCACACCGCTGCTATCGGCAAGTGGCATCTTGGCTGGGATTGGGATGCCGTACGAAACCACGAACTGAAACCCATGAACGCCGAAACAAAACCCTGCTACGGACCGAATCACTTCGACTGGAGCAAGCCAATCCCGGACGGTCCGCTGGCTCACGGCTTCGACTACTACTTTGGCGACGATGTGATTAACTTCCCACCGTTCTGCTGGATTGAGAACGACCGTGTGACAGAACCTCCAACCGTCATGGCGAACAGCGAGAACTGGAAACCGTTGCGCGAAGGCAACTGGGAGACTCGCCCCGGCCCGATGGTACAGGGTTGGGACCCTTACAAGCGGCTGCCGACCATTACGGAGCGCGCTGCTGAGTATTGCCGTCAACTGAAAGAAACCAAGAAACCCTTTTTCCTCTACGTCGCGTTCCCTAGCCCGCATGCGCCGATCGTCCCTGCGGAAGAATTCAATGACACCTCTGAGGCAGGAGCTTATGGCGACTACGTAGTGCAAACTGACGACGCGTGCAGGCAGATTCTCGAAGCGATTGAAAGTACAGGCAAAAGCGATAACACGCTGGTCATCTTTACCTCAGACAACGGCCCAGAAAGGTACGCGTACGAGCGTGATCGCAAATTTCAACACTGGTCGAGCGCCCCACTCCGAGGACTAAAACGTGATATCTACGAAGGTGGTCACCGCGTCCCGTTTCTGGTGCGATGGCCCGGTGTTATCAAGCCGGAGTCAGTTTCCAGCGCATTGGTCTCACAAATTGACATCATGGCGACCTTGGCTGAAATGCTCGACTTCGAGATTCCCAACGGTCAAGCGGAAGACTCGCAGAGTTTTCTCTCAGTCCTCACGGGAAAGGCTGCGAGCGCGCGTTCCGAACACGTCCATAACACGTATGCCAAGAAATATGCTTTGCGCTACGGGCAGTGGTTGTTGATTGATCACAAGGACGGATACTCGAAAGGAAAGAATACTGAGTGGGAACAACGGCACAGTTACCCGGAGGATGACAACCAGAAAACCGAATTGTATGACTTGAGTAAGGACCTCGAGCAAAAGGTCAATCTGGCGCAGCGATTTCCTGAGCGGGTCGAAGCGATGCAAGAGCGTCTGGCTCAGATTCGTGCCAATTCTGACCACTAAGCAAGGGACCTGAGCTTCGGGATACGTGGTAGTCTCGTGCATTGGTTGGGAAATCTCTTGATTCTGCATACGTTGAGGGTTAGAACTGCCGCAGGTGGCATTGGATTCTGGCCCTCCAAAACTTCTTGCCTTCCGAGAGGATTGCGATGCTTCGTTATTCATCCGTATTGTTTTGCATCCTGGTCTGCTTGTTTTCGACTTCAGTAGCCAGGGCGGACACGTTCACAGTGGCTGGCTTCACCTTTGACGATACCCTGGGGCCAACCCAGGCGTTGCCGGTTCCTCCAACTACCGTAGGGGACTATGTGGCGTTCGCGTTTAGCGCTCAGTTCATTCCGGTGTCGCTGGAGGGGAACGATTTTGACATCAACAAGACGGTCGGCATTCAGTTAATTGGTTCTGAGCCTGGGCAGAACAATGGTGGCACCTCGGTCGAGTTAGGCGATACGACCTTTCGCGGAGGAGTTGAGTTGAACTGGGGCGGAGCCGCTGGGGTGACGAACAACGAAGGCGACGACTTTGTCGTCTACGAAAACGGATCGCCGAACGGCCCTGAAGCATTCATGATCGCCGTCCGGGAAACAGGTACAGCAACCTTTACGGGATTCCGTTACGAGTTCGCAGACGACGTCGTGCAAGTGCTCCCCACTGCCGGAACGAATATAGCCCAAGTGTTATCGACCGGCTTCGATCTGTCTGATTTTGGCCTTCCTAGTGGCTCGACAATTGACGCCATCATCGCTTCCAATATGCGGCCTGCCGACCGCGTGGACGATGTCGTTGGTCAAGGCAATGTGATCGTTGGAGGAGGTAGCGGCTTCTCACCGCTGACTGGACCCCAGGGAAATGGAGGCACCTACAACAGCAACGGATTCGATCCTGACCTGACGTACATCGGCGTGATCGTCGACCTCCCGACGAACGACCCCGGCGACTTCATCGCTGATGGCAATGTTGATGGCGAAGACTTCCTTGCTTGGCAACGGGGGGAATCGCCGGATCCGTTGAGTGCCGCTGACTTGGGTGCTTGGCAGACCAACTACGGGGCAGCGGCAGCCACATTTGCCGTACCCGAACCGACGAGCGCTGGCTTGTTGGGACTGAGCACCGTCATCCTCATTTTTGTGCGGCGTGAGAGACGAAGATAGCTTTCGCGATTTTGAACGTTCTGCTTCAGTTGGCCGCTGCAAGTTCCTTTGCAAAGATCGTTGCACGGCGAAGTAAATCAATCATCCGGCTACTGTTTCTGTCACGCCTGCCTTTTCTGACCTTTAGCCATTACTGGAATCTATGCGCACCGCCTTAATCGACTCGCCGCGTAAAGCGGTGGAACTGATTTGCGGTGGGGGATTAGTCGCATTTCCGACCGAGACCGTCTTCGGGCTGGGGGTGGATGCCACTTCCGACGCGGCGGTGCGGAATCTGTTCGCGGCCAAAGGGCGACCAAGCGACAACCCACTGATCGTACACGTTGCGGAGCCTAGTCGTTGGTCGGACGCGGCTGCTGAGCTAACTCCAACGGCCGAATCTTTGCTTGATGCGTTCGCACCAGGTCCGTTGACTGTTGTGCTACCGAAACGAGATACGATTTCAACGCTGGTGACGGGTGGACTTGAGACGGTCGGTGTGCGGGTGCCCAACCATCCGGTTGCTGCCGAGATTCTACGCCTCGCCGACCGACCGATCGCCGCCCCTTCAGCCAATCGTTCGGGACGCCCTAGCGGGACACGATGGCGGTCGGTGCTCGAGGATTTTGAGGGTCGGATTGACGCCGTCTATCGCGAAGACGGGCCGTCGCTAGGCGTTGAGTCAACGGTCGTCGACTGTACTGGCTCGGTCGCTCGGGTACTCCGCCCAGGTGCTGTAACCATCGAGCAGATTCGCAACGTGCTGCCAAATGCCGAAGTGACCACCGCCGAAATGACTACTGCCGCGGCGGGACAAGCAACCGACGCTGTTCGCTCGCCTGGCACCTTGCATCCGCACTATCAGCCGCAAGCTCGTGTGCAATTGATCGATTCGCCGACAGAGGTCGATCTCTCGGACGGACGAAGAGTTGCGTACTGCGGATTGCTACCGATCGAAGCCGCCGAGTCACTTACCTTGGCTGCTGTGTTCGAAAACGTCGATGCCTATGCGGAAGCGTTCTACGAGTTTCTTCGGGAAGCCGATCGCCATGAGGTATCAACCGTCTATGTCCAGATGGCTCCAAAGGAAGGCATCGGCCATGCTCTCCGCGATCGCCAACGACGAGCTGCTGGCATGAATTGAGTCCGGTGCGCAGTCTACAGTCTGGCTGCAAGCTAACTGTCGAGCCAAACTTCAATCCAAGGTCGTGTCCACGGGTTCCAAGTCGGGTAGCTGGCAGAAAGAACTGATAGGGCCAACAACAGATACGCCCCTGCCCTGCCCCACTTCTTCCGGGAGAGCCAGTCGGCGGCGGGCACCATCGCGACAAGCCATAGAGGAGCAAACCAGAACATCCAGCGGAAGCCACTGGTCATGCCGCCGTAGTTGCGATCCTCTTGCGGACGTAACCCAAGATAGAAGACCAAGCATGTCAACGTGAGAACGCCGATGCCGACTGCCAGTTGCTTCTGCGGCCTTTCTCCGCGTGCGAGCCAGATCAGCAACCCGGCCATGCTGAAGAGCCAAACGGGTGTGAGACTGAAGATGCCGTGATGACCAACGAGCACATGAAACGCATAGACAGCCTTCGACGGTTCGCCGATATCGACCCCCTTGCGGTTCTGCCAATAGCTTTCGCGTTGCTCGCCCTCAACGGTGTAGGTGTAGGCGTACCAGTTGTCCTCAGGGTCGGTTTCGCTGCGATGCATGTAGGGAGGTCGTAGGCTGTTGTGTGCTAGGTAGTTAGTGGCAAAGAAAGCAATCACCACGACCGCTGCCGCAGGCACAAAACCTTTCAACCAGGCACCCCGATTGCAGAAAAATAAGACGGCAGCCAGTAGGGCGAAAAACGAAAGTGCAGGTAACTCGTTCGCCGCGGTAAACGCAGCGGCGAAACCGGCTAGCGCGTACCAACGCGATCGGTGGTCGTCGTCGTGGAGGATTTTGACGACTGCATAGAGTGCCAGCGCTGCGCTCACGGCCCCCACGAGATGGTTGTTGAGAACCACGGCAAAGGTGGTCAGCATCGTTCCCAAGGAGGCAGCGGCCATAACAAACACGCGTCCCCAGTCCGTCGTGCCTAATCGGTCGACCAGCTTGGCCACAAGGAACAGCATCAGAGCGAACGGTAAGACATTTACCGTGAAGAGCATGGTCCGACCGACTCGATAGGGATGTTCTTCGAGCGTCCAACCGGTGAGCTTCTGCAAAAGCCAGTACTCGCCAGCGAGCATCGTGTAGAGAAGTGGCGGCTTGCTCGAATAGAGCCTGCGTTCCCCTTCCCGATTGCGGTGCTGAACCATGTCGATGGTGTTCCAGCGGCGGCGGTCGACCACTTCGTCGATTTCGTAGGTTCCATGATCAACGAGCGCTCGAATGGCCAACCAACGGCTACGATCATTACTGCTGAGGAACGGAAGGGTCCGAGCCTCTTCCTGCTCGATCTTGGGACGTTCTGCCGAGATGCGCTGCTTCACGGCAGCCTCATCCAGTCCTTCAACGCGCAGCTTCTTTTCCAGGGAGCCGATACGCTGATTGACGAAACGCCGCTGAAGATCACCACGATGGACCGCATCAACGGCGAGCAAGCGGCCCGTCATGTTGCCGACCGCCAATGCAATGAGCAACCAATAGACGCCCCAACGTAAGTTGCGATTGGGGTCTTCCTTCGTGTCGATCTCTTGCTGAAGAGGGCCGCCGCTCATTCGTTCTCACCACCAGCGGCGGGGCTGTCGCCCATTTTGCCTTCGCCAACGCGTGAGCTCTCGCGGTGCGAAACCGACTGCCCATCACGATTCGGATTCGTATGCTCGGCAATCGAGAAGCTATCCCGCTGACGGGAAACGAGCGAGGCGATCATTTCGGCGACGAAGCCAATCGCCAGAAGCTGCCCACCTAGCAACACAGCGACCAGCGAGTAATACATCGCAGCGGTCTCGTGAAGGTGAATCGGCTCGTAGCCGGGAAGCCTTGAGACACACCAGGCGATTGCCAGGTAAAGCATGCCCAGCATTCCGAGGGTCAGCGAAAGCAAAGCCACCGAACCAAGCCAATGCTGGGGACGTTGCCCAAAGCGGGTGATGAACTGCACTGTTAGTAAGTCGAGCAAGCCCTTCGGGATCCGCTCGATGCCGTACTTTGAGACGCCATGTGTGCGGGGACGATGCTCGACGGGGGTTTCGCCAACCTTAAATCCGCGAGCGGCGGCTAACACAGGGACAAAGCGATGCAACTCGCCGTAGAGTCGGATTTCATGAATCAGATCGCGACGGAATGCCTTGAAACCACAGTTGTGATCGTGAAGTTTCACCCCGGTCAAACGTCCGACGAGCGAGTTGAATACTTTCGAGGGCCAGCGTTTGTGCCATGGGTCGTGTCGCTCAGCTTTCCAACCGCTGACAACGTCTAGCTTTCGATCGCCTTCGAGCTTTGAAAGCAAACGAGGAATCTCCGCGGGAATGTCCTGAAGATCGGCATCCATGGTGACGATGATCTCCCCTTCGGCAGCATCAAAGCCCGCACTCAACGCAGCCGCTTTGCCAAAGTTCCGCCTGAATCGAATTCCCAGGACGCGACGATCCGCTGTCGCGATGGACTCAATCTTTTTCCAAGAGTCGTCTGTGGAACCATCATCAATGTAGATGACCTGCAGCAGATAGCCGTTCTTGGCGGAGACTTCTTCGATCTCGCGATGAAGTTTCTCGAGCGTCGGCGCTTCGTTCATCACGGGAATGACAATACTGAGCATCGGCGTCACCACGGGCTTAATCTCTGATGCATCAGTCATCGGCGAATCGTTGTCTGGTCGGTCAGTCATCAGTCGGGCTCCAGAGGTGGGAAAGGTCCAAGACGTTGGGTCTTGAACGGAGCTTCAGGCGAGACCTTTATTGTAGCAGAAATGAGGCCCTCCGATTGCAAAGACACCGAGAAATACGGCTACGAGGGTGCGCTTATGACGATTACAATGCCCGCAAGGTTTCGCATTCTATTCCGCCTACTGTAGGGAACGCCCTCCGCGGCATTCCGTGCCCCCAGTACCAGCGGAACGCCACCGAGGGCGTTCCCTACAGTTTGACACGTTGTTCAAGGGTTCTCATCGTGCCTAGAGTTGTTTCGTTCATCGTCCTGGTGGCCATCTTGCTGTTGATTGGCTCGATGTTTTTCAAGGTGATGCTGCAATTCGTGGTGCCGCTGTTTCTTGCGTCGGTGCTGGTGGTTGTGTTCAAGCCGTTGCATCAGTGGATGCAGAAGCGGATTCCTGGCCGCCCGCGGATTTCGGCAATGGCGACGACGATTGCGATCCTTGTCACCGTCTTAGGTCCTGCAAGTTGGTTGGGGCTGAATAGCTATCGTGAATTCAACAAACAGTGGGGGTTCCTCATTCCTCACGAACAGGAAACTCCCAAGGCCGAGAACCAACGCAAGGAGCTATTCGAGCGCATCGAGAAACGGGCCGAGTTATCGCTAGAGTGGTACGAAGAATCTTTTGGCAAGTCGTTTGATATCGCTGGCCTGTACGAGCAGTCGGCGGGCTGGGCGTTTGGAGCAGTCCGAAGTGGATTCTCCTTGGCGCTTGGCTTGCTGTTTGGAATGGCGATTATGATTCTCGCCCTTTATTACTTCCTCGTCGATGGCGAAGCAATGATCGAGACGCTCATGCGGCTATCACCTTTGGATGATGAGTACGAGCGGGAATTGCTCAACAAATTCGCCAACGTCAGCAGAGCCGTGGTGGTGGCTTCGCTACTCTCAGCAATTGTGCAAGGCATCCTCGCGGGGATCGGCTATTACTTTGCCCTCAACGAGGGATCGCCAATCTTTCTGCTTACCGCGGCGACGATGGCGTTTGCGATCGTACCTTTCGTCGGCGCCGCGGCTGTTTGGGTGCCGACTTGCCTGTGGATCTACTTTATTGATGAACGTCTCGGAGCGGCAATCGCCTTAGGTGTCTACGGAGCGGCGATCGTCTCTTCGTCAGACAACCTTGTGAAACCGTACGTGTTACACGGTCAGTCCAACCTACATCCGCTGCTGGCGTTGCTGAGCGTGCTAGGCGGCGTCCAAGTTCTCGGGCCAATCGGTATTCTCGTCGGCCCGATGCTGGTTGCGTTCGTCCAAGCGTTGCTGAACATGCTCAACAAAGAACTACGGCTGATGAGCAATGGAACCAGTAAGCAAGAATCAGAGTATCTAGCCGCCCACCCCGAGATCGCCACCCAGGCCGAAGCCGCCGCCTATGAGAAGGATGATCTGATGTCGTCGATCGGCACTCCCGAGAGCAAGCAAGACGAATCGAAAGACGTGCCGGATACTACCGTGAAAAAGGTTGCGAAGGGGAAGCGGAAGCGGCGGAAGAAGTAGCTACGCCGCGGATACAGGCGACTTTTTGCCAATCGCGCGGCCAACCTCCTGGCGGCTTGCTCCTAGTACCAAGAGCGATCGCACCAGCAATTCCAAGGATACGCTGGCGTCGGCCGTTTCCATCTTCGCGACTCGCGATTGACTCGACCCGAGCAGTTTTGCGAGTGCCTCTTGTGTCAAACCTTCGTCGGTTCTTCGTTTTCTGAGACTGTCCGCCAATGAAAGTTTCATTTCGATTAAGGCGGCTTCTTCGTCAGACAAGTCCAACAACTGTTGGGCACCACTAACCTTCCAACCGGCCTGCTCAAGCCGATCAAGTTTGTTTTTCTTCATATTTCATTCCCGCATGATACGGTCGTAGGCCGTAAGTCGACGCTGGCAAACTTCAATGACTCTCTTGGGCGTCGCCCCTGACTTCTTGGCGAATACTTCGAGAATTACGATTGCGTCTCTATCCGTGCGGTAGAGGATTCGCCAATTGTGATTCTCGTCACGAATTCTTAGCTCATGACAACGTTTACCGACCGAGGGCATTGGTCGAGAATGAGGCATTCCAAGAATTTCGCCACGCTGAAGCCTACGCAACAAAGTCCCCGCCTCAATTCTTGCCGCTGGTGTGAACGGAGGCGTCTTGATCTCACCTTCCAACCAGACAAGCGGCTTACTCTCCGGCTTGTCGGCAGATTCGTTCACTTCAACAAGTCTATGTCACATTCGACATAAAGTCAAACTCACAGCGGGAACAGTACGATCCGAGTTATCCTCATGCCCGCCGGTCTCGTCGCTCCCGCGTCGGCTCATCGTTGATGATGTAAGCCAACGCGTTGTCGGCTTCCCGAGGCTCTTCCACGGGTTCGATGTCGAACGAGTACTCGTGGAATTCCGAAGCCTCCGGGAGTACTTCCGTCTCGATGTCCTCCCGGGTGACTTCGACAACTTCTTCGACGAGCCGCTCGACGAAGGGATACTCGTAGAGATCCTCTTCGACTGGCACAGGCTCTTCGATGATTTCCTCTACGATCTCTTCGACTTCTTCGACGACTTCAACGACCGGTTCCGGTTTAGGCTTCGGCTTGCGTTTCTTCTTGGGCTTCGTCGGTTTTACTTCTGGCTTCTTGGCAACTTCAATGACAGGTTCGGGAATTGCCGGCTGACCTCGTCGGACAGGCAAGCGGCGGCAGTCGGCGTCGAGCCCCTTAAACATTTCCCACATGTGCTCGTGGCAAGTAAAGATCAGCAGCTGATGCCCGCCGGCCGCGAATTCGCAGAGTACTTCCGCGGCACGTTGGGCACGGACGGCGTCGAAGTTCACTAACACGTCATCGAGCACCATCGGCAGGTTTACGCCGCGACGAGCGAAGGTAGCGACCAAAGCCATGCGAACACTCAAGAACAACTGCTCGCGGGTACCACGGCTTAAGACATCGACTGGCAGCGACTCGCCCTCTTTCGTCTCAACTAGCAAAATATCGTTGGCCAGCGGTGTCCAGATCCGTGTGTACTGGCCTGCGGTCAGCTTGGCCATGTACTTGCTGGCTTCGGCGAGCGTCTCCGGTTGGCGATCGGCTTCGTACTCGGTGCGGATCCTTTCGAGAACGCGATTAACCGTGGCGTGTTCTCGCCAAGCTTGGCGGGCTTCGGCGAGTTTGTTTTCGATGAGGCTCAGATCGAGCTGGCACTCGGCCAGTGAATGGTCTTCTGCCAGTTCATCTTGCTCGCGATTGAGTGCGCCCCGTTCTTCTGAGAGAACTTTCAAAGCTTCTTGCAACTCGTCGAGTTCGCTGGTGAGCTCCTCCCAAGCGGTGTCGAGGCGGCCAATCGACTCGGGCGCCAGCAATGTGGCAAAGGTCTCTTCCGACTCGTGGCGACCGATCGCGGCAGTGATTTCACGCGCAATCGCTTCTCGCTTTTTCGCCAACTCCGCGGCTTTTTCCTGATCAGCGGCCAGACGGCGGAAAGCTTGCTCGTCGGCACAATCGACCGCTTGAAAAAGGGCGTTCTTCCGACGCTTCAGGCCAACGATCGCTCGGCGGTGCTTGCCCTCTTCGGCCTTCAGTTCCTTGGCACGCTCGCGAAGCTCTTCACGACGTTCGACATCAGCAAGCTGTTTCCGCCGCGCGCTGAGCAGTGAATCCAGCCGATTGATGGGATCGGCATCCTCAGCAGGAACTTCAAGACCGACTTCTTCATGGATGTCATCGATCCGACGAAGCAATGCCGCATGTTCACGTGCTCGCGCGGCAGCATCTTCGCGACGGTACTTGGCACGGGTTTCCAGTTCGCTCAGTTGACCGTAGCGATCGGTGACCTTCATCAGACGCAGCGGATCGAGCGACTCAGGCAGCCCGAGGGCAACGATCGTGGTCTTCCAGTTGGCAAGGGTATTATCCAACTCTCGTTTCGCTTGGCGGACGCGAGTTTCTGCTTCGGCGACTTCGTTGCCGGCCATTTTCCGCTGGGCTTCGACGGGAAGTACGTCCTCTAACTCCGCCAAGTGGCGTTCAGCGGCCTGCATTCTGATCAGGACCGAACCATCGGTCATTGGCAGTTCGGCATCGAGCATTTCCTTCTCACGCTCTGTCTCCCCGATTTGGCGAGCGAGGACTTCCATCTGACGTTGGCAGGCGTCGAGCTTGTCGGCTGCAGCATCTTCGGTGAAGAACTTGAAGGCCAGGCTGAACAGGCCGCCACCCACACCCAAGATCGTCACCAGCCAACCAAATTGCCCGAACGGCGACCCCGGCACGATGAAATTGATGCCGATCATTAGGGCACCAATCACGAACGCGGCCAGCAGCCAACTGAAGGTCGAGAGTGGCATCACTTGGTCGTCGAGCAAATCGTGACTCTGTTGTTCCAGCTCAAGCTCGTGCTGACGCGACTGTTCGATGCGCTGCTCGACTTGCAGACGATTGCGAAGCTTCGCGACTAAGTCGCTGGCTTCCTGGAGGTCCATCGGCAACCCGTGCGATTCACCGCCGACAATGGCGGATTCGATTTGCGTCTTTAGCGACTGCTCGTTGGCCGTAAGGTTTTCGAGATGACGCTTGGCCGCATCGTACTTTTTCTGCGAGACACGAACCGACTCGACATGTGGCTCAAGACTTTCGATATCACCTTCGCTGATCTCACGTAACGTGGTGCCGCGGGTCATGCCGAGCGCTTCGCTAAGACGCTGTTGCTCTGCCTTGTAGCGGCCTTCAAATTGCTGGGCCTGCTTTTCGAGGTCGTCCATCTGCCGACCCAGCGACTCGAGCCAGTCACGTTGCTCGCCGAGCGCGTCAATCCGGCAACAGTTACGGACTAACGCCTCGTTGATGCCCAGCCGCCCCGATTCGTCACGCAATTGGTGCCGCTGGCCTTGGAGTACGTCGGCTTGACGTTGGTGTTGTTCGGTTTTTCGGGTGAGCGAGTCGAGACGATCGAGCGCATCGTCCGCCAGGGAAACTCGACCTGCGTATGCCGAAAGCTCATCGTTGAGTTTCTCACGACGACGCCAATTTTCTTTCAACCCGACGGCAATCTCAATTGTGCGGGCACGTCGCTCGCAGTCGCGAACATTGGCCTGGGCGGTATCAATCTGACCATCAAGTTCGGCAATCTTCACCGCGAGCTGTGACCACTGACGGTTTTGCTGGGTCAGGCGAGAGATCTCCGCGCGGAGTTTATCGCGTTTTGCGGTTAGCTTGGCAATCTTGGAAGGGTTCTTGCTTTTGCCTGCCCAGAGCAGGCTACGGCGTGTCTGACGGAGTTCTTGGATCACGTCATACAGACTAACTTGGTCGAGCCCTGAGGTGAGTCGGTAGAGCCACTGAGCCGCATGCGTATCGGTTAAGGTGCCGAGTTCTTGAATCTCGCGCAGGCCAATCGCAAAGACGTTGTTGTAGGTCTTCTCGTCAATGTCAGCGAGTGCTTCGCGAAGCAGGCGATCGCCGCTTTCGTGGCCGTCTGGTGTTTTGCAGATGACGCGGCCGATATCGTCGTCGCTACGGTCGGCGTAGCGTGAGGCTCTGAACTGAGTATCCGTATCGGCGATGCCCAGCGTTCCGCCGGCACGACCACCATCAATCGGTGGCAAATAGCGACTGCGTCGCTTTGGTGAAACGCCGTAGAGGACCGAGCGCACAAAGTGCATCACGGTCGTCTTGCCCGCTTCATTGGGGCCATAGAAAGCCGTGACGCGGCGCGACAGGTTGTTCAGCTTCAGATCGTGCCAAACGCCGAAGCCGTCGATTTCCAGGTCGGTGATTTTCATAACAAAAACTCTTGCCGCTGC
Source organism: Lacipirellulaceae bacterium (assembly GCA_040218535.1). NCBI lineage: Bacteria > Pseudomonadati > Planctomycetota > Planctomycetia > Pirellulales > Lacipirellulaceae > Lacipirellulaceae bacterium. Next base: position 1,270,936 of record JAVJRG010000005.1, on the reverse strand, counting down.
GGAATGTCTAAACGCATTGTGAACTCTGGCTTAGTTATCAGTGTTCAGTTTTTCGTCAGTTAAGCTAAACCAGAGTTCAACTGAAAACTGAACACTGACAACTGAAAACTCTATTCCTCGTCATCCTCTTCCTCTTCGTCCCACGTGAGCATTTCGATGCCCAGTTTCGAAGCTGCGAGTAGCAACTTGTCGCGGTCTTCGGGCTCGACTTCGGCCAGTGTTGCTACGGCTCCTTCTCTCATGCTTTCAGGGAGGAAGCCTTCGAGCTGCAAATCGGTATCTGGTTCGGCGCGAAGCGAACGAAACTGGCGAAGCAGGTCGCCCATGATGGTTTCTTGGTCGTACCATTCGCCGGGGACGTCGATCTCCTCGTGGCACTCGATGGCAACGCTCCAGACGACTGGCGAATCATCACCGTGGCGTTTGCGGAGTCGTGCGAGCAGTTCGTCGCTAAGGCCACCGCGACGGAGATAATTCACCAGTTCGCCGCGGCCTTCGATGTTCCAAGTGACGAGCAAATCGTGTCCCGAGTGTTTCGTCTTGAGTTTGCTGATTCGTTCGCGAATCTGCGACATCATTGCCGCTTCGTCGGTGCCGGCGGTGATTTCGATCGTCTCAGCGACCCACCGAATCGCGTCAGTTGGTACGAATGTTGTTTTCACGTGCCCCGCTTCGTCCACGTTCACGAGCGTGCAGCCATGGGCGCCAGTTTCTTCAGGCGAACGCCCCTGGGTCGTACCACAGTAGTGGGCGATACCGGGGGACTGATCCACGGTTTGCCGTCGATGCTGGCCGCCGAGAGCCATGTAGTGAACACGGTCCCCCTCTTCCCCTGGAGCGGCGGCAGTGCCGTAGCTGACTCCAATAGTGAACTGTCCGTGGGCGTCGCGATGGAAGCCGCTGTCGTCGACTGCCTTGCCCTGACTGCGACTGATGCCTTGCACCCGCGCGACGACTGAGCCATCGCGAAGATGGTCGACGGTCTCCACTCGCCCAACGGGAAAAACGTGAACATTGCCAGGCAGTGACGCGTTGGGTGGCCAAGCGTCGGGCGGATCGATATCGCCCCCCGCCCAATAGACTTTGATTCCGTGTGCGTCGAGTCGCTCGAACTGCTCGTTCAAGAAGACAATCGCTCGCGGACCAGCGAAGTCGAGATCGACCATGTCGCCTGAGAGGATCAACGCGTCGACACTCTCAGCGAGTGCCGTCTCGAAGACTTGTTCCGCGGCAACGTAAGGCGCTTCGAGAAACACTTCGCGGAGGTGCGAGGGCAACTCAGACACGCCGCCGAGCGGGCGTTCGAGGTGGAAATCACTGGCGTGTAAAAAACGGAGCGGCGGTTGTGACATCGACGCCTCCATGCGTTTATGAGTGTTCAGTTGTCAGTTTTCAGTTCACGCGAAGTAGCTGCTAGACCGGGGAATAGTTTCGGCCTAGCGAGCGGGACTCGCGGACGATGTGGCTGTATTTACTTCTTACGTCGAGGTATGACCACCAGAGGTAGAAGTTTCCTGCTAAAGAGCCACTGAAAAGCACCCAAGCAAGAATTGCAGAAACCATGTCTTGCTTCTCAGACTCGGTCCGATTGGTGACGTTCGTCAGTTGAGGATTTTGGCGGCTCAGATCGTACTGCCGATTGTTCTCGTTCCCTGAACGGTAGTCGGTTCCTGGTTGATTCGCGAATTCTCGCGGCACAGAAAAGGGATCGCGCTGTTGCTCGTTGGATGCGAACACATCGCCCATCCCTTTCCGAAGTTCCGGCACCTTGCTATCCGAGTTCCAAGATTCGGAACTGCGTGCATCTAAGTTACGGGAATCGAAGTTCGGGTCGGCCAGCGTGGGGCCTTCTTCCCAGGCGGCCCCGCGATCAGCACGACTGTCGCCGGTTCTCACAAAGCGTGCATCATTACGACGATTGGCCAGATCCTCTTGATCGTATTGGGGCCAGTCATTCTGCTTTGAATCGTATCTGTCTGGCGATGGATAACGCCCACCGTCGGTTGCCCGATCGTTCGATGCGAGCCGATCCTGGCGCCATCGATCACTTCTTAGGTCACGCTCATCGGCAGTTCGCGTCCAGTAGGTGTCCTCAGCACGACGTCGATCTCGTTCACTCAGTGAATCGTTGTACTGGGTTTCTTGCGGCCAGCGGCCAACCTCTCGGGAGTCAATCGGCATGTCGATTCTTTCCCCGCGAACCGCCCGGAAACCGTTGGCGTCTCGTTCGGCCAGGAGGCGTGGATCGACACCGCGTGGGTCCGGCTGCCCGCTCTCGAATCTGCGATTGTCAAGCTGAAGATTTCCCGGTTGTTGCTGAGCCGGAAATCGCGAATCCGATGAGGGCTGAGCATAGCGAGGATCGTTGGCCGGATAGCCGTTGTTTGGCGTGTTGGAGCGAAGCGGGTTTGGCTGAGGTGCTTCGTCGCGACCAGTTAGCCGCCGAATAGGACGACCTAAGTTATCGAACAACTGTTGCGTTCGATCACCCAATCGATCAACACCCTCACGCAAAGGCTGGGTCACACGATCCAGCGGTCGAGTTGCTCCCCGAGTACCTGTAGCCGTTCGGGGCTGACCGCCGAACAAGTCTTGCGCTTGCACTTGAGGAATGCCTGCTTGGGCATCACGTAAGGCATCGTTGACCGTTCTTCGCGCATCGTTGGTTACATTTTCAACTCCACTGGCAGCTTGGTTCTGCAACTGCCGTAATTGCTCCTGACTGAACTGGGTCAAGTTCTGGCCAGCCTTGCGGGCTTCCTCTGCCAAAGTATTCTGCGGCTGGAAGGGATTGCGTGTTGTCGGCTGCGTCGTTGCAGAAGGTTTGGCATAAGGATCGAAGTTCGCCGCGTCGGAATTGCTATACCTCGCGCCGCCGCCAGATCCGGGGACAGGGCCGTTGAACTGCGTGAGCTTGATGCCATCCCGCGGAAGTCGCTCAGTTTGTTCTGGGACAATCGGCTTGAGCGCAACCATGCGGCGAATGCGCGGCAAGTCATCCGCTTGCGAGATGAGCCTCACGCTGCGGATGGGCGAAATATCAGCAGGCAGCTTTGCGGGGAGTTTCCGCTGGAGAAGTTCGCTCTGCTGTGCGGATAGCTCAAGCCGGTCAACCTGCCGTTGATCGACCTGAATCAATACTTCGTAGCCCGCGGAACCATCGGTCGCCGGCTGCCATCCAAGATTAGCGCCAAGGCTGGAGACCAATAATAATAGTGCGGCTGTGTCCATCGCCTGAGTCCTTTCGATCGACGCACAAGTCGGCTTTAGCTTCCCGCAAAAGCCAATTCTCGCAAAAACAGATTTGCGAAAACAAGTTGCTTGGCGACTCTTATGAGCACCATCCCGGGTGTCTCAAGTTCACCTACTTCGGCACAGTTTACTCAATCTACGAAAAACAGCCTAGAGAACCTTGCTGGCACCTGACCATAATCATCTTGTGGCAGCAAAGCTGGCAGACTGCCTCTCTGAGAGCAGTTGTGGCGGCTTCGCTGCATTGACAGCAGGCAAGGTCGTTCGTACAAAAACGCTGTTCAAGGCTACTATTCTCGGCAACAGGGCAGCTTGCCTGAGATAATCCCACGGTCCCCGGCTGCCTATTTGAAGTCAAAGAAGAGATTTCCCGAAGATGTTGCTTACACCTCAGACCACCCCAATCGCCCATCCTTTCTCTCTTGGCGACTTCCGAAGTCTGCCGCTGGGTACGTCCCGGCCGACTCTGAATCCTGCCTGGACTCCTGACGAGGAACAGGAATTGGTACCCTGGGCTCCCGCCGCAGACGTTGTGTGTGATGGGGACGATCCCTTCGACGACTTCGAAGAAGATGACTTCGACGACGACTTTGATGACGATTTCGAAGAAGACTGGGAAGACGACCTAACGCAGGACGATGAATTTCCCGATACATTCGGCGGCCATGAGGAAGAAGAAGAGGACGACGACGAAGACGACTCCGACACCCCCTTCAAGGACGACCCCGACTTCGACGAGTAGCAAACAAAGTGGCCGTATCGCTTCAGCGATACGTAGCACTCCGAAGGCCCGGAACACTCCAGAGTTCCGGAACGCTGAAGCGTTCCGGCCAGGCACCGAATCAAGCCCCGGAGAGTTCTGGTGCGAGGGTTAGCTGCTCGGGTTCGCTAAGTGCTTGCGCTTCGGTCGTAACTTCGGGTAACGCGATCTGCGATCGCTCAGCTGAGATCCGCGCGAACTCAGCTTCCTTAGCCACAAAGGCCTCGACCACTTCAGGGTCGAAGTGCGTACCGTAACGCGTCACAATCCATTCGCGTGCTTCGGCATGATCGATTGGCTGCTTATAGGGTCGACGCGATGTCAGAGCATCATAAACGTCCGCCAGAGCCACGATTCTAGCGGAGAGTGGAATCGCCTTCCGCTGTAGCTGGTTGGGATAGCCTGTTCCGTTCCATTGCTCGTGATGCGAGGCAGCAATCTCCTTGGCGAGTTGCAGGAAGTCGTCTTCGCCGAGTTGCTCCTGAATGGCCGCCAAACACTCGCTGCCCAGCGTGGTGTGCATTTCCATGGCTTCGCGCTCTGCGGGAGTCAGCTTACCGGGCTTCAATAACACGCTGTCAGGAATCCCGACCTTACCAATGTCGTGCAGGGATGATGCAACGGCCAAATTGGCAACATACGTCGAGGTGATTTCTGGATTATTGAAGGCCAATTCAGTTGCCAAGACAGTGACATAGGAGCGGATTCGCTCGAGATGGGCCCCGGTGTCCTTGTCGCGTGATTCTGCGAGTTTGGCGAGTCCGAAAATAACCGCGTTGCGAGTGTTCACAAGTGACTGAGTCCGAGCATCGACCTGTCTCTCAAGACTTGAGTTTGCTTCCGCAAGCGAGTTCTCATAGCGACCAACGAGGAACACCGTTAACAGACTTGACACTCCGATAACAAACGCAGTCAGCACGCAACCGACCTGTGTCACGGGATAAACCAAAGTCGCGATTGCCTGGTCAATGCTCGCCTCCGACTGATTAATTGCAAGCAGGGCATTGAATCTTGGCATCGTGTAACCGGTGAACACGTGCAGCTCACCGTCGATTTCCACTTTGCCTGAGATCAGACGGCGTCCCAGTTGATTCGCCTCTTTGGAAATGGTTGTAATCGGTGCTGCCGTGTAGCCCGTGGAAAGCATGGTACGGCCTGGAAAGCGACCCAAGAGTGAGGGTTCGTCCTTAAGCCGCGAGTGGCAGATGAGCGCGCCACTATCTTGCCTGATCATGTAGGCGTATCCCTGGTGAGGAACTTCGGCCGCCTCGAAAACACTCTGAAGTCGCTGCCAGTCGTCAGTCCCAAGCTCAACCTCGTCGAGGTTCAGTTCGCTTGCCCGGGTCGCCAGTTCGTGAGCCAACGAACGACCTTCCGCATCAACGCGGCTGGCAATCACCTCGGTGACAACTCGATTTAACCAGCCTGATGCCGAAGCAAGGCCGAACAACATGCAGCCGAGTTGGCTGATGATCAACAGAAACACAAGGAGCTTGCGTTTTTTTATACGCATGGCGAGACGGAGGGCGAGGTTTCTAGGCGGGCATTTTCTGTGAGGCAAGTGAGAGACCGTTCTAGCCAACGGCTCCTTGAAAACTTAGCTTGCGGAAATGCGAAGGACTGCCAACAGACCTCCAATTCTTCGACGTAGCTTACTAGCCCCGAATAATCGCTCCAGCAGGAACAATCGGCACGGTGAATCCCCGCGTTTGAATCAATTTCTCCGGTTCAAAGCACTCGCAGAGGTGCCAAAACAGATAGACCCACAGCAATAAGCAATGAGGATGGTTCCGGAACTGATAGAAGACTGGGATTAGCTGAAAGCTGCATTTGCCATAGAAGGAGTTCGGATCCGGCAAGCTGCTCGCCGTAACGCTGCTGCCAAACGGCCAAGTCAGCTGCGTCCACGTTCCCACTGCTGTTGAAGTCAGCGCCTTTGACGGGTAACTGAACTTCCAAGACGTAGCCATCGTCTTCCAGTGAGAGGGTACTCGTCACCCTTTCGTCACCGTGCGAGATGATAACTTCATATTCGCCTTTGAATCCCAGCAAGCTCACTTTACCTTCGTCATCGGTCGTCAGTTCTTCCTCGGTCCACCATTGGTTAAAAACTAAATCCAGAAAGGCCTGACCGTTGGGTTTGATGTTCCACTGCTCATCAAACAGGGCCGCCTCGGGACGCCAGTGAGCCCCTTCCCAGAAGCCCCACATGGTGAGGTTCTCGACGCCTTCGTGAGCGAAGACCGCTGTGAGGAAGTCGCGTGTGAACTCCGCCTGCAATTGCTGGTCGTTCGTTTGATAGTCGAACTCAGTGATCTCAATGGGCAAATCAAGCGTCGCGAATCGATCGAGAATCGCCCAAACTTGCTCAGGCCCTGTGAGGTCGAGATCGGTGAAGTGCCCCTGCATGCCGATTCCGCCCAAAGGCACTCCCGCCGCCTTCAGGCCCTGCAGTCGGTCAAAGAATTGCTGCTGAGCATCGGTATCCACGAGGCCGCCTGAATTGACGATGCTAAATTCGTTCAAAAAGAGCGGCACTTCCGCATCTGCTGCACGTGCGGCGTGAAACCAAGCTTCGACGATTTGTTCCCCTTCATCCAAGCGATCAAATAAGTCACGGTTTGTCCGAGGTTCGTTCACCACATCCCAGGCGACCAGCTTGCCGTCGAAAGTCCCCGCCACGTCAGCGATATGAGCCACTACGGCGTCGCGAGCTTGCTGTTGCTGGGCCGCATCCCAGTTGGGGCTGGCGTCGAGTAGCGCTCGCATCGACGGCGGGAGATTCTCGTAGCCTGGCCAGACCACGTTGTGCCCACGGACCTTGATCCCGCGTTCGTTCAGCCAATCCACAGCATCAATCCCTGTCTGGTTGCTATGGTTCCCGAGATCGTTCTCCCATGGCCACCATTTTAATGCATTCTCCACGGTAGCGACGTTGAATAGCTCTTCGACTTTTTGTTTGTAGATCGCGTTCGCAGGATCGTAGTTCGGATGCGTCTCATCCCGTAGTCGAAAGGCCTCGACCGCTGAGCCAAACCCAAAAGCGTGCTTCTGCTGCCTAATCTCAACTGTTGCCCCCGGCAGCGCGACGCCCAAGGAGTTCGTCACGGTGACTTCGAGATCGGCTTTCCGAATCGCATCGACCCGCGTCGCGGCCTCCGCTCGCCAAGGCGCATCTGCTTCGGCTCCCGGGTAGGCCGGTGCGTTATTCGAGAGGGCAACGCGGTCCAGCGACAGATTGAATTGCACAGGGTCTCCCGGGTTTGGGATACGGAGCGAATAATCCCCTAAGAAATTCCACTGTTTGATGCGGCTCAGGTCGATGTTCGTCGCACCATCGTTGTAGTAACTTGCTCGATCGAGCTTCGTTTTCGAGACAAGTCGCGTTGGAGCGTCAGCTACAAGTTCCGAAACGTTGAACTGCCAGGTGCCGCGGTTGTTATCGGCGTCGACGAGTTCGAGGCCAACAAGATCGACACCGTGGGTGGCAGCCACGGAAAGATCGACGACGACTCTGCCATTGGAAAAGCTTGAGAGGTCAGAAAAGCTGCCACTCGAGTCGCCAACATTACTTCCTCCACCGCCCCAGCCGTCGTTGGGGTCGTGCAGACGAACGACTCCTTGATCGAGCGACTGTGAGAAGCCGTCAAAGACGTAATCGAAGCCTGCTGAAAAGTCCGACAGGACTTGCTCTGCCTGGAGGTTGGGGAGCCCTAACTGAATCAAGGCGAGGGCTAGTGCGAAGCGAATCCGTTTCATGCTGTCCTGATCCTGTTCCGTCTATCCGCTCTATCGCACGCAGATTACCAGGAGCTCCTACCGATTGCCAGCCACAGGCAGGTCGCACTCACGCCTGCCAGAATGGCACGTCCCCAATGTTCACTCAGGCAATTCCCTGATTGCTGCAAGTCTTTTGCAGTCTTAACTTTATGCATATCGCTAGTAGTGCTGAGGCGAAGCACTCAGCTTGGCACGGTGCTTGCTTTCTAGTCAGGCTTAGCTGCAAAGCTGCCAAACGGTGCTTTTTTGTCAGCAGCAATAGTGACTTACCAATCAAGAACCCGCTCTAACGCGGGTTATCTCGAACAAATCTAACAATCAGTCCCAGCAACCCGAGCAGGAGACTCCCCGTGCCGAAACAGATGGTTTTTGAAGACGACGCCCGTAAGCCCCTGGCTGAAGGCGTTGGTAAACTCGCCAAGGCAGTCCGCAGCACCCTTGGCCCTCGCGGTCGCAATGCCGTTCTCGACAAAGGTTGGGGCTCTCCCAAGGTGACCAAGGACGGCGTCACCGTGGCAGAGGACATAGAACTCGACGATCCCTACGAAAACCTAGGTGCCCAGCTCGTCAAGGAGGCCGCCAGCAAGACAAACGATGTCGCTGGTGACGGCACGACGACAGCCACCGTCCTTGCTGAAGGCATTTTCCGCGAAGGTCTGAAAATGATCGCAGCAGGTGCCGACGCGATGGCTCTCGGTCGTGGGATTCACAAGGCTGTGGAAGCACTGTCGGACGCCATCGGCAAGCTCGCCGACCCGATTGAAGTCAAGAATAAGAAGAGCCTCCAGCAAGTTGCGACCATCGCAGGAAATAACGATCCGTCGATTGGTAGCGTTTTGGCCGAAGCCTTCGCAAAAGTCGGCAAGGACGGTGTCATCACGGTCGATGAGGGCCGCGGCAACGAGACGACCGTTGAGGTTGTCGAGGGCATGCAATTCGACCGCGGTTTCCTCTCACCACACTTCGTCACCAACGAGAACGACCAAACGGTCGAGCTCGATAATTGCTTGGTTTTGGTCTTCGAGGAGAAGATTTCTAACGCCAAGAATCTCGTTCCTATCCTTGAAGCGGTTTCCAAAGCAAGCAAGCCGCTGCTGATTATCGCTGAGGATATTGAAGGCGAAGCCCTCGCGACCTTGGTCGTCAACAAGATGCGAGGCATCGTCAACGTCTGTGCTGTTAAGGCCCCCGGCTACGGTGACCGTCGCAAAGCGATGCTGGGCGACTTGGCTGTTCTGACCGGCGGAACGGCGATTTTCAAAGACCTTGGGATCAAGCTCGACGGCGTGCAAATCTCCGACCTCGGTAAGTGCCGCAAGGTGATTATCACTAGCGACAACACCACGATGGTTGGCGGTGGCGGCAAGAAGGATGACATCGCTGCTCGTGCTGATCAGATCCGTCGCGAAATTGAATCGACCGATTCCGACTACGACCGCGAGAAACTGCAAGAGCGTCTGGCGAAGCTTGCCGGTGGCGTCGCCGAAATCAAGTGCGGTGCGGCAACTGAAACGGAGATGAAAGAGCGAAAGGCACTTCTGGAAGATGCGCGTGCGGCCACACAGGCTGCTCTCGCAGAAGGCATTGTCCCTGGCGGCGGAGTGGCTCTGCTACGTTCTGAAAAGGCGCTCGACAAGCTGAAGCTCGAAGGCGACGAAGCCTTCGGCGTCGAGATCATCCGCAAGGTGCTTGACTATCCACTTCGCTACATCGCTGAGAATGCGGGCATCGACGGCGCGGTCGTTGTCAATCGCGTTCGCCAGCTCAAGGGGAAGACCGAAGGTTACAACGCTGACAAAGACGAGTACGGCGACATGGTCGCTGCAGGCGTAATTGATCCGGCGAAGGTTGTACGCACTTCGCTGCAAAACGCCGCCAGCGTCGCTGCCCTGTTGCTCACGACAGACTCTCTTATCGCTGACATTCCTGAGGAAGAAGAGGAAGCCGGCGGCCACGATCACCATGACCACGGAATGGGTGGCATGGGCGGTATGGGTGGCGGCATGCCTGGCATGGGAGGAATGGGCGGCATGGGTGGTATGCCCGGCATGATGTAGGGAGCTGTTAGCGGTTGGTAGTTAGTAATTAGCTAATAGCTAAAGGCTCACTACTCAATACTGTGCTTCCAAATCGAACGAATCTCAAACAACCAAATCGCGTTGCGACGCAAATAAAATAAGGAACCTTCAGCAATGGCCAAATTGAATCTTCGTCCCCTGGATGATCGTGTTGTTGTTAAACCATTGGATGCCGAGGAAGTGACCGCCGGTGGTATCGTTCTGCCAGACGCGGCTCAGGAAAAGCCCCAACGCGGCAAAATTGTCGCCGTCGGAGCAGGCAAGCTGCTCGATAGTGGCAACCGCGGTGAACTTTCCGTAGCCGTGGGCGACGAAGTGATCTTCGGCAAGTACGGCGGTTCGGACGTAGAGGTCGATGGCGACGAGCTGAAGATTCTTCGCGAGAGCGATATCCTGGCGAAAGTGGTGGGCTAGCTGTAGGGTCCGCTTTGCGGACCTCGCTTACGAAGCCATTTCTCACATCGATTAGTACTGAAACATCATGGTCCGCACAGCGGACCCTACAACAAGCAAAACTCTACCCCGGAGTATCCCGTGGCAAAGCAACTCATGTTCGACGATGCGGCTCGCACGAAGCTGCTCAAAGGCGTCGATAAATTGGCCGACGCGGTCGCCGTAACAATGGGCCCGACCGGTCGCAATGTCATCATCAACAAATCGTTTGGCGGACCAACCGTTACCAAGGACGGCGTCACTGTTAGTAAAGAAGTTGAGCTGGAAGACCCCTTCGAAAACATGGGCGCCAAGCTCGTTCACGAAGTGGCCGACAAAACCTCCTCGCTGGCTGGTGACGGAACCACAACGGCGACCGTCCTGGCTCGTGCCATTCTTCGCGAAGGTGCTCGTAACATCGTTGCCGGCAGCAACCCGACCGCCGTCCAGCGTGGTATTCGCCGTGCTGTAGATGCGGCTGTGGCGAAGCTCGACGAGATGAGCAAGAAGGTCAGCAGCAAAGAGCAAATCGCTCAGGTGGGTGCTATCAGCGCCAACAACGACCGTGAGATCGGCGACCTGCTGGCTGACGCGATGGAAAAGGTTGGTAAAGACGGCGTCATCACCGTCGAAGAAGGCAAGTCCACCGACACGACGCTCGAGTTTGTCGAAGGCATGCAATTCGACAAGGGTTATCTGTCGCCTTACTTTATCAACGAGACGGCCAGCATGGAGTGTGTTCTCGAAGATGCCTTCATCCTGCTTCACGAGAAGAAGATCAGCAACTTACGTGATCTGCTCCCAGTACTTGAGCAAGTCTCAGGAACTGGCAAGCCGCTGTTGATCGTTGCCGAAGATGTCGAGGGCGAAGCGCTCGCCGCTTTGGTAGTCAACAAGCTCCGCGGTGTGCTGAATATCTGTGCCGTGAAGGCCCCAGGCTTTGGTGATCGACGCAAGGCGATGCTCGGCGATATTGCCACGCTCACCGGTGGTACGCTCATCAGCGAAGACCTCGGCATCAAGCTCGACAAGGTCACCACCGAGCATCTTGGTCAAGCCAAGAAGATCAGCGTCAGTAAAGACGCCACGACGATCGTTCAAGGTGCTGGCTCGAACGCCGATGTTCAAAAGCGGATCGGCCAGATTCGCACCGGCATTGAAAACACCACGAGCGACTATGATCGCGAGAAACTCCAAGAGCGTCTTGCGAAGCTCACCGGCGGCGTTGCCATCGTGTCGGTTGGTGCCAATAGCGAAGCGGACATGAAGCAAAAGAAAGCCCGCGTCGAAGATGCACTGCACGCGACCCGGGCTGCGGTTGAAGAGGGCGTCCTGCCCGGTGGTGGTGTTGCCTTGCTCCGCTGTCAGGAAGCCGTTCAAGCGGCTCGTTCCGGTGCCAAGGGTGACGAGAAGATTGGTGTGGACATCGTCGCTGGCGTACTGGATGCCCCGATGAAGCAGATCGCCGATAACTGCGGCTTGGACGGCAGCGTCGTCGCTGACGAAGTCAGCCGTAAGGGTCAAAATACCGGCTACGACGCGAACAACGGCGAATACGTCGACATGCTCAAAGCAGGTGTTATCGACCCGACAAAGGTTGTGAAGACAGCGCTGACGAATGCTTCCAGCATCGCCGGCCTAATCCTCACCACCGAGGCACTGGTCACAAACTTCGACGCGAAAGACCAAGACAAGAAAGCTGTCGTCGGCAGCATTCGCTAGTTCTTGAGTTTTTGCGATGACATAGAACCGGGCCACCGTTGTGAGACGTGTGGCCCGGTTTGTTAGACCACGCCAGGAAATTGGCCGCAGATGAACGCTGATTTACGCGGATATCTTTGTGGCAATCGTTTCTGCTATTTAAGACATCTGCGTTTATCCGCGTTCATCAGCGGCTCATAAATCATGGCCACCCAGCGTTGCTATTACGAAATCCTCGGCGTGTCTCGCTCTGCTTCAGAAGGCGAGATTACGACGGCTTATCGCAAGCTGGCCGTGAAGTATCACCCGGACAAAAATCCGGGGGACGAAGAAGCGATCGCGACTTTCAAAGAGTGTAGTGAAGCCTTTGAGGTGCTCAACGACTCGGAGAAGCGGTCTCGCTACGATCGCTTCGGCCACGCGGGAGTCAACGGCCAAGGAGGCGGTGGGGCTGGCTTTGCCGATGTTGAGGATATCTTCGGGGCGTTCGGGGATATCTTTGGGGATATCTTTGGCGGGCGCGGTGGCGGGCGTCGGAGACGAGTTCGCAAAGGCCGCGATGTCCGTTGCGATGTGACCCTCACACTTCACGAAGCGGCTGAGGGCGTCACCAAGACGGTCAATTTCCAACGGCAAGAGCCTTGCCAGAAATGCGATGGCTCGGGAGCCGCAGACCCAAGTGCCGTCGAGACATGCTCCTATTGCGGCGGGCACGGACAAGTGATTCAGCAGGCAGGCATCGTCCGCATGCAGACGACTTGTCCCTCGTGCACCGGTGCGGGGAATACAATTTCCCGACCGTGCGGCGTATGCAAAGGAAAAGCAACACTGCTAAAGAAGGTGGAAGCCGACGTCGACATCCCGGCAGGTATCGACACCGACATGCAAATCCGAATCGCCGGTGAAGGAGAGCCAAGCGGCTCAGGCGGTCCCCCAGGTGATTGCTACTGCGTGGTGACCGTTGAGAAACATGAGTTGTTCGACCGCGAAGGTCAGCATCTTATTTGCCGAATTCCGATTACCTATCCACAAGCGGTCTTGGGTTGCCGTTTAGAGGTGCCTACGCTCGACGGACGTGACGAGATCGAAATCCCTGCCGGAACGCAACACGCCGATGTGTTCACCATCCGCGGCGAAGGGATGCGCGATCCGCGAGTTTCGGGTCGTGGTGATTTACACGTTCAGGTGTTACTCGATGTGCCGACAAAGATTCCCGAGGAGCAAGAGACGCTGCTTCGTGAGCTTGCCGAACTGGAACACAGCCAAGTAGCACCGAAGAGAAAAAGCTTCCTCGATAAGATGAAGGAGTATTTCTCGGCAGAGGCTGCTGAAGAATCCGCTTAAGTCTGAGATTAAGAAGGTTTAGCCGCTGAGCTTGCTCGGCGTTTTCAAGAGTAGAGAACACACAGCGATTCCAGCGCCGAGCAAGCTCGGTGGCGAAACAGTAAATTAGGTCCGAGGGTTGCTACCATGCCGATGAAACCACCCGCTGACAATGAAGCGGAAGCTCCTAACGATGGTGATGCGCAGCAAGACGATTCGATTGCTGGCCAGATTGACGCCGCCGTTGAAGAGTCGGAGCAAGTCGTTGATGAAGTCTCCGACCTGAAAGATCGGGCCTTGCGGCTGACGGCAGAGCTGGAGAACGTCCGCAGTCGTGCTGCTCGCGAGTTGATCGAGGAACGGAAGTACGCCTCGCTCGGCCTCGCGCGAGACCTGCTTCCTGTGGTCGACAATGTCGATCGTGCTATTGAAGCCGCGGAAAAAGACAACGAGTCCTCGAGCTTGCTGGAAGGATTTCAACTCGTACGCCAGCAACTTCTATCCGTTTTGGCCCAGCATCAGTGCGAGGCGATCGAGGCCGAAGGGCAACCGTTCGACCCGCAGTTCCATGAAGCCATCCTCCAGCAACCTTCCGACGAGATTGAGGCAAACCACGTCACCATGGTTACGCAAGTTGGTTACAAGATGCATGACCGCGTGGTACGACCTTCTCAGGTGATTGTTTCCTCGGGACCCGCGGGCTGACGCCTCGCGACTCATTTGGTTAAAATACTGCCATGCCTACGTACGACTACGAATGCGATGCTTGCGGACATGAGTTCGAACTGTTTCAGTCGATCTCCGATCCCCTCAAGCGGAAGTGCCCTGAGTGCAGCAAGCTGAAGCTCCGCAGGCTGTTTGGCACGGGAGCCGCGGTCGTCTTCAAAGGTTCAGGCTTCTACGAGACTGACTACCGCAGCGAGTCGTACAAAAAGGGCGCAGAGAAGGACAAGAAGTCAAAAGAGGACTCTTCAAAGAAGTCGGAGAGTAAGTCTGAGAAAAAGAGCGAGAAGAAGTCGAAGCCGAAGAAAGCAGACTGATCTGTTTCACTGAAAACTGAACACTGCCAACTGAAAACTCTTTAATGAAGTGCCCCACCTGCCAACGTGAGTTTGAATCGCACGCAGAGAAGTGGATGCCCTTCTGCTCTGAGCGTTGCCAGACGATCGATCTAGGCCGCTGGCTCGGTGAGGATTATGGCCTTCCTCATGTGCCCGATCCTGAGGCGGATGAGAAGGCCGACGAGCCCTGGGCCGTCTCTGTCGAAGAAGACGCGACCGATGCCTGAGTACCGCCTCCCAAGGCTCGAAATTCTAGTACAATAGGGGCATGAACGAAACTTCTGGCACACTTCATACGATTCGCTGGAAAGAGCTGTGCCCCTGGCTAATCCTCGTGCGCGCGACACGGGTAGCCCTGATGGTCCGTGTGCTGCTCCTGGCGACGATCGGCGTGGCATTGACTCAACTTGGTTGGTCACTGTTGGCTGATCGCTATTCTTTGCCGGAAGTCGAGCAGCTTGATGAGCTGAACGACCTCTCGATTCCCAAGCGAAGTGAGCCGCTGAGCCCTAGCAACATGGGGCCGTTGGTTGCCGGCTGGGCGTGGGCGATTCAGCCGCTGACGATGCTTGGCGGACCACGCACTTCATCCTATATGGCATCCTACTTCTGCGTCGCTGGAATGTGGACCATTGCCGTTTGGGGCTTGTTTGGTGGGGCCATCGCGCGGATTGCGGCACTTTACCTCACTAGAGACGAACTGATCGGCCCGTTCGCGGCGTTGAAATCTTCCTGGAAATCGTGGCTTTCTACTGCGGGCGCACCTTCAGCTACTTTCGTTGGACTACTCATTATCGCGTTGCCCTTAGTGCTCACGGGACTCTTCATGCGTATGGAGTTGGGAGCCTTGCTAACTAGCCTTTTAATGATCGTCCCGCTTCTCTTAGGTCTAGGCTTTGCGATTGCCGCGATCGGGCTACTGCTGGGTTGGCCGTTGATGTGGTCGACCGTGGCGGTCGAGCGGACGGATGCTTTCGACGCGATTAGCCGTTCTTATGCTTATGTCTACCAGCGTCCGCTGCACTTGCTTTTCTACCTCTGCTTCGCAACGGTGTTAGGTATCCTGGCACAGCTTGCTTTGTTCGGGCTCTTGAGCTTCGCTGCAGACGCTTGCTATCGCTTGATCGCAATAGGTGGCGGGGAACAGGTGATCGAACAAATCGTCCAAATTAAGCCGACCAGCCCAACTTGGGCGACCGAAGCTCGCCAGTTCTGGACAAGCGCGTTTCTGCAAGTCGCGAAGTCCTTCCCACTGTCATTCCTATTTCCTACGGCAGTGGCAGCCTACTTGCTCTTGCGTCGAGAGATTGACTCGGCGGAGATAGACCAAGTGGCGTTGGAAACAGAGTCATAGTATCGCGGTTGGACGATCGATTCATCTCAAACTAGAATTCCCGTAGCGAGAGAGTTTCCATCTAAGCCAGGATTTTCCGTCATGAGCCGATTAGAAATCGAAAGTGCAGTCAGCCAATTGTCAGAAGACGAGCTTAGGAAGTTCGCGTCTTGGTTCGATACGTTTCGAGCAGACCAATGGGATCATCAGATTGAAACGGACATCAAGGCTGGCCGATTAGAGGAGTTGGGCAAGAAAGCTGATCAAGACTTCGAAGCAGGACGCTGCAAGCCTCTCTAATTCGTGATGAATCATTTCACCACTCCTGATTTCTGGGCTCATTACAACTCGCTACCAAGAGAAGTACAGAGACTTGCAGACAAGAACTTCGAGCTACTCAAACAGTCTCCAGGTCATCCTTCTCTCCACCTCAAAAAAGTCGGCGAGTTTTGGTCCGCCCGCGTAGGCCTGAACTACCGCGTGCTTGCAAAACATCGTGACGAAGGACTCGTGTGGTTTTGGATCGGTCCGCACGGCGAGTATGACAGGCTGCTTAGCTAACCAGGATTAGTTCGTAACGATGAACTTCGCTAAAAGCGTCGGTAGCTTGCGATCCAACTCTCCTCGGCTCACAACCAGGTCGCACCCTGCGTCGTTAGCGGCGGCGAGTTTCGCCTCGTGGACATGCGGTCCGTAGGCGAGTGATTGGCAACCTTCTGGCAAGGATGTCAGCAGATCCTCAAGATTAAGGACCGGCAACGTCAGGTCGATCATCACCAGGGCTGAACCTTCTTCATTGGCAGAAGTAATCGCTGCTTGGGCGTCACTCGTGACGAAGAGTTTCGCTCCGCACGTGCGAACCGCTCCCTCAATCTTTGAGGTAAACATCAGGTCGCTGCTGAGGAGGACGACGTGCATTTGCTACTTTCCGTTACCATCGGCTCTGTTGATGCTAGCGCGGTGCGAGCACCGCGGCGAAACTAATTTAGACTGCTCCGGATCCACGCTGACCGTCGCTGATTTGGATGGTTTCTTCTACCGGCAAGACAAACACCTTTCCGTCGCCGATTGCGCCTTCGCCGCTGGAGCGTGCGACTTTTTCCAGGCATTCAATCGTCCGATCAACGTAATCGTCGTTCACGGCAATCTCTAAAGCGACCTTGCGAAGCAGATTCGTCTTGTACTCACTGCCACGGTAAAGCTCATCCTGCCCTCGCTGGCGGGCGTAACCCATGGCGTCAGTGACGGTCATGCGAAGGATCCCCACTTGGCGTAGAGCCTGCTGAACCGCCTCGAGCTTTGGGGGTTGGAGGATCGCGACAATTAGTTTCATGCTGACCGCCTAAGGTTTCATACCACAACTTAGACAGCATAGAATGAAGCGCTCCGGTCGCAAAGGGTTCGCGTTGGGGTGAGGCGCGGTCCATACGTGGGCGAATACAGAAAGCAGTCATGATTCAAGTTCCCGAATTCAGCCTGGAGGAAATACTCGACCACTGGCTGGCTCGCACCCCAGATCGTGTGATCAAGCCGTTAGAGAACCACGGCGGTTTGAGCGGCTCGCGACTATGGAAAGTCGAAACGTCTAATCAAGCCTATTGCCTTCGCCAATGGCCGAACCATCCGACGGCGGAACGTTTCGCTGAGATCCACGGTTTACTCGATCACCTCCAAGACCAACGATGCGAAATCACACCGACCGTCCTCCGCACGTTTAAGCGAGGTTCTTCTCTAGAGCCGACGACATACATCTACGCGAACGACGTTGCTTGGGAACTGCAGACCTGGACACCAGGCGAAGCAGTCGCACTGCATCGATTTAATACTGAAGAAAACCGTACTGTCCTCTCAACTCTTGCGCAGGTCCACGGCATAGCTGCAAGGCCGCCTCATGCGCCTTCGGCAAAACAGCGACGATCTGAGGGACTGCGTGTGCGGCTGGAAACGCTCGAAAGCCTCAAACGACCAGCCTTTCAAGAAACACTCCGTGAGTTGATCGCTGCCAGCGATTCACCTCAAACGCAACGCTTCAAGCATATGTACGGAGAGTTACTGAAGACACTACCGTTAGTCTATGAGGAAGTGCTACGAGCGACGGATCACGAGTTACCTTTGCAGTGGATTCTAGGTGATGTCCATCGTGAACACTTTTTATTTACAAATGGGCAAGTGACCGGGCTTGTTGACTTCGGTGCGGTGTGTGTCGATTCACGCGTGCGGGACATCGCTCGGCTACTCGACAGTATCGCCTTGGACGATCCCGAACGATGGGAGGTTGGGGTGCAAGCCTATCAACAGGTCTCCCCGCTCACGCCAGACGAATTAGCAGTGCTTGCAGCCTTTGATTCAGGGGGAGTCGCTGTCGCGGCCTACCGCTGGCTTCATTGGCTGGTTGTCGAGGGACGTCAACTTGCCCCTGAGGCTGTCGCTGCACGGCTAGAACATCTGGCTGGCCGCCTCGAAGCTTTGAACCGGCGGGGGCGTGCCAGCGTGTTACCACCCTCCTAGCTGGAGGGGAAGGTGGGCTGTTTCACAGTCTGGAGACGCCCTAGGACCGAAGAATACCCTGTTGGCTGCGGGTAGCGACGTTGACCCGCAATTTCGATTCTTCGTACAATCTGTTGTAGTAACCAAGGACGGCTACCCTCGCTCTGCCTCGCTGAACCGGATTTCTCCATGCCCGCCACGTTCTCTCTGTCACAACGACTATTCAAGCTGCTGGTAATTCTGCTGCTTAGCATGCCATCAGGTCAGTCGTCTGCGCAGCCCGACTCCCCTGATTTTGGCGACTTTGGTGGGGCATTCGGATCGGGCAGCTTCGGTGGAGGGAATACCAGTCAAGAAGTCACGATCGAAGCTCAGTTTTCTCTGGCGACAGAGTCCCGACCGGCGATGCTTTTCGTCACTGCAAGCATTGACCCTGGCTACCACGTTTACGCTTTGGATCAGGGGGCCTTGCCCGACGGCGGAGGTGGACCTCAGCCTACGATTATATCCGTTTCGGAGTCTTCCCAGTTTCGAGTTACATCTCCCTTCAAACCTATCGAACCGCCCTCGGAGCGTATTGATCAAGTGATCTGGGAAGGCCTGAAGATCCGTGAGCATGGCAAGCAAGTCACTTGGTACGCACCGGTTGAGTTCGCCACTGGGGTTGATCCTGCACAGCAACAGATCAGCGGTGAAGTAAGTTTGCAAGCTTGCAACGAAGAAACTTGCATCCCATTCGACTTGAAATTTGAGGCTGCCGTAGGCGATGGATTCGAAATTCCCGTCCAATCCGGCGCCAATGAATCCGCATCGGAAGCCAATGAAGACGCCATCCCTTTGTTCGAGATCCTCGGCTACGGTCTCCTTGGGGGCCTCATCTTGAACTTGATGCCTTGCGTTCTTCCAGTGATCGGTTTGAAGGTCATGTCATTCGCTAAGCAGGGCGGTGAAAGTCGATCGCATATCTTAATGCTCAACTTGGCTTACGCAGCAGGCTTGCTCGCGGTCTTTATGGTTCTCGCTGGCCTCGCTTCGTTAGTGCAACTCGGACTCAGTGAAGAAAGCTACGGCTGGGGAGAACTTTACACGCTGACTTGGTTCAAGGTCACCATGACCTGCTTTGTTTTTGCTATGGCGCTGAGCTTCTTGGGCGTATGGGAGTTACCTATTCCTGGATTTGCAACGACCGGCAAGGCGACCGAATTGACTTCGCAAGAGGGAATGAGTGGCGCGTTCTTTATGGGCGTCTTCACAACAATACTTGCGACTCCATGCAGTGGCCCGTTCTTGGGCCCGGTGTTTGGTTATACCATTGCCCAGCCGACGTCGATTATCTTCGCCATCTTCGCTTCCGTCGGACTTGGGATGGCACTGCCGTATTTGCTGATTGGCCTGTTTCCCTCGCTTGTTAGCTGGATTCCAAAGCCTGGCGCTTGGATGGATACTTTTAAGAACCTCATGGGATTTGTGCTGTTGGGGACAGTCGTCTATCTGTTCTCGACCATGAACCTCAAGTTCTTTCTGCCGACGCTTTCCTTATGTATAGGAATATGGTTCGCATGTTGGTGGATCGGCCGCACGCCTGCGACGGCATCTGAGAAGCAAAAAAACTTCGCCTACTTTGGCGGCCTTGGCACCGCTGCACTGGTCGGGATTCTCGCGTTCAAATTGCTCACGCCAAGCGCTAATCAGTTGCCCTGGCAGCCGTACTCTCCTGAGGCGCTCGCAGCCGCACGAGCCGAAGGAAAAACCGTGCTTGTCGATTTCACGGCGAATTGGTGCCCGACTTGCAAAACGAACCTCAAGTTTGCGATCAATCGCGAAGAGGTTCTTGAGAAAGTCGAGCAGAACGACGTCGTCACGTTACTGGCCGACTGGACCGACAAGAACGCCACGATCAAGGCAGCTCTGGAAGAACTCGACAGCATAAGTATTCCATTGATGGCGATCTACCCAGCAGGTGAGCAAGAACCGATTGTCCTGCCCGACTTGCTGACAAAGCAGAAGGTCTTGGATGCGCTCGATCAAGCGGGGCCTTCGCTTGATGCTGAGGGTACTCAGCAGATGTCTCGACGGTATCCTGTGACGCGGTAGCGTTAGCTGCACCGATATTGTACTAGCCCGCGAGCTACGTCTCTCACGGTGCGACGCCTAGCACTTCTCCGCGCGGGGCGTAGCTCGCGGGCTAATAGGGTTTTATGCAAACGCAATGCTACTGGGCCCAGCGAACTTCACCGGCGCCGGCGACCACTTTGCCGATGTTCCAACTCGCTAGGCCATGTCCTGCCAGTTGCTTCTGCACACTCTCCGCGTAGTACTCGCTGACGATTAGCACTAAGCCAAGCCCCATGTTGAAGACGCGGGCCATTTCTTGGTCTTCGACTTCGCCAAGGCTTTGCAGCCAAGGGAAGATCGGAGGCACGTCCCAACTATTGCGCTCGATTTCGACATCGACTCCGTCAGGCAGAATCCGCGCGAGGTTCTCGTGCAAGCCGCCACCGGTGATGTGAGCCACACCATGCACCACGTTCTTCACGCGGTAATGTTCGAGAACGTCGCGAAGTGATTTCACGTAGAGTTGCGTGGGCGTGAGCAAGGCGTCGCCCACGGTGGTACCCAATGTTTCGACTTGATCGTCGATCGAGAGGCCCGCGTGCTCAAAGACAATCTTTCTCACCAAGCTAAATCCGTTGGAGTGCAATCCGCTCGACTGCACCCCGATGGCGACATCTCCTGAAGCAATGGACTTGCCGTCGATCAACCGTGAGCGTTCGACGATTCCTACGCAGAAACCGGCTAAGTCGTAATCACCTTCGCGGTAAAGATCGGGCATGATGGCCGTTTCGCCACCGACGAGCGCCGCGTCGCTTTCGGCACAGCCTTGGCTGATGCCGCTGACAATTTGCTCCAGGCGGGCCGGGTCGTCCCGGTCCATCGCAATGTAGTCGAGGAAGAATAGAGGCTCAGCACCGCAGCAGAGAGCGTCGTTCACGCACATAGCAACCAAATCGATGCCGACGGTATCGTGCCGATTAGCCAACTTCGCCACAGCCAGCTTCGTGCCTACGCCATCAGTGCACGAGACGAGCACCGGATCTTCGTAGTTCCTGCGAAACAAGCCCCCATTGAAGTCCAACTGAAACAGGCCAGCAAAGCCCCCTTCGCAAGGCAAGACTCTCGGACAATGGGTCCGGCGCAGTAGCTTGGGGAGCCGAGACATCGACTCCTCGTAGGTGTCGAGATCGACCCCCGAATCCTTATAGGTGAGTTTAGCCATCTACCTGCCGTTGGGGTCGCGAACATGAAGAAACGATGATTGTAAGACTCGCTGGAATTGAGTGTCAACGCACTCTCCCACTCGTAACTAGCAGGCGGCTTTCCGCCCCTGAGCCAGAATCCCCCTTCCCTGACCAGACGGTTGTATCGATGCTAGGGGTCGTCAAGGCAGATCATCGAGGTTGGCGGGGCGATTGTTCCAATTGGCGAAACTTGCAACGATAGTCTTGCCGATGCGGCTGAAACGCTGGTGTATCATGTTCTAGCGCCGATGATTCCACAAAACGGGACTACATGGGCTATGCCGTGAGGCGAAGCCCTGCAGGCGACTCAAAACGCAACTCAGGTTCGAACTTCATCGTGACGAATGACAGTAGGCATACGTCCCCTACCCGCGATCCGCTGTTCGCGGTGCCTCCCCAGTCTCAATTCGGATCGAGAATACGCCTGTGCTGTCCCAATGGTTCCCTGTTTCGTTCAAGTCGTCCCTAGATTCCTCCAGCTCGTTTGACCCGATCGCCATTGCTCAATCCGGTTCGCCCGCAGCACTTCCCTCTCCCGACGCCAAAACTTCCTACGATACGCAAGCCCTCGACATGGCCTCAAAGCAGCCTTTTATGCAGTTCCAGTACCCGTTGCCTTATGGCGCGATTCTGCAGGAGGGCGGAGTTCAATTTGCAGTCTACAGTCGCAGCGCCACGGCGATGAGCGTGCTGTTGTACAAGCGGCACTCGGATCGTGAGCCGTTCAAAACGATCAAGTTCGATCCGGTCACTGATCGTTGGGGCGACATTTGGAGTGTTTTCGTTCCCGGATTGAAAGCTGGCCAGCTCTACCACTACCAAGCCGACGGGCCTTATCTGCCGGAGAAGGGACACCGTTTCAATCCCCAGGCACGGCTGATTGACCCCTACGCCCGGGCACTGGCCGGAAAGTATCAGCCATCGGACGACGGCATCGTTCGCCCTCCTAAGTGTGTAGTCGTCGACGACACGTTCGACTGGCAGGGCGACCGACACCTGCGGCGACCGCTTTCGGAATCGATCATCTATGAGATGCACGTCAAAGGGTTCACGAAAAGTGGCTCTGCGGACGTGAAGCATCCGGGCACCTATCTTGGCGTGATTGAAAAGATTCCGTACCTCCAATCGTTGGGGGTTACTGCCGTTGAATTGATGCCGGTCCACGAGTTTCCCATCAACGCCGCCAATGGCGAAAAGCCGGAGCGGGGAAATTACTGGGGTTACGACTCGCTGGCGTTTTTCTCGCCGCATCGCGGCTACCAGCACGGAACAAAAGCGGGCGACCAAGTTCGCCAGTTCAAGGAGATGGTGCGTGCGTTGCACGCCGCCGGCATCGAGGTGATTCTCGACGTCGTGTTTAATCACACGGCTGAAGGCAACCACATGGGACCCACTGTGAGCTTCAAGGGCCTCGAAAATCAGGTCTATTACATGCTCACCGAAGATGGCCATTACAAGAATTATTCAGGCTGCGGCAACACGGTTAACGGCAACCACCCAATTTGCCGCGAGATGATTTTCCACTGTCTGCGACACTGGGTTTACAACTATCACATTGACGGGTTCCGGTTCGACCTAGCGTCGATCCTCAGCCGCAACAGGCACGGCGAGCTGGTCCCCAATCCACCGCTTGTCGAATTGATCGCCGAAGACCCAATGCTCGCCGACACGAAAGTGATCGCTGAAGCGTGGGACGCTGCCGGTGCGTACCAAGTCGGCTCCTTCGCTGACATGCGTTGGGCGGAGTGGAATGGCCGTTACCGAGACGACATCCGCCGCTATTGGCGAGGCGAGTCAGGACGTGTTGGCCCCACGGCGACGCGCATCTCCGGTTCCAGCGACCTTTACCAAAGAGGTCGCCTGCGTCCGTACCACAGCATCAACTTCGTGACCTCGCACGATGGTTACACGCTGAACGACTTGGTCAGCTACGAGCAGAAACACAACCAAGCCAATGGCGAAGATAACCGCGATGGCGACAACAATAACTACAGCGCCAACTACGGCGTCGAAGGCCCGACTCGCCGCAAGGTGATCGTCGAGCTGCGTCGCCGGCAGGCGAAGAACATGATGGCGACCCTGCTGTTGAGTCAGGGCACGCCCATGATGGTCAGCGGCGACGAGATTCTCCGCACGCAACGTGGCAACAACAATGCCTACTGTCAGGACAACGCGATCAGCTGGTTTGACTGGAAGCTGGTCGAGAAGAACGCGGAAATGCTGCGGTTCACCCAGGCACTCACCGAGTTCCGCGTCAATCAGCCAACCGTTCGCCGGCAAACTTTCCTGACCGGCAAAGCAACGGAGAATGGCCTACTGCCGGACGTGACGTGGTACGGTGCCGATGGAAATCTTGTGGATTGGGAAACCCAATCACGGAGTTTCATTTGCGTGTTTGGCACCGATGGCTTGGAAGACCCTGACGCCCGGAACGTCATGCTGCTCATGCATTCGGGGCAAGACTCGCAACGGTTCATTATTCCCAAGCACCTACGAAAGCTCCCTTGGCAGCAGTTCCTCGACACCGCCGCGGCGGCCCCCGACGATGTGCATCCTGGTTGCGATGGACCGGCACTACCGGCCTCTGGGCAGTTGAAGCTGATTCACCATACGCTGATGTGCTATGTGGCGTAATTAGTGGGCAGTGGGCAGTGGGCAGTGGGCAGTGGGCAGTGGGCTGTGTATCACGTTTCGCCGCTGAGCTTACTCCGCTCTGGCCGTAGTGATTGCGCTGAATAGTCGCTAGAATGAGGGTTTGGAAAGCAAAACGACCCCTTCAACCCCATACATCTATGCGATGGCCACGAACCAATCTCCCATCTCGATCATTGGCATCGGTGACGACGGTCTTGCCGCGGCGAGTGACTCGGTTAAGAAGCTCGTTCACGAGGCGGAAACGCTTTTCGGCAATGAACGTGTCCTCTCGTTAGTTGGCGAAGGCTCCAACCAACGCATTACGATGAGCGCCGATATCGAGGAGACGGCTGAGCAAATCGAGTCTGCTGGAAACGGCCCGATTGCCGTGCTCGTCTCCGGTGACCCGTTGTTTTACGGACTGGCTCGCTTTCTCTGCGACCGGCTTGGACGAGATCGGTGCGAGATCATCCCCCACGTCAGCAGCATGCAGCTTGCTTTTGCGCGGGTGAAAGAAAGCTGGGATGAAGCATATCTCACGAATTTGGCCAACCACGAGTTGGAGTCGATTGTTGATCGAATTGGAGCGGCTGAGAAGGTCGGCCTCTTCACAACGCCCGAGTGTGGCCCCGCGGCGATTGCTGAGGCGCTACTCGCCCACAGAATCGATTACTTTACGGTTTACGTTTGCGAGAATCTGGGCGCGAAAAACGAGTGCGTCACCCGCGGCTCTCTGAAAGAAATTGCCGGCCAGGAATTTGGCCCGTTGAACGTGATGATCCTGGTTCGCGACGCGGAGACGCCTGATCGTCCCCGCGTTTCCGCAGTTCGAAGCCTCTTTGGCAATCCCGACGATATGTTCGTCCAGTCGAAGCCGAAGCACGGCCTGCTAACGACTTCCGAAGTCCGCGCTATAGCCCTGGCAAAGATGAGCCTCGGATCGAGAAGCATCGTCTGGGACGTGGGCGCCGGTTGTGGTTCCGTGAGTGTCGAAGCGGCCCAACTTGCCGTGGGTGGACATGTTTACGCTATTGAGCAAGATGCAGAGGATGCCGACCTGATCCGCGAGAACGCGAAACGGTTCGAGGTGACCAATGTCACCCCAGTGGTCGGTCGGGCCCCCGATTGCTGGGCCGATTTGCCCGACCCCACAGCCGTTTTTCTGGAGGGGAGCGGGCGTGAAATCGCCAAGCTTTCGGAACTCGCCTTCGAGCGATTGCTGAAGCATGGCCATCTGGTAGCGAACGTCGTGAGCGTTGATGGCCTCCTGGAAATGAGAGCTGCTCTCGCAGAGAAAGCCTCCAGCTACGACGTGCTAATGGTGAATGTGGCTCGCGCCGGGGAGCAGTTAGAGCGACTACGATTTGATTCGCTCAGGCCCGCGTTTCTGATTGCGGCCCAGAAGTGAGGGAACTCTACCCCACCTGGAACTTCTCGCGAAAGTTCTTGATCTGGCTCGGTTCGCCCATCGCAATGAGGCAATCGCCAGCGGAGAACTCGTAGTCGGCTGAGGGGTTGAAGACTTCTTCGCCGTCGGGGCGACGTACAGAGACGATCAGCAAACGTTGCTGGAGATCGGAGCCAGCGTCTCGGATCGTCTTGCCCGGCAGCAGACTTCCCTCGGGAATGAATATCTCCGCCATGATCGCTTCAAGGCTGTTGTTCATGTCGCCAACGCGGTGCATCAGCTCAGCGGCGTGAGGGCGGACGATCATGTCGGCCATACGATGAGCACCGATTACTGCTGGCAAGACAACATCGTTGGCTCCTGCTTGGCGGAGCTTCCGCTCAGTGCCAACTTGCTCGCCGCGGGCGATGATGCGCAGGTTGGCGTTCATGTTCCTTGCCGTCAAGGTTAGGAACACATTGTCAGCATCGCTCTGGATGGCGATCACCACGGTCTTCGCCCGTTCAATTCCCGCCTGGCGGAGAGTGTCCTCATCGGTAGCGTCGCCTTCCAAAACGACGTACTCACTGCTCATTGCATCGGCGATGGCATCTTCTTTCGCTTCGATAATCACGAAGGGAATTCCCTGATGATTTAGTCTCTCCGCTAGGTTTTGGCCGGTTCTGCCGTAACCGCAGATAATCACATGGTTTTCTAACTTATCAACTTGACGAATCATCCGACGAGCTCCCATTGCGCGTTCGAGTTGTCCTTCGATCACTGCTTGTAGCAAGACACCTAGCGTGTACGCCACGGATAGCATGCCAACAAGAATCACTCCCATTGTCAGCAGTTGCAACGCCGGCGTGACATTCGGTTCCAATTGCTGCGAATAGCCAACCGCGGCGACGGTGATGACCGTCCAGTAGATGCTCTCCAGCAGCGGGCTTCCTGTGACGAGATGATGTCCCAGCACCGAGCCGACGAACACCACGGCAATCATTAGGCAGCCGCGGCGGATGCGTTTGAAGGCGTGGGTCATTCTTAGGGGCTAGCATCTAGGGGCGAGGGGCCAGGCTGAATTTCAGCCGCCGAGCGTTTGCCCCCGGTTTCGCACTCTATCACATAAGAACCGGACGCTAACGCGTGGCGGCTGACATCATGTATGGTAATCTGCGTTCAGCCTAACGTATTCTGCCGTCAAATCAGAAGTCCAAAAACGGGCGGAGGCATGGCCCTCGTCGAGCAGCAGCACTAAGTGCGTATCGCGGCTTTCGCTCATCGACTTGCTGACGGCTGCCGCATCGAAGGAAACCGGCACGCCGCGTTCGTAGAGAAGCGAACTGTTCAGGTGCAGGCTTACTTTCTTGGGATCGAAATCCACGCCGGCGTAGCCGGCTGCGGAGACGATTCGGCCCCAGTTAGGATCGGCTCCGGTGACTGCCGTCTTCACGAGCGGACTATCGGCGATGGTTCGAGCAATTTTCACGGCGTCTTCGCGATTCGCTGCCCCGTGGACTTCGACCGTAATCAAGTGCGACGCCCCTTCGCCATCGGCGGGAATTGATTGGGCGAGATCTTCGCAAACTTCCACCAACGTGGCTTGGAACATCGCGAGGCTCTTACCTTCGAGCACCGGCCCACCGGCAGCTCCATTTGCGAGAAGCAGCACCGTGTCGCTGGTGCTCATGTGCCCTTCAACGCTGATGCAATTGAATGACTCGTTGACCGCATCCTTGAGGCCTGCGTTGGCGTCCTCAACGGAAAGCTTGGCGTCGGTCATAATCACCGCCAACATGGTTGCCATGTTCGGGCCGATCATCGCGGCACCTTTCGCCATGCCAGTGACCTGGATCGTGGTGCCGTCGATCTCGAAACTACGGCTGCGAATCTTGTGCGTCGTATCAGTGGTCATCATGCCACGGGCGGCATTGATGAGAGACTGTTCGTCGGTGGCAAGCTGCTGCGAAGCGGCTTCGATGCCCGCAGAAATCTTTTCCATGGGGAGCATTTCGCCGATGAGGCCGGTGGACATGACGAGGACGTCTTTCGCCTCTGATGCGGCTAAGCCGCAAGCGGCGGCGGTTTTTTCGGCCATTG
Source organism: Lacipirellulaceae bacterium (assembly GCA_040218535.1). Taxonomy (NCBI): domain Bacteria; kingdom Pseudomonadati; phylum Planctomycetota; class Planctomycetia; order Pirellulales; family Lacipirellulaceae; species Lacipirellulaceae bacterium. The sequence continues at coordinate 1,243,309 of JAVJRG010000005.1, read as the reverse complement.
TCACCGCGTCTCGGTAGCCTTGCTCACCCGTGCAGGCATTGGCGACGCCAGAGTTGATGACTACGCCTCGAATGGATTCGCTTGGGGTGCGTTCCCGGTTGAGCTGAACGGGGGCGCCAAAGACAACGTTCTTGGTGTAGACTCCAACCCCAACCGCAGGATCTTCGGAAACGATCAGCGAAAGATCTTTCTTATTAGGGTTTCGTTTCACACCGGTGTAGACGCCGGCGGCTCGAAAACCTTGTGGAAGTTGGTCGGGCATTGCTGATTCAATCTCTTCTCTGGGCTTGTAGCGTTCGTGTCCCACGCAGAGTCGCGGAGAACGCAGAGTGTTCCAATTCAATCCTCAACGAAGTTGTTCACGATGCGATGAGTTCCGGTTTTGAGTAAGGTCTCGCCAAAGTTGATTAACAGCCCAACTTGAAGATTCATAATCTTCAAATGAGTTAGCACTTGTTTCTTATGTACGGGAAGGATTGACTCAATCGACTTCGTTTCAACCACAACGGCAGCATTGACAATGATATCTGCACGAAATCCCAACTCCACTCTTACCCCATCCCACTCTACGGGAATCGGTACTTCCTCCTCAACTTGAAAACCTTGCTTCCGAAGCTCGTGAGCAAGTATTTTTCGATAGACGGTTTCAAGCAATCCCGGACCTAGCCGACGGTGAATCTCGATAGATGTGTCAAGGACAGCACCAGTTATCTGATTGATCTCCAAAACTCCGCGTTCTCCGCGCCTCTGCGTGGGACAAGTACCTACAAACCCGTCGTTTCTTCGAATCCGTACATCAAATTGAAATTCTGCACCGCGGCACCTGACGCACCTTTGATCAAGTTATCGATCGCTCCCACAACCAGCACTTTCCCCCTGACTCGTCTCGCGGTGATATCGCAATAGTTGGTGCCTGCGACACCCTTCGTACCGGGGATACCGTCAAGTACGCGGACAAACGGCTCGTTGGCGTAGTGATCCTTGAGAATTGCCAGCAAGTCTTGAGTTTGTGGGGCGCTCTCACCCGGAGACGCATAGGCGGTGATCAATTCGCCACGGTCCATCGGAATCAAGTGGGGAGTAAACACTACGTCCGTTACGGCGTCTGCATAGCTGCTCAGGATTTGATCGATTTCCGGTGTGTGACGATGCGTGCCGACGCCGTAGGGTAGAACGCTTTCGTTGGCTTCAGGGAAGTGCAGGTGAGGCTTCGCAGACCGCCCTGCCCCGCTGACTCCGCTCTTCGCGTCGATGATGATTCCTTCGGCTTTAATAGCTCCCGCTTTCAAAAGCGGAGCAATGGCAAGGATGGCAGCCGTCGGGTAGCAGCCCGGATTGGCAACGAGTTTAGCGTCGCGGATCGAGTCGCGAAACAACTCGGGGAGACCGTACGGAACATGCCCAAGACGCTCGGCATCGGGATGCGTCACTCCGTACCATCGGCTGTAAACTTCGGCGTCATTCAGCCTATAGTCGGCACTAAAATCGACGACGCGACAGTCGGCAGCGAGCAACTCGCTTACTACGGCTGCACTCGCGGCGTGAGGCAAACAACAGAAAACGCAGTCCGCCCGCTCGGCAACTTCCGTCGGATTGAGATTCTCGAGGTGCAGGTCCAATCGTCCCCTGAGGGTTGGATGGACATCTCCCAAATGGGGTCGGTCTTCAGACCGCGTGGTGAGAGTGGTAACCTGAACTTCCGGATGCCGCAGCAAAAGCGCCAGCAGTTCCCTGGCGGCATACCCAGTAGCACCAAGGACGGCAACTCGAATCATCGCAAGAAAATCAGATTACGGAGGCGGGAGGAAGGAATTGCCGGGGTCTGCGTAGGAACACCGCGACGCAGCGACTACCCGACAATCCCATAGTATAGCCGACGCTGTGGCGGCTTGCCACAGCCTGTCAGGAGCATGGGACACGATCCGACAAGGCAGGTTCGGCCTAGTTCTACAGATGGAGACTGACGTCCGCCTTGCAAAAATGCTAGACCTCACGATAGACTACGCCGAGATGGAGTGATCAATATTCGATCAGCCATTCCCGCCTAAATGAGAGAAGGAGCCTCCCTGATGTCAAGAAACAGCGCGCAAGACGCATCTGAAGCCCACAAGCTGGGAATCACCGACGAAGAAATCTCCCGCCGTGCCTACGAAATCTGGGAAGAACGGGGGCGTCCCGAGACGAACGGCCAGGACGACTGGCAAGCGGCGGTCGATCAGCTAATCATCGAAGCCAAGCATACGCAGCCGCGTGGCCCCTTGCTGAGGTTTTTCCAGAGGATCCGCGGTCGGGCTGCAAGCTACTAGATCAATTCATCACCGGCTCGATGAGGCGGGATTGAATCACCTCGAGGATTTCTCGCGCCACGTTTTCCTTCGGACCACTGGCCTTCTGAATAACCGTTCCTTGGGCGTCGAGAACTTCGACGCTGTTATCGATGGCATGCATGGCCTCGACACCGTTGGAGACCATGAGATCACATCGCTTGCGTTCGAGTTTCGCCAGTGCTCTCAGCCGGTGATCCTCAGTTTCTAAAGCGAAACCGACGACCCAGCGATGACCCTTCTCGGCGGCAAGCGTTGCAACAACGTCCTCGGTCTCAATCAATTTAAGTAACAGAGGCTCCCCGGTCTTGGCAATCTTCGCAGGTTCGACTTGCCTGGGGCGATAGTCGCACGGCGCTGCGGCGCCGATCAGGCCATCGCACTTGTCGAAGGCGTCACGGGCGATGACTAGCATCTCTTCGGTGGAAGTGACCGGAACGACTCGGGCACCTTTGGGGTACTTCACCTCGACTGGTCCGCTGACGACGACCACTTCGTGACCTAGCTCCATGCAAGCCTGAGCGAGCGCTGCGCCCATTCGACCGCTCGAGGCATTCGTAAGGTAGCGAACCGGATCGATATACTGCCGCGTCGGGCCAGAAGTGATGAGAATCTTTGCCATCGCCGCCTCCGTCTAGCTCACTTTTCGGACAGCAAACGATGCACTTCCGCGGCGATTTCTGCTGGCTCCGCCATGCGTCCTGGACCACGCTCGCGACAGCTAAGCCAACCCTCGTTAGGACCAATGGTATGGAACCCATCGGCGATCACTTGCGCGACATTTCTTTGAACGCTGGGGTTGGTCCACATCTCGTTGTTCATTGCAGGCGCGACCAGTATGGGGCCTTTGAAGCAGAGAGTTAGCGTACTTAAGAGGTCGCTGGCTAAGCCGCAAGCGGCTTGGGCTAGGTAGTTGGCGGTTGCTGGGGCGACGCATAGCAACTCCGCACGGCGGGCCAGCTCGATGTGCGCACCCAGTGGGTAGGCTGAAGGGTCGAAAGAATCGCTCGCCACGGTCCGTCCGGTCAAGGCAGCAAACGTCGCCTCACCAACGAACTGCTTCGCGGACTCGGTCATCACGACCGTTACTGCGTTGTCGGCCTGGACCAGCTGACTGACGAGACTCGCTGATTTGTAGGCTGCGATTCCTCCCGAAACGCCGACAATGATTTCGCGTTTCATAGGGAGTCACTCCTTCAAAATGATCAAGCGGCTAAGCGACAAGTCGAAGAAGACTAGAGTGCCGAGAGATCCAACTCAGGAGGACCGCCCGATTCAGGTCCGTCGGCTACGACTTTCACCTCGTTTGAGGTGTCAAGGAAAATCTTGTCTTGCAGGATTTCCTGCACGACGATTTCCATCTTGTCGTCTGACTGCAGATCAACCAACGGTCGCGCACCGGCATTAATCGCGGCGAGTCGTTTCTGAATCAGAGTGGACAGCTTAAAACGCCCGCCTACTTTGTTGACGATTTCTTCTTCTTTTAATGCATCAATCATTCGATTATTCTTCCTTCTTGAATCCCTGACTCTTCAGGATGCCGCAGATTTCTGAGACCGTCTCTTCGACGGAGATATTGATTACGTTGTATTGATAGTTGCCCGCCATCGCCAATTCGTGGCGGGCGACCGCCAGCCGACGCTGGATTGCTTCTTCGGTCTCCGTACCGCGAGTCCGCAGACGGCGTTCGAGTTCTTCAAGGCTTTCTGGACCGATGAAGATCGAAATTGCGGCAGGAAAGTCCTGCAGCACGTCTTTTGCCCCATCGACGTCAATCTCTAGGATAACCCATTTCCCGGCTGACAGACTAGACCTCACCTCGCTCCACAGGGTTCCATACCAGTGCCCGCGACCGAAAACCTCGATACATTCGAGGAACTCACCGGCCTCGCGACGCTGAGCAAAGTCCGCATCGCTGAGGAAGTGGTAGTCAACACCGTCGGTTTCACCTGGTCTTGGTGGCCGCGTGGTGGCAGAGACGCTTAGCTTCAGACCATCGCCACTCTCTTCCAAAATCCGCTTCACCACGGTCGACTTTCCAACGCCCGAGGGCCCAGAGAGGACGATCAGTTTTCCGTGGCGTGTTGAAGACATGTTCAAGTTTACTTCTCAGCCCGCGAGCTACGCCTCGCACGGTGTGCTACGGCTAAGCTGCAAGCAGCCGGGCGAGGCGTGGCTCGTCTGCTAGTCGTACTCCGTACGATGCTATTCTACGTTCTGTATTTGCTCGCGAATGCGTTCCAAGGCCGTCTTGATTTCAACAACCTGTGCGGAAATCTCCGCGTCGTTCGCTTTCGATCCGATCGTGTTCGTTTCGCGGCCCATCTCCTGACAAATAAACTCGAGTTTGCGACCAGAACTTTCGGTCAGCTGCATCGTCTTTTCAAACTGCTGGAGGTGGCTTCGCAGGCGGACAACTTCCTCGGAAATATCGGAGCGTTCGGCAAAAAGGCAAACCTCACGCATCAGGTCTGCCGGTTCGAGCGTCACTTGCAAATCGGAAAGAGCTCCGGAAACCCGTTCATGGAGGCGCTGACGATAGTGCTCAACAACCACTTCGGTCCGTTTCTCAATGATGTCGAGCGCCTTAGCAACGGCGTCACATTGCGATTTCAAATCGGCAGCAAGTGCAGCCCCCTCCTCAGCGCGCATCTTGGTCAGGTTTTCCAACGCTTCGCTAATCACGCACTGCACCAGGGGCCAAGCCTGGTCGGGGTCCGTGGTATCGGTAGCGGCTAATTGAACGACTCCCGGCAACGATGCCAGCGGCTCAACCCGTAGCTCTTCGTTCAAATCCCGCTTGGCGGCAACGGCTTGAAGTTGGTCGAGGTATTGATTCAGAACCTGCTCGTTGATGCGAAAATCTTCGTCGGTGCCCAGTTCACGAATCTTCAAGTTGGCGTGAACCGTACCGCGGCGAATCGACTCGCGTAGCAAAGACTCGATGCGGGCGTCGAGTGATCCGTAACCGTCGGTAGAACGGAGACTAAGCTTGAAATGACGGCTGTTGATCGTGCGCAGCTCGAAGACTGCAGAACAGTTGGCTTGCTCAGCGCGAGCTTCGCCAAACCCGGTCATACTCAAAAGCGTCACTGCGAACCCTGCTTAACGAACTCTGGATGGGGAGGAAAAGTCACTCGGCTGACTCATCGGTGCTTTCAGAGTCGCTCGCCTTCTCAGAGTCTCCTTCGCTAGACGCCTGCTCGCCGGAGTCTCCTGGTTCGGCGTCCCCTTCACCCTCAGAAGCTTCCGCCCCTTCTTCAGCATCACCGCCCTCAGCAGCCCCATCTTCGGCCGAAGCGGCTGCTTTGCCGCCGCCGAAGTCGTCGCCGATCATGCTTTCGGTATCGCCGCCCCACTTCGCAGCAGCGATGCAGACAACGATCCAAACGGCAGCCGCACCGATGGTGATCCGGGTGAAAACATCACCCGCTTTGGCACCGAAAGCGCTCGATCCACCAACGCCGCCGAGAGCGCCGGCCAAGCCGCCTCCGCGCCCTCGCTGCACGAGGACCAGAAGAATGATGAATATGGCGATCACAGATAGCAGAAAACCGTAAACGGGTTTCATGCTAAGAGCCAGCAATGCGGTGGCGAGTGTCAGATCCACGGGGAGTGCTCCGTCGCTTCGTATGGGTTTTGAATCGTGTTTGTACTTACTAGTTTCTAGCCCGCGAGCACTGTGTTATCGAAATTGGCTCGCGAGGATGAACTCACACTCAGCTAACCGCGCGAGACGTGGCTCGCGGGCTAGGGAATATTATTAGGCGTTTACTGTTGCGACACCTGCTGCTGCAATGGCCAGGAAGTCGTCTGCTTTGAGGCTCGCTCCACCGATCAAGGCTCCATCGATATTCTCTTGGCCGAGCAAGTCACTCGCATTGTCGGGCTTCACGCTGCCGCCGTAGAGGATCCGGACCTTGTCGGCAGCCTCTTGATTGTAGCGTTCAGCAAGCAGTCCGCGAAGATCAGCATGAACTTCTTCGGCTTGCTCGGGAGTAGCGACTTTGCCGGTGCCGATGGCCCAGACTGGCTCGTAGGCGATGACTGTCTTCTCGATTCGGCCTGCACTCAATCCGGCAAGCGAGCCCTCGAACTGCGATTTGATGACCTCAGCCGTCTTGCCTGCTTCACGCTCTTCAAGCAGCTCACCGACGCAAACCACGGGGATGAGCCCGGCTTCGAGAGCGGCGAGCGTCTTCTTGTTCACGTCCGCGTCCGATTCGCCCATCACGTGACGGCGTTCGCTGTGGCCTAGGATAACGTAGGTGCAACCAACATCCTTGAGCATGTCAGCGGAAGTCTCGCCCGTGAACGCACCGCTGGGTTCGTGGTACATGTTTTGGGCGCCGAGAGCGACATTAGCCGAGCCGATCGCTTCCTTCACGCTCGATAGGTAAACCAACGGAGGACAGACGAGCAAATCAACGTCGGCCGCTTCGCCGGCGCGTGCAGCAACGGCAGAGGCCAGTTCGGTCCCGCTTGCTCGGTCCGTGTTCATTTTCCAATTGCCGGCAATGAGTGGGCGTCGCATTTTCTCTCTCCTTGATTTCTTGTCTCTCGCGAACGCGCTAAGGCGCGAAGCGAGTTAGTTGAATACGATTATTCTTTGCGTCTCCGCGTCTCTGCGCGAGACTTATACGGCAGCAGCGGCAGGTTCGGAAATCTCCTTGCCCATCACCTCAGCCACTTTCTTGATCTGCTGCATGACCTCTGCGTACTGATCCGGCAGCAAGGCCTGGGGCCCGTCGGACATGGCGTCTTCGGGTTTGTTATGGACTTCGATATGCACGCCGTCCGCCCCGGCAGCAACTCCTGCTAAAGCACACGACGGAATCAACTCAGGGCGACCGGTCGCATGGCTTGGATCAACGATGATCGGCAGGTGCGAAAGCTCCTGAACCTGCGGCACGGCGGCCACGTCGAACAGGTTGCGTGTCGCCGGATCGAAGCCTTTGATGCCGCGTTCGCAGAGGACGACATTCGAGTTGCCTTGGGCCATCACGTACTCGGCACTCATTAGCAAGTCTTTGATCGTGGCACTCATGCCTCGCTTCAGCAGGACGGGCTTATTCGTCTTGCCAACCTCGGTGAGCAACACAAAGTTTTGCATGTTGCGTGCGCCGAGTTGAATCATGTCCGTGTACTGGGCAACCAAGTCGACCAAGCGCGGATCGACGACTTCGGTCACGATCGGCAAACCGTAGCGGTCGCCGGTGTCGCGGAGGATCTTCAACCCCTCTTCGGCAAGTCCTTGGAATGAGTAAGGACTTGTCCGAGGCTTGAACGCGCCGCCACGCAGGATGTTCGCCCCAGAATCGCGAATCGACTTGGCGATTTCGTCCATCCGCTCGGCGGACTCGACGGCACAGGGCCCCGCGATCATCGCCAAGTGTCCGCCGCCGATCTTCGTAGCTCCCACTTCGATGATCGAGCTCTTGGGATGCGCTTCACGACTCGCCAACTTGTAAGCCGGCATCACAGGGACGACTTGAGCCACACCGGGGATCGCTTCCAAGGCCGTGGGCTGCAGTTTCGACTCGTCGCCGATCATGCCGATGACGGTGCGGTAACTGCCGCGGCTGACGTTGGTATCGAAGCCTAGCTCTTTGGCTTTCTTGACGACGTGATTGATCTGCTCGTCCGTCGCGGATTCTTTCAAAATGATAATCATGGAACTATCGAATCGCGTTTCGGTGATTCGCTTAATCCTTCGAGGGCAAGTTATTTGTTATTCAGTTTTCGACTCTCAAACCAAGCGACAACTACCGTGAGTGCTATGCCGACGGCCAGACCGCCCCAAGCGCCGTTGATGAGCCCGAGGCTCACCGCAACTTCGCGAAGATTCACGCCTTCTGGTAAGGTTGGCACCAAGGCGGGAATCAACGAAGGCGAAAGGCTTCCGACTAGGTAGCCGATCAGACCACCTGCAACGACTCCCGCGAAGAAGCAACTAATCACCGTCGCCAATCCAAGCTTGATCGTCATGGTTGAGCCCCCTATATAGTCAGCTCTGATCACCTCGCTCGAATCAACTAGTTTAATCAACCGAGCCGGCTTGTGCATAGGAGCCCAGTACCGTCAGGCGAAGCGACTTCTTCTCCAGCGAAGCTAGCGCACGGCGGGGGCGGAGTTCGCTGGGGTGGCCTTGGAACTCGAGAAAAAACAGATATCGCCCGTGGGCCCCGGGGATCGGAAACGACTCGATCCACGTGAGATTCAGACGCTGCTTTTTGAAGATGGCCATCGCGTCGGCGAGAGCTCCCGGCTCGTGCGGGGCCTCGAAAACCAGGGCCGTTTTGTCGTTGCCAGTCTTCTCCCCCGCCTGTTCGCCAATCACCGCGAAGCGAGTGACATTATCCGTCTGATCCTGGATATTTCGGGCAAGAATCTTGATTTCGTGCACGGCTGCCGCCTCAGCACTGGCCACCGCTGCGATGGTTCGGTCCGTAGCGGCCATCTTCGCCGCTTCTGCCGTACTCGCGACTGGTGTGATTTCCGCCTCTGGCAGGTGCTTCGCCAGCCAATTCCGGCACTGGGTAAGGGCCTGCGGCTTGCTGCAAACCTTTCGGATCTCGCTCCGCTCGCCGACTCCCAGCAGGCAATGCCGGATGGGCAAAGGCACCTCACCGCAGATTTTCGCCTTGCTATTTGAGAGACAATCGAGCGCGTCGGTAACGCGTCCGTGAGTCGAGTTCTCCAGCGGGACCATGCCAAACTCAGCCGATCCGCGCTCCACCGACTCAAACACGGCTGCGATGGAGCTAACCGGGACGAACTCGACGCTCTGGCCGAAGTGTTCAATCGCCGCCAAGTGACTGAACGTGAACTCCGGTCCGAGGAACGCGACCCGTGTTTTTTGCTCCGCTGCCCGCAGTCCGCTGTAGAGTTCGCGGAAGATGGCCCGAACGGCTTCATCGCCCAGCGGGCCCTCGTTTTCTTCCAAGAGCGACTGGATCGCCTCGTGCGCATCGGCCAACGTCGAATCCTCATTGGGCTTGGTCGCACGTCGATCAAGTGCCTTCTGCACGCGCTCGTTCATCGCCGCAAGCAACTCGCGATCAAGCTTCGCCAGTTGCTTGGGGGTCGAAGTGCGTGGCTTGGGAGATTTCTTGGCCATTTGCTCAGTATGTTCGCTATCGAGAGGTCACCAAGGGCTCAGGCGTGCAAAGCCCGAGAAACTCTAGCACTCGAGCCCTCAAAATCGGCCAGATACTTACTAAGCTGTCAATTTGGCGGGTTTGGCGGCTAAGCGACAAGTCGCCGATTCGCGATTCGCTGCCAATCTGACAGCGACATGCCAGTCCAGGGTTCAACTCTGGCAATCCAAAATCCACATAAAGCAATACCCAATAATGACTTGTGTCACATCCGATACTCCAAGCAAGACTCGGCACGGCCTTTGCTTTCTTCTGTCGGAGTGAAATATACGTCTGCGGCTGGATCCCCCATGTCGCAGCTCAACCATATCGAAACGAAAACACCGAATTTCCCCATCCGAGGAGAGAAACATGGCCGCTGGAGAGAAGATCATTGGCATCGACCTGGGAACCACCAACAGTGTGGTTGCCGTCATGGAAGGCAAGGAGGCGAAGGTCATCCCCAACCCCGAGGGGAACCGCCTTACGCCGAGCGTCGTTGCGTTCACTGATAAAGACGAAGTGCTCGTCGGCGAGCCGGCTCGTCGTCAGGCCGTCACCAACCCTGCCCGCACGGTCTATTCCGTGAAGCGGTTTATGGGGCGTCGCCACAATGAAGTCGCCTCGGAAGAAAAGATGGTCCCCTACAAAGTCGTCGGCGGGCCCGAGGATTACGTGAAGGTTGGAGTGGATGATAAAGAATTCACGCCGCCAGAGGTTTCCGCGAAGACTCTTCGTAAGTTGAAAGAATCTGCCGAAGCCTATCTTGGCCACACCGTCAACAAGGCTGTGATCACCGTTCCAGCTTACTTTAACGACGCGCAACGTCAGGCCACCAAAGACGCTGGTCAGATCGCCGGTTTGGAAGTTGCTCGTATCATCAACGAGCCAACCGCCGCATCGCTTGCCTATGGTCTCGATAAGAAAGCGCAAGAGCAAATCTGCGTGTTCGACCTCGGTGGTGGTACGTTCGACGTGTCGATTCTCGAAGTGGCCGATGGCGTGTTCCGCGTGATCAGCACCAACGGTGATACGCACCTAGGTGGTGACGACTTCGACGAAGCGCTCATCAACCACGTAGCGGATGAATTCCAGAAAGAGCAAGGCATCGACCTTCGCTCTGACCAAATGGCGTTGCAACGTCTTCAGGAAGCGTGCGAAAAAGCGAAGAAAGAGCTGAGCTCTGCCCAATCGACCGACCTGAACTTGCCGTTCATCACCGCCGACGCCAGCGGGCCGAAGCATTTACAGATGAACATCACCCGTGCGGACTTCGAGAAGCTGGTCGACAGTCTGGTCGAGCGAACACGCGGCCCTGTGCTGCAAGCGCTCAAAGACGCGAAGATGGACCCCAAGGACATTGACGAAGTAGTCCTCGTCGGTGGTTCGACACGCATCCCTGCCGTGCAAGAGTTGGTGAAGGACATCTTCGGCAAAGACCCTCACAAGGGCGTCAACCCGGACGAAGTCGTCGCCATCGGTGCGGCCATCCAGGGTGGTGTGCTCTCAGGCGACGTGCAAGACATCTTGCTGCTGGACGTCACTCCGCTTTCCTTGGGCATCGAAACCCTTGGCGGCGTGATGACCAAGCTCGTCGAGAAGAACACGACGATTCCCACCGAGCGGAAGCAGGTGTTCAGCACCGCCGACGACAACCAAACCGCCGTTACCGTGCGGGTGTTCCAAGGCGAACGCGAAATGTGCGCGGACAACCGGCTGCTTGGCCAGTTCAACCTGGAAGGCATTCCGCCCGCACCACGTGGAGTTCCTCAAATCGAAGTCAAATTCGACATCGACGCCAATGGCATCCTTAACGTTAGCGCGAAGGACCTCGGCACCGGGACGGAGCAAACCGTCAAGATCGAGCAATCCTCGGGCCTCAGCGAAGACGAGATCAAGGCCATGCAAGAGGACGCCGCCGCCCACGCGGAAGAGGACAAGAAGAAGCGTGAGCTGGTCGAAGCCCGCAATCAGGGTGAAAGCCTCGCCTATCAGGTGGAAAAAACCATCAAGGATCAAGGCGACAAGCTGAGCGACGGCGACAAGAAGCCGATCGAAGACGCGATCACCAAAGTGCGCGAAGCGATCAAGGGCGAGGACGCCGCCGCAATCACTTCCGCCACCGAAGCGCTGCAAACCGCCAGCCACGCGATGAGCGAAGCGATGTACAAGAACGCCCAAGCCGAAGGCAGCGAAGGCGACGCTCCTTCACCTGACGAAACGGCCAGTGCGGATTCGTCGGACGACGACGCGATTGATGCGGAGTTTGAGGTGAAGAGTTAAGTAAAGCTATCGGCTGTTAGCTCTCAGCCGTCAGCTATTTTTTATTACAGCCCGAGCCAGGTGGCGAGTCTAGCGAAAGCGTGACTCACCACCTCCTCGGGATTTTTTTCGCAGTCAACCAATGTTTGGAGCAAGCAAATAGAGGACACCCATGGCATTCCGATTCGACAAACTGACTCAAAAGGCCCAAGAGGCGGTTCAGCGTGCGCAGGAGCGGGCGGCTGATGCGGGGAATCCGCAGATGGAGCCAATTCATTTGCTCGCTGGGTTGCTGGATGAGCAGGAAGGCGTTGTGCGCCCTTTGCTTGATGCCGTGGGCGTGCCGCAGGGGCAGTTGCGCTCGATTGTGGAATCGGAGCTGGGCCACTTGCCCAAGGCCAGCGGCGGTTCACCGCCCGGGCTATCCGGCGACTTGAACAAGGTACTCGAAGCGGCTCAAAAGACAGCCGAGACGATGCAGGATGAGTACGTTTCGACCGAGCACATGTTGCTTGCGCTGACAACCACGAAGTCGAAAACACAAGAGACGCTCAAGCTCAACGCCGTCACTGAAGCGGACTTGCTCGCCGCCATGCAGAAGGTGCGTGGCTCGGCTCGAGTGACTGACCAGAACCCCGAGGACAAATTCCAAGCCCTCGAAAAGTACGGCATCGATCTCGTGGCCCGCGCGGAGCAAGGCAAGCTTGACCCCGTGATTGGCCGCGACAACGAAATCCGCCGCGTCGTGCAGGTACTTTCGCGCCGTCGGAAGAATAACCCCGTACTGATCGGCGACCCTGGCGTTGGGAAGACGGCGATTGCCGAAGGGCTCGCCTTGCGAATCGTTCATAGCGACGTACCGCAGAGCCTCAAAAACAAACGGGTGATCGCACTCGACATGGGTGCGCTCATCGCCGGGGCAAAGTACCGTGGCGAGTTTGAGGATCGCTTGAAAGCCGTGCTGCGCGAGGTTGAGGATTCGCAGGGCCAAGTCATTCTGTTTATTGACGAGCTTCACACGGTCGTCGGTGCTGGCGCTGCCGAGGGCGGCAACGACGCGGCGAATTTGCTAAAGCCGGCACTCGCCCGTGGTGAGTTGCGCTGTATCGGGGCGACGACGCTCGACGAGTATCGCAAGTACATCGAGAAGGATGCGGCGTTGGAGCGGCGGTTCCAACCCGTGTTCATCGGCGAGCCTTCGGTTGAAGATACCATCGCCATTCTGCGTGGCTTGAAACCTCGCTACGAAGCGCACCATAAAGGCGTGAAGATCAAGGACAGCGCGCTCGTTGCCGCGGCGGAGCTCTCGAATCGCTACATTGCCGATCGGTTCCTACCTGACAAGGCCATCGACTTGATGGACGAAGCGACCAGCCGATTGGCGATGGAGTTGGAGAGCGTTCCCGAGGAGATCGACCAGGTCCAACGGCGGCTGATGCAGTTGGAACTAGCCGCACGACAACTCTCGGACGAAACCGAAGAGCACGCTCAGCAGCGGCTCTCCGACATCGAAGAAGAAATGTCCGGCCTCAAAAGAGAACTCGCCGACCTGCGTGAACAGTGGGAGAGCGAAAAACTCGGCATGGGCGACGTGCATCAGGTGCGCGAGCAATTGCAAGAAGTCGAGCATCAGTACGAACAACTGGCCGCGACGCTCAAGGAGAAGCAGTCCGTGGGTGAGTTGATTGGCGAGGACCTTTATCAGTCGCTGTACGATCTCGATTCGCGCCGCAAGCAATTGCAGAAACAGCTTGATGAGCAAGAAGAACGTCAGGCTGAAGACGCCACAGCATCTGATGACAAGAAGCGTCTGCTTCGCCAAGAAGTGGGCCCCGATGAAATCGCTGAGGTCGTCAGTGCGTGGACCGGCGTGCCTGTTTCTCGCATGGTTGAGACGGAGCGGGCGAAGTTGCTCGTTCTCGAAGAGCGTTTGCACCAACGTGTCGTTGGCCAGAACGAAGCGGTTGAAGCCGTGGCAAACGCGGTGCGCCGTAGCCGGAGTGGCCTGCAAGACCCGAATCGCCCCATCGGCTCATTCCTCTTCTGCGGACCCACAGGTGTTGGGAAGACCGAGCTTTGTAAAGCTCTCGCGGAGACTCTGTTCGACGACGAGAACGCCATGGTGCGCATCGACATGAGCGAATTCATGGAGAAGCACACCGTCAGCCGCTTGATCGGTGCCCCTCCCGGGTACGTCGGCTACGAAGAAGGGGGCAAGCTCACCGAGGCGGTCCGCCGTCGTCCGTTCAGCGTCGTGCTACTTGATGAAATCGAAAAAGCCCACCGCGATGTGTTTAACATCTTGCTGCAAGTGCTCGACGATGGTCGCCTGACCGACAATCACGGCCACACGGTTGATTTCACGAACACAATTATCGTGATGACCTCGAACGTCGGCAGCCAACTCATTCAAGAGATCGCCAGCGAGGGTGGCGATCAGGAGCAATTGCGCGAAGCACTGCACGATTCGCTCCGCACGCGATTCCTGCCCGAGTTCCTCAACCGCATCGACGAGACGATCGTATTCGAACCGCTCCAACGCGACCAGGTCGCCAAGATTGTCGACCTGCAACTCAATAACTTGGAGAAGCTCCTAGCCGCTCGCGGCTTAGCCCTGGAAGTCACTGAGAAAGCTCGCAACCAAATCGCCGCTGATGGTTATGATCCTGCCTACGGTGCGAGACCGGTCAAGCGAGTCATTCAGCAAGCGATCCAGAACCCGCTAGCCACGGAACTCCTTCGGGGAGAATTCCCAGAAGGGGCGAAGGTAGTGGTCGATTATGATGGCGAGGAGTTCACCTTCGCGGCGGCTCAACATGCGGCTAGCGTCTAACCGTAAGGGCATTTAACGGCAGGACGTCTAGCGGGCCGCTTCGGCCAGTTCCCACTTTTCGATCAGCTCTTCCGCTCCAGGGGTCATCTCGCGAAGCTTGCGGGCGATTTCGCCCTTCTCACTGGCAGTTGCCTTGGGAAGTCTGGCTTTGAGTTTCTGAATCGCTTCGCGACGTTTGCGACGACGGCGGAGTTCTCGTTGGCGTTCGCTACCTGGCATCGGGCCACCTTCTTAGGTATTGGTCTTGGGTATTCGTACAGTTGATTCGAGAACCGCGAGCTCCCAAGCATAATGTCCGCGGCACGGTCGAGTCACGCATTATTGCCCCTGATACCCTTCCCCGTCAACGCGGCGTTTCCTCAATACTTGAGCAGCCTTTCCGCAAGCGGGAATTGACACTTCGCTGGGGCAAACGTAGAGTCTTGCTAGACCAATGAAGACTCTTCGCAGTGATCACTGCGTCTTCTCCAACGGACGGATGGCGGAGTCTGGTTTAACGCACCGGTTTTGAAAACCGGCGTGCTCGCAAGAGTACCGGGGGTTCGAATCCCTCTCCGTCCGCTCTACAGGGGAACGACTTACGTCGATTGCCCTCTCTTGTTGGTTTTGCTTCTCGAAAGCCATCTGACACATTTCTGTCACACTAGGTCGATTGCAGGGCCTTCGTACTGCTGGTCTGAAACGAAGCAATGGAGAACGATGGAATTGTTCAACCCGTTCACCGTTCTCCCTACGTTACGGCCAGCCTCGAACTCGCCCCCGCTTCCGGTAGTTGCCGCGCCCGCTTTCGGTACGCCGGCAGCCACACGAGATACAGATCGTTCTTTAATCTCCCCAAGACCAAGAAACGCCGTAAAGTATTCGTCAGACTCCGTAATTAGAACTGGCTAACGAGAATTTACACGCGCGACATTGAGTTTATTGGTTGTAGCAAATAAGTCGCCTGGAATGAGTTGCATCGCAGAAGCAAGAAAGGGTCGTCGATACGATAATTACCGGAGGTTTCTTCGCGCCTTTACTTGCGAGTTCGCATTCCGATGTTCGCCCACCGCCTGACAACCCTTGCTACCGCGTTGTTTTTCACTTGCGGTTCAAACCTTTTCGCTCAGGAAGGTCTGACAGGCGATTGGTTTGGCAATCGATCTTGGCTTGCTGATCGTGGGATCACTTTTGATCTTGATGTTGCGAACTTCTACCAGGGCGTAACTAGTGGGGGATTGAATCGTAATTTCAAGTACGGCGGACATGGGGACTATGTAACCACTCTCGATTTTGGAAAGCTGGGACTGCAAGAAGGCCTATTCCTCAAAGTCCGTGCTGAACATCGGTTCGGTGAAAACATCAACCAAGACACAGGGGCGTTTCTGCCTGCTTCGGTATTGGCCGATCTCCCAGTGCTCGATAGCGAGGAACTCCTACTGACCAACGTGTTGTTCACGCAGTTTCTCTCGGAACGATTCGGCGTCTTTTTTGGCAAGCTTGATACGCTTGACGGTGACATTAACGCCTTCGCACATGGGCGGGGCAAAACGCAATTCTCGAATGCCGGTTTCGTGGCTAATCCAATTGCGCTGCGAACCGTTCCGTACTCAACGCTCGGAGCTGGCTTCGTCATCCTAGGAGAAGAAGGAGAGCCTCTATTCGCCTATACCATTCTGAACCCTACCGACACGGCTGAAACCGATGGCTTCAATGAACTTTTTGCAGAGGGAGTCGCCATGTCGGCTGAGCTTCGTTTGCCGACAACTTTCGGCGGTCTTCCAGGCCACCAACTCTTTGGCGGGACGTGGAGCAGCCGGGAGTTCGTTGCCCTGGGGCAAGATCCGCGGATCATATTTCCCAACATACCAATCAATCAAGCTGATGGATCTTGGTCGCTCTACTGGAACTTCGATCAATATTTGCACGTCGATGCCGAAGACGCAAGTCGCGGATGGGGTTTGTTCGGTCGTGCAGGCATCGCCGACGAGGAAGCGAATCCACTGGAATGGTTTCTTAGCTTTGGCGTGGGTGGGCACAATCCGTTACCGGGACATGGGGCTGACACGTTCGGCGTAGGCTGGTTTGTTGCCGGATCGAGTGACGAAATTGGACCGATCTTGGAAACCGCCTTCGGGCCAATTGGAGATGGTCACGGAGTGGAAATCTTTTACAACTGGCAGGCGACCCCTTGGCTCAATGTGACACCCGACCTGCAAGTGCTTGTTCCTAGCCGAGAAAATGTGAATACGGCACTTGTAGCAGGCGTACGTGCGGTTGTGCGCCTGTAAGTAATCGCCTGCCTGAGTCTTCCCGCGAGCAGTGTGGCACCCCCTCGCTAATCCCACGCCTGAAAGTGACCGTGTGGGTCGGTCAGCGAACGACCGAATCGCCTGAATGCTTGCTATCAATCACCTAAAACTGACGATTGTAGCGAGCTGTCATCTCATTGCGTGTTTGGGAAGAAAGACTCCGCAACTCTTCGACGATTGTCCCAGCCGCCCCAAGACCCCGGCTAGCCTCATCAGCCTGAATCAATTGTCGATCGCGCGTCGCCCCTGCTTTTTCATAGTATCCGTAGGCACCATAGCGGCCGTACCGCCGTTGCCCTCCAATATCTATGGTCGACTCACGCAAGTCGCTACGCGTTTGGGCGCGGTTAATGACGCTGAGAATCTCGCGCAGAGAACCCACCGCTTGTTGTCCGAAGTCGACCAGATCGGGATCCACTTGATAGGTATCAAGATCCTCGATCTTGTGAGCGTATCGTTCGATCCATACTTTGACTTCATGGAGGCTGCGGGGCTTCTGATCGCTGAAGAACAGATCATTCAAATAATTGACGATGGCTTGGAAGTATTCCTGCGAGGCATCTACAGAGATTCCGCTAGCAATACTATCTTCTGAGGGCTTCTTCGTGAGAGGGCCGACAGGGCTCGTCAATACGGAGAGGATTCGTCTCAGCCCAGCAGGAGAAACTTCTCCCTCAAGAACGATCGACTTCTCGATTGAGCGGACTTTCCATGCTTGAATGTCATCGATATTCAATCCGTTTTTCGACAAAGCCTCTAGGAGCATGGGCTTGGCGAAGCCTGTGAGGCTTTCTGTTTCATGTTCGAAGTCGAGCGTAAGGCTTCCTTGAGCTGGATCCTTAAGTTGCACCACAAGTCGCGCACCGCGCAGGCTAGCAACAACTGTGGCAAGGCTATCTGCGCCGCCTTCATCTGTCGGAAGGTCATCCCGCTTTGCCAGCGTCTTAGCAACTTCTGCCGGATCGAGGAGACCTTGCAAGTCTAACGCGAGAACGATGTGGTTCGTCTCGTCAGTCGCCTTCGTAATGGCATCAGTCAGGTACTCGGAAAGATCCGGCTGCTTTCGGCGATGCGACTCCCTGAGCCAGCGCGACACCTGTTGACGGTTGGCAGGGGCCCAGGCACCGATGATTTTCGTACCCAACTTGGCCACGACGCTGTCATTGGTTCGCTCAAAAACCTGCGAGGCAGCGATGCGGTCCAGTTGAGCGCCGCTGCGACTTGCAAGGTCACGCATCGGCGGAAGCTCAGTGGCCGAGGCGACCGCAACTTCCCAAAGTGGCTGAACGAACTCATAGTCGAACTCTGCTGCCATAAGAATTTGATTCGCGCGCGATGGCAGTTCGACCATGCCATCTCGCTTGGAAACGACAGCAGACTGATTCCAGTTTCGCGCTTCCGCGAGCGGGCTATTGTAGGCCGATCGTGCATTGATCACGATCAGCGCATTAGCCGAGCTTGGCACACGCCTGGCAAGTTGCTCGATTTGTGCTGCCGCTGGTAAAGCATTCGCGAGCGATGCAAGGATGGCGCACAGGAAAACGAAGTGATTACCAAATTTCAGCATCTTGCAGACCCCGTCTTGAGTATTTCGAGGCATAAGACCACGACAAAGAGAAGTGTGACTCGATTGTCCCTAAACAGGAACTCGAACAAAAAGCGTTTTCCCGTGAGAAACGTTTCTCACAGTCACTCGCATCAGTTGTCACTTAAATCCACACGGACCGTTGCAGCCGAAATGATACCAGGAAGGTGAAGAATAACTAGCATTGACTGCTTGGTACTGCTGACCTTCGTAATCCCAAAGATATCCATGGATATGCCTGACCGCGACCTGACGCGTTCCATGCCATTCCCATCGCCGCTTGGTATCTAAATCGTAGTGCGATCGGAGACTTCGTCCACGAAACACCCTCCATCGATCATCGGTATCCAATCTTACGTAGATATCAACGCCCTCTTGGCGGCTTGCACTGAGCCAACTCCCTGCCGCTTGCCCTAAGAGCGCCTTGATTTCACTCTTTGTTGCTATCAGGTCAAAGTTGTCGGGGAGTTCTGTCGAACCGGGCCCTAGTGGGTACGAAAAACCGCCCCCTTGCTTGGCGTAGGCCCACACATAGCGACCACGGCTAGGGCTATAGTGACTGTAGATTTTTCCAGGCTTGATGTCCTGTGACTTCACTGGGACGAACGTTTCATTCTTCGGGTCGTACTTGCGCACACTCCCCGTTGTCTGCTCATCTGCAGAAAGGCCGATCTTCGCAGATAACGAAACGGCTACGATGGCCCATAGAGAGAGCCAGGCTCCACGAGAGAGTGCAACTCTTGTCATATTCAGTTTCTCCGGCAAGTACCTGGCTGTTGACTACGTGACTAAAATTCAAACCCTTAGGCTAATCTGCTCGAATTCACTCTTCAAGTAATTCCAAACGGTCGCCATGAGCCCCAGGCGAGAATTAACTACGCATGACGGCTTGGCATTCGCACAGGCTGAGCTTAACCTCTTGATGGAAACCGAAAACGGTGACGATTCGATGGTGGGGAAGCGTATGCAGAGCTCAGCAACCGAAAGATTCGTTCGCTCCGAACGAGACCTGTTGGCACTCGAGCGGACGAAATTGGCCAACGAGCGCACCCTACTGGCCTACACCCGCACAGCGATCATGCTTGGGGCAACCGGTGCGACACTCTTTACTCTATATGGGGACCGAGCTTTCTATGCAGCCATTGGCTGGACATTACTCGCTCTGGGCATTGCCCTGTTTTTGTTGGGTGGCTATCGGTTTCGCAGGTTGAGTCGCATGATGGAGAAAACAGAGTCGTGAATCACCAATCGTTGATCGCACACGATGTGTGCAGCGGCTCCTTCGGCACATCGAAGGCGACCTACAAACACTTGAAGAATCTGCGTATTCGCACCAGAAAATGCTTGGAGTGCGTAGGGCCAACCGCTAGACTTACGGGACAAGTCTTCTTTCGGGACAAAGAAGTGAACCTTTTGCGAGGCCTCAGCGACCCTGCAAGATCACTTCGGCAAATTAGGCTTATCTTTGCAAAAAGCATAAGTAGCAGCTCGCATTCCGAACTGCACCCAATCAATTTCCAATTACTTTGGAGTTATCTGGGAGCATGAGCGTCATGACACGTTTCTCTGCGGTTACGACTCTGCTGTGCCTCTTTTTCGGCAACGCATTAATGACTTTTGCTCAGGATTCATCGCCTGAGGAGCCGAGCCCTGCAGAACAGGCAATCCGTCAGTCGATCGACTCGTACGTAAAGGTCTTCAACAGTGGCGATGCGAAATCACTAGCGGCCCACTGGAACAAAGGGGGAGAGTTCGTCACAGCCGATGGCAAGACACTACAGGGACGCAAAGCGATTGAGGCCGATTTCGCGGAATACTTCCAGAGCAAGAAAGATGTGAAGCTCGAACTTCTCGAAACGCAGCTCACTTTTCTGTCCCCGAACGTGGCCGTTGAAACCGGATTGGCCAGGATCGTTACTCCTGAACAGGAACCTGTCGAGACGATGTACGAGGCAATCCATCTGAAGTCCCCGACGGGATGGAAAATCGATAGCATCAGTGAGCAAGCCCCTCCCGACGAACCGAAATCTCACCACCAGCACCTTGCCAGCATGGAATGGATGATTGGCAGTTGGAAGGAGAGTAGCGGTGACTCAGTGATCGAAAACAACTGCCGCTGGACAACCAACCAAAACTTTTTGGTCCATAGCTTTAAGGTTATCGAAGGCGACCAAGTTGATTTTGAAGGCACTCAAGTTGTCGGCTGGGACCCTCATAGGAAATCAATTCGCTCGTGGATTTTTGATTCTGACGGTGGATTCGGTGTCGGCAGTTGGTCGCAAGAAGAAAGCCGCTGGGTGGTCCGCACGCTGAGTGTGCTTCCCGATGGCCGTCGTGGCTCTGCCACGAATATCTACGAGAAGGTCGATGAGAACTCTTTTCGATTTCGGTCCATCGGACGACAGGTTGACGGCCAACTCATGCCAAGTATCGAGTCAGTCACGCTTTCTCGAATAGCAGAGTAGTGCCGCATTCATCGAAGGAAATCGACCCCGTATTGGAAGAAAAACCATGCAACGCTTGCTACTTTCGATCGTCGTTCTTTCGGCAACGTTACCAATGCTAACCACCGAGGCTTGGGGACGTGGTCGAGGCGGGGGCGGGCGAGGAGTTGCCCGCGGGAACTTTGGGGGCGGGGGTGCTCGTACACCCTCCATGAGCCGACCTGCTGTCGCGCGGCCCAATTATGGAGGAGCCGTCGGTAATCGGCCTAACGTGAGCCGACCAAGTGTCGCGAGACCAAACATCAATAATCCGAGTCTCAACAGGCCCAGCGTCACTCGACCTAATGTGACGAGGCCTAATACGAACCCCAATTTCAATCGGCCCAATTTAACCCGGCCTAATACGAATCGGCCCGACTTAAATCGTCCTAATCTGAATCGTCCGGCCACGAACCGACCTAGCATCAATCGACCGAATCTTAATCGACCAGGAACTGGGGGCAATCGACCCGGACTTTCAGGCAGGCCATCGCCTGGTGATCTGGGAGATTTCCTTGATTTGCCCGGTGGAATAAACCGACCGACGACGCTCCCAGGGAATGTCGGCAGGCCGGGGTCGGGCAATCGTCCCGGAGCCGGCAACCGACCGGGAGTCGGCAACCGACCTGGCGGGGGTGATCGACCTAATCTCGGGAATCGCCCGAATCTTGGTAATCGGCCCGATTTCAGTAAACGTCCTGATATTGGCAGAAGACCTGACATCAATGTCGGTAGTAATAATCGGGTAAACATCAATCGTGATCGCAACTTCAACTCCATTCGCAATCATTGGTCCAACATTGATCGTCGTCCCTTTACTCGCAACTGGTGGGGGCGTTACCCGACAACGCTTCCCGCATGGCGTTGGCATCGTGGCTGGGGACGGTATCCGGGAAGTTGGTATTGGCGTCACGGTAGTTGGGCGGCCGTTGGTGGTTGGTTTGCCTGGAGTTGGTCGACTCCCGTGGTGTACGACTACGGGACCGATGTCGTCTACCGAGACAATTATGTCTATGTGAACGAACAACAGGTGGCGACCACAGAGGAGTATTACCAACAAGCCGAGACAATCGCAGCAAGCATCCCTGCGGAAGTCGAATCTGAACAGATCGAGTGGATGCCGTTAGGCGTCTTTGCGATCGCTGAGCAAGATGGCATCGATAACGGCATGCTCATCCAATTGGCCGTTTCCAAGGAAGGGATTATCGCAGGAACTTTCTACAACGATGCCACCGATGAAGGACGGCCCCTGGAAGGCAAGGTTGATCGGGAAAGCCAGCGTGCTGCTTGGAAATTCGCCGACGATAAAAATACGGAAGTCGTGATGGAAACTACCATCTACAATCTCACCCAAGAAGAGTCGACTGCTTTGGTTCATTTCGGTGCCGATCAGACACAGAATTGGCTAATGGTACGGCTTCCCGAAGAGCAAGCAGAGAGCGACACAACGCAAGAGTAGTTTGGTGGGGCGTATTTCATGGATTATCCATTCATTTCTATCGGGCCAACTCTGCACGTCATCGCTTTGCTCGTGTTGTTTGCGATGCTGTTGGTAGGCATCGCTGTTGCGATCTTGCTCGCGTCCCTTCCGGGACGGATTGCTGCGGCACGAAATCATCCGCAAACCGCAGCAGTCAACGCTTGTGGTTGGCTCGGGTTGCCAACAGGCATCCTCTGGGTGGTTGCCTTCGCATGGGCATTCTGGAAGTATCAGACTGCGAACAGTCACGAGATTGAGGAAGCATTGAGTAGCTTGGAAGCCACCATCGACAGGTTGGAGAATCAGCAAAAGGTGCCCCGTTCTTGATCGTCGCTCTACTTACCTGTGTTTACGTGTTCTACTTGTATCGCAAGTTAAACGCTGCCGAAGACTCAGTAGCGTCGGAGGACGAGAGCTACGCGTCGGCATCGAGCGGTATTCGAGAGAGAATCAGGCGGATTGAGAAGAGACTAACGAAACTTGCGACGGCGTCAACAAAGGAGAGCACATCATGATGTGGCTCCTGGGAGGTGCCTACTGCCTTGTACTGTGGTTGGTATTCGACAAGCTAAAGCTCTTACGGTTTTCTCTGCCGATTGCTGTTGTCGCTGGATCCGTGGGTCCAGCGCTGATACTCGCCCTCTTGTTCTGTGCTCAGTACTACCATCCGCTCTCCAGCGATGTTCGCGTCTTTCAAAAAGTCGTGCCCGTCATTCCACAGATGAAGCAGGCTGGGCGGGTTGTCAAAATAGCCGTTCAACCAAACGTACCTGTTTCTGCGGGTGATGTATTGTTCGAGGTCGATCCCGTACCCTATCGAAAAACAGTTGACCGCCTGGAAGCTACCGTGAAGGAAGCCGAGCAGAGTGTTGGCGTCGCTCAGTCGAGCATTGAAATCGCTCAGGCGGGAATCAGGCGTGCCCAATCTGACTTGGAATTCATGACACGCGAACGCGAACGACAGGAAAAGCTTCTGCCCAGTGGAGCAACAACTGAAGAAAAACTTGAGCAGACAATCACCCGCTACCAACAAGCTGTCACCACCTTAGAGCAAGCCAAAGCAACGGAGAAACAGTCGCTGCTTTCGGTGGAACTTGCCAATGCGAAGTTATCCCAAGCCCAAGCTTCGCTAGAGAGCGCTAAGTACGATTTGCAGCAGACCACCGTTCTTGCCCCCGGCAATGGGTTTGTCACCAACCTGCAACTGCAAGAAGGAATGCTTGTGGGCGGTCCTGGAGCCGGTTCGGTCATGAGTTTCGTTCGAGACTCCCAGAAAGACGAACGTGGCGTTGTTGTCGCTTTGATTGATCAAAAGAATTACTTGTTGATTGAGCCTGGTCATTACGCAGAAGTGGTCCTGAATGGATATCCCGGAGAGGTCTTCAGGGGGAGAGTCTTGACACTCATTGACATCTCGGGAGCTGGACAACTGCTTGCTACTGGCGATTTGCCCGAAGACCTAGGCCCTGCAAAGCCGTCGAAGTTCGCAGTGCGTATCCAGATCGACGAAGCCGAAGACTTGCGATTGCCCGCGGGCTCAAACGGTTTGGCTGCAATCTATACGAATCACGTCCCCATTGCTGGCATTCCGGTGATGTTCGTAGTGCGGATGCAGAGTTGGCTCAAATACTTGTTCTAACACGAGTCACGTCGAAACCTGGTTTAACACTTCTTTCTAATTTACTTTCGGAGGTAACTGTCATGATTAAGAGGCTCTGTTTACTCGCTTCTGTTGCTCTCGCTCTTGTGGCGACTGCGACTCACGCTGCCGACAAACCCAATATTCTCGTAATTTGGGGCGATGACATCGGGACTTGGAATATTAGTCACAACAACCGTGGCATGATGGGCTACAAGACTCCCAACATCGATCGGATTGCCAAAGAAGGGATCGCCTTTACGGACTACTATGCTCAGCAGTCGTGCACTGCGGGTCGCGCAGCATTCCTGGGCGGGAATGTCCCTGTTCGAACGGGCATGACCAAGGTCGGCATGCCTGGTGCCAAGGAAGGTTGGCAAGAAACCGATGTCTGCATAGCTGCCGTCATGAAAGAACAAGGCTACGCCACGGGACAATTCGGGAAGAACCACCAGGGCGATCTCGACGAACACCTCCCAACGAACCACGGCTTCGACGAATTCTTCGGGAACCTCTACCACCTTAATGCTGAAGAAGAGCCGGAGAATGAAGACTATCCCACCGATCTCGTCCTACCCAGTGGCAAAAAGTTCGGCGAGAGATACGGCCCGCGCGGCGTCATCCGCTCGTACGCGATGCCCGATGGCACCCAGAAGATCGAAGACACTGGCGCTTTGACGAAGAAGCGAATGGAAACCGTCGATGACGAAACGGTCGCTGCCGCTAAGGACTTCATCAAGCGACAGCACGAAGCGGGCAAGCCTTTCTTCTGCTGGTGGAACGGAACGCGAATGCACTTTCGCACTCACGTCAAAGAGGAGCACCGCGGCATTTCCGGCAAAGACGGCGATGAGTACCACGATGGCATGGTGGAACACGACATGCACGTTGGCGAGTTGCTTGACCTGCTTGACGAGCTAGGCATCGCAGAGAACACCATCGTGCAATACTCAACCGACAATGGTCCGCACTTTAATACTTGGCCTGACGCAGGAACAACACCGTTCCGAGGTGAAAAAAACAGCAACTGGGAGGGTGCCTACCGCGTGCCAACGTTTGTGCGTTGGCCAGGGAAGTTCCTTGAAGATGTAACGCTCAACGGGATCGTCGCCCATGAAGATTGGCTGCCCACCTTCGCAGCCGCCGCTGGCGAACCGAAGATTAAGGAGAAACTGGCTGCTGGAACGGAGCTGATCGGTCGCAAGTATCGGAACATGATCGACGGCTACAACCAGCTTGACTATCTGATGGGCAAAACGAAGGACTCTCCGCGCAAAGAGTTCATGTACGTGAACGACGAGGGGCAAATCGTCGCGATTCGTCTCGGTCCGTGGAAGGCGGTCTTCCTCGCCAACCGTGGCGTGCAGCTTGGGGTTTGGCAGGAGCCATTCGTGCAACTCCGCATCCCCTACTTGTTTAATCTGCGTCGCGACCCCTTTGAGAAAGCCCAGGAGAACTCCAACACGTATTGGGATTGGTACATCGACCGCGTCTTTGTGCTTGTCCCCATGCAAGACGTGGCTGGCAAGTTCCTTAAGAGCATGCAAGAGTATCCGCCCAGCCAGACCCCAGGATCGTTCAACCTCGATAAAGTTATCGAGCAGATCAAAGCTGGCGTCGGTTCGAAATAGCTTTTCTAGAGAAGCTTGCAACTCGCACCGTCCGCCTCCCCGCTCGGGGAGGCGGACGGTCTCATTTCAACGGCTCAAAATTTGGAATCTCTAACGATGAAGCAAAGCACAAACAAGCTTACCGCCGCCTTTCTCGTATTAGTCTTCAAGGTTTCCTCGCTATCGGCATCAGAGCCACTCCCTTCCTGGAACGACGGGCCAGTGAAGCAGAGTATCATTGCCTTCGTTAGCACGGTAGCCGACGAAGGCTCCGATGATTACGTCCCAGCTGCAGAACGGATTGCCGTCTTCGACAACGACGGCTGCCTGTGGGCGGAGCAACCGATGTATTTTCAGGCATTCTTTATCGTTGACCGCATCAAAGCCCTGACGCCTAAGCATCCCGAATGGAAAACCGAGGAGCCTTATGCGTCCGTCTTGAACGGTGACTTGCAAAAGGTCGCAGCCGGTGGCAAGAAAAGCCTCGTTGAATTGGTGATGGCGACGCACGCAGGGCTGACCTCGGAAGAGTTCGATCAGGTGGTTATCGATTGGGTAACGACCGCTCGTCATCCGAAGACAGGCCGACTCTACACGGAAATGGTTTACCAGCCGATGCTGGAACTACTCGACTACCTAAGAGCGAATGGCTTTAAAACCTTCATCGTTTCCGGCGGCGGTATAGAGTTCATGCGCCCTTGGACAGAACGCGTTTATGGGATTCCTCCCGAGCAAGTTGTTGGAAGCAGCGTCAAGACTAGATATGAGCTTCGCGATGGAAAACCCGCCATCGTCCGTCTACCTGAACTCAACTTTATTGATGACAAAGAAGGGAAACCGATTGGTATCCAAGACCATATTGGCAGGCGGCCACTGATGGCTTTCGGCAACTCGGACGGCGACTTTCAGATGCTCGAGTGGACGACCGCTGGCAGTGGATCTCGATTCGGGATGATTGTACATCACACGGACGCTGAGCGCGAATGGGCATACGACCGACAGTCCCACGTCGGAAAGCTAGATCGCGGACTCGACGAAGCCCAAAGCCGAGGTTGGCATGTTGTGGATATGCAGCGTGATTGGAAGCGCATCTTCCCGCCCGAGAACAAGGCCCCCTAGTATAACGACTCTCTGCCCCTAGCTCTGGGCATCATTCAATCGAGAACCCATCACTGAAGTTCTCATCAAAGTCCGCTAAAACGCGAATTGTATCTGCGAACGAAACAGCCAGCCGACGTCACCCGGGGAAATGTCGAGGGCTGATGAGCGGATGGGAGCACCATCCAGATAAGTCATGTCCGCTGTGAACTTAGCATGCTGCTCGCGAAAGTACCAAACCAAGCCCCCCGAAATCTCTTCGGAACTTTGATTCGCCAGCCCCAACGTGCCCGAGTCGCCCTCGACCCGCGACCAACGGGTGAGCAGTTGAAGTTTCCTGGGGACAACGAATTTTCCCAATTGAAGCCAGAATCCATGATCGAAGAGGCGATCAATGGTTGGATCATTGATTTGCCCCACGTTCCGGAAGTAGTATTCGAAGGTCGTCGACCAACCTCGCCACTTGAACGACGTATCGATTGAATAGAGATTGACGGTGTATTGGGTTGCCGACGCCGGCAAGAGCGAAGCAAGCGTCGCTCCCGAGTCAACCACCCTCAGGCTGCTGAACTCCGTCGTGCCACTTGAGTCGATCGTGGTAGTCGCAAATGCCAGCCCCGAGCGCACCGCCAGTTGCTCATGCTGGTCGAAATCTGCCAGTGCACCAAGTCCCCATTCCCCGATCGGGAAGGCAACGATGCGACCTGAATAGGCGAAGTTGTCATCCAAGGTCCCACTACTACCGGTCTCGGCACCTCCGGTCACTAACCCGTTAAAGACGGCTACCTCCCAATTCCAAGGCACCACCGCCTGATTCTGTTGTCCGGCCAATCCCCAAGCTAAACTGCGATTCACGTCGAAGAAGGTGCTCGCCATTGCACGATCAGAGAACTCGAATTCTCGCCCTGACAGCGATCGCGCCATCGTAAATGGCATCTTGTATTGTCCCGTTTTAAATACTAGCGTGCCCTGATCACGTTCCCAAAGATGACGCCCAATGTCGTAGGTCAAAAAGTAATCTAGCAACCGCACATCGTCGCCGCTGCTGCTGCGTCCATCCAACTGGACGTAATAGGCAAAATCCGGCGTGTAGGCGTGGCCAGAGAATACCAATCGAGCTCGCTTCAGTTGAAACTGATTGACATCCGGATTGGCCCCTTGTGAATCAAGCACCGTGTGACGCAACTGACCCCAACCGTTCAGCCTTAACAAATAAGGCGAGTCACTGGCTCGAAGATTCATCGGCCCTGGAGCAGCAATAACGAAACCTTCTTCGTATCCAACTCCAACCACGTGAGTCTGAAAAGTGTTCCCAGCGAACGGGCTCGTGTGGCAAGCGTGCGAGACTACCGGATCACTAATGAGTGCTGACTCACCGCTTGCTGGATGAGGCTCCGAGGGGAACTCTTGAAAGACCTCTGAGTCCAGAATTGCTGTCAATGAGTGCGGGAACTCTGAAGCCCGCGCTTGGGCTCGGAACCAAACGGCAAGCAAGATGCAAAGCTGCAGGCTCGCAAGAACCAGCGCGAACTTCGAGCGCCAGTAATTGCAAAGCGGATCCATCTATGAAGGTTCGAGTCGAGAAAGAAAAGGATAGGGTACGCACGAAGCGCGCAGGAACCTCCTTTTCCTTATCGGTAAATCCTGCTTCATCCCTACAGGGGAAACGGTGGTAGGCATGATCTTGCCGAGAGTGCTAGCAGGCCTCCGAGGAGGCAATGGAGCAACGGCATCTTTGACGAAACCCTTTTGCTCTTGCAGTGTCATACCGTGTGCGACACCCAAGTTAAATCTGACAGATTTCTGACAGAAACGGGGCCATGTAATTACCATCCCAAGAGTGATCAATCGCCCTACCCTTCGCTCACACAAAACGATTCTTGGCCTTACTGAAACGCAAATGTCCAACAAGTGCATATCAATTGCCCTATTCAATTCTCGGTTTTGAAAACCGGCGTGCTCGCAAGGTACCGGGGGTTCGAATCCCTCTTCGTCCGCTTACTGGTCTCCAGACTCTCTTCGGCTTGACTCGGGCACCGATTTTGAATGGTCCCGAAAGCGATTGTTCTTCATTTCGTACAGTCGAGAGCGCTACCTACTGACAACTGAAGCATGATGAACGAACGCTCTGAAGCTTCTCACGACCTATTGCCGTCAGTCGAGTCCAGATTCCGGATCTTCCGGGATCCTCCCTATGGCTTGACCTAAGGCGTTGACGGCCGCCGCGATCATCTAGTTGCCCTTGTCCGAGCAAACCAACGGGCATTCTCCGCCCCAAGCCTGATTCCTAAGTGCCAACCAGTGCGGATATTAGGGAATTTGTACTAATCGGGTTAAATATGCTTGATGCGCCAATTTGGCAAGGTGAGAATAGTCAGCTGGGCAGAGTTCGCAACTCGGCGCGAACAAAAGACTCTTCATAATAGGAGTAACTCAAATGGGTAGATTTAAAATTACACGCTTGGAGGAGCGAATTGCGCCAAGCAAGTGGGGCGGGCATCACGGCGGCGGTAGCGGCAGTGGTGGCAAAGGCGGATCGGGCAGCGGCGGAAAAGGCGGAAGCAGTGGTGGCCGAGGAGGTAGCAGCGGCGGCAAGGGAGGCAGCAGCGGTGGCCGTAAGGGCGGCAGTAGCGGTGGCCGCAAGGGTGGAAGTAGCGGTGGTCGCAAGGGCGGCAGCAGTGGCGGCCGCAAAGGCGGCAGCAGCGGTGGTCGCAAGGGTGGAAGCAGCGGTGGCCGTAAGGGCGGTAGCAGCGGCGGTCGCAAGGGCGGCAGCAGTGGTGGTCGTAAGGGTGGAAGCAGCGGCGGTCGCAAAGGCGGCAGCAGTGGTGGCCGTAAGGGCGGAAGCAGCGGTGGTCGCAAGGGTGGAAGCAGCGGCGGTCGCAAAGGCGGCAGCAGCGGTGGTCGCAAGGGTGGAAGCAGCGGCGGTCGCAAAGGCGGCAGCAGCGGTGGCCGTAAGGGTGGAAGCAGCGGCGGTCGTAAGGGCGGCAGCAGCGGCGGTCGCAAAGGCGGCAGCAGCGGTGGCCGTAAGGGTGGAAGCAGCGGAGGCCGCCGTGGTGGAAGCAGTGGCGGCAAAGGTGGTAGTAGCTGAGGGAGGCGCTACCCGGCTGCAACTTCACATCTGATTGTGAAGTGATGATTGATGTCGACCGGCGCTGGAGAGCAACTGCTTTCCAGCGCCGGATTTATTCTCATCTCAGTTTTTCTTTTCTCAAGTTTGCGACGTTTTAACGAGGCCGTGCCCATGTCGAAGGCAAAGAAATCAGCTTTGAAGAGTTCGAAGTCCAAGAAAAAGCAAAAGGTCCCTGAGTGCTGTCGTCGCAAGAAAAACCGCGACGCAACTTATAAATACTGGGGAAAGAACTTTATCTTCGATGTGGAGCTCGCCATGGAAATGGTGCAGGACGGACGCGAGCCTGTTGAGGTCGAAGAAGAAAGCGTGCGGCTCAGCGTCGAGAATAGTCGCATCGATCGAGACCACGTTTCTCATGTCGACCCGACAAAGCCTGGCATCATCTCTCATGTCTTCTGTCATGCCGATGATGGTGAGGAGATCCATGCCCATGTGTTGATTGACGGCAATCACCGTGCGGCTCGCTGCCTGGAACTTGGCAAGCCTTATTTTGCCTACATACTGACCGAAGAAGAAAGCAAGGAAATCTTGCTGCGGAAACCGGTTCAGACCTTCGCGAAAGTTGATGACGAGTAGGCCAAGGAGCTATTGCTCAGTCAGGTAAATCGCCATCATGCCTTCCTCGACGTTGCGGCAACCTGAAGTTCGTCCTCGATTGCGGTCGACTCTTGTCATTCGAGAAGACTCATCCCCCGGGAACTATGTTGTTAAGGACCCCGACTCGGGAAAATTCTTTCACGTCGGCGAACACGAGCATTATCTCTTCTCGCTATTAGACGGTGAGCATGACGGGGCTGCTATTCGAGAAGCGTTCGAGACACGATTCAAAGAATCGGTGTCAGCGAAAGATGTCAAAGAATTTGTCGATCTCGCCGGCCGTCGCGGACTACTTCAAGACCCCGTCGTGGGGAAGGATTCGGAAGCGGTCACTCCGACTCCCCACAAGAAAGCCAAAAGAAGCCAAGCGAGTGACCAAACACTGCTGAATTGGCGAATCCCGTTCTTCGATCCGGATCCGATCTTAACGTGGCTCGAGCCCAAGGTGCGTTTTCTGTGGACACAAGGCTTTGTGGTTTTCAGTATCGCACTGATGCTTTTCGCCGCGGCAACCGCTTATGTCAACCGTGCCCACTGGATCAGCTCGTTCCCGGAGGCAATCACCTGGAAGACGATCGCCCTGGTGTGGGTGCTGATCTTCTTTGTGACGCTGATTCATGAATTCGCTCATGGGCTCACCTGCAAGCACTATGGCGGAGAAGTCCACGAGATTGGTTTCTTGGCGCTGTTCTTTATGCCCTGTTTTTACTGCAATGTTTCCGACGCTTGGTTGTTCCGTGAGCGGCGAAAACGTTTGTGGGTGGGAGCGGCAGGTGGCTACTCTGATCTGGTGATTTGGGCTGTCGCCACCCTCGTTTGGCGGGCCTCAGCCCCTGAAACTTCCTTGAACTACTTCGCTTGGATGGCCGCAACCATCTGTGGGGGGCGGAGTTTCTTTAATTTCAATCCGCTGATTAAGCTAGATGGGTACTACCTGCTCAGCGACGCCATGCGGCTACCGAATCTCTTCGACCGTGGCCGGAAACGATTCATGCAGACCGTTCGTTGGCTTCTCTGGGGCGGGAGACGTCCGAAACCTGAGCCTCATGGTCGATTTTTGTTTTATTATGGAATGGCAAGCTGGCTGTTTATCGCCACGATTCTCTGGGGCATGGTTTACGGACTGATCAAGTTGCACAGCTTAAGCAGTGTGCAGCTTGGACCCATCGGAATCTTCGTGGCAGTGTTGATGCCGTTAGTCATCGGCAAGAATTTATTACGCGGTTTGTCCGCCGGGGAGATGACAAAAATGTTCGCAAAACGTAGAGGTAGGGCGTTGGTTTGGTTACTCGTGCTCCTCGGCATTCCTGTCGTTGCCAGCCTTGTGCCGATGCAAGATCGGGTGTCTGGAAATTTCTCGGTTCGACCAACGACCCACATTGAAGTCAACGCGCTGGAGGCAGGGTTCCTAAAGGAGATTATCGTCTCCGAAGGGAGCCGCGTTAACGCTGGCGATATTATTGCCCGCATTGAAATCCCCGACCTCGAAGTCAACCTGACGAAGAAGCACGCGGAGATACGCGAATCCAAAGCCAATCTACGCCGTCTCGAAGTCGGCCCTCGCCCCGAAGAAGTCGCTGAGCAGAGGTTGCGAGTCAAGCGTGTTGAGAACTGGGTTGCTTTGGGGAAGCAAGATCTTAAAAGCGCTAAGGCCTCCTACGACGAGGAGATCATCCAAATCAAACACGAAATCCTGCAGCACGAAGCCGAGGTCGAGTTCGGAGAGCTTTCACTCGCCCATTCTGAGAAGTTGCACCAGCAGCAGGCCCTATCGGGAGAACAGCTCCTCAGCGAAAAGACGAAGCTGCGCATCTCAACTCTGAAGCACGACTTCGCCCACGCGAAGATGCGTTCTCGGGTGGCCAAGGGAACCGTCGAAGCGGAAGCTGAGTTAGCACGTCGTGAGAAGGAGCTTGCCGACGAGCGATCGAAGCTCACGCTCCTCGAAGCTGGTGGACATCCTGAAGAAGCAGAGGCTGAGAGAGCACGCCTCGCGCGGCTCACCGAGGAACTGAAGTACCTTGAGCATCTCAAGAGCCGGATCGTCTTGCGCAGCCCCGTCGATGGCATCGTGACCACACCTCACATGCACGAATTGAACGGCAAGTATGTACCAACGGGAACCGTGGTGTGCATTATCGAGGACCTTGCCGACATGGCCACCGAGATTGCCATTTCCGAGTCTGATGTTTTGAAAGTCATGCCCGGCCAACGCGTAGAACTTCGCGCGCGAAGCATGCCGATGCGCACCTTTGAAACGGAAGTCGTGCGGACAGCACCGGCGGCGAAAATGGAAACCACGCCCACGGCTTCCGCTGCCCCGACGGTTCCCAATACCGTCGTGCCTGGCAAGGTGATCGTCTATTGCAAACTCAACCAGGAAGACGCCCAACTGCTCTCGGGGATGACCGGCTACGCACGCATCTACGGCAAGCAGCGCTCGGTGGGGGGCATCGCACTTGATCGGGCGAGGCGTTACCTCCGAACGGAATTCTGGTGGTGGTAAGCCAAGGACCGACGGATTAACAACTTCCGTATTCTTAGCCCCTCACCCTGCCCTCTCCCCATAGGGGCGAGGGGGCAATGGAGAAGTTATTTTTCCGTTGGTCCTAAGCAGTGCTCTTAGCGGCGACTTACATCGCGGGGTCCACTTTCGTTCCCTTCTCCGGGACGCACCGCAGTGCTGACATTTGGTCTGAAGTAGGGATTATCAACCAAACCTGATTTGGGCGTTTGCAGCGTCGGGGCCTCTCCACTTGGGATTTCTTCTAGCGGTGGAAGAACGGTCCAGTCAGCGGAAACGCCGTTTTCGACAGGTGTGATACCTCTAATTCGAGCAGTCGCCTGGGGGGGTCCCACTTGAGGGAGCAATTCTAAGGACTCGAGTTCAGATTGTTGCGGGGGCTCTGGTGCTCCCTCGAACACGATCTCGGGTGACACACGCATGAATGCGCTGTTGTCTTGATCTTGAAGTTTGCCTTCCTTCCCCTTCTCCAATTCCTCGACCTTGGGCTCTTGCTTGGGAATGGCTATGGCCGGAAGCTGCTCGATGAGGTCCTCGCTGAGTGGCTCGTCCTGCAGACAGACGTTGTATTTGTTGAGCAGATTCCCCTCAACTTGCTGCAGGCGCGCCAATTCCGCATTGTAGTCCGCCAACAACTGCGCTCGTTCCTCGGCAGCATCGGAGGATTCTTGCAGCGCGAGAAGCAAATCGTTGAGAGCCACCAACATCCAGTTGACGCTCCGTCCCGCCGGCGGTGGATTCTTGTAGCGAATCTGGGCACCTTCTAGCCACAACTTCGCTTGTTTCTCACGCTGCTTGGCGGCTCGATAGCCTGCATGTAGCGCTTCGATTCGCGTGTGGATTTCGTCGATCTGAAACACCGTCAGACGAACCTGTTCGCGAAGCTGGGCTTGCTCTCGCGCGAGCTGTAACTCTGCGGCACGCAAACGGGCACGGGGGCCGTTTCGTCCCAGTGGCACCGAGAAAGCTGCCCCGAACTGCCAATCGTAGAAATCCTGTTCGACCATCATCTTCAGGGCGTTCCCAAGATCGTCTTCCAGACCGTTGGCCCGATAGAGTGCCTGTAACTCAAATCGAGGCAAGTACTGGTTGCTTGCGACCCGCGTTTCTAGTTCGCGAATTCGGGCGCGAATTCTGCGCTGGACCAAGAGCGGCTGTTGGTTGATCGCTCGCTGGATCGAAGCGTGTTTGTCGACGAACATTGGAGCGGTGGGAGGCGGAGTCGACAGTTCAATCGAGACGCGGCAGTTGGCTCCGAGGCCGATCAGGCTACCTAGACGAAGTTCACGCTCGCGAATCGTCCGATCAGCCTCGATCGTCCGTTGTTGGAGCCGGTAGAGTTGCGACCGTGCCCTCGCCAGATCCGCTTTCACGGATCGGTCAACGGCAAGGTTGGCTTCTTCGACACGCACTACTTCTTCAATCAATGGTGCCTGCTCTTCCAACACTTGGCGTGCCACGCGAGCGGCGTACAGTTCCCAGTAGGCGGTCTCGACGTTCTGCACCATCTCCAAGAGAGCTTCTTTAAATTCCCAGGCAGATTGATCCGCTTGCAGTTGGGCCACGTAAATCGGCGCGCTGTTTACTTCCAGCCCACCCCCTTGCAGCACAGGTTGACGGACTTCGATCTCGAAAGCCGCGACATGTGTGGGGTTAAAACCGGTGGAGCCCGCGGGGAAGAAGAGATAGCCGGGTGTCGGGTTGTAGCCGACACGCGTCTGCGTCCCCCGTTGCCAGAGCTTCGTCAGTCCCGTGGCAAAGGTGGCTTCGTCACGACGGTCTTCACGATCGATGCCCGGTCCGAAGAACGAGTTGGGCGGCCCCTCGAATCGATTCCAGGCGAACGTCGTCTCAAGACTAGTATCGAACGCGGCTAGTGCTTCTCGAACCGCTTCCTGAGAGATCGGTGCGTCGTACCCGGTAGCCTGCTCCACAATGACCTCATCGTCATCAATGGAGCGAGCGATATCGGAGTGCTGCAGGGCGAATTGTAGAGCCTCGTCAATCGAGAGCGACTCAAGATTCGCTAGCGGAGGACTCTCAAAAGGCGAAGCTTCAGCGTTCGCAGGTTGCGGAAGCGTTTCTGAAGAAACGTAGCTACATTGCTCCACCGACGACGGATGTGATGGTGCGACTTGCGAAGGCTGGTAGCCGGGCTCGGAAAAGGCGATCTGGGAGGGAGAGCGGCAGCCCGAAATGAGGGCAGCGCATAGCGCAAGGCTACACCGTAGGCGCAGCATGAGACACTTCTTGTCGTTGTTCCCCCCCATGGGAAAGGATATCGGTTATTTCAAGCGTCCAGGTTAGGCAGACTATTTTGCGGAGGCTAAACCAGGCGCATTGGTGCTAGCATCTAGCTCAGGACTCTATCCCTCAAGCAAGATCCATGGCAGGTCGCTACTTTTCAGTTCGCCGATGTCCGGATTAGCTAGCAGAACTTGATGATACAATTAGAGTAGCTCAGTACATGCTAGCTATACATGTGAACTGTGTTGAAAGCAAGAATACGTGAATGACTCAATCAAAACGTTGAGGAGATCGTCTCTGTTGCTGTTTCTGCTGAGCGTGAGTTCTCCCTGCCTAGCAGTACCTCTGAACGTCTTGAACCCTGGGTTCGAGGACATCACGGGTGAGTCACCATTCAATGAGTTTACGTTTGGTCCGCTCAACGGCTGGGACCTTTACGACCCTAGTGGCATTACAGGTGGCGGCGCCGGTGGCACGTATTTCATTGGGACGCTGACTCCCTTCGAGCCGGAGCCGGTTGCCAATCCGGGCGTCTACGCGAACTTCCCCGCCGGTGCACCCGAGGGGCAACGCGTAGCTATTGCCTTCAATTTTCAAGGAAGCGACGGCCAAGGTGAGTACGGCCTGCAGCAGATTCTTAGCGACACGTTGCAACCGAATACACTCTACACACTGCAAGTTGAGGTCGGCGACATCGACTCGGCAACTGCCATGAACGGGTCGTTCTTCCCGCTAGAAGGCTTCCCGGGATACCGGATAGATCTGTTCGCTCGCAACCCTGGTGGCGTGGAAGTGGACCTTGAGTCTGACAATAACTCGCTTGCCGGCTTGATCGACGACGGTGAATTTGCGACAAGCACGATCACCTTCGTCACCGGCGCTGAACATCCGCAACTCGGCAACGACTTGGGCATCAGGCTGGTGAACTTAAACGAACTTGATCCCGACTTTCCGCTGTCGGATATCGAAGTTGATTTCGACGATGTTCGCCTTGAAGCGACGGTTCTGACGCCGGGGGACCTGGACGGCAATGGCGACGTTGAGGGCGGGGACTTTCTAAGCTGGCAGCAGAACACCGCGAATGTCTACGGAGCGATGGACCTCAGTAATTGGACTAGCAACTACGGTGTCGGCCCAAGTCCCTCAGCTTCTTCTACCCATGCCGTACCGGAACCGAGCGCAGTCTTGATTCTACTTGTGGCGTTTCTTAGTTGGATTCGTGTTCTCAGATAGGCTGCCGCTTTGAAAGGACGAAAGTAGAAGTCGTCCTGCGGCGTTCCAGTCGTAAGGGTTAGTCCCACCTGGGACGACGAAAATGACGGGTATTCCAGCCCCAGGCTCTGAATTCTGCCGATTGATGGCCTGAAAAGAGGCCCGATTCGAACCGGGTGATTATGATAAATGCTGAAGATCAACTCACCAGAAGCGGCACTTTTCAATAGGAACCGAGTCGATGCGTAAGATTGCCCTGCTCTTTATTTGCCTCACCCTCTTTGTCTCCACGGCGACGGCCCAAACGGTGCGATTCGACACCAATGTTGGCAGCTTCAACATTAATTTGAACCCAAGCAACAATCCCGATCTGCAAGACCACGTGGATAACTTCTTGGGTTACGTGGCTTTGGGGCGCTACCACTTTTCTGCGATCAATCGCGACGATGACATCGATACTGACAGAGACATGCAGGACGACTCGGATTTTGCCCTGCAAATGGGTGGCCTTTCCGCCTTTCCAGCAAGTACCGCTGCGTTTGCTCAATTATTCCAGTCAATTGAGACTAATCCGCCCGTTCTCGTAGATGACGATTTACTTATGTCTGAAGCAGAAGGACTCTCAAATAGTCGCGGAACTGTGAGTTTAGCACTTTCACCTTTCCCAAATACTCGAACCACTAATCCCGATTCTGGGACGAATAGTTTTTTTATCAATCTGATTGACAACAATGGCGACCCTGATGACGAAGACGACCGCGGACTAGATGGCCAAGGCTTTATTGCCTTTGCAGAGATCGAAGACTTTGAGTCACTAAGGCCGATTCTAAACCTTGAGAAGATTGATTTGACCGCACAACTAGGTAACAGTCTCGCATTCAGTGACATCCCTGTCGTTAATGAAAACGAGCTCGTTGTCATCCAAGACGTAACGATCTTAGACGTGCCCGAAGACTTCTCTCTAATAAACGCCATCCAACGATCGCTGGGAATTCAAGAGACCTTGGCCCCAAGCGTCGTCGCAAGTGCGAGTGCCGCAGGCGTGCCGGAACCCGCGAGCGTTCTGCTGTTGTCTGCTGCGACCGCCGTGTTCGGGCTATCGCGTCGTCGACGCTAGTTTGAGCCAGGGAACTTCGATGCAGTTGGTGCGTTTTGTTGACGGCTGGTGATTGCCTTCACCACATCGTCGGTAATGTCGACGGACGCTACGTAGTCGTAGATCACGCTGTCGTTATTGGTGACGATCACCGATAGGCCGCGGGCTCGTGCGGCTTCACGGGCGTAGGGCTTAATTTGTTGCCTGAAACTGGCGATCAATTGGCTCCGCTGGCTTGCCAAGTCGCGTGTCACCTGTTGGCGTGCTTCATTCAGTTTCGCGCTGGCTTCCCGTTGGAAACTGGCAAGCTGAATTGCGTTGTCGCCTGTTGTCGCTCCTTCCGCAGCCTGTTTCTTTTGTGTGATCTGCTGCTGGTAATTCTGCGCAAGCTTGGTCAATTGCTGCTGCAAGTTGGTCTGGCTAGCCGTCAGCGTCTGGGTGATCCGTTTGTCCTGCCCCAATTGCTGAGCAACCCGGTCGAGGTCGATCACGGCCACAGACCCCGTGGAGGGCGTGGTTTTTTGCGGTTCACTCGTGGAATCCTGGCTGCAGCCGACCAGCAGTGCCGCAGCTAGCAAGCAAACGTTTGAGAGAACGGCAGAGACTTTGGAAATCGGTCGACGGCTCATGGGTGAACCCCTTGGTTGGTGAAGTTGCTCCGCGGAGTGTATTGACCTCTCGGTGCTGCCAAAAGGTCGATCTTGCCGCATGTAAAAATAGAGAGAGTTTGCCGATTTTGCCGCCTTGTTTCTCAAGGCAAACTTCTCAGGGGCCGATACCGATAGCTGGAGCATGTTAAACCTTGCCGATTGCGCGGACTTTGCCCACATCGCAAATCTGCGTCTCTGGCAGCCTCCGCCGACCTTTGAGCGAGCTACCAAGTGTCGAGTCAAGCAATACCACAGGCCAAGAAGAGTTGTCTCAAGACGATCCGCGCTGCCATCTTAGGCTTTGCCTGGGTTGCCGCCGGGCTGCTAGCAGTTAGCGGCGGCGTGGCGAATGGCCAAGAAGCCGGGACACCGTACTCCACCTCCCGTGCAGGCAGAATCAATCTCGGGACGACGCCACTGCGGATCTGGCACAGCACAAATGGCTATGCTCAAGAACAGGGTGAAACTGCCATCGGCGGCCGCCTCGCTCGTCCGTCCGACTATGGCATCTACTTCGCTGAAGCGCAATGGCGTGAAAGCAACAGCGGCGACTTTGGCATGAATCTTGGTGTCGGAACACGCTGGCGGTACGAGGACCCCGTTGCGGGTGGAACTCGCATCTTCGGCGTCAGCGGATGGTATGACGGTATGGAGACCAACCTTGAGAACTACTTCAATCAAGGTGGTATCAGCTTCGAGACCTTGGGTGACATGATCGATCTCCGCTTCAACGCAAATATTCCAGGAAACGGAATCAAGATCAGTGACACGGCCATGACCAACGACTTCTTCTACACGGGGAATGTCATTCGACGATCAGAAAGTGCTCGTGGGGATGTCTCGCTATCAAACGTCACGGGAGAGATTGCCCTACGCGTACCTGAGACAAATTTCTGGGGATACGCGGGGGGGTACCAGCTCGACGGGAATCAGGTGAGTACCGGAGGTTACAAGCTGGGTGCTCGTGGCTACGTGTATAACGATCTGGCTATCGATCTCGGCATCAGCGACGACGACGAGTTTGGCACAGTGACGACATTTCAAGTCATCTGGACACCTGGTCGAGTCAGTTCTGGTCCCTCAAGCAAGCTACACAACATCAACGATCGCATGCGAGAACCTGTGTATCGACCGATGTACGTTGCCACCCAACAGCGTACGTTCTTTATGGGCGTTACCGACATGACAGACGAGAATGGCGATGTGCAACGCATCGTTCATGTCGATAGCACCGCCACGGCTCCTGGGGACGGAACATTCGAGAGCCCGCTAACTAGCCTGGACGACATCTTCGCCAACTCGATGGAAGACGATATCGTTCTTGTCCATGCCGGCAGCACTCACACTGGCGAGTCTGCCACCCTGCAGACCGATCAGCGTTTCCTAGGCGAGGGCGGCGGCATCGTGCACACGATCAACTCGCTTGACTTTGGCGTCTTCCAACTTCCTGAAACAACCCTAGGGGCTGGTGCAGGTGCGGTTCCCGTGATTGACGGTGCACCGCTCGCTGCAGTACAGGTAAGTGCTGGCTCACTTGCTGATACCACGACGATGGAAGTGAACAACTTCCAAATTACAAATGGCGACGTAGGCATTCGCTCCGAAGCAACCGGCACGGGGACGCTCAACGTGAACAACGTGACGGTCGACAATACAGCCAGCCACGGTGTCGAACTTGTTGGGTCGAATGCAACGTACAATCTGACCGACGTCACCGTGACAGACGCTGGCGATGCCGCGGGTGAAGCTGGTGTGAAAATCACCGGTGGTGACGCGAACGTGAATCTGATTGGCCAGATCGCTCAAGGTGCGGCAGCCAGCAGCGCAGCCGCCTTCTCTGCAGACGGCGGCCACACGGGTACCGTCAACATGGTCCTCCCAGCAGGCTCAGCCGCTGGAGCCCTGATCGTCGATGCCCAAAACGGGACCGGCTTGCAGTTCGACAACGCCGATGGTCAGTACGTGATCAATGGGCCTGTTGAACTAAACGGCGGCGACGCCGGAATCGACATGCTGAACGGGACCGACGGCACGATCACCCTAACAGACACCACGATTACGGATCCAACCGGCACGGCGATCAATGTCCAGGATGGTAATGGATCACTGAGCTTCACCGGGCAAGTCAATCAAGCCAACGCTGCGTCCGCATTGGCCGTTTCTTCGGGGCACAATGGGACGCTTGACTTTAACGAAGCAACCACCGGTGCGGGGGTCTTCAACGTCAATAATGGTGATGGCTTGCAATTCAACAATGCTGACGGGGCCTATCGCTTTAACGACCAGATCACGATGAACGGCGGTGACGCTGGCATCGACATCCTGAATGGTTCTCAGGGAACTTTCGTATTCAGCGACGCGACCATCACAAACCCCACAGGCGACGCACTGGTTGTTCGCAACAGCAGCTCGACGGGCGGAACGGTCTCGGCCATCGTCACTTACGTGGGTGAAATTACGAACAGCGCTAGCAGCTCGATCGTGGTTGCTGACAACGCACGCGCAACGGTGGTCGTCGATGCTACCGTTACTGACACAGGCGCCGGCATCCAGGTGCTCGACAACACTGGTGGCGGAACACGCATCTCGGGGCAGCTCGATCTTACCACAGGCGCGAACGACGCAGTCACTGTGACTGGCAACACGAATAGCGAAACCAGCTTCGAAGATCTCAACATCAACACGACCAGTGGTACCGGCCTCTTGGTCGCCAACACGCAAACCTTGGAAGTGACCGGCGCTACGAACACGATCACAACGACGACCGGCACTGGAATAGACATCTCGAATTCGAGCATCACCGCCAATGGAGCGACTTTCCAGAGCGTTTCCGCCGACGGTGCGGCTCAGGCCATTGTCCTCAACAACGTAACAGGCGGCATCATCACCGTTGGGGAAGGCGGAACAACTGCTGGCGATGGAGGCACCTTGGCCAACATCACGGGCACCGCAATCAGCATCACTAATTCAGAGAACGTCACAATCAACGCCATGAATGTCACTTCAGCATTGGCAGCCATGGAACTCGACTTCAACAGTGCCGCGACTTCAAATGTTCGGATGACGAATAACGCGGTGACGAATTCCGGCAGTGCGGAGGCCTTCCTGCTCACAACATCAGGAGGCACTGCCAAGACGATTAATCTGCTGGTCGAAGATAATGTCTTTAGCAACGACGACCCGACTGCGTTTACCTCTGACATCCGGGCTGAAGGAACAGGCGACGTGAATGTAACAGTCCTCGACAACACGTTCGTCAACCTCAATGCAGCCACAGGTGTTCCCGTCCGCATCCAGGTCGACGACGCTGCAGCCGACTTGAAGCTGAACCTTGGAGGCGACGGAACAGCCGGCAGCAGTAACACTGCTGCCCCAGGCAACGCTGCTAACAATGGCTACGAGCTCAATCAAGTGAATGGTAACTTTAGCGTCGCAAACCTGGCTGACGTAGATACCAATAACACGGGCACTGTTGTCACCTCAGGCACTGTAGTTGACGAGCCTAATCCGATTCCGACGCCTCCGTAACTTACGGCCACTCAAAACTGCCGTCACTTGATCGTTTTCTCAAGAAAGACAGCTCGTCCCATCTCTGGGTCGAGTTCGTAGCTCGCGAAACCATACCGCTGATAAACTTGCCGGGCTCGCTCGTTGCCTTCGAGCACTTCAAGCGTCAGTTTGCAGCAACCATTGGACTTCGCCACTTCTTCTACTTTGGCGAGCAAATCTCTGGCGAGGCCCTGGCCCCGAAATGCTTCTGCCACGACGAAATCGTGGATATTGAGGATCGGCTTGCACGCGAAAGTCGAGAATCCTTCAAAGCAGATCGCTAGCCCTGCGGGCTGCTCGTCGACGAAAGCGAGAACCGCGCAGCAATCGGGGCGTTGTGAGAGCTCGTGAATCAGGTTTGCTCTGACAAACTCTGGCAGCGGCTTTCCGGTGCCGGTAATTCCCCTAGCGTACTCGTCGAGCAAGTCGAGTACCGCGGCGGCGTGAAGAGGGCTCGACAGGTCCGCTACTGCTGTTTGTCTCATCCTGATTCCTATTGGTTCTCGGAGTTTCCCGTTGATCTTCATCATTTCCTGACATGCATTTGCCAGTGTACTCGTTAGACTAGGCGGAGCCTGCTGAGGCTCGATACCCCCTTCCAACGAACCGTCCAGTGACTTGCTATGCATTTTTCCAATATACGTCTTTCGTTTTTCGTCCTTCTCTCGGGAATGCTTTCCTCCCTGCATTGCTTCGCCCATCCAGAGACCGACTCGCCTCAAGGCACGCCACCGGAAAGCGATGAGGCTGTTGGCATGCTGTTGCCCCCCCTTGAAGGGCCAACTCCCTGGACGAACAAACCCCTGCTGAACGACCCAGAAAGGTTCCAGTTCGCGATCGTGACCGACCGGACTGGCGGACATCGCCCCGGGGTCTGGATGGATGCTGTTAATAAACTGAATATGCTGCGTCCTGAGTTCGTGGTTTCGGTCGGTGACCTCATTGAAGGCTACACGGACGATGAGCAACAAGCGAAGGCTGAGTGGGACGAGTTCGTCGGTTTTGTTGACCAACTCGACATGAAGTTTTTCTTCGTCGCTGGGAACCACGACGTGACCAACCCGATACTGCATCGGATGTGGCGGGAACGGTTTGGCAAGGAGTACTATTCGTTCGATTACAAGGGCGTTCACTTTGTTTGTCTCTGCAGCGAAGAGCCTCGCGAACGAATCAGCGAAGAGCAGCTCGCATGGATCAGCAAGGATTTGCAGGAACACTCCGACGCACGATGGACGCTCGTTTTCCTTCACAAGCCGCTCTGGACCTACGCCGAACGCGACCTTGCTGAGGGCAAGCCCGACCAAACCAATTGGAAGAAAGTCGAACAACTGTTGATCGATCGTCCGCACACAGTCTTTGCCGGGCACGTACATCACTACGTACAGTATCGTCGGAACGAACGTGAGTATTACTCCCTGGCGACCACTGGTGGTGTGTCTCAACTTCGTGGAGACAGCTACGGTGAGTTCGACCATGTCACTTGGTTGACGATGGAAAAAGACGGTCCGCAGATCGCTAACTTGCGGCTTGATGGTATTCTGGCCGCCGATGTCGTTGACGAGCAAACCATCACCCGCCTGAATGCATTTCTGAAAGGAACTGCTGTCGAAGTCGCACCCATCCTGATGAGCGAATCGACAGCGGATCGCTTCTCTGATGGCGAAATCGGAATCCGCGTCAGCAACAAGTCGACCGAAGTAGTCAAGCTGTCGGGCGAGTTGGAAGGCTTGCCACTGAAGGGATTGACTGTCGACCCGGGAACGCTTGACCTGACCGTCCCGCCCGGAACCAGTAAAGAACTGCGTGTCCGAATAGCCTTCACCGAACCAATGGAGTTCGAGCAACTCTTTCGCACGGCCATGGTTTCTACTTTGAAGACTGTTGGAGAGGACCCGTTGACTAGTGAAAGAGTGATTCCCGTTGTGATTGATCGGCGATTTGAGTTCCCAACGATTGCAGAACTTCCGCCGATCGATGGCATGGTCAAGTCGTGGCCGGAGCGCAGTAATGCGACCCCTGAGAAGCCATTGCTGCTTGGCAACACGCGCGGTTGGCAGGGCGTTGGCGATGGCTCGGCAAAGTTTTTCGCTCGCCACGTTCCCAAGAACGATGGTCCCGCAGGTGAACAAGTTTATGTTGCCGTTCGAGTCAAAGATGATCGAGTGATCTCCGCGGTTGACCGGGTGGAATTGCTGATTGACCCCCGCCCAGTTGAAAAGCGAAGCACCGAACCTCGCTACACGCGAACGGGGCTGACCATTAGCGCCTTCGCCCCGACTGAAAGCGGCGAAGTAAAAGTCGATGCTCGTCGCTTTCGTCGCGACCGCAGCTATCGAGGCGTGAAAGCAAGCGGCATACGGACCGAGGACGGCTACGATCTGGAGTTCGCGATCCCCACGAAACTGGTGAAGGAAATCCAAGGACGTGATTGGCATAGTCTCCAGGGGACGGTCGTTCTGCACGACGCCGACGAACCGGACGAGGAGCCAACGCAAGTCGTGTGGCGCGGGACGGACCGTGTGCGAGAATTGAACACTGGCTTCGGACATTTCGTTCGCGAAAAATAGTTGCCTTCGAAGAACTTCTGCTGCAAACGTAAGGGAGCCCCCCACAAAACTTGCGGTATTTTGCGAAGTTC
The DNA here is from genome assembly GCA_040218535.1 of Lacipirellulaceae bacterium. Lineage (NCBI taxonomy): Bacteria > Pseudomonadati > Planctomycetota > Planctomycetia > Pirellulales > Lacipirellulaceae > Lacipirellulaceae bacterium. The sequence goes on along the minus strand of JAVJRG010000005.1, from coordinate 1,198,922 downwards.
TCACGAAATTCCTTTCACCTGCCGTTTCGCCCGTTTCTGGAATTGACCGCGGCAGCGCTTTTCTGTTTATTCCCGCCCTTCGTGAGAAAGCCCTAGCTTGACTAGTGGCTCTCACTGTTTCGTACGGCACCCGGATAAGCACTCGAAAGGTACGCTCATGCTACGGCTACGTTGTGATGATGTTCTCAAGCTCTCTCTCCTCGTCGGCTTGTCCTTAAGCCTCGCTCAGTTCTCTCACGCTACGACGATTTACTTCGAAGCAGAGTCTGGAACCGTTGCTGACGTCCAACTTACGAATACAACAACGGGCCCGGGATGGAACGAAATCAGTGATGTTGACGCATTCGGTGGGACTGCGATTGAGTCGGTTTTTGATACGGCCGATGCTCCGAACGGCGCTAATGACGACACCGTTACATACGACGTAACCTTTCCAGAAAGCGGAACTTACTTTCTATATGCGCGGATTGGTATTCCGAGCATTGGCGGACCTGACGATGAAGAGTATTTCCGCAACGATAGCTTTTTCGTCCCTTCCTCATTTGCAACCTTTCAGTACCCAACGTTCGCGGAAGCCGTGCGAGCGTTGAACTTTGGCAGCCAAACGGCTGACAAAACAAGAGGCAGTAATAGCGTTCTCGATACCTTTGGTTGGGTTGGCATTACCCAGCCCGCGACCAACAATGGCGGCGGGATCGATAATTCGAGTAATGATGTGATTCTGGCAGGCAGCAACGGTCCCGATCCTTACGTTGTCCCTGCGGCTGGTACTTACACTTTCCAAATCGGCGGACGCGAGGACGGCCTGCTACTTGATGCTTTCGTCTTCAGCACGGAGAACAACCTCACCGTGAATGACCTCGCAGCGGTGATTCCGGAGCCCTCCGCAATGCTACTGATCTGTGTCGGCATGTTTGCTGCGATGCGGAAAAACCGCTCGTAACCAGCACTCCCTGTAGAGCGGTCAGTCACGATGACTTTTCCAATAGCCGCGGAGCGACGCCGACGCTGGGACTATTCGAAGACGTCTACCACCGGCGGAGGCGTAGCTCCGCGGCTAGTTCTCCGAGGCTGGTTTCGTTGAGCCCAAGTTAAATCGCCTGAGTTTTCGCGGCTTTTTCATTGTGCGAGGCCCTTCATCGCGAGCCAAAATGCACTAGAATCCCTCCTTTCCGTAGCCCCGAAGGGGCTGCACCGGGCCGGTAGCTCAGTTGGTTAGAGCAACGGACTTTTAATCCGTAGGTCGAGCGTTCGAGTCGCTCCCGGCTCATTTCTTTTTTAAACCGAACCGCTTGCGGCTAAGCCGCAAGCGGTTTTTTACTTTTGCACAGTGTACGTGTTTCTAAGTGCAAAAGTCCTGTTGTTCTGCTGTCCGGTATCGCTGCAAGTTATTACACTGAAACGCCTTGTGGCTTTCAGTAGATCGAAAGCTGCTCGACTTTTGCTCTTGGCACCTCTCGAATAGGTGCAAAAGCCCGGTTGTCTTGGTGCAAAATCGGTATGGCATGCTTCGCCAAGCAGCCGACTGGGCGTTCATTTTATCAGAAGAAGTGGCCAATTCCGCATGGGTAGTCTGCACGGTCAGGGCGAGTTGAAAGGCTTTCTGCCGCGCCTTGGTGCAACTAACCATCGGTCTGATTTCACTTCTGCCGGGCAAAAGCCTACAATGCGGCCTATGGATGCTACCGCAACGAAGCTCTCTGACGCGGAAGCGTCCACTTCGCAGTTAAACGCGACTCGACTCGCCGCCCGCTATCGGGAGGTGCGTGCTTGGTCGGAAGCCTTGGTGGAGAATCTCCAGACTGAGGACTTCTTGCTGCAGTCGATGCCCGACGCAAGCCCCGCGAAGTGGCATCTTGCCCATACGACTTGGTTCTTCGAGACTTTTGTCCTCGCCAAGGACAATCCCGACTACGAGCCGATTAGTCCCGACTTCAATTACCTCTTCAATTCGTATTACAACGCGGTTGGCGAGCGCCACCCTCGACCTGAACGCGGGCTGCTCTCGCGACCTTCGGTGAGCGAGGTGATGCGGTACCGAGGCGAAACCGACAAGCGGATGGAGACGTTACTGGCAGAGGAGCCCACCGGCGAGTTACTAAAGATTATCGAGCTTGGGTTGCATCATGAGCAGCAACATCAGGAGCTTTTGCTTACGGACATCAAACACGCGTTTTGGAAGAATCCTCTGCGACCCGCGGTTTTGAAAGAGCCGCTTGAACAGCACGATAACGATTCCACTAGTTCGCAATGGTTAAGCTACGAGGAAGCACTAGTGGAAATTGGCCACACCGGGGACGGCTTTTGCTTTGATAACGAATTGCCCCGTCACCGGGTGTTCATTGAGCCTTTCGAGATTTCCTCCTCGCTCGTCCCGAATGGAGAGTTTCTCAAGTTCATCGCAGATGAAGGCTACAGTAGGCCCGAACTTTGGTTATCCGAGGGTTGGGATGTTGTGAAACGCGAAGACTGGAACGCTCCTCTTTATTGGCAGAAATCTGATTCGAAGGACTCTTGGGAATTGTTTACCCACAATGGGACGCAGCCTCTCAATCCGAGTGAGCCCGTTTGTCATGTCAGTCTTTACGAAGCGGATGCTTTTGCGCGTTGGCGGGCTTGCCGGTTGCCGACGGAGGCTGAGTGGGAGCATGCAGCTAAGTCGCAAGCGGAGCGTGGACGTGGCGAGGGTTGGATGGGTTCGCGATGGCAGTGGACCTCGTCGCAATACACGGGCTACCCAGGCTATCGGGCAGCAGAAGGAGCGTTGGGGGAGTACAATGGAAAGTTCATGTGCAATCAGCACGTGCTACGAGGGGCCTCGTGTGCGACGCCCGAATCGCACCGACGACTCACCTACCGTAATTTCTTTCACGCAAGCAGTCGCTGGCAATTTACGGGGATACGACTCGCTCGGTCTTGCTAGTTTAGGTTTCATTAGATTTTTAGCCGCTGGGCGTTAGCCCCCGGTTGCTCAGAGAACCGGACGCTAACGCGTTCCGGCTGAAATACAAAAAACGACAATAAGAGAAAGCAAAATGGCCAAAGCGATTTGGAATAAAGAGATCATCGCTGAAAGCGACCAAACCGTCATCGTCGAAGGGAATCACTATTTCCCACCCGAGTCGGTCGACAAAACGAAACTCCAAGCCAACTCTACGACAACCGTTTGTGGCTGGAAGGGAACGGCCAACTACTACGACGTGTTAGCCGGGGGCGAGGTGAATCAAGGTGCTGCTTGGTACTACGCTGAGCCGAAACCAGAAGCGTCCCAAATTGCCGGCCACATCGCCTTCTGGAAAGGCGTCACCGTTGAAGAAGGCTCGTCGGGCGAAGAAATGTCCTGCGGTGGTTCTTGCTGATTGAATTCCAAGCTCTCCCCCTTGCTCGGCCAACTCTAACCGAAAGCCTCCCGTGCCTTCTGATTCTGCCATACTAGCCCGCACGCGTTCTGCCGATGAAGCCCCAATCAATGGAAAACTCCTTGCGGATGTGATCGAGGGGCTCTCAAGCAGTCCAAAGACCTTGCCATGTAAGTACTTTTACGACAGGCGCGGGTCGCAGCTTTTCGATCGCATTTGCGAGTTGCCCGAGTATTACCCCACCCGAACGGAAACGAAGATTCTGGAGGAGAACGCAGCGGCCATCTCCGACGCGATCGGCGAAGGGACAGTCCTTGTTGAGTATGGCAGCGGTAGTAGCACGAAGACGGTTCCGCTGCTGAAGGCTGCACCGAATCTGGCCGCTTACGTACCGCTAGATATCTCCCGAGATCATTTGCTGGAGACTTCTGCCGAACTACGTCGCCAGTTGCCCGGGCTGCCAATCAAACCGGTCGTCGCCGATTTCACCTCGGAGGTTGAACTTCCCGAAGAGTTTGCCGACGTCCGCCGAACTGTTTTCTTCCCCGGCTCGACAATTGGTAACTTTCCGCCGGAAGAAGCTGTCGAGCTCTTGGGGCAGATTGCCGATCTCGTTGGCACTGGAGGCGGTCTAGTAATCGGCATCGATCTTGAAAAGGATCTCAATGTCTTAGAACCGGCCTATTACGACTCGCAGAACGTCACAGCTGCGTTCAATTTGAATCTACTGCATCGCATCAATCGCGAGCTGGACGCGGACATCGCGGTCGAAGACTTCGCTCACATTGCCTTCTACAACCGCGAATTGAATCGGATCGAAATGCATCTCCGCAGCTTAAAGTCTCAGACGATCGTGATAGATGGCTGCGAGTTAGACTTCGAGAAAGACGAGACGATCCACACCGAATCTTCACACAAGTATACGGTCGAACGTTTTGCCGGAATGGCCGAACAGGCGGGCATGGAAGTAAAGCAGGTCTGGACCGACTCGAAAGAGTGGTTTGCGGTGTTGCACCTGTTGGCGGTAAGCTGAACTCTTTGATGCAAGCCTGGTAGAGAGCGGTGCGTGCACCGCGGCGAAACGTGATTCGCTAGGGCAAATCACCTTAAAACGCTTAAGGAAATATTTGATGTCTCACGCGACGCTTGACCCCGTTGCCTTCCCAACGTTTAGCGACGAGGAAATGACTTGTATCGCTAAGATGGGAGACTTGAAGGCCTATAGCGATGGGGAAGCTTTGTACAAACATGGTGATCGCGACTTTCCGCTGTTTGTGCTCAAAGAGGGAAATGTTGCGATCATTGAGTATTCTACAGGCAAGCCTCGCGATGTCGTTGTGCACGGTCCAGGCGCTTTCACCGGCGACGTGTCCATGCTCACGGGTCGTCCGTCGGTGATTTCTGCCATCGCGCGGGGCGATTGTCAAGCCTACGAAATCCCAGCCGGCGAAATCCGTCGCCTGATGGGGGAAGTGCCGGAGCTTAGCGACAAGCTGCTTGAAGCGTTTCAGATGCGACGCCAACTTTTGGAAGCGTCGGAGTTTCAGGGCGTCCGCATTGCTGGTTCTGCAAATTCCAAAGAGACACTACAGATTCGCGAATTCTTTTATAAGAACAAGGTCCCGCACACTTTTCTCGACATTGATGAAGAAGCTGGCAAAGAAGCTCTGAAGGAGTTCGGTGCCACTCCCGAAGAAACGCCCGTTATTGCCTGCACGGAACACATCGCGAAACAGCCTTCCTTGGGCAAGATCGCGGACTGCTTAGGAATCACTCGTACGATTGACGAGCATGTTCATGATGTCGTTGTCGTCGGAGCGGGACCTGCAGGGCTTGCTGCTGCTGTTTATGGCGCTTCTGAGGGACTCGATACCCTGGTCGTCGATCGTATGGGTCCCGGTGGACAAGCCGGAACCAGTTCGAAGATCGAAAACTACATGGGATTCCCATCCGGTTTGCCAGGCGCGGAACTCGCAAATCGCGGGTTTCTTCAGGCTTTGAAATTCGGCGCTAGCTTCACCGCCCCAGTGATCGTGCGAAGCGTCACCCAAGGAGAAGACGGTAATTACCGCGTACGGCTTTGCACGGGACAGGATGTGAATACGCGAACGGTGCTTGTCGCCACCGGCGCCTCTTATCGTCGCCTGCCCATCGAAAACTGTCGCCGTCTGGAGGGGGCGGGAGTCTACTACTCCGCTACCTCAGTTGAAGCACGCGCGTGCCGTAACTCGACGGCGATTGTCGTCGGCGGTGGTAATTCAGCGGGACAGGCTGCCATGTTCCTTTCGCGGACTGCGAAAGAGGTAAAAATCGTCATCCGTGGCGACGACCTGGGCAAAAATATGTCGCACTACTTGTGTCATCGGATTAAACAGACCGCAAACATCGAAGTCATGACCCACACCGAAGTTGAAGGGCTTGAAGGCGAGACGCATCTCGCGGAGGTGACGCTTCGCAACAACCAGACGGATGAGCGAACCCACTTGGGCTGTGCTGCCGTCTTCATTTTCGTTGGCGCAAAGCCTCATACCGAGTGGCTGGGTGAAGGCGTGGCCCTCGACGATCACGGCTTTGTCATTACAGGCCCCAACGCTCAATCGCATCCCTTGTGGGATCTTGAGCGAAGCCCGTGCGAGTTGGAAACGACACTGCCCGGTGTGTTCGCCGCAGGAGATGTCCGTTCAGGCACGACTAAGCGTTGTGCTTTCGCCGCCGGAGACGGCGCGCTGGCAATTACCTGCGTTCACCAGCACTTGAGCCGTCAAGAACAGGCGGCGACAGTCTAAGAGAAAGAGAATCGAGTAGGGGCGACAGGAGTTGAACCTGCACTCCCGAAGGAACTGGAACCTAAATCCAGCGCGTCTGCCAATTCCGCCACGCCCCCAGGATTCTCGTGTGTACCTAATCTTAGCAAGCCACGACTTGATGGAAAAGACACAAATCTCTCTGGCTAGTTCGCTTATTTTGACGGGATCAACAGGATCGACAGGATGTGCTAAAACAGTTTCTCAACATCCTGTTGATCCTGTAAATCATGTCCGAAAATCATGTCCGAAGTCCCTCGCAATCTGCAAGCACAGAATGAGCAAGGTGTGTTGCTTGTTGATTGGCCTGACAGGAAGCATGAATTCAAGCTGTACGAACTGCGGGGTGCTTGCGAGTGTGCCCAGTGCGTGAATGAGTGGACCGGGGAGCGAATTCTTGATCCGGCGACCGTGCCGCGTGATATCCAGATCGTGAAAATGGATCTCGTCGGAAGCTACGCGATTCGCGTGAACTGGTCCGACGGGCACAACTCGGGATTGTTCACGTGGAAGCGGCTGAAAGAACTAGCGACGAATTCTAAGAACTGATTCTTTCGCCTACAGAGTCGGATCTTCGCTTGCCTGTGTGGGCTCTCTCAGCTTGACTCGAACGTAGCGAATACGGCCATCTCTTTCCATTTTGAAGTGAAGTGCGTCAACGTCTTCTTCAAGCGAAGTACGAACCCTCGTCAGTAGCTTATCCCGATCCTCAATGGGCACACCATTGAAATGCAGCAGCCGGTCGTGAACAGCGAGCCCAGCTTTTTCTGCCGGAGTTCCTGGTGTGACTCGTGTGATGAAGACGCTATTGGGTTCGCCGGGATCGGCTCGCCAGGCGATTCCTAGCCGCTGCCGCTGATCGCCTGTCGTGTGCGGCGGAAGCGGTGCTTCGAGTCGGGTCTGTGCGGCGATGTCTTCGTAGTGAGACTCCGGACGAAACGTTGGCATGCTGTCGAGGTCTGCAAGGCTCGTGAGTCGACCAACTAGGTATTGCGAGATCAACCGGATGCCTTCGACGTTTAGTTTTTCCACATCGTCAGTAGGGCGGTGATAATCATCGTGCAGCCCCGTGTGGAAGTAGAGGGACGGTATCTGCCGTTGGTAGAAGGGCCAATGGTCGCTGTTACTTTTGTACTCCCAAGAGAAATCGAGCCGCATCCCCTCGGGAAGTCGCTCAGAACTGAGTAGCTCACGCAGTCCCAACGCAGTCCGTGCGCCGCCCACTTTCACACGCCCTTCGACCATACGACCGATCATGTCGAGATTGATCACCAGCTTGACTTTTTCAAGCGGTACGGTCGGATTGCTGAGCCAGTGCTTCGAGCCAAGCAAGTTTTTCTCCTCGCCATCCCAGAAAACGAAAAGCAACGTCCGGCGGGGGCGGAAATCGATCTGAACGAGTGCGTCGATCGTCTCCAGCATCGCGGCGACTCCGCTGGCGTTGTCGTCGGCTCCGTTGTGGATGTAGCCGTAAGGACCGTAGCTGGTGCGCCGCGAACCGTAGCCAACATGGTCGTAGTGGGCACCGATGAGGATTACTTCATCGCCGACTTGCTCATCGGTTCCCGGGATCACCGCGATCAGGTTTTGCATCGTGCCATGAAACCGCTGGCTGTAGCCGTCCGTGCCCCCAGTCTTAGCCCCAATACGCTCCAATTGCTCCTTCAGATAGCCCGCAGCAGCTCGCCCGCCTCGAGAGCCTGCCTCGCGACCTTCGAGCGAATCGCCGGCGAGAACGCCGGCGTGATCTCGCACTTCTTCACTGGTAATCGTTGCGAGCGCAGCATCGAGCATCGCGTGCCGCTCGTTCGCAGCGGAAACCGCGCCTGCCCAGAGACAGAGCCAGAGACAAAGAGCGTCGGGAAGGAACACAATGCGAGCGTACTCACCAAAGCCCACGGCCAGGCGAGGGAAAAATCGAGTGCGAGACATGGATACCGAGAGTGATGTGGGGCAGTACGGCAATCCGTAGTATCTTCGACGTTTGCCGCAGAGTTCTCGAAGGTGGCTGGTGACGCCCGCGCAATCGTTAGAAGTGGCGTGTTGGGTCGGCAGGGTATCCGGCGGTCCGTAGGACCGCGGCTGGGGACCCTTTCTTGCATTTTCCGACTACTTGCCGATGCAGAATTGGCTGAAAACTCGGTCGAGGATGTCGTCGATATAGACCGCACCGACGACTTCAGCCAGGCGGTCGAGGGCGGTGCGTAGTTCGGCGGAGATGAGCTCTTCACCGCCAGATTCGCACAGAAACTTGGCCGCTTCGATCGATTGCTGTGCCTGCTCCAGACTGACGCGGCAACGGGCGGCTGTCGAGGCGACTCCGGTGGCCGGTTCGTCGGACGCTTTCAGTCGTTCGACGATGGCCGCCACAAGCCGGTCGATGCCTGCTCCCGTCTCACTGCTACAAGCAAGGAACTCGGGAGAACCAGAACCTGACAGATCGCACTTCGTAGCAACTCGAATCGTCGGCGGACTCGTTATCGAATCTCTTTCTACGAGAAGCGATTCGTCGGACGGAAAGCAGTAGAGAATTAACGATGCGGAGCCAACTTGGGTTCGCATCGCTTGCTGGGCGGCGATGCTAATCTCCTGTGTCGAGGGAATCGCATCTTGATCGACTTGCTCAACTTCTTCCACACCCGCTGTATCGATCAACTCAATCGGAAATCCACCGAGCTCTAGCTTCGCCGAAATATAGTCACGTGTCGTACCGGCGACTTCGGAAACGATAGCACCGGCCTTCGTTTCTGACGTTGCGAACTTCTCTGCCAACAGGTTGAACAAACTGCTCTTCCCTGCATTGGGCGGTCCGGTGAGGACAACGCGTGGCACTTGTTGCGAGGCGTCGCGAGTGCGTAATTGATCCAGCGCGTCTTGAAGCACGGTTTCAGCGTTTGCTAGATCCTCAGCCAGTTTCTCGCGACTGATGAACTCGATGTCCTCATCAGCAAAGTCGAGACCTGCTTCGAGTTCGGCCAGAAGATTGAGCAGCCGGTTGCGGAGCTCGTCCAGCGGCCCGGAGAGCCCACCCGCGAGTTGTGTCAGGGCCGCATCGAGAGACGAGCGATCCGAGGCGTCGATCACGCCCAACACGGCTTCGGCTTGAGTGAGATCAATCCTACCGCCGAGAAATGCCCGCAGCGTAAATTCCCCCGCACTGGCCAGCCTCGCCCCGGCAGCGCATAGCGACTGAACCACGGCATCAGCCAGCGGCGCGGAACCAGGCAGATGAAACTCCGCAATCGGCTGGCGGGTGTAGCTTGAGCTGCCCGGCCAGAGAAACAAGCTGCAGGGGATGCTTAGCTGCTCGCTGTCGCTAAGACGGATATCACAATTTCCCTCGACTATTCTCGCGGTGCGAATCGCAGCCAAGTCGATTGGCTCGCAGGGCGTGAAGAGTTCGCGCAGAAGCGAAACGATATTCGGCCCTCCCACACGGACGATGCTCCTTGCCGCTTGGCCACCAGGTGCCGTGGCGACGGCTACGATTTCTTCACGCGTGTCATACACGATAGAAGCTCCTCAGAGCGTGTTTTGAAATTCAGACACCCTCACCCTAGCCCTCTCCCGCAAGCGGGAGAGGGAACATAAAGTACCGCTTCGCGGTCGATTTTTTGAATTTCAAAACACGTTCTCAACTGCCCTGCTCTATCGCTTCTTTTTCTTGCTGCTTTTCTTACCGCTGTTGTTGGGACGCTTTTTCTTTTCCTTTTTCGCTCGATCGTTCCCACCAAACAGCGGCGTATCACCGCTACTCGTCGCTGCGATTTCTGTCGGAGGTGTTGGCTTTGGCAACAACATCCGCTCGGCGATTCCCCAAGCACTGGAAGCAATGAAGTACAAGCAGAGGCCGCTGGGGACTTTGTAGAACAGCAAGCCCATGAAGATCATCATGTACTTCATGATCTTTTGCTGCAGCTCGGCTTGCTCGTTCGCCGGGGGCGGCATGAAGAGCTTTTGCTGCAACAGATAGAGTACGATCGTGATCAGCGGCAGCACGTTCAGATAGGGACCGAGACCAAAGAAACCCTCGCCGCGATTGATGAAGTCGGGCATGAAGGCGGACCAGTCCCAGAACATGTCCGGTGCGGCGAGGTTCGAGCACCAACGGACGCTATCCCCAAACAACGAGGCTTGGCGGAGTTCGATGTCCACAGCGAGGCCGCGGTACAGGCCAACGAACACTGGCAACTGGATCAACATCGGCAAGCAACCGGCCAGCGGGTTCACACCATGCTTGCGATACAGCTCTTGGGTCGCTTGCGACTGCTTTTGCATGTCGCCTTTATACTTCTCCTTGATGCGATCCATCTCCGGGCGAAGTTCCTGCATCTTCGTCATGCTGTGCGCTTGCTTCCGGCTGATCGGGAACATGCAGCTACGGACGAGTACCGTGAGCAGAATGATCGATATGCCGTAGTTGCCGACGATGCCGTAGAAGAAATGGAGGATCCACAGCATGCCCTTGGCGATGCGGGTGAACCAGCCGTAGGTGATTAGGTCCGCTAAGCTGTAGATCGGGCTATCAACGGCCTTGTATTGCTCTAAGAGTTCGGGGCGTTTCGGTCCCGCAAAGAGGGTGTACTTTTCGGTGCGAGTTTCTCCGGCGGGAAGCGACTTTGGCACGCTGATCAGCCGGCAGGTCGCGTTGACATACTTGCCTTCGGAGCCTCTTTTCTTGGGCTCAGGACTCAGTGAGACAAATTCGGTTCTCTCGATCCAAAGCTCGTCAGCATCTTGTCGCTCGGGGATCATCATTGCTGAAAAGTACTGGGCATCCACACCCACGAACGCCAGAGGGCTCCCTTCGAGTGGCTCTACCCCTTCAGTGGCGATCGTCGCGGGTGCGAATTGTTGCACCTTGGCGTCGAACGTTCGGGACATCACGTCTCGGAGTCCAACCGCCCCCCAATCGTGACCGATTTTGTAGGCGTACCACCAACCTTCAATCGGCAATCCGTTCGGGCCGTCGAGTTGGTAAGCGATTTCCTTAGCTTCTGACCCGGTGTTTTCGATTGCCAATTCGAGCGTCAGGTGATAGGCCGGATAGTCCGCCGAAGTCTGCATTCCCTCGGGGGTTTCTTCTAGGCGATATCGCTTGACGAACGTCAGCCCAAGCTGCGACGAGCGTTTGCGAAAGGTTACTGAGTCTTGTGACGGCTCGGAGATTTCCCAAGGAGCTTTGCGAAGTTCGAGTTCTGCGAATTCACTCAGCTTGGGCAGCTCGTTTTCCGCACGCTTCTCGTTTTCGCCGGTAAGTGTGCGACGGTCGATCTGTTCAAGAGTCATCTGGAATGACGGCGGCGAACGCGAACCGGCGGGCAGTTTGTCTGCCCAGAGCAACACGTTTTCTTTCTCCGGTCGAATGACTTCCAACGGACGACGCACGAGCTTGGCGGTAACTTGTTGCTCGACTCCGTCGCGTTCGAGGGTCAGGCTCAATTCGCGGCCAGGCTTGGTCTTGGCGAGCAGCTTGTTGAAGGCTTCCACGGATTCGATCGGCTTGGCCTCTTTCACACCTGCGGCGAGAAGGAGATCCCCGATCTGGATACCCGCTTCGGCTGCGGGCGTCCCGGCTCCGACGACCTGCACCTTCAGACCTTCACCTTGCTGGGCAGAAGCTAACGCCAAGTGGCCCAGGTAGCCGCCGCGGTCAGTCAGGTCTAAGTACTTTGGATTGGCCAGCTCGATTCGCTCAACCGCGGCACCCTCGTTGGTGAGCGTGACCAACATGCGATAGTCAGAGCTTTCATCAACCGTGCCGAGAGTGAGTTTTTGAGCGGCGACCTCAACTTCCGGCTCTTGCTTCGGCTGGGGCTTTTCTGCGTTGTCTCCGGCAGCGTCTTCCCCTTCAGCTGGCTTCTCCCCAGCATCCTGCACTCCCTCGCCTGCCCCGTCTTCGGCGAGTTGATTGGCGGCCTGTTTTTCTTTGTCGTCCGGCTGTGGAAGTTCGGGGCGCTTGCCTAACAGCAAGATCAAAAGAAGCGAGACAGATAACCAGAGGATAAAACGACGATCCACTTCGTGTGGTCCTTATACAAATTCTTCAATGGTTCTAAAGACGATTACGTCTGTTTCTGCTTCTGGCATACCGCCGCCGGAGCGTGGCCAATTTATTTGCCACGGGATTTATCCCGGGGGATATGTCGTAGCCAGATAATCGGTCGAGTCGTTCGGTCTCAATCCGATTGGCGCTTTGACGAGACCGAAATCATCCGCGGCTTGTTTCGACCTCGATTGTGCTACGCTGAGTAAAATCCATGTTGCTCGGTCGATTGCTGAGGGCAGTATCCCAACCCCGTGATAAATCCCGGGGCTACTATTATTTTTGCACTGACACGGACAGTGCTAGCGTCCCTCCTTGATGCGGTCGCCTAGAAAGTTATCGAGATCGGGCGTTTGATAAATCTTTTCAGACGTCTTCTCGATATCGTATTCGATCCGATGGAAGGTAATCTTGTCGTCTTCTTGCACGATATAGCAAGATCGCGGATCGCCGTCGCGCGGCTGTCCGACCGAGCCGACATTGACCATGAACTTTTCGTTTCCGATAGGGTAGACGTAGTCGGTCTGATCGGGGGAAATGAATTCCATGCTCTCGAGGAACACGCCCGGGACGTGCGTGTGCCCCTGGAAGCAGCCCTTGGTAATCAAGGCGAAGAGCTTTTCCATCTTCTTCTGGTTGTAGATGTCCTCGGGGAAAACATATTCGTTCACCGGATTGCGTGGCGATCCGTGAACGTAGAGCCAAGGATCGTCGCGGTGGATACGCGGGAGCGTTCCCAGAAAATCCCAACGAGCGTCGATTTTATCGCGAGGTCCGTTGCCGCTTTCCAGTTGCTCGCGCGTCCAAAAGATGGCCCGTTCAGCGCCACTGTTGAAACCCTCAGGGTCGAACATCGCTCCCTGATCGTGGTTGCCCAAAAGACCTACTTTGCAGTTCTCTATTACGAGATCGAGGCACTCACAGGGGTTGGGTCCATAGCCGATCACATCGCCGAGACAGAAGATCTCGTCGACGTTTTGGTCACCGATATGGGCCAGCACCGCCTGGGCCGCTTCCAGATTCCCGTGAATGTCACTGATAATGGCCCGCTTCACGGTGTTGGTTACCTGGAGATGACGGCTTGGAAGATGGGTCGATTACGGTTTCGAGCTAATCCCACAGTCTAAATGCCGGGGTTTTTAGGGTCAAGGACAGGGTGAGAGAGGGACCGCCGTAGCTACGTTCGCCAGAACATGGAGACCCTTGAAGAACACTTCCACCGTCTGGCGACGGTAGCTACGGCAAACTACGATGATTGCCTCCCCAGTTGACCAGGGAACTTTTGACCAGGGCACTTGAGGCAAGTTCTTCCTATCTCATGAAAATCCTCGCATTGGAAACCAGCGGCAAGTCAGGGTCAGTTGCCCTGTTAGAAGGTCAGCAGCCTGAGACGAAGCTCATTGGGGAAATCGAGCTGCCTAGCGAGACGCGCTCGGCACAGTCTCTTGTGCCGACGCTCGATCACCTGCTGAAGCAAAATGATTGGCAAACGAGTGAGTTGGAGCTGATCTGTGTTTGCACGGGACCGGGTTCGTTCACAGGCCTTAGGGTTGGGGTCACGACGGCTAAGACACTTGCCTACGCCCTTGGCGTGCCGCTCGTCGAGGTCAACACGCTCGCGGCTTTGGCGGTCGGTGTCTCCGTAGAGTTCGAGCGGCTCTGGTGCGTTCTGGACGCGCAGCGACAAGAATTATTTACCTGCTGCTTCAACGTGAATGATTCATTGACACAACAGACGCAGCAGAATGGGGAGTTGCTTTCGGTCGAGACGTTTCTGGCGAAGCTCGAAGCGGGTGACTTTGTTCATGGGCCGGCGGTGGAGAAACTCAGCGAGCGGCTTCCTTCGGATGTTAGAATCATGGAAGCGAACGGCAATCAACCACGAGCGGCGGATGTGGGTACGCTAGGCTACCAGCGGTTCTTGCGTGGTGAAACAGTCGACGCTTTACAACTGGTTCCCAAATATGGAAGGCGGAGCGCAGCGGAAGAAAAGGCGGAAGCCTGAGCCGACTCGCGTAAGCAGTCGGGTTGCAGCGTTCGAGAGTTCAACCCGAGAGCTTATGCTTCTCGGCTCGGGAGCTTACACTGCTTAACTCAAAACGTCGCGAACACTTCGTCGGCCGCGGCGATTGTCTGCTGCAAATCCTCTTCGCTATGCACGGCGGAGAAGAACAACGCCTCGTACTGGCTGCAAGGCATATAGACGCCCCTTTGGATCATGCCCCAAAAATACTTGGCGAAGCGATCTGTGTCGCTTTGGCTCGCAACGCCCCAGTCTTCAACGTGGTGATCGTTGAAGAACAGCGTCATCATGCTACCAACGCGAGCGATCGTGTGTGGAATGCTGTGTCGCTGGGCCGCGGCTCGCATGCCCTCTTCCAGTTTCGCGCCGTAGGCCTCTAGCTGCTCGTAAGGTGGTTGCTCCTTGAGAAGGCGTAGTGTTGCACTGCCCGCTGCCGTGGCCAGCGGATTGCCACTGAGCGTGCCAGCTTGAAAGACTTCGCCAGCTGGGAGGACGTGATTCATCACCTCCTCGCGTCCGCCGTAGGCACCAACCGGGAGTCCACCCCCAACGATCTTGCCGAGAGTCGTCAGGTCGGGCTTCAGTCCAAACAATGATTGCGCTCCACCGAAGGCGACGCGAAAACCGGTCATCACTTCATCGCAAATGAGCAAGGCACCATGCTCTTTGGTCAGAGTATTCAGAGCGTTGCAGAACAACTCGCTTGGCTTGACCACGCCCATGTTGCCGACCACTGGCTCAAGAATCACTGCGGCGATCTTTGAGCCATGCTCGGCGAAGGCTTGCTGCAGACCTTCGACGTCGTTGTATTGATGGACGAGCGTATCTTGCGAAGCTCCGGCAGTGACGCCAGGCGAATTGGGAACTCCCAGCGTTGCTGCCGCACTTCCCGCGGAGACCAACAGGCTATCAACATGCCCGTGGTAGTTGCCGGCGAACTTTACAATCAGGTCACGACCAGTATAGCCACGGGCCAACCGGATGGCACTCATGGTCGCTTCGGTGCCAGAGTTCACGAGCCTTACTTTTTCGATCGACGCCACGGCATCGATGATTTGCTCGGCAATGAGACTTTCCGCTTCGGTCGGTGCGCCAAAGCTAGTACCCGTTTCGAGCACCGCTTGCAAGGCAGCGATCACCTCTGGATGGCGATGGCCAAGAATCATGGGTCCCCAAGAACCGATGTAATCGATGTAGCGGTTGCCATCGATGTCGTAGAGATAGGCCCCATCGCCTCGCTCAATAAACAGCGGCGTGCCCCCAACGGCCCCAAAAGCACGCGCGGGGCTGTTGACTCCGCCGGGCATGAGTTCTTGGGCTCTGGCGAAGTGGGCTTGGCTTTTCTCGTGATTGGTGATCTGGGGCGTACTCATGAATGTCTGTTTTCTGGTGTGTTTGGCCTGCTTTTAGGACATCCCGATGAATCGGGACACGGATGACACGGATTTTTTTAGATTGGGCACTCCTGCCCGATGTTTGGACCTGTCTCCGAACTTATTGCCTTCAGGTAGATTTCGAGTGACGGCCAGGAGTGGCCATCCTACCGTTGATCCGTGTAATCCGTGTCCATAATAACGTAGATCTTCTTATTTTAGTTCTTGAAGTTGTGCTCGCGCAGCCTCGACGATTTCGCTTGCCCAAGGTTTGTCTTCATACAGATCGACAAGTGCCGTGTAGATGGTTTTCGCGGCGGCGGGGTCACTGGCTCGCAGAGAGTTCGCTCGACGAAGACGAGCCTCCAAGGCTGGGAGCTGTTGCTGGGCAATTGCAGCAACTTGCGACTCGAGTTTTTCGAGCTGGCGAGCCGCGAGTTCCAGCCAGCGTCTTTGCTCTTCCTCCAACTCTTTGGCGGCTGGCTGATCGTACAGATCGAGTAGGCCACGCAGCTTGCTTGCCGCTAGGGCCGGATTCTCCTCCTCGACGGCAATCGCCTCGCCGTAGATCTGCTGAATTGGGTGGAGTGAATCGCTCTTCGCAAACAGGGACTCGGCACGGAGTCGCCGGGCCAGTTTGCTCAGCTCGATTTCTTGCTGGATTTCCGCGAAGTCTGGCAGTCGCGGATCGTCAGGGAAGCGCTCGGCAAACTCTTCGACTTCGTCTTCAACCAGACGAAGATCCTTGCCGCCGTTTTCTTCGATGGTGGCTTGGATCGAGGAGTAAAGTTGATCCGCTGACTTCGGTTTGAGCAGCCACCACCCGGTTCCGATGACGGCAGCCAATGAAAAAACGAGACCAGCCACCTGTGCCACAACCGCCCAACGCTCGCCCCGTTGAGCCTTGCTCTGGCGACGAGCCTCTTCGTCGACCGTGGTGAACCTTTTGGCGGGAGCGACCGGCTGGACGGCAGGGCTAGCTGATTCTGTTTCGTCCGCCGCACGCGTTGAATGGCTTGCCAGGGAGTTCGCCACCGTAGCGTTCCGCGGAATCGGCTGGCGTGGCTCGGGAGGTGCCAGCTCGATCTCGTCGGATTCGGCTAAGGTGGGCGCATCGTGAACTTCATCAGGGATGAGCAGATCGACCGAGTCGTCGGAGAGTGACACTTGGCTGTCATGCACGAGTGTTGCATCTTCTTGGATCGTCGAATGCTTCGGGATGCTGGGCTCAGCCGAGCTCTCGGCTGTTCCTTCCGCCTCCTGAAAACGCCGAGAGAGTGCTTTCTCCATCGCCTCCATGTGGCGAGCAAGCACCATGACGTTAGGGAAACGATCGTCGGGCTCTTTGCTCAACAGTTGCTTGATCAATCCTTCGAGATGAGCAGGCGTACGAGGTGCGTAGCGTGTGACGGGCTCTGCCTCAGCGTAACGTTGCATCTGCAACATTTCGGGCATGCTCTTCGCTCGAAACGGCGGGCGGCCTGACAGCAACGCGTACATGACCGAGCCGAGACTATACTGATCGCACTTCTCCGTCACCGGGCGGCCGTCGGCTTGTTCTGGCGACATGTAATCCGCGGTGCCAAGCACTCCGCCGGCGGTGGTCAGTTGCGTCGCTCCGAAGAGGCGAGCGATACCGAAGTCGGCGATTTTGACGCGATTGTCTTGCGTGAGCAAAAGATTTGCAGGTTTGATGTCGCGATGGACAACTCCGTGATCGTGGGCGTGCTTGAGCGCTTTGCAGACTTGGATACCGATCTGAAGCGTTTCGCGCCAATCAAAGCGACGACCGGCGGTAATCTCTTGCTCGAGGCTGGGCCCGTCGACGAGTTCCATCGAGTAGAAAACCACGCCCGAGTCTTCGCCGTAGCCCAAGAGGCGAACGATTCCCGGGTGCTGGAGTATTTTCAGCGATTCGATCTCCGCTTCGAATCGTTCTCGGAAGCCGTCAGCAACTGCTAGCTGCGGGCTGAGCGCTTTGACGGCTACGCGGTTGTCCGTTGATTCTTCTACCGCTTCATAAACCGAGCCCATCCCCCCTTTGCCGATTCGCTTGCCCAGCTTGTATGGGCCTAGTTGTTCGACTTGCATGGGGATTTACCGCGGAGGCAGGGAGGACATGGAGGTTTGCTGGCAGCTTTTAGTTTAACAGTGACGAGTACCCTCAGCTAGCAAGGCTCAAGCGACCTTGTTGCTAGCGGCTAGATTTTCTACAAGCAGCGGCACTATTAACCGCGCCGAGTTTGCGCCGTCAGTACCATGAGGTTTGCGATGAATCGCCGACAAGCTTCGTTTTCTTACCGCTTCGTCATCAGTTGCCTACTCGGAGTCTTGCTCTCGCAGGCAACGATCGCTTGGGGGCAGCAACATTTCCCATATGTCGCATTTGTGAGCGGCGCAAACGCTTTTGTACGCAGCGGCCCGAGTGAACGGCACTATCCGACCAGTTCGCTCACTTCTGGTGCGGCAGTGGAGGTCTTTCGGCATGACGCCGACGGCTGGTGCGCGGTACGTCCGCCCCACAACGCCTTTAGTTTGGTGCCGAAGCAAAGTCTGAGAATCATCGACGAACGAACCGCCGAGGTGATCGTCGATGATGCGGTCGCCCGGGTAGGCAGCCAGCTCTCACCGCAAAAGCAGGCGGTTCAGGTAATGCTTAAAAAAGGTGAGCGAGTGCAACTACTGAGATCGACTTTGCCAGTTGTCGGACAGCAACCTGGAAACGATTGGGTAAGAATCGCACCACCAGCCGGGGAGTTTCGTTGGGTTGCCGCGAAGGACCTTTCCTTGGATCCCCCGCTTGAACCCAACCCGCCCACTCCGACAGTGCCGAGTACGCAACCGTCAACAAGTTCGCCAAAGATGATTTGGCAGTCCTACGGTTCCGCGATCCCGTCGGCACCGCCCTCCCCGGTTCAAAGCGAGAATGCGAACAGCGGCGGCAACGCATTCGCACATCTACGCCATCAAACGATTAGTGCAACAAACCTTGAGCCTATTGCCACAGATTCAATGCACTCAATTGAGATGCATCAAGCGGATGACGAGACCGTGAGAATCGTTGAAGGCTCACCCGCTGAGCTTCAGCTCGCTCAGTATGCCCAGAAATCGGATTCCAAAGAGAAGATCACCGCACCGCCGCTCTACCCGACGCGGAACAGTAACCCGGCTTCTGACATCCTTGCTGATAAGAAGCCGTTGCCCGCAGTGTTCGACACCCCGAAACGTGTCGACTACGACGGTCGCATGCCCCCTCGAATCAAGTTCCGTGACGAGGCTTCGACCTTGCCGGAAAATAAGCGAATCGCGGAGTTGCAGATGCGGCTTTCGCGTGAAGTGATTCAACCGCCGAAGCAGTGGAATCTCATTGCCCTGCGGGAAGAGACCGCGGTTCTGCTTGCGAACGAGCAAGCTCCAGGGGCACGCGAACAGTATCGGGAACTACTGAATCGGATCGCGACGTTCGAGCAAGTTCAAGCACGGTATCAGCAGCCGGTGCTTGCTCCAGCAGCGGTCACTAAAGCAATTGAACCAGCGGCAGTGGAAGCGAAACCGATGCCTGAATTAGGCCAACTCGCGACTGAAGAAGTAGAATTGCCCGAAGTCGCACTGCCGGAGGTCGCATTGACTGAGGAAATTGCTGCTTCTGGTACGAGTGGCCAGTCTCCGGCGCATACTCCTGGGAGTGCTGCAGTCTTGGATAGGATTCGGGAAGACCTGGGAGGTAGGGCGGCTAAGCCGCGAGCGGCGGAGCTGGTGCAGAATCATCGAACGCTCACCCCGGTGCAGGTTGATCCGTTTGAGTCGACGGGGAATCAACTATCAGCCAATGGCACCGAAGAAGCCAAGTACGATGCGGTGGGTATCCTGAAGCCGGTCGTTTCCAAGCGAGCGAAAGCTCCCCGCTACGCTCTGGTCGATCAGAAGGGAGAAGTCGTTTCCTTCGTTACCCCGACTCCCGATGTCAATCTGCAGCGTTATGTTGGGCGTCGCGTCGGCATTCAAGGCAAGCGTGGCTATATGCCGGACTACAAACGGGCACATGTGACGGCGAGTCGTGTGAATATGCTTGGTGGTACGCAACGGCGGTAGCAAGTAGCCACCGTCGCCAGACGGTGGAATCGTTGGCAGCGTTTCCACGTTCTGGCGCACGTGGCTACTGCTCTCGCAGAATCCGACTCGCCAACTTCGCAACGCGGTCGTCGGCATCAACACGGACTCGCTGCTGGGCAATCTGGCGAATGCGTGGGTCGCCGGTTGTTGCGAATGCCGTGAGCGCTGCAAGGCGAATGTCGGCATCAGCGTCTTCGGTCAGCGCGACGAGCAACCGACGTGCGGAGTCAGCAGGCAGGTTCGGGGCGAGCTCCAGCAATCGCCGTCGATCAGCAACCTTGGGGGAACTAATCCGGCGGAAGAGTGTCACTTCCGCATCGCTGTAACCTTTACTGCGAAGTGCTTCTCTCAGAATCGCCGCCCGATAGCGATTCGCTTTTTCGAGTTCCAGGAGCAAATCACGCGAGGAACGACCGGAAAGTTCCCGTAGCAGTTGACGGGCTTCTTCGGGTGAGGGCACGCTGATGGCTTTGTTTGTTGCGCGTTCTGCGATTGTAGGCTCTCGGTCAAAATTTTCTACCAAAGGTTCATCGTTTCCTTGGGATACGTCCTGTTTGGAACGAGCGTTCCACGTGAGCGGCGATCGCTCTGCTTCGTCGGCGTTTCCCGACGCTTGTGGAAGCGGTGTTGCGACTGCTGCTCGCGGCGGATCGCGAAAACGCTCTGGCAGGTCTTCTCCCGACTGCTCGGCAAGAATCGCCATGTCGGGTTGCGGAACGGTAAGCGACTCAGATGAGGCATCGACGAGCTGCGTTGCTACTGGCTGCCGTGGTCGCCGTGCGGGAATGTGTGAAAGCGTCGCATCGCAAGCACTTAAGATCTTTGCTGTCGCTCGTGGCGGAAGGGTTTCCGTCGCGTCGAGCAGATCGAGTGCCAGTTGCTCCGCCCACTGCTGTCCGGCCGGTCCAAGCCGGTGAGCATGCATTGAGAGGGAATCGGCGAGCATAACCAAACTGTCTGTCACCTGCTCGTCAGCCAACTGCTCGTTCTGAAGCGTCCGCCAGTGTGCGAGCAACATCGTCAGTTGCTGTTGGGCCACATCCGCGGAGGTGATTTGCTCAGAAGAGGCAATCCGCGTTAGTTCGACAATGGCTGGCTGCTCCAGCTCGCCCAGTTTGCGGACTGCTATCGCGCTGGAACTGGCAGTGCCCGACTCAGCCGTTGCTACTAACGCCTCGACAACGCGCTGTTGCTGCCAGTTTGCAACCATGGGCCAAGCCGACCAAAGCAGCGCGACGATCGCCACGACCGCGAAGAACGCGGCTAGTCTTTTCGCTTCGGCTTTGTCAAACCACGGCGGTAGTGGGTCGGCATTCATGGGCGGATTCTCTTGAAAGCCGCAAAACGGGGCAATACCTTTCTCTCAGAGCCTTCCTGCCATCAATGCATCCGCCAGTTCGGGCCTAACGGCTTATTTTCAAGTTCGCACTTGGAGACGGGCCGCCCTGCAAGCTAAAATGGGACTAGGCGGTTTTGATTTAAAGCAAGAGCAGGCAACGGTTTCCGACGCGGAAGGCCGCTGCCGATCCGCCTCCGCGTGTTTCTCGACTGACCCAGGCACAAGCGACCGTACCTCTCGATGGCAGCCTCTCCTACTGCTGGCAGCAAGCACTTTGCTGCCGTCGAACGAGATCGGACGCTGCTCTCGCCCAGCTTTCTCGGGCTGCTCGTCACCCAACTGTTGGGGGCATCCAACGACAATATTCTCCGTTGGTTGATCATCGGAGTGGGGAAGCAGCACGTCGAGCAATCGGGCGTGGGGATGATCCTGGCGGCGGGGACGGTCGCTTTCGTGTTGCCCTACCTGTTGCTCGCGGCTCCCGCGGGTTATCTGGCGGACAAGTTCAGCAAGCGGCAGGTGATCGTCGCTTGCAAGCTGGCGGAAATCGTCATCATGATGCTGGCCGTCGGGGCGATTCTTGTTGGCCAGGTCTGGTTGCTGCTGGTCGTACTGGGACTGATGGGTGCCCAAAGTGCGTTATTCGGTCCGTCGAAGCTGGGCAGTATTCCGGAAATCTTGGAAGAGAGTCGCATCTCTGCCGCCAACGGCCTAATTGGTCTGACAACAGTCATCGCCACAGCCGTCGGTTCCGTCGTGGGAAGCGTTCTCGCCGACAAGACGGGAGCGTTTGGTCAGGAGCGTTGGTGGCTCTCGGCGATGGTGCTGATCGGCGTCGCGGCAGTAGGTTGGGCGACCAGTCTGCTCATCAAGCCGCTGCCCCCGGCTGATCCCCAGCGGAAGTTCCCTCGGGATGCCTTCCAACAGACTTTTCGCGATCTACGAACGCTGGCAAAGACGCCCGGCATGTTGCGGGTGGCGATCGGGATTGCCTTCTTCTGGTCGCTGGGAGGTTTGGCGAATCTGAATATCGATCAGTTTGCCGTCGAGGGAGGAAGCAGCCGTCAGAGCCAGATGGCTGGTCTGCTCGTTGCACTAGTCGTGGGCGTGGGAGCAGGAAGTGTCTTGGCTGGCGTGTGGTCGAAGGGAAAAGTCGAACTGGGAATCCTGCCCCTCGGGGCGGGCGGCTTGGCGTTTTGCGCACTGATGCTGTTCACGGTGGAGGGGGAACTCTACACGCCCAGTGGGAGTTGGACGCTCAGCTATGTCGCCGCGAGCCTGCTGCTTTTCTTGCTCGGTTTCTCTGGCGGGCTCTTCGATGTGCCTTTGGCCGCGTACATGCAACGGTACAGCCCGGCCCGCGAACGCGGTTCAATTTTGGCGGCAAGTAATTTCATTACCTTCGCTGGGATTCTGCTCGCGTCGGTAGCCTTCATGCTGTTTCGATTGCCGACGAAAGAGTCGTCCCTAGAAAACGTTATCGTCGACATGCCTGCCGAGTCGGTTGAGAAGCAATTGGCCGCCGATCTCTGGAAAGAGATGAGCGAGATCAAGCAGTCGAAGCAGCCTCTCGACAAGTCGACCTTTGAAGAGCGCTATCCGGAACAGACCGCTGTCGTCGATGCCGTTTACGACGAGATCAACGGGCATCCCTTCATGACTGCACGGCAGATCTTCCTGCTGTGTGGCGTGCTGACGATTCCGGTTTTCGCTTACATTGTCGTTTCGATACCGCAGGCCTCGATTCGTTTCCTGGCGTGGCTCATCACGCATACGTTCTATCGAATCAAATTGAAGCAAGTTGAGAATCTGCCAGAAGAGGGAGCGGCGTTACTCGCGCCCAATCATGTTTCTTGGCTTGATGGGTTGCTGTTAGTGGCCATCTCCCAACGCCCCGTGCGGATGATTATCGCAGGGAACATGGTCGGCAGTTGGTGGTCGCACGGCATCGCGCGGATCATGGATGCAATTCCGATCAAACGCTCGCCCAAGGCGGCCCGCACGGCAATAAGCACAGCACGCGAAGCGCTCAACAATGGCGAGCTTGTTTGTATCTTCCCGGAAGGGGCCATCACGCGTAGTGGCCAGCTTCAGCCGTTCCGGCCTGGGATGCTGGAAATCCTCAAGGGGACCGAGGCTTCTGTCCTACCGGTCTATCTGGATGAGCTGTGGGGCAGTATCTTTACGTTCCGTGGCGGCCGCTTCTTTTGGAAATGGCCTCAACTTAGCCCTCGCCGTGTCTCGATTTGGTTCGGCGAACAGATCTCTTCCCCAAAGAACATTTACGAGGTTCGCGATGCCGTGCAGCAGTTGAGTGCCACGGCTGCGACAGAACGAAAGCAACACGCTATGATTTTGCCTCGCGCGATGATTCGCAAATGCCGCAAGTCGTTGTTCCGTTGGAAGATCGCCGACTCGACCGGTGCTGGCCTCACGGGCGGGCAGATTCTGCTGAAGACATTCGTCTTACGGCGGTTGCTGCAGCGCGAGGTCTTCACGGCTGAGGAGAAGTACGTCGGCCTCTTGATTCCTCCTTCGACTGGTGCCGTGGTCGTCAACAACGCGGTGACGCTCAGCGGCAAGGTGGCGTGTAACCTTAACTACACGGTCTCCTCCGACGTGATGAACCGCTGTATCGAGAAGGCGGGTATCAAGCATGTGCTGACCACGCAGAAGGTGCTCGATAAGCTCGATATGCAGATTGATGCAGAAATTGTGCTGCTCGATGAATTCAAGGACAAGGTAACCCTCTCAGATAAGCTGACCGCCGCCACGATGGCCTTTGCGACACCGGCGTTCATGCTGGATTCGATTTTGGGCCTCAACCGGCTAACTGGCGACGATGAACTAACGGTGATCTTTACCTCAGGAAGCACCGGCGACCCGAAGGGTGTCGTGCTCACCTTCCACAACGTCGGCTCGAACGTCGATGCGATCGATCAAGTCATCCACCTCACCAAGGATGACTGCGTGCTTGGTGTCGTTCCGTTCTTCCATTCGCTTGGCTTCACGGTCACGCTGTGGACGATCATGGGATTGGATGTTCGCGCGGCATATCACTTCTCGCCGCTGGATGCGAAACAGATTGGCAAGCTTGCCAAGGCACGCGATGCGACGGTGATGCTCGCGACGCCGACCTTCTTGCGAAATTACCTACGACGCTGCGACCCGGCGGACTTCGAGAAGCTGGAAATCGCTGTCGGCGGCGCTGAGAAACTGCCGGTGCCGTTGTGCGAGGCCTTCGAGCAGAAGTTCGGCGTGCGGCCCGTCGAAGGCTACGGTACCACGGAGCTATCGCCGCTGGTTTCGGTGAACGTGCCGCCGAGTCGTTCGCATCACGATCAGATCGATCTCAAAGAAGGCACAGTCGGGCGGCCCGTGCCAGGTGTGGCGGCGAAGATCGTTGACCCCGACACGAATGAAGACTTGCCCGTGGACACCGCCGGCATGTTGTTGGTGAAAGGTCCCAACGTGATGAAGGGCTACCTCAACCAACCTGACAAGACGGCCGAAGTGATTCGCGATGGTTGGTACGTTACGGGCGACATTGCCAAGATCGACAAGCATGGATTCATCGAAATCACCGGGCGTTTGAGCCGCTTCTCAAAAATCGGCGGCGAGATGGTGCCGCACTTGAAGGTCGAGGAAGCAGTTGCCGATTATGTGGCCGATGGCAACGAGGACGAAGTCTTGGTCGTCGTCACGTCGGTTCCGGATGAGAAAAAGGGCGAACGGCTGATCGTCCTGCACAAGAAGATCAACTACACGCCGGAGCAGATCATCGAGCATCTCAGGGGTGTAGGCTTGCCGAACATTTACATTCCCAGCAAAGACAGCTTCCTTGAAGTCGAAGAGATTCCGCTGCTGGGCACGGGTAAGCTCGACTTGAAGGGAGTGAGCGACTTGGCGTGGGAACGGTTTGGGGACAAGTAGCTCAGGCCTCCTGGCCCGTCAGTATGGTGCAAATCAACACCCACAACCCCGAAGGGGTGTAAGTAAGTTAGCCCAGGGCAAGGTCGAGCGAGCCCCAGCGAGCTTGGCCGCAGCCCTGGGATAAGGTTGAGCCCTATGAGCGACCGAGCAGGAAGGCCTGACTACCAGCGGCACCTTGGCGAGGTCGCAACAGGCCGAGGCAAACCTTTCCCGTTTCGACCTCGATTACGCTCTGCGATACTCACGACTCTCTACTCGGTCGATTCTTGTTTGCTGGCAGTCACCCAGGGCTGCGACCACACTCGCTGGGGCTCGTGATGGCCTTGCCCTGGGCTATGGTATTGCCGCCCCTTCGGGGCTGGGATTAGAAAACCTACCCCAAACTAATTGCCTGGAGGCCAAAGCTACTTTCTGGCTGACCTTGTCACAGCACTCGCCTGCCGCAAACCGGCCCCGGCTTCGGCGCACTCGTGGGCGATGCGGACCAGTTTGTTTTTGCGGGCCGCATCGACGCGGTCCAGATCTTCCGCTAGCCGGGCGATCGTCTGAGGACGGTTCTCTGCCGTGTACGAGAAGTTGCTGATGAACGTCATCGTATCGACGAAGTTGCGATCGGTCGTTTTCCCTACCCAAGGATGAACCGCCTTGGCAAGGATCTCCAAACTCGGTCGATCAATCCGCACGAAGGTATCCATGCGAGCCGCCACGTAGTGACGCCCGTTGGTCTCCTGCATTGATCCGCTGGTAAGCAGCAATACGCAACTGGCAGTCACGGGACGCGTAAACGGCTTCCCCTCGTAACGCCCCTCGGAATACATGACGATTCGATTCTGCGCGCCGGGTTCGCATAGTTGCTCGACAATAACGAGCGTTCCCGTGGTGCCCATGCCATCGGTGAGGTCCAACGTGTTTGGTCCAGTGCGCACGAGTTGAACTTTGCTGACGCCGAGCTTCCGCCAGATTTCGACGAGAACTTCAGGGTTCTGAGCCAGCATCGTAAACATCTCCGGCTGACAATCCACCACTTCAGTTGGCAGCCGCCGGTAGATGCTCGGATCTTTGAGAACCTGGCTGACTTTTCCACGGTACTCGCGCGAGACGCGGCTGAGCGGGATGGCTCTGCGAGCCGCTTCCCGTGCCTGGTCAGAAGTCGTCGAGGGCGTACTCGCGTTGGCAGCGAAAAGAGTAGCGGCTTGCCCCCCTATGACGACCAAAAAAGTCGCCAGGAAGCCGCCTAATCTCCAAGAACCCAGTCTTTTCGTATGCGAGAGACATGGACGCCGAGCGCGTACCTTCCTCTCAGTTCGCCCGCAAGCTGGGCGCAGTATTCCTAGCATTGATCCCCCCTTATGGATCGATCCCGCACGTGTGAAACGTTGCCGGTCGTAATGATTATTCGGCCAAGAAGGGAGGGTGACCGCAGCCTAATTGAGAAGATGGTAGGAGACGCGGTGCTAGCAATCTGTAGCTCGGGCCTCCAGGCCTGAGACTCACTTATTGATAGCTCACGATTCCCGGGAAGTGAGAATCTCTGAACGGGATTATCGCCTTCTCATGTCGGAAACGTCTTGCGACTCAGGCCTGGAGGCCCGAGCTACTTTAGCCGGCTTTCTTCATTTCTTCTGCAGGAAGCTTCTTGATCCGCATGTTGCGATACCAAACGAGGTCGCCGTGATCCTGCAAGGCGATGTGCCCTTCACGATTCTTGGCGAACTTCTCCCAAGTAGCGAACTTGCTCGCCTTGAGGCGGCGATTCCATTCGTCTCCGTCCCGGACCGCGTCGACGATTTTCTTGCCGTTGAGCCAGTGTTCGATGCGATTGCCAGCGACGACGATGCGGCTGGTGTTCCACTCGCCCACGGGTTTGACGACCTTCTTGTTGGCCGGGTACATCGCATAGAGTGCGGCAGCCGAAGTCAGGTCGCTTTTGCCGTCGCTGTGCTTCGTGTGATCGAGGATCTGGTATTCCATGCCCGTGAAGTAGGGTTGGTTGTCTCCAAGACCGACATGATAGAGAACACCGCTGTTACCCCCCTCGGAGATCTTCCACTCGAAACGAAAATCGAAGTTCTCGAATTTTTCGACGGTGACGATATCGCCACCGCCGCCTGCCCGATGGAGGACACCATCGGCGAGCTTCCAATGTTCCGGCCAAGTCTTCTTGTTGTAGCCGACCCAAAGTTTCTCGGCATCGTCGCCCAACAAGGGCGTGAAGCCGGTCTCTTTCTCAGGCTTCTTCCCGCTCTTGGCTTCGTGGTGGTCGGCCTGGGCGTTCATACTGAGCGATAGGAGTAAAGTCGCAATACAAAGAGAAAGAAGAGTCTTGGGCATGTGAGCTTTCCTTTTAACGAATCGATGATCAAGGTTTGCAGGAATTCAATATAAGACTACGATTCCTTGCAAGCAATTGTGCGATTCTGCACTAGTCCGCGAGCACGACAATACTAGGTTGGCTCGCGCGGAATTCTGCTCGAAGATCACCGCGCGAGAAGTAGCTCGCAGGCTAATTATTTGGTTACTTACAAAAGCAACATATCTTGATCGACTTCCTCACTGCTTGCTGGTTCGGCGTTATCGGCGCATGCGTTGGGAGCTTTCTCAACGTCGTCGCCTACCGTATGCCGCTGGGCATGAGCGTCATCTGGAAACCTTCGCACTGCCCGAAATGCAAGACACAGATTCTCGCCCGCGATAATGTGCCCGTATTGGGCTGGCTGTGGCTGAAAGGAAAGTGCCGCGCTTGCAGCGAGCCGATTTCGCCTCGCTATGCAATAGTGGAAGCGGTGATGGGGCTCACCTTTTTCGTGCTGTGCTATGCGGAGGTATTCAGCGGCGGGGCAAACTTACCGACCGGGCCTCTGACTGAGGGGCGTGGGGCGCTGGAGAATGTGATTGAGCCGAATTGGACGGTGCTGGGGGTGTATGGGTTTCATTGTGCCGCCTTGTGTTTTCTTATGTGCTTACTATTGATTGACCTTGATGGCCGTCCCCTTACGTGGCAGCTATTCGCACTCTTTTTTGCAGCCGTAGTATTCAGGTATGGGTGGCAATTCAAGTTTTACGAAACAAGTAACGAGAAGCTTTCCATTACCGCACAGGCGTTAGTCGGACTTGCAGTCATAATACTCGGTGCATTTAGTCAATCAAGAAAGCAAGATTTCTACTCATTTCTATTTGCATTCCTTACGCCGATGTTAATTTTTGGGAAGGGTTGCTTCACAGTGTGGATCTTAGCCGCATGCTTCTTGTTACTCTTTATTCGAAGGAATGCGGAAGGGAAATTTTTCGTCAGAAGAGGGACCATCACTAGCATCTACGTTGCTTCGATCCTCCAAATTATTTTTTGGAAACAACTACACGCACTCATCAGTTCCTAACCGCAGTGCCACCCACCCCTGAGTTGACTGCCACGACACAAGCCTGAGACATAACGTACGCCGAAGGCGTTACGCACCATAGCCTAGGGTTGGTCGCAGCGAGCCTAAGCGAGCGAAGACCTACCCTAGGAAACAAGAAGTAGACGATTAGCGACCGAGCGAAACGCGTCGACTACCAGCGGCGGATTGTCGAGGTCGCAATGTGCCGAGGTTTGTCGCTCACATTTCGACCTCGGCTAGGCTAAACGGCAGGCAACACTCTTTGCTCGGTCGATGAGAACATCGTCAACTAAACCTAGGGTAAGCCAAAGCTCGCTGGGGCTCGCTGTTGGCTAACCCTAGGCTATGTTGCGTAACGCCTTCGGCGTAGTGTTCCCGCTTGGAACTAAGTTTGGCGAGTTCCTCGCGAGGCGTAGCTCGCGGGTTAATTTGTTTTTCTAAGCAGCTTAGCCACTTCTAAAGCAAAGTAAGTCAGCACCCCATCCGCACCCGCACGCTTGAACGCAAGCAGACTCTCCAGCATCACCTTCTCGCGGTCGAGCCAACCGTTTTGGGCTGCCGCGTTGAGCATCGCGTATTCGCCGCTGACTTGGTAAGCGAAGGTGGGGACGGCGAACTCCTGCTTCACGCGCTGCACGATGTCGAGGTACGGCATGCCCGGTTTGACCATCACGCTGTCGGCTCCTTCGGCGATGTCGAGGGCGACTTCGCGGAGGGCTTCGTCAGTGTTCGCGGGGTCCATTTGGTAGGTGCGTTTATCGCCGCTGCCGAGGTTGCCGCTTGAACCGACGGCGTCGCGGAACGGGCCGTAGAATGCCGAGGCATACTTGGCGGCGTAGGCCATGATCTGCACGCTTTGATAGCCACCTTCGTCGAGCGATTTACGAATCACCCCGATGCGGCCGTCCATCATGTCACTGGGGGCGATGATGTCGCAACCTGCCTCGGCTTGCACGAGTGATTGCTTGCACAGCATCTCCAGCGTCTCATTATTCACCACGTATCCGTCGCGAACCAAACCATCCTGACCATGGCTGGAATAAGGGTCGAGCGCCACGTCGCAAATCACGCCGACGGAGTCGCCGTGAGCCGCCTTCACGGCTCGAACGGCACGGCAGACGAGGTTCTCGGGGTTAATTGCCTCTTCGCAGCCTTCGGTCTTGAGCGCCGGGTCCGTCGCGGGGAACAAGGCGACGGCGGGAATCCCCAACTGAACCGCTTCGCCGACTACCTCAACAACAAGATCGATCGAGAGCCTTTCAACGCCGGGCATCGAAGGGACTGGCTCGCGCCCGTTCTCTCCCTCACGGATGAACAGCGGCCAGATGAGGTCGCTCACCGAAAGCTGATTCTCGCAAACCAAACGGCGCGACCAATCATGCCGCCGCAGGCGACGCATGCGGGTTGAGGGAAAGAAACCTAATTGGGATGGCATAAAGAACTCACAAGAGAAACTCAAATTTGGACACGGATTACACGAATGTCACGGATTTATTTTGAACAGAAGGTAACAGAGAGAACAGAGTAATGGACCTTAATACTCTCTGTTTCCTTAGTTACCTCCTGTTAGAAAATCAGTGACATCCGTGTAATCCGTGGCCCATATTTCAAGCTTAGAGACTCGGAAAATTCAGACTCTGGTAAGTTATTCATTATTCTTGCCGCTCTGCTTAAAATCTAGGACGAGCAACTGTCTTCCTCGCAAACAATGCCGACTATGCCTGAAGAACCGCAGATTCAACTTGGTCCGTTCGACTTCAAGTCGGCAGCGGTACGTATGAAGGGGAAACCTGCGTTGGAGCAGTGGCGAGGGCCTTTGCAGTTTGCTTTGTGGAGCCAACGAGCCAGTCCCTGGTGGATTGGGGACATGATCAACGCGGGCGAGGACCTGTTCGGCGAGGAATTTGGCGAAGTCTGCGGCGATACGCTCTCCACCGAAATGGTCAGCCGTTACGCATCGGTCGCTCGCCGCGTGCCCCCGCAGAATCGCCGACCTGCCCTATCTTGGAGTGCCCACGCGGCAGTGGCCCGCTTGCCGCATGTGCATCAACGCCGCCTGCTGGCCGAAGCGGAGAAGCGAGGGTTGAACAGCGATGAACTACGCAAGCGAGTTCAAGCGTTGGTGAAAGAGTTAGGGCGGGATTGAAATAGAAACTGAAGAGAGTACTCCGGCGAGCTGTTAGCTCGCGGCTAATTGAGGTAGGGGAAATTTCTATGTCACGTTACGATTCGATGACTTACAACCGCTGTGGAAACAGTGGCCTAAAACTCCCAGCCGTCTCTTTAGGGCTTTGGCATAACTTCGGCGGTGTCGATGATCAGCAAGTGGCGCGCGACATTGTCTGGCGGGCGTTTGATCGCGGTGTGACGCATTTTGATTTGGCGAACAACTATGGCCCGCCGCCGGGCTCCGCCGAGGAGAACTTCGGCAAGATGTTAGCCGGTGACTTAGCAGCCCATCGCGATGAGCTGATCATCAGCACCAAGGCGGGCTACACGATGTGGGACGGGCCCTACGGAGACTGGGGATCACGGAAATACCTGCTGGCGAGTTTGGATCAGAGCCTCACGCGGATGGGACTCGAGTACGTGGACATTTTCTACTCACACCGTCCCGATCCAGAGACCCCGCTGGAAGAAACAATGGGCGCACTCGCCAGTGCAGTCCAGCAAGGAAAAGCCCTGTATGTGGGCATTTCCAACTACAAATCGAAGAAGACACGCAAGGCGGCCAAGCTGCTCAAGGAAATGGGCTGCCCACTGCTGATCCACCAGCCGCGGTACTCGATGTTCGACCGTTGGGTGGAAGAGGATGGACTACTCGAAACGCTTGAGGATGTTGGCGCGGGTTGCATCCCGTTCTCTCCGCTCGCTCAAGGGCTGCTCACGGACCGTTACCTGGACGGTATCCCCGCAGATTCGCGGGTCGCCAAAGAACACGGCTTTCTTTCTGAAGATCAGTTGACCAAAGACGTCCTCAAGCAAATCCGCAAGCTACACGAACTTGCTCAAGGCCGTGGTCAATCGCTCGCACAGATGGCGCTCGCTTGGGTCCTTAGGCGACCGGAAGTTACCACCGTGCTGATTGGAGCGAGTAGCGTGAAGCAGCTTGATGACAATCTTGACTGCCTCGACAAACGCGAGTTCGAGAAGGACGAACTCGCGCAGATCGAAGCGATCCTCAACTGAGCGACAAGCTCTAGCAAGTTTTTCGGCGAGTGGCGAAACCGACCATTGCTAGCCCAGCCAACATTGCTGTGGTTGGCTCCGGAATAAATGAGAAGTTCGTGAAGATTTCTCCAAAAAAGCCGCCAGCGGGGTCCGGTTCGATATCGAACATGGAGAAATTGAAGATTACCGGGTCGAGAATCTCATCACCGACACCGTCTCCATCAATGACAACAAAATCAAGAGAAACTGGCACGCCATCAAGGAAGCCGAGCTCGGGAAAGTCAGGGAAATCCGTGTCGTCGTCTTCGATGAAAGTTTGGCCTAAGAAGGTAAAGCTCAAGCTGAAGTCTGGTGGCACGAGAAACTCTTCATCTATCCCTGTGATCAGTGCGTCGTCATAGGTGAAAGTTGCCGTGGCGGTCGCGCCCATCGCGTCGCCAAACAGCACTTCGCCAGTTAGTGTTTCCGTGATCAATACTCCGAAAGCATCGGCGGGCACAACACAGACAGCAACCGCTGCCAGAAGTGCAATTATTCTTTGGCTCATTAGCTCACCCCTCAAGAAAAATTGACAGAGAAACGCTACGGAAGCCCGCAGTGGCTAGTGGTGAGAATAACCGACGCATGAGTTAAGTCAAGCAATCCTACCCTGCGCTCACTAAAACAACTCTATCATCGGCGTTTTCTGTATTTCACACGGCGATGGCTATGCGTAGAGATGTGCTCCAAGTAGTCCCTCGCTTGCTGCTCGATAAGCAACTTGTGAGGAAGTACCGCCTCAACAGTCGTGACAGAGACTACCAGCAGAAGGAGACAGAACCAGCCTGCCACGACGATCACGACCAATTTCTGAAAAAGAACGTGCCCACTTGGGGTTCCGATGAAGAGATAACCACAGGCCGCAAAAATCACCGCTAGAGTAGCGATCGTCGAAACGATTCGGGAGAAACCATTCAGTCGCGAACCTAGCAGATAGAAGAGCATCACAACCAGCAGCAGCGTTGATAGCAACCAGAGACCAAGTGAAGCCAAATGGCCAACCAGTTGCTGGTCGTAGGGTGTCAGTCCTAGGCCAATCAACCCGCCAGCAGAAAGTACTCCTGCAGACCGAACGATCTGCTGTCCCTCCTCAAGCATGCTAGGCATTGCGAGGAAAAATGGGATAAGCAGCAGGCCCAGCAGAATAATCGATTGATTGAAATACTTTGCTGAGGTCGTATTGTCTTGGTGTGTGCGCGTAGCCGTGCAACCTAGGTCGCTCAGGAATTGCTCACTGGCAGAATACCCACCTGGGTAATGCTGAATCGCTGAAATCGTACAAAAGCAGAACTGTGCAATGCCGACAAAAGCCAGCAGACCGAGCAGCAAATTAGCGCGCTGGATGACCACCGCAGCTGTGCTCCTGTTCAATTGCCTAAGGAATCAATGCACTCGACCGCCCACATGCTCAGGCGAGTCGGCTTTCTCTGTCTGAGATTGCTGCTCATAAGGCATTAGGATTTCATCCGGTTCCAAGCCAGCGATGCTCTTGAAGCCCCCTTCGCCGATAGCAGCGCCGAGCTGGGTGACCTTCTTGAAAAACTTGTTCGAGTGACGGCGACCGGTGTACTTTTGCTGCAACTGCTCGCACATTACGTCTGCTGCTTTACGCACCAACTCGTCGGCGTGGCGGCTGCCGTAGAGGCTGGTGCAGAGCATGGTAATCAAGTCTTGGCAGCGTTGGCTTAGCTCTGCCATGCGGCACTGGCGATCGGCGAGCGACAATTGGAACTTGCTCATCGTGTCGGAGATCTCGACCGACATTTTTTGCAAGTTCGTACACGCGAACTCGGCGTGTCTGCGTAGCTCACTAGGCATATTGGGAAGCTGGCTGCTGGCGGTCGGCAACAGTTTGCGGGCGACCAACCACTTCAAGTATGGGAACACCACTCCCTTGAGAGCCCAAGCGTGGGCCGGGTTGAGTGGGTTCGGTTTCTTGATGCCTGCTGCAGCCAGAGCTTTACCGACGGGCTCGAAATACGTTTTGCCGTGATCTTTCACCAAGGATTTGAAAAACGCCATGGCGAGCATTTCCCCTTCACCCTCGTAAATGCATGGGGCAAGATACTCGTGAACGTTGTCGCCGAAAAGGTGGCCATGTAGGAAAGAACGACCGCCGTGGGTTTTCATGAATAATTCAATCGCGGCGTGCTTTTGAGCTTCGCTACCAAAAATCTTGGCGATCACACATTCCATTTCGCCACGATAGCCTTGATCGATCAAACCTGCGCACCAAGCAACGAGTGCATCGCAGGCGACAATCAGCCCGGCCATTTCGCCCATGCGACGTTGCACAAGTTCACGTTTGGCGATCGCCTCGCTGTAGGTAACGCGGAAGTTCGCCCAGGGGATCATGCTGGCGAGCATGATTCGCATCGTGCCGGCCGCGTTGGCACAAAGCGAGACACGACCGAGATTCAAACCGTGATAGGCAATCGTCAGGCCATCGCCCTTGGTGGGAGTTAGCAAGTTCTCCTTGGGGACGTGGAAGTCCTTGAAGATAATTCCTTGATTGAATGTATGCTTGAGCGCCCAGAGGCCGTACTTGCGGAGTTGGAAGTTCTCGTTTTCTTCCGTGGGAAGATCAACGATCAGCACAGCGGGCTTCTCT
This sequence comes from Lacipirellulaceae bacterium, assembly GCA_040218535.1. Lineage (NCBI taxonomy): Bacteria > Pseudomonadati > Planctomycetota > Planctomycetia > Pirellulales > Lacipirellulaceae > Lacipirellulaceae bacterium. The sequence goes on along the minus strand of JAVJRG010000005.1, from coordinate 1,164,734 downwards.
TCGATCAAACAGACCAGCCCAATCGTGCGGCCAGGAACCACATTGGTAATGAACAGCTTCTCGCCGTTCACGACATAATGGTCACCCTCTAACTTGGCAGAAGTGCGCAATGCGGTAAGATCGCTGCCGGCGCAGGGCTCGGTAAGTGCGAACGCACTGAGTCGGTCGCCGTTACCAAGGTCGGGCAAGAAGCGTTGCTTCTGCTCGTCCGTGCCGAACGTCCGCACAGGATCAACCGCACCGATGCAACCGTGAACTGAGGCAAGGCCTGCGATCGTCGGATCGAGCATCGCCATTTCTGTCAGAAACGGCGCGAAAGAGGCGAAGGGCGTGCCGCTGCCGCCGAACTCGCGGTCGACCAAGAGGCCCCAATAGCCAACCTCGGCTAAGTCGCCCATCACTTGATCGGTGATCTTACCATTAGCATCAAGAACCGTGCCTGCATCACGGTGCTTACGTACCACGGCCAGAGAATCATCCATGACCTTCCGAACATCGGCAGGCGTTGCGTGCTCGGCACTTTGAAAGAGTTCGACCGGAACACCACGTTCCCAGACCGCACGGTGCGCGGGGCTATTGACGGTTTGATATTGCGGTGCGAAGAGGGACTCGACCTGATCGTCTGCCTTGTCGATCGCCCCGGTGCGGCGCGCTTCATCATCGCTCTTGCCGCCCAGCTTGAGGGCAGTTTCGGCGAAGGAAGCTTCGTGATCTGAGGTCTGATCGGTCTCAGTGGGTGGGGGCGATTGGGTGCTCATCGTGAACCTCTTTCGGTGCTTTTGTTCTCCGTCTCAATTATACCACTTCATACAAGTATCGAAGGCCGTGGTTATGACAGTGCACGAACAAACGGTACTTATAAGTAGAACAGAACGCACAATGCCACCAGGACACGCTGGTGAACTTTGCCTTGAGTTTTGCTATGCTCAAGGATTCTTGACCGCTCATTGATTCTCCTAGAAAGATCGTTTCCCCTGATGAACGACCCTCGCATCACGAAGCTCGCCAACTTACTGCTTGACCATAGCTGTGAGATCAAAAAGGGCGAGAAAATTCTTATCGAAGCTTTCGACTTGCCAGAGCCCAATCTCGTCTGTGCGTTAGTCGAAGGAGCCGCCGAGCGGGGAGCGATTCCTCTTGTCACGACCAAGCAAAATGCCGTCTTGCGTTCGCTCTACCAAACGGCCACCGAAGAAAGCATGAAGGCCGCGGCGGAGTTTGAAGGAGCCCGCATGAACGCTTGTCAGGCTTATGTCGGTATCCGCGGCGCTGCCAACAGTAGTCAGTTCGCAGATGTGCCGCACGAGCGGATGGACTTGTTTCAAAAGCATTGGTGGAAACCCGTGCATGGTAGTATTCGTGTCCCCGATACGAAGTGGGTCGTGCTGCGGTATCCAACCGACTCGTTCGCGCAGGCGGCAAACATGAGTACCGCTGCCTTTGAAGATTTTTACTTTGATGTCTGCACCGCCGACTATGCGGCGATGGGGCGAAACCAGGAGCCACTGGTCAAGCGAATGGAAGCAGCTGATCAGGTGAAGATCATCGCGCCCGGCACGGAGCTGGCGTTCAGCATCAAAGACATCCCCGTGATTCCTTGCAATGGTGATCGGAACATCCCCGACGGCGAAGTCTTCACCGCCCCCGTGCGCGACAGCATCAACGGGGTGATCAAGTTCAATACGCAATCACGCTATCAAGGAACGGTGTTCAGCGATATCGAGTTCGAATTCAAAGACGGTCAAATCATCCGGGCTGAATCGAACGACACTGAGCGGCTCAACGCAATCCTCGACTCTGACGAAGGTGCCCGCTACTGCGGCGAGTGGTCGATGGGAACGAACAACCGCGTGCGGCATCCGATGCTTGACACGTTGTTCGATGAAAAGATCGGCGGCAGTTTCCATCTCACCCCGGGACAAGCCTACGATGAAGCGGACAACGGAAACGACAGCCAGATCCATTGGGACCTGGTTCTAATCCAGCGTGAGGACTACGGCGGGGGCGAAATCTACTTCGACGATGAGCTCGTCCGCAAGGACGGCTTATTCGTGCCAGAAGACTTGCAGGGGCTGAACGAAGGGCTTTAGTTGCCCTTCGATTCAGGTTGATCTTCGGACTTGGCCGGCCCTGTGACGATGATGTCGTCGATTGGGTTGGCCCCGGGGGGATCGGTCTTACCGTCATTGCCAACACTTAGCAGGGTGAAGTTACCTTTGGAGTCGACTACGTAAGCAAGTTGAGTGTCTGAAAAGGGGTCATCAAGAAACCAGTTGCCGGCACTGTTCTCCAAATCCCTAAGTTCTTGAGGCAGAACGCCGTGTTTGAGCCAGTGCGACTGCAACATGACTTGCACAGTCATGACACGATACCTGGCGAGCCAGTAGCGATGCCGCCGCTGCTCCCAAGAAAAAGGATCGCGTCCTGACCACTCCGTCAGCAAAACGTTGAGGTGCGACATCCAATTACGATTCGCTTCGGCGATCCGCCGCCCCGTAATTTTTTCATTGACTGGCCGAATGTCTTCTCGCAACTTGGTCAACCTAGCCGAAAAGTCTTCACACTCCTCGGCTGTTAAGCGTGACAGGAACCTCGGTAATTCCGCTTCAACTTCCGAAAGACCGTAGCCCTCGAACGGATAAAACCAGTTCGCCAACGTCTCCGTTCCTCGCCCAGCTTTCAATTCGTACTCGATCAGCATGGCTGCATGGCTCGCTGCTTGAGAGGCGGAACCTAGGCGAGACTCATAGTCGAGGGAAAAAAGGATAGCGAAAAAGTTGTTGTAAGTGGCATTCGACAGTCGTAGAACTTCGTCCACTGAAGTTCCATCTGCTTGAAGTGGCCAGTAGCACTCCTTTTTCAGACCGAGTTGCGCAAGCGAGAGTACCGGCTCCCAATCCCTGACAAGCTGGCCGCGTTTCTCATCGCTGATGCTCTGCCAGTTGCTATACATGATCTGGGAGTCTCCTTTGATCATCGCGCCGGCAGTGGCGAAATCGTCATATCCATTCGGCACCGGCAACTCAACGGTTGGTAATTCCGGCGGCGTTAGGAGTCGATAAAAAACGTAAACCAGCGGAACGACTACGGCGAGTAATGAAGCAACCAACCCAGTCCGAGCTAGCGCCTGCCAACGTGACGTACTTTGCTGCTCCTGCTCGTCTTGGCTTGCGAACCAGCCACTTGCTTTTGCGGTGATCAGTGAGGCAAGAATAATCGTAATCGCAAGTCCCAGAATGGGGGCGTTCACCACAACCCATTGCGATACCGCATCCCATTTGTAGCTCTCCAGTAACTCCTCTTGCCAACGACCACCCGTTAAGTAGGTACTGAGCGTCGTCTCAACAACTCTCAGAAAATGATAAAAACTCACAAAGGGGACGAAACCTAATGCCGTGACAATCAAGCGTGTTAGCAAACGGGCTCGACCAAACACCAGCCACAAACACCCCAGGGCTAACAACGCCGGCGCAACACCGTTGACGATCATCCAGGCCCAAGTGTGGGCACTCAGCTCGGGTGCCTTCGCCGCCACGGCAGAAATTACGGCGACAACAACTGTCAGCAGCAGCGCCGTCTCCAATGAGAATTGAGGTCGCCAATTTGGTTTCTTCCTGGCAAGCCAAACCCCGGTGACGATCACGGTGACAAGTAGGCCAAATTCGATGACAACTTCGTAGGCCGGTATCAGCAAAGCTGAAAGCAGGCAAATGCAGACGACAGAAAACCGCAGAAACCAATGTCGTCGGACCACGGCAGCCCAGATGCCTAGCAGGGCAAAGAACGAGGCGCTTAGGGCGTCGAGGATCTGGTGGGCGTCCACTTTCTAGCGAGTGCGAAAGGAGTAACGGGCCAATCGTTAAAGACAACCGTGAGCCAATGACTTGAATGGGAAAGCTAGGTCGTTCCGAGGTTGGCAATCACTCTCCTATTCTACCACAACGCCCACAACAGCCCTGCTAGAAGCAAAAGGACGACTGTGATCTTGCTCCGACGGTGGGCTGTTCCCACAGCCTCTACTTTTCCACAACAAGCATCTCCAGAACCTGAATGCTCGTGGACTAAGTCTGCGGACATCGTCTCGCTCTTCCCCTCAGCACGTGCCCAGCTTTCGATCGCATTAGGCGCGTTCGTTCGATTTAGGTCGTGGCCAGAAGAGTCACACATTGAGGGTGTACCCGAAATGAAGAGATGTGCTTGCGAAACACCCATCGGAGAGCTGACGTATCTCGGAGGTTCACCCCCTTGTGAAAAGTTTCACAAGCAAACCATGTGAAACTTTTCACAAGGCCCTTTTTTCCTCACTTTGGCACTGCCGTCGTGCTATGCTGGAACCTTGGGACACGCACCATAACGGTGGGCTTCTGGAGGAAGCCGATCCCAACTCTCTTCAAAAATCTGCTCTTAGCGGGAGGTCACTATGGATCAACTCACTGCTCGCGACTTCATGGTCAAGAAGCTTGTTACTCTACGTCCTGAAATGGACGTGCTCAAAGCGGTTCAGATGCTGCTGAAAAATCGCATCTCCGGCGCACCGGTCGTGGACGACTCTGGCAACTACTTGGGAATCTTCAGTGAGAAATGCTCGATGCACTTTCTCCTGGATGCCGCTTACGACCAGCTTCCCTCGAGCAGCGTCGAGTCGTTCATGGACCGCGATGCCCAGACGATTGACCCGAACGCACAACTCTTATCGATTGCCCAGGTGTTCCTGCTGACATCCTATCGCCGCTTGCCGGTGCTCGAAGACGGCAGACTGATTGGCCAAGTTAGCCGAAGAGACGTCCTGCACGCGGCACTGAAACTGGTGAAGAAATCGCCACCGAAGGCCTCCGACAGTACGATTCTGTATCTAAGTGCGTTAAAAGAGCGAAGCGAGGCCCCCGTGGCTTAGTTGGCGGCGAAATCTGGGCAATTAAGGTGTTTAGCTACAACAAGCTAGACACAAACGGAGCGACTGCATATACTACTTGCAATCGTATTGCATGTAATGCCGCACTTGGCTTCTCCGAAGTCTATGTCCCTCCCCAGCCAACAGCTCTCGAAGCATCATCTGAAACTGGCCTTCATCGGCTTAGTTCTGCTGACGTATGGCAGCACGGGGGTTTTTCGCTACGGTTTGCACACGGTTCTGGACTGCGAGCACTGCACAGCCGCGAGCTGCTGCACGAAGGGTTCGACTGCCGCTGAGCGGCAAGCCTGCCAGGGCTGTTCCTGCTGCCACACATGCGAGGTCCAACTCGAAGCAACTGCGGTGACAAGCGATAGTTGCTGTCCTGCCGAACAGAATTCTTGTGAAGTTCCTCACAAGAGCGACTCCGCCGGGACGCTTGTTGCTGCTGAAGGATACTGCCCTATCTGTGCTTTCCTTGCCCAGGCTCAGACACCGGCGGCAGTGCCGACCAACTTCTTGCAAGTCACTTACGTCGCCGGTCAGCCGGTGCCTAGTGAAACTCTGGCTCCTGATGTCCTCACCTATACGCCTCATGCTCGTGGGCCACCGACCGTCTGAAGGTTGGTTTTTCTCGCTCACATTTTCTCATGCATGAGGAAGAGTCATGGTTGCTCATAGCAAGCAACGCTGCCTGATAGGCCGCTTTGCCCGCAGCAGCACACATTCCAGAGTTTATCGGCAAGCTTTTACGCTCGTTGAATTGTTGGTGGTCATTGCGATCATCGGAGTCTTAATCGGTCTGTTGCTACCGGCGGTACAAGCTGCCCGCGGCGCGGCACGACGTATGGACTGCGCCAACAACCTCAAGCAACTTGGCTTGGCGACGATGAGCTACTGCGACACGCATGACGGGGATTTTCCCCGAGCTCGCCATGACAACACGGTCGAGGAGCAGGAGTCCTGGATTTGGACTCTGAAACCGTACTCCGAGGCGGTGGATTCCATTCGGATTTGCCCGGATGACGAGCAGCGAGATGAACGCCTTCGACAGGGTCTGACGAGTTACCTACTGAATGGTTTTCTTGTTTACGAAGACTCTCTACGTCCTGGTTCGATTCTCAACTTTGAGAAGCTCCGGGCGACTTCGCGGACGATCATGATGTTCGAGGCAGCGGATGATTTACCGCTGGGCACGGCTAACGATCATACGCACTCGCCTGCTTGGTTCGATAGTTGGTACTTCGACCGGAACGCCGTGATGCAAACCATCAAAGCCGAGGTGGCCGTGGCACGTCACGCTGGCGGTTCGCACTTTCTTTACGCCGACGGGCACGTTGCCTTCGTTCCGGAGGATCAAATCTCCGAATGGATCGACGAGCCATTTCAATTTGCTAAGCCTGAATAGCAGGCCTACAGCACTATCACGGATTGAAAAGCATCTCAGGAAGAGCTGCGTGCTCAGCTTGCGCTTCCGGGTTTAGCTGCACAGCATTTTTCACGATTTGTTCTGAAGGGGAAGATAGTCTGATGTGTTCTCATATTCGTTTTCTTTCTACCACAATCATTGCTACAGGCTTGGTTGTAACACTAGCATTAACGGCAACTGCCCAAGACCCACACGGGCACGGGGCAGATGTTGAAGTCGCCATTGAGGGCGGAGAGCTCGTCCTTAGCACGGACATCGTTGAAGCCGAGTTCGGTTCGGCTTTCCCAGCACTTGGGATGAATCAGTTCGACGATCCTGGCTTTCTGGCAGAAAAGGAACCACCGCTGGGTGAGCCTTCGGTTCCCGATGGGGCCATCTTTGGCTTCGACGTGGGACTGATCGATTTTAGCGGCACCCAACGCAGCCTCTGGTTTTGGGATGGCACCGGAGCCCCCTCGTTTGGGATGGCACCTCATGAGCTAGAGATCGCTGATCCTCCCTCGGCTCAGTCGATCCAAATCGACGGGTCCGCAGCTGCGACCGGGTTTTTCTTTGCCCAGTCGGACGACCAGCCAGGACAGGATGAGCTGTTCGACGATCACTTGGTTTTCTCACTCGTAGATAACGCCGGAAACGACGTGGCCGCTCCGACAGCGGGAATCTATCTGGTGAAGACGACCCACAAAGCTGAGCTCAACGGAAACGCTTTTGCTGGTTCGCCGGAGCTGTACTGGGTCGCCGCTGTGGGCGTAGATGAAGTAGTCCACGAGGAAGCGGTCGATTTCGTGAGCGAACAGTTCGGCTTGGGGATTCCTGAACCAACCACGGCTGTCTTGGGTCTGCTCGCTTCAATGGGACTTTGTGCAGTACGACGCCGCAGCTAATTGAGCGGAGAATGGATTGAGTTATTCGCCCGGCGCGTGGCTTCGCGAGATTCCTCGCGCCGGGCTATTCATCTGTTTCACATTCTCACTGAGAATTGTCATGAAATTGTTTCAACGATCGATCTTGGGGTTCATTATCCTGGCCCTATCTCCGGCAGTTGGTCTCTCCCAAGATCTCGACATTAATTTTACGAACAACGCCGGTAGCTTGACGCTTACGCAAGGCAACACCCGCTCGGCATTTCTAATTGCTCCCGGGTTCCCACCGATGCCAGGCGATCCGCCGGTTAGTACCGACCAACCTGGCTTTCGCGCACCGCCGGGGGCACTGTCCGAAGGAGCGATCGTCAACCTGCGAGTGATTCAACCGCTGCTGTACTGGGATGGTGCCGAGGTTGCAAACCCAACTCCATTGACGACACCGTTTCGCGTGGAGAACCTAGCTGGAACGCTCTTTGACGTCACGCGCAACAAAGTTCCAGATCACGCTCCGCTTCCGGTCGCCGTCGCCTTTAATAATGGCGAAGTCCACGACCACATCCTATTTCGGCTCTTCGAGCTAACCTCACCCGACGGGGCCTACGGGATTGTCGGGCAATTGGAAGTTGACGGACATTCGCCGACAGAACCTTTTCTGTTCGTCTTCGCCCAGCGAATCACCGCAGGGCAGCGGGACCAAGCGGTAACTGATCTTTTGGCCGCCAGCGGCATCGAGCCGGGAGCTCTCCGGGCAGATTTTGATCTTGATGCCTCGGTCGATGGCGGTGACTTGGCGGACTGGGAAACGGGATACGGCATCGCCTCTGCGGCACTGCTCAGCGATGGGGACGCCACGCGGGACGCACAGGTTGCAGGGAACGATTTCCTGACTTGGCAGCAGGAAGCCAGTATCATGCCTTTGGTAACCGCGGTCCCCGAGCCGAGTAGCTTGATGCTCTTGGGTTTGGCGGGATCAATGATGCTAGGGCTGCGAAGGGGACGCCACTAGCAGGGTTTTTCAGGGTTTGATACGCTACTGAGACGTAGTCGCCGTGCAAGCACCCGCGGCCAGATTGTGGCTCCATTTTCGACTCTCTACTTTCCAATCTCACATGTCCCAAGCCATCGCCGGGGTTGTTCCCGCTACTGAACGTGAAGCAACGATCATGACCGTCTGGCCCACCCTTGGTGCCACGGCATACGGGCGTTGGTGGGGTCGTCGGTTTGCGAATAAGCTGGGAATCTCCGTATTTGGGATTCCCTTTACTGTGGGACGTTTGATGGCACTGGTGTCGATTCCTTTCGTCCTGCCGCTCTATTTCCACATGCTGGTTCCCAGGTTGCCCTTGGTGGTAGCGGGATTCCCAAACTCAGCGTGCCGTCGGTATCGGCTCACGAATCGCCGACTGATCGTCGAACAGCCCTATGGCGGTGGTGAGCAGCAGAGCGTTTCGCTTGATCGGTTTGACTCGATCGAGACAATCGTTCTGCCTGGCCAGGAGTGGTATCCGGCGGGTGATTTGGTCTTTAAGAATGGCGAAATCGAAACCTTCCGCCTCTCTGGAGTGCCTCATCCAAAAGCCTTCCGTTCGACCTGCTTCAAAGCCCACCAAGTCTTTGTGGGCGTTCAAAAGGCGCGCGAAGCGGGTGCCGCTGTTTAGCACGCGTTCGCTGCTTCTTAGCCGGAACGCGTTAGCGTCCGGTTCCCTGAGCAACCGGGGGCTAACGCCCTCCGGCTAATAGTTTTGAGGTAGCTACCAGTCTTGCCCAGCGACCCTAACGACTAGGCAAAGTTCTCTGACACGGTCGTCTTTTCGTGTCTTGACTGCCAAGCTAGGTCAGCAAAACGGATGCCGCGCAGTGCATGCATCCACGCCGATACGTTCCCGTAGCGGATGACTAAGAGTCCGCGCGGTTTGAGCATCGTGTGTGGAGAACGTCGGGATGATTGGTTTCGTCAGAAGTACAGTCGCGGGATTAGTCCTTTTTTCGAGCTCCAGTTTGCTAGCCGCTGAGAGCACCTCGACAACGACCGCCAAGATCCACACCTTGGCCTTGAAGCCGAACCAATCGGCTACCAAAGATTGCAAGACAAAAAAGCCGCGACCGTTGCGTCATGGCATCTTCCGCTTCACTCGTTATCCGGCAGCGTGGACAGCCGCTCAGAAAACGGGCCGCCCGATCTTGGTCTACGCGACCGCCAATCAGTGCCCTTACTGCGTGAAGATGCTGGAGAAGACCTACAAGCAAGAAAAAATCTCAAAGCTGGTAGAAGGCTCATTCGAAACGGTTTACGTCGATCGCCACGCTCAACCAAAGCTCGTCGAGAAGATGCACATCAAATGGTACCCCACGACCATCGTGGTGACGCCGGGCAACAAGGTTATCGAGAAGATCGAAGGGTACGTCTCGCCCGAGGAATTCACGGCTCGCATCAACACCAGCCTCGCCAGTGCTGCGAAGGCAAACAAGCTTGCTGAGATCGCTAAGGCGGAGCGGAAGTAAGTTGGCAATGCGCCGTGCGAGGCGTAGCTCGCGGGCTACGTCGAATAATAGCGTCACTGCAAGTTCCAAGACTCAGCTAGCCCGCGAGCTGCGCCTCGCACGGAACCCTAGGCAGTCGTTCGCGCGCCGAGTGTCTCTACGACCCAGCCGATGGCTGCCGCGGAAATCTCAACAGGGAGAGAAGCCTGCGGTTTCACTTCGTGTGCAACCTGCGTCGGGTCAAGCGGCACGTGCACGAACGCCGCTTCGGTGGGCAAGCTGAACTGCTCAATGTAGTAGTGGGCAAGATATAGGGCGGCATTGCACAGGAACGAGCCTGCGTGAAACGAAACTTGCGTCGGCACACCCTGGCCGCGAAGTTCCCGTGCCCAGTCGCCTAACGGCAATTCGCTGCGATAGGCAACCGGGCCATCCTCAGCGAGCAGACCAGCCTCGTCACGATGCGTGCCATGCGGCAACGCGATGTTGAGCCCAATGGATTCAAACTCAATCCCGCCATAACCGGGCGCTTGGCCCAGCATGAGGACGACGTCGTACTGATCTTGCAGGTCGGAAGCGAGCCGTTCCCGCAACTCACCAAAGTCGACGGGGTAGAGCCGCGTCGTTACCTCGGCCGAAGGTGCCAAGTCACGCATGAGGTGCTGCACTAGCAGCCAGCTTGCGTTCTCCGTCCATGATTCGTAGGCATCGAATGCCGTTAGCAGGATCCTTGTCATGCGCGCTAGTATGACTGCTCCGGGAGGAAATTCAATCCTTTGTGCCCTGGAAAGTGACCGTAGAGCGGGCACTCCTGCCCGTTTGCGTTTGACCTTTAGAGTAAGTGACGGCCAAGAGTGGCCGTCCTACGGTTGAACGCCCATAGCTATCAGCTTATCACGAACGATCACTCGCGAAGACTCCATCCAACGTCTCCTCAATAGGACACATACGAGACCAACAACGGAATAAAACATAACTAATACTGGCAGAATGAAGTTGATACGAGGCGGTACCTCTTGAAACTTCTCGATCCAGAAGGCAATCGGACTGATGCTGAAGAGGATGTCGAACAGGAAACTCTCGTTGCCGGGCAATTGATTCACTCTGGCCGTGATAGCAGTCAACAGCGGCACAACAGCCAAAATGAGTGTGGCAAACAGGCCGAGCGCAATGCCGTTATTATTCGACGAGTAGGCTGCGCAGGTCTGCAGCAATCCTCCTACCGAGAGCGTCAACAATGAGACGATAAACAGCACCTGGCCGACCTCGGGCCACGAGATGGGTAGCCCGAACCGGCTAGTCATTGAAGGCAACATCATGCCAACTATCGCCACAAGGCCTGCTATAAGACAGAAGATGAGCAGGCTAAGGCTTATCGGAGTGCGGTCGGAGGTCGCTATTTCCAAGGGCGAATACCTGCACCCTCGTTTACGCCAGATCTCCCGTTTGAGCATTTCCGCCCGCGGCGTTGTGAAGAGGATGAGCATCAGGACAGCGATGAGGTGAATCGCTGCGAAAATCCACACCGCATCCGTGGAGCGTGCGGTCGCAACACGTTCGTGCATGACAAAACCGGCGGCAATGAAATCGATGACTATTAGTAAGCCGTAGGCCAGCGGTTTGCTCAACAGCGGTCGCTCTGCATTCTCTAGGCGACGTGACATGACTCGAATCGACAGCCAAGCGACGAGTAGTTGGAACAAAGGCGCGATGACCAACGAAGGGAGTTCGAAACTCCAAAGCGAGACCTTCGCCAGCCAGGCATCGCCCTTGGAAAGTTGCACCAGAGAAGCCAGAGGTGTCAGCAAGCCGAGCGGTGTCGCCAACCAGCCATTGGTAAGCGCCTGCCCTCCCCCACCGAAGGCAACCTGCGGAAGAATGAACATCGGTATAAAAAAGAGCCAACCGAGGCTGCCATTGGAATTACTATGCCCTGTGCTTTGTGTTGGTTCTCTGAGCGTATGGATCGTCGCTACCGCCGCCATCATGAAGCAGAAAGTGAGAAGATTCAAATAAAGCAGGGCGATAACCGCTGCCGTCGCTCCGCCTAAAAACCAGCCAAAGATTGCAAAAGGGATCGTTGAGAGAATGAGAAAGTACGAAAGCGTCGGTTCGCCGATGATCTTTCCCAGCAGAATCTGCCGCGGCGGCAGCGAAACAATTTTCTGAAATTCCAAGGTGCGATTAGCGACTTCTGAATTCAGCGAACTGCTCACGGTAGTAAGACTGATGAGCCCGCAGAGTAGGAACAGGCCGCCAACGATTACCAGCAGCAGCATTCGTCCGTAGGGCAGCGGAAGTCGATCGGCATTGTGATTCAAGATCGCGACCGCAAGGCCCAACAGCACAACAAGTCCCGCGCAAATCAACCCGGGCGAAGTACGCCTGAACTTCAGCCGCAACGCGGTGACGACCATCGGGTTGTTCCAGAAATCGAGCATGAGTGGCTATTGGCTGTTGGCTGTCAGCTATCGGCTAAGTGAGGATAGGGATTTAACTCGTTTTGTGTCCTGAGATCCGCATGTAGATTTCTTCCAGGTCGTCCTCGCTGGCGGACATGGACACTAAAGGGATGTCCGCTTCGACAATCGCTCGGTGTAGCTGGGGTAGCTCTTGGCGGGTTGCTCGCCAATCGCACCGTACTTTGCTTTCTTTTGTGGTGACGTTTTCCGCAGCCTGCCACTTGGCGAGGAGCTCCGTCAATTCCGAAACGTGGCCGTCATCGCCGACGGTTTCGATTTCCAGGCGCAGGCCTGATTGAAGCTGGGCGAGGATTTCATCCACTTTGCCGCTTGCCAAGAGTTGACCTTGCTCAAGAATCCCGATGGACGTGCAGAACCCGGTCATCTCTGTGAGGATGTGGCTGGAGATCAGCACCGTGCGACCCATCGCGTGTAGGCTCTTGATCATTTCGCGAAACTCCACCCGCCCGGCTGGATCGAGCCCCGAAGCGGGCTCGTCGAGCAATAGGACTTCAGGCTCGTGAAGAAGGCTCTTCGCAAAGCAAATCCGTTGACGCATTCCGCGGGAGAGTTCGGCGATCTCCGCATCGCGTCGGACTTCCAGCGACACGAGCTCCAACGCTTCGCTAATGAGCTGGTCCCGCCGTTCCGCGGGGACGCCGTAGCAACGGGCGAAGTGATCGAGATATTCCCACACCCGCATGTTGTCGTAGAGGCTAAAGAAGTCGGACATGTACGCCAGCTTTGGATGCACGGCCAGCGGATCAGCCAGGAGATCAACGCCCGCAACGCGGACCCTCCCAAAGGTCGGCTCAAGGAGTGTCGCCAAGATGCGAATAAGCGTCGTCTTCCCTGCGCCGTTGGGACCGATGAGCCCGAAGACTTCGCCCTGTGCGATTTCGAGCGTGAGATTCTCAAGGGCGACCGTGTCGCCGTACTCCATGCGCAGGTTTTCGACTTGAATCATGGAGTTGTTGGAAGTCGCAAGAGTTGAACTCACGCCTAGGCAAAGCGAAACGCCGACCCTTTGAGCAAGTCATTCGACGCTTCTGCTGATCTCTTGGCGTTATTGTAGCAACCTTCCAACAGCTTTTCGATTTCTCGCAAGGCTTGCGGCAACGACTCCCAACAAGAAGTGAAGGCTCCCGGCGGGCTCTGGGACGGTGCGAGCAGCAAGCGAGGATTGGCTATTTGCTCCAACAGCTGCTTGCCAGGCAAGAAAATCGAAACCATCAACGATGCCATCATCGTTCGCATCGGCTCCTGAAGTCTCGCTATAGGCTAGCTGCCACTGGGTCAGGTCATTGCTATCGATGTTTCCGTCTCCGTCGAAATCACCCACGAGTACCGAGAGGACAAAGCGATAGAACTCGCTGGCGTCGAGGTTTCCATCCGAGTTTGCGCTCGCCGGAGTTTGCAGCGACCAGACAAGCTGACCACCGTCGCCCGTCTCGTAACGTCCGACGGCTAAGTAGATCTCTTCGGGCATCTCGCCAAATTCAGCCAGCAGGTCGATCACGCCTTCAAGGACGCCATCCCCATTGCCGCTGGCAATCTGCACGACACTCGCGGCGTCGAACCAGCCTTCGTAATCGTTGTCGTTCTCGTCGGCGAGAAACGCATCCCAGCCAGCAACTTCACTCGCCTTCGCCCAATTGGCTGGTTGCAGGTCGCCGGGGTCCCTTGCCAGATAGATGAATACATCCTGACCTTCGCCAGCATCTTCAGTGGCCACATAGAGCAGGCTGCCGTTGACGCTCGCGTAAAGGTGGTTGCCGCCAGCTTCTGCTAGAGTTTCAGCAACCGAGTCGAGAGTACCGTCCATCACGAAGGCTGGCCCTTGGGCTCCCGTGATCGGAAGGTGCCAGTCCGCGCCCTTGTTATTGTCCCATGTGTTTTGTCCGTCGGTAAAGACGAAATCGAATTGGCTGGCAGTTTCGCTGAGCGGGACGCTCACATTCCACATTTCGCTGGATGCGTCGTAGGTGAGTGGAAGTCGTGATGGCGAGACTTCTTGCCAATCATCAAAGCCAAAGTGCAACTCGATAACCTGAGCGTCGCCAAGTGGACCTCCCGCGGGGTCGTACTGAATTAGGGCAGACTCGCCAGCGACTAGCGGGTCGGGGCTAACGATCACTTGTGTCGGGTCGGTGCCAATCGAGGAGTCACCAATGTAGACATGCTGGATATCGCTGCGAGCGACGTTCCCCAGCCCATCGACCGCCTCAACATAGTAATCTACCAATACGTCCTCCAACCCCTCGATCATGCCACCATAGCGGAGCGCACGATAGGTGGGGCTCGTGATGTTTCCCGGCGGCTGCACGTCGCTGGAGTTCATCGAAACGCTGATCCAGTCGCCCACCTCGGCACCGCCCGCGTAAGTTTCGTTGTGCGTCGAATCCAGCGGGTTGAAGCCGTCACCGTCGATGCGGTACTTCAGTGTGACACTGCTGAGTTCGCTCACATCATAGGCGTAGGTCCAAACCTCAAAGTCTGAAGGCTCACGCGTGTTGCCAAACTCGAACCCGCCGGGGTTGTAGGACTCGCGCTGGGGATGCAGCAGCGTTGGTGGCGTGGTTTCGGCAGCCGACGATGAGTTGAGAACCTGATCTGCGTGGGCCACCGCAAGGTTGCTTCCGCGGGTGACGTTACTATCCCAGACTTCCGTACCATCCCAGTACCAATGATCCGACGCCTGCGCCTGCAGCAGGTAATGCCAGGACTTTGACACGGGACCACCGGTGCCTTGATAGACCTCCTGCATATTCGGAAAGGCGTCCGGCCCGCCAAGTGTCAAATCGTGGGCCGTGAAGACGCGGTTTTTGGCCGCGGTGAGCACTGCCCAGGAGTTGCGGTCGGGACTCCAACCGCTGGCGTCAGGGTCGCCCAGCCACTTTTTGAACTCGGGGTCACCGTTATCCGCCCCCGCCCACGAGCCGGGCTCAACGTGGACCACGTCGTTCGGGTCAACCGGATGCTTGTCGAGATAATCTTGGATGACGGTCACATTATAGTCGGGGTCGTTCTGCACCCAGTTGACCATGTTCTGGAAATTGCCGTTGTAATAGCCTTCCGAGCCGCCACCGAAGTTATCGCCATCATGATGCAACACGACGAGCATCGGATGGTCAGGATCGGTGTTGTACGGCAGGTACTGATCCATCACCTGGTCGTACAGAAAGGCCCCGTAGCCGCCACGGCCATCTTCATTCCCCTCGTAGCGTGCGGCGGGTACTCCGACGAGCTTTTGCACGCTTCCAGTGTTCGGATCGATATGTTGGACATGATGCGGTCGATAGGAGAACGGCGCACTCACTTGGCTTGGTGCCCAGAGGTTGTTCAACTGCACCCACGCCCCACCGTTGGTTGTCGGATCAGGGTTTATTTGATCGGCACGGTTGGGTGCATAGAGATTCGAGGCGTTGGTGTGAGGATAGTTCTGCGTCGCACGATCGAGATGGATGTTGTCATACAACGTCCACTCGATTCCTTCGGCCACGAGCGCAGGAATCATTCTCGAGGAGAAAGCCGTCTCGGCAGGAAAGTAACCTTTCGAGTACGGCACGTCGTTGCCCCAAGTCTGCTCATAGGTGTACTTGTGAAGGCGGATTTGCATCCGAAGATCACGCGTATCCAGCAGTGGCCCTAAGGGATGGTGATGACCAAAGCCGATAAGATCGAGCCGCGGGTTGCCCTCTGCTGTGGTGAGCGACTGGGCTTGGTTGTACGAGGACTCCCATTGCGACCAGCTACCGCCGTTCGCACCGGTTGCTTCGAGCTGATTCAGGTTCTGGATAAGTGAACCTGAGAAAGAGACCGAAGCGCCCAAATTCGGCAAATGGCTTCCTGCTTGAATCGCATTGAGCGGCCAGCTGGTGTAGGGCCCCTGACGTTGGTTGTGTACATCCACGGGACTGAATGAAAAATGCCCCGCGGCGTCCGTCTGCGTCAGCGTTTCACCCGGAAAATAAATCGGCTGGTGCATGTGCCAGAGAAAGCCGACTTGAATGGGCTCGACTGCTCGGACCTGTTGCAACGGGCCAAGAAAGTATCCGGATATTATCGCAACTAGAGCGGCGAGATACCGCAATACGAAGCTTGCGAGCCCACGCCGAGCGCTGAGCTCTCTCGAAAAGAAAAACACTGCTGCCCTCTAAAATAGAAACACAAAGAGCGGCTGGAGACTCAAGCCGCTGAATGTTTCATACTAGCCAGGATTTGGTTAACGGTGAAGCGGAATGTGGCCCAGATCGAGTACGGCAAACTGCAAATTGAGTATGGCTTCGCTACTCGAAACGGCGATTCGCTTCGGCTAAGCCGCGAGCGGCTAGGGCGGCTGCGATTGCTTTGTTTTGTTCTTCGGTTAGTTCCCAGCCCATCGCGCCGGCGGTCTCTTCGATCTGCCACGGACGCTTTGCTCCGCAGAGGACTGTGGTGATGCCTTGTTGACGCATCGTCCAGTTGATGACCAACTGGGCGACTGTCTTGCCGGCTTCTTCGGCGATTGCTGTGAGCCGAGTGACGAACTCCTGATTCCGTTGCCACTCCTCTCCCTGATACATCGGGTACTTAAGCCGGTTGTCACCTTCGGCCAGTTTGCCATCTGTCGGTAGTTTGCCGGCGAGTAAGCCTTTCATCAGAGGCCAGTAGATGGCTGTTGAAATGCGGTTCTCAATGCACCACGGGATTGTCTTCTGCTCGATGTCCCGTTGCAGCATGTTGTAGGGAAGCTGCACCACCGAGAGCGGACAGATGGAGTGAAACGTTTGCAATTGATCGAGCTGACAATTCGAGGCCCCGGCTAGCCGCGTCTTGCCTGCGGCGACAAGCTCTGCAATCGCACCAGCGGAATCTTCGAGTGGCAGCTTTGGGTCGGGCGAGTGAAGGTAATAGAGTTCGACGTGATCGACACCCAAGCGACGGAGGCTTTCGTCGCATTCGCGGCGAATGGTTTCAGGACGGGCATCCTGTTCCTGATTACCATCAGCGTTGTAGTGGATGCCACACTTGGTGGCGATTGTTAGATTCCCGCGGTCGACATTGGGATTGAGGTCGAGTGCCCGCCGAATCAGATTCTCGCTCTCGCCGCTCGGCCCATAGCAGTAGGCCGTATCGAGATGATTCACGCCACACTCAAGTGCCTTGCGAATCGTTGCGATGCTGTCCTCGTCGTTCGTGCCGAGCGTTGTGACACCAGCGATCGGCCAGCAACCCAAAGAAACCGGGGAGACTTGGATGTCGGACTGCCCAAGCGTGCGTAGCTCTGGCGAATCAATCGAAATCTTCTGAGACGAAATATCCATGGACAAAAGCATAATGGCCGCGAAGTCGGGCGTCACCCGTCTCCGCGGCCATTGTCGTTATCAATTACTAGATCCGTCGTCAGCAACCTATTCGGCAGCTTCTTCGATTTCTTCAGCAGTCTCTTCAACGGCAGATTCTTCGCCAGAGAGAGATTCTTTCACTTCGGCTGCACCTTCTTTGATCTTCTCGACGCCAGCCTCAGCACCTTCTTTCATTTCTTTGCCCATTTCCTTGGCACCTTCGACAGCTTCCTTCGCGCCTTCCTCAACCTTTTCAGCAGCATTCTTTGCGTCTTCCTTCATGCTGTCCTTTGTGGCTTCGCTGCAGCCAGCGAAGGTGAACATGCCGAGTGCCATCAGCAACATCATTTTTGAAATCTTCATCGTCTCAACTCCTCTCAATAGTCTGGATCGGATCGTGGGGACCTCCCCCCGACCCGGGTGGTCCGCTTCGTGTAAGCTCTTATCGTACCAGCCACTAAACGAAATGTCTTGCGGGCAAGCGTTTTCCCGGCGTGAGAAAAGGCTGAAATCGCAGTAGCCTAGAGGGACTATTCCGATTATGAGGCCTACTGGCCGGCAGCAGCGGCTGGTCGACGCGGTGTGTAGAGACAGCAATCAACAGGGCAGACATCGTGGTTGGGACCCATGTCGCCCAGGGCCGGCTTGTCCGGCGACTCGCTCATCCGCTCGACAATCAGTTCGCGAATCATCCGGATGAAACGCGGATGCGTGCCGACGGTCGGTATTCGTTGCATGTGGATGCCAAGCTCCTTGCAAAGCTCAGCCGCTTCTGTGTCGAGATCGAAAAGAACCTCCATGTGATCGGAGACGAAACCGATCGGAAGGATCATCAACTCCTTCAACTTTTCCTTCTCGTGCAGCTCGGAAATTCGATCGCAGACGTCGGGCTCAAGCCAAGGTTGTTGGGGCGGGCCACTGCGACTCTGGTAAACCAGTTCCCAACGCTCATGCCCCGCCATCTCTGCGACGAGCCGACATGCTTCCTTAAGCTGCACTTCATAGCGGCAATTCTCGGCCATGCCCATCGGAATGCTGTGGGCAGTGAACATTAGCAGAGCGCTCTCGCGAGACTCTTCCGGGATGTTCTCACGGTGCGATTTCACGGACTCCGCCATTGGCTCGACAAAACCAGGATGGTTGAAGAACATCCGCAACTTATCAACGTGCGGTGCCCCCTCTCCTACTTCTTCTTGGGCACGCATGATGTCTTCGCGATACTGCCGACATCCCGAGTAGCAGCTAAAGGCACTTGTGAAGAACGCGATCGCCCGTTTCACGCCGTCGTCCCGCATCTCGCGCAGCGTGTCGGCCATCATCGGATGCCAGTTCCGGTTGCCCCAATAGATCTTGAGATGGGGACCGTGCTCTGCCAGTTCTTCTTCCAAAGCGGCGATCAACTGGCGATTCTGCTCGTTGATGGGACTAACGCCGTCGAAATGTTGGTAGTGCTCAGAGACTTCCAACATTCGCTCGCGGGGGACGTTTTTGCCGCGAAGGACGTTCTCCAGGAAAGGCATGACGTCGTCAGGGCCCTCGGGACCACCAAAAGAAACGACAAGAATGGCATCGTAGGCGTTAGCTTCTGACGAATCACTCATTGGAACTTTGCTCCCTAAATGACAAATGACCAAGCAAAAATGACCAATGCGTTTCGGCTACGGCCGATGTCATTGGTCATTTCGACTTGGTCATTGTGAATTGACGCTTAGTGACCCCTACGGGACTCGAACCCGTGTTGCCGGCGTGAAAGGCCGGAGTCCTAGACCGCTAGACGAAGGGGCCGCGGTGTGTGCGAGGTGACTTCGCTCTCAGAACGAAACGCCCAGCAGAAACGGAATTGTGGCGGCTTTCGGAAGAACGTCAAGGCGATTTCCCGTTTAAGCACAGCCTCCACCCGTTAAAGACCGTTCTAATCATCGGCAATCAACCGGCCAGACCGGAGAAAATTGAGTACTTCTCAGCGAATCCGCCTGTTTCGTATTGAAGGAGAACCCTTCAAAAGAAAATAGATCGCCAAAAATGGCGATCTGTGAAGGTACAACCAAAAATGCGAAGTGCGACCGGTTAAGCCTACGAAGGGTTTGGCTCAGCAGACTCGTTGGCGGCTTCCGCGGAGCGGCGTATGGCTTCGTAAACTTCGTTACGATGCACGGGCACTTCCTTCGGAGCCTCGATACCCAGGCGAACTTTGTCGCCTCGGATTTCGACCACGACAATCGTGATATCGTCATTGATGACGATACTCTCGTTCTTCTTGCGGGATAGAACTAACATTTTCGGATTCCTTCACTGATCCTTACCTGACGATTCCATAGGCACGTCAGACGCCTACGCAGCGCGGCCTCCTGCCCAGTCCGCTTTTTACCACTGACAACTAGTCATTCGGCAGCGAAAATCACGGTCGCCGATCACTCGACTCCCTCGTTTCACTCTACGTGAGGAAAAGCGAGAGTCAAGAAAGCCGTAAGCAGTATTGGTCCTTTTTTGCAGGGAAAAGCTAGGCAAAAGAGGGCAGTACTGCGGCATGCCGCACAGAACCAAGGTGGTCTCTTATGGTGAGATCACCGAAAAAACACAACTGAAAAAACTGTAAACCAAATGTGATCAATGACTTACGCCTATTTCCTAGAGACAACCTGGCAGGTCAATGAGGGAACCAAAGCCTACTGTTGAGCCAAGCCGGGTCGGTTCGTAACGACTGCTTCGAGGAGTCTGATCATCCCGTTTCTGCCAGTATTCAACCTGGCAAGACGAGACTCCTGGCGCTATATCTGGAGAAGACAAGAGACATCCAGTTGGCGTTGCTCCGGCTTAGGCTCATCGACGGATTGTCATCAGCTCTTCGTCCCAACTGATTGCGCTCGAGCTTTCGACCTGAGCTTGCCTCATTAGAACAATCCCCCAAGGCGATTCATCGTGGATTGCTTCTTACATTTTTACGGTTGTATTTGCCGGCACATGAACGCTTAGCGGTTGCGGCAACAGTGTACGAATCTATAATCCGGGCTTGCATGCAGTGCATCCACGGCTCTTACAGCCTCACTCTTAGTCTCTAAGAAGAGAAGCGTAAACGAAGCAAATGATTGCGACCGTTAAACGAGTTTTCCCTTGGCTGGGCAATGTGTTCGAGGCGGTTTATACCGTTGGACACGGTATGTTTGTGACACTGCGAACAGCAGTGAAGACGTATCGGCCAGATCGAAAAACGTTCACAGAACATTACGAGTATCCCGAGCTGCCCGTTCCTGTAGCCGCCCGTTACCGCGGCTTCCATCGGTTTGATCTGACGACTTGCATTTCCTGTGACCAATGTGCGAAGGCTTGCCCTGTCGATTGCATCTACATTGGCAAGGAAAAGGTTGAGGGCGGTAAAGGCTTTAAAATCAATGGATACACCATTGACTATACGAAGTGCATGTTCTGTGCGCTATGTGTCGAGCCCTGCCCAGTGGATTGCATCTTCATGGGTGCGAGTCACGACTTGAGTTGCTACAGCCGTGATGGCTGCATCGTTGACTTCTCGCGCTTGCCGTTGGACGTTGCCTGGGGGCGATCTTCGATTAACCCCACGGCGGTCGCTCAATCGAAAGTCATTACTGAGCCCGTTCATGGAGGGCCGAATCAATAATGGCTACCCCAACTGCCATCGTCGCCTACCTGGGACTATTCGCGGCTGTCGCTGCGATCTTCTTGTTCGTCAACCTGCTCGTCGGGCGTTTTCTCCGACCAAACTTACCAAACGAAGAAAAGCTCGAAATCTACGAGTGCGGTGAGCCTACGATTGGCTCAAGCTTCGTGCAGTTCGACCTCCGTTTCTACGTCGTAGCTCTGCTGTTCATTATTTTTGATGTGGAAGTCGCCTTCTTCTTTCCGTGGGCCAGCGTCTACGGAAAAGCAACGCAACTATCCTCGCCAAACATGCCGGTCGTGATGGCAGATGTCGAGCCTGGCGGAGCGACTGACGAACTCTCACCGCAGGCGGCCACACGGCTTGCGGAACTCGGCGTCGAATCGCCCGAACTCCCTGCCCTTACGGCTGAACGAGCCAAGGAGCTCGACCTCGTCCAAGGTAGTGCTGAGGCTTCCAGTGCCGCGGTTCGCGACACTGGCAAGTTGCTCGCCAAGGCCTCGATCTTTGATATTGGCGTCTTCTTCTCAGTGCTAATGGTCGGCTTCTTCTACGTCTGGAGGCGGGGCGACCTTGATTGGGTACGTTCCACAGAGAGCCAGAAGGGGCAGGTCGTTGAACGGGCACCGCCCACTCAGACCACCGACCGTGCCGCGCGATCAGCAGGATCGATTCTCTCGGCTTAGTTCAAGTCAGTAAGTTATTGGACAACAGAAAAGTAGACATCCGATGAGCGGACAAGCATTCGTCGACCAGCTCAAACAAAAGTTTGGCGACAACATTACGGGTTCGAACTTTGAAAACATCGACCCCTGGATTGAAGTTTCCCCAGATGGGCTCGTCGAGCTTTGCCAGTATCTGCGTGACGAACCAAGCCTGGCTTTCGATTACCTCAATAGCATCACCGCGGTTGATTATCTGCACATCGATGAGAAGAAGGCAAAGAAGGCCACTTGGGAGCCTCATACCGAAGTTGTCTATCACCTGTTCAGCATGCAGCACAAGCACAGCCTCGTGCTAAAGGTGACGCTTCCCCGCTGGAAGGACGACACTCCAGGTGAATTGCCGGAACTGGCCTCAGTGTCGCACATTTGGAGTACGGCCGACTGGCATGAACGCGAGATCTACGATCTGTCAGGCGTTCACTTCACCGATCATCCCAACCTCCGCCGGATCCTCTGCCCTGAAGACTGGGTCGGGCATCCGATGCGAAAAGACTACGAGATGCCGCTCGAGTATCACGGAATCCGTGGTCGGTAAGTAGCGGCTTCTCGTTCATTAGGTCAACTATCCACTAGCTCTCAACGACTTGCATGTCCACCACGGTCGACGATCCCCGCGAAATTGAATTTGATGTCCGCACCGACGAAATGTTGGTGAACATGGGTCCGCAGCACCCCAGCACCCACGGCGTGCTGCGTTTGGTGCTGCGAACTGACGGAGAAATCGTCTCGGAAGTCACGCCTCACATGGGCTACTTGCATCGTTGTGCGGAAAAGATCGGCGAGAACCTCACACCGCGGCAGTGGGTGCCCTACACGGACCGGATGGACTACTTGGCCGCGATGAACATGAATCTCGGCTGGGCCCTGACCGTTGAAAAGTTGCTCAAGTACGAGCCGCCCGAAAAAGGCCGGCACCTCCGCGTAATCATTGCGGAGATGGGGCGGATCGCGAGCCACTTGGTCGGCATGGGTACCTACGGCCTCGACCTGGGTAGCTTTAGCCCTTTCCTCTACGCCTTCCGCGAGCGGGAGAAAATCCTCGACCTATTTGAGGAAGCTTGCGGTGCACGACTCACCTACAGTTATATTACTCCCGGCGGAGCGACGGCCGACCTTCCAGCAGGCTGGTTAGAAAAGTGCGAGGACTTTCTCACGCAGTTCGAGCCGATGATCGCGGAGTACCATACGCTGCTGACCACCAACTCGATCTTTATCAAGCGAACCGCCGGCATCGGCGTGATGTCGCGTGAGATGGCCATCGACTATGGCACTAGCGGCGCCGTGCTGCGGGGGAGCGGGATCGATCACGACTTGCGTCGCGACGGCGAGGAAATCTACACGGCCATGTACGATGGCTACGCTTTCGAAGTCATTTCCCAGCAAGACGGCCACTACCCGAAGGATCACGAGTACCCGCCGATCCCTCAAGAAGCGATCCTCGGCGACTGCTGGCATCGGTTCTACGTGCGGATGTTAGAAGTCATTCAAGCGATCGACTTAGTTCGCCAAGGGATCGAGCGATACCGCACCGCAGAAGGCGACTATGGCGAGCCGATGAAGCTCACAACGAAGCTACCCAAGGGCGAAGTCTATCTTGAAACCGAGTGCCCGCGGGGCCAGATGGGTTTCTATCTGGTGAGCGAAGGGGATTCGATTCCTTGGCGACTCCGGGCACGCAGCAGTTGCTTCTGCAACCTGTCGGTCGTCTCCGAACTGAGTCGCGGTTGCCTGATCGCGGACATCCCCGCGATCGTCGGGTCGCTCGACATCGTGATGGGTGAGATTGATCGTTAGACCGGTCACGACGCATCTAGTAGACGGCAAATCATGTGGTTTTCACCGGGCTAACCCTATACACCTTTTGGACTTTGTGCCATATTTCACGATCTCCAAACGGACATGATAGCACGGCAACCGGCCTGCCGTTCCATGCCCCTGGAAGTCGTTCTTAAGCACGATTTTTGAGCCGCCCAAGCGCGAAAGAATTTAGGCTGTGGCAGAAATCATCAATTCCGTTTTGAACTGGCTCGCGTCGTGGGTTGGACTCACCGTCGCAAGTGACAGTTTGCTTGGATTTGTCCTGGCAGCGTTTGTTCATGTCGGCTTGATCATCAACATTGTTGCCGTTGGTGCGTTGGTCTTTATTTGGCTTGAGCGCAAGATCTCAGGCCGCATCCAAGACCGCCTAGGCCCCACGCGGGTCGGTGGCAAATTCGGCTGGCTGCAAACTCTTGCCGATGGCTTGAAGCTCATCACCAAAGAAGACTTGATGCCCGATGGGGCCGACAAGCTTCTCTTCAAAGTCGCTCCTTATGTAAGCTTTTGCGCTGCAATCGCAGCCTACCTAGCGATACCTTTCGCGGGGGGCGAGTATCCCTTTGTTGCTCAGCACGTGAACTCCGGCATCTTCTTCGTGCTTGCCGTTCTTGGATTAGAAGTCTTCGGCACGATTCTGGCCGGTTACTCTTCCGCGTCGAAATGGTCGCTCTTCGGAGCAATGCGTGAAGCGGCACAGGTGGTTAGCTACGAAGTTCCGCTTGGCATGTGTGCGGTTGTTCCCGTTCTTCTTGTGGGCTCGCTCGATCTGGTCTACATCGGCAACATGCAAGAAGGCCTGTTCACAAACTGGCTGGTCTTCAACGATCCGTTCACGTTTATCACCTTCTTCGTCTACTGCACGTGTGCCACGGCAAGTGTTAACCGCGCCCCGTTCGACTTGGCAGAGGCGGAAAGTGAACTCGTGGCTGGCTTCCATACGGAATACTCCGGCCTTCGCTGGAGCTTCTTCTTCATGGCCGAGTATGGCTCGATGTTCTCGGTGAGCTTGCTCGCATCAATCCTGTTCCTCGGAGGGTGGAATGGCCCGTTCCCTGTTACGGAATGGCTTGGGCTGACAGGTGAGCCAAGTACAATTTCGGGTGTGATTGACAGCATCATGCAGTTCTTTGGACTTACAGCAGGAGGAACCTCAGTCGCGTGGTATCTCGGTAGCCTGCTTGGCGCCGCGAATTTGATCGGCAAAGCGACCCTCGGCGTCTGCATCATGATGTGGATTCGCTGGACGCTGCCTCGCTTGCGTATCGACCAAGTGATGACCACCTGCTTGAAATACTGCACACCGATCGCCGCAGCAATGTTCCTAGGCGCGGTCATCTGGCAATACAACTTCCCTCACAAGAACCTCTTCGGCCTGCAAGATCGTCCTGAAGCGACCTATGCCGTCAGCGAAGGTTGGCAGCGAGCAGGCGATAAAGTTGCCTCGGAGGGGGGAACCGATGGGACAGAACAAGAATTGGAGGAAGAAGTTTCCGAAGAGACTGTTTCGCTTCCAAGCGAGAAAACCGTTGCGATGAGCAACTCTGTCGGAGGGGGCAACTAACTATGGAATCCATCTACTGGCCCTCATTCTTCTTCCTGCTGTTCGCCGCCCTCGCCTGCGGTTTCGCCGTTGCCGTCCTGTTGGCAACCAACATCGTGCGGATGGCGTTCTACCTGGTACTTTCACTCGCCTCGACTTCGGGCCTATTCTTTCTAGCGGGCGCTGATTTCGTTGGTGCGATGCAATTGATGATTTACGTCGGCGGTACTCTAGTGCTGCTGATTTTTGGCGTGATGCTCACCTCCCAAGAACGCTTCGTCGAGATGAAGACGATGGCTGGTGACTGGGTCCTGGGCTTTATTGCTGGTAGCGCCCTGCTGGCAACCCTCGCCTGGGTGGCGTTTAGTGTTCCCGAATGGAGAGGTATCGATCGTGCCGCGGCTGAAGAGCTTGAAGTCGAAGCGACGGTTGCTCCACTTGCGATGGGCTTGCTTGGCGCTCGCACTGATGGCGGCAGTGAGCAGGGTTATCTCCTATTCTTCGAAGTCGTTTCCGTGCATTTGCTCGTCGTGCTGGTCGGTGCTGCCTATCTCGCTCGTGCGAAAATGAAACGGGGGACTGCTGAGGAGAGAACCACACAGGTCGAACCAGGAGCCGCACTGCCCAATTGATAAGTAGGCGGCTGTTTTCAAAGACAGGGCGACAACTCGCAACACTCCATTTTTCATCATTCCAATAGCCCATCACTCCATGTCCTCACTTCCACTAGCACACCTCTTGAACGAGCCAGTTGGCGTCGCCCACTTCATGTTGGTCGGTGCGGTGATGTTCGTCTGTGGGGCGTTGTGCATGGCAACCAAAAGGAACGCCCTTGGCGTCCTGATGGGGATCGAGCTGGTCCTTAACGGCGCAAATATCAATTTTATCGCGTTCGGTAGCAAATACCTCCGCAACGACGCGAACACCCTTGGGCTTGATGGTCAACTGATGTCGCTGTTTGTGATCGTTTTAGCCGCTGCCGAAGCGGCCGTCGCGCTCGCCATCGTATTGAACTTTTACAACAACCACGACTCGGTCGATGTTGACCGTGCGGAGCAGTTGCAAGGCTAACAAGCAATCAGCGGGAGAAATCCTGCTTCAAGAACACCTATGGATCCTGCTTCTCTACTGCCGACACTACTTACCTTCGCTTGGCTCATCCCCCTGGCGTCGTTTGTAGTTATCCTGTTTTTCGGCAAGCACATGGGGCCGCATGGAAAGCTGGCCGGCCATGTCGCGGCACTTTCGATCGGAACAAGCTGCCTGCTAAGCATGATCGCCCTGTTTGGCGTGTGGCTGCCCAATCACGAGTTAGTTGACGCCCATCACGGCGGGCATGACGCGACTCACGAAGGCGAAGATCATGAGAGCCACGACGAAGACCATGGTGCTGAGGAAGCGGCAGCTCCCCAGGGATCGCAGTTCCAATACACCAGTACCGAGGTCGCCTCAGCCAAGCTGACGCTCACCGCCGCTAGTTCCGGCGAAGGCGAGGAGCATTCCGAAGAACACAACAACGGCCCGCCACCTTATTACACGGGCGAGTATTACACGCTCGTTTCGTTTGGCAGCTTGAAACTGGCCCTGAGCTACTACATTGATACGCTCACGGTCGTCATGTTCTGCATGGTCACGCTGATCGCCACCTGCGTTCACATCTACGCGATGGGCTACATGCATGACGAGTTGCACGATTTCACTGACCACGAAGTGACGCTCTCCAACGGTGCCCACCTCAAGCGGCCCGGTCGCTACTGGCGGTTTTTCCAGTACTTGTCGCTCTTCTGCTTCAGCATGTTGGGCATCGTGATCGCTGGCAACGTGGCGATGGTCTTTGTCTTCTGGGAACTGGTCGGTATCTGCTCCTACTTCCTGATCGGCTTCTACATCGAACGCCACAGTGCAAGCACCGCCGCGAACAAGGCGTTTATCGTCAACCGCGTGGGCGACTTCGGCATGCTGATCGGCATGATGGCCCTCTGGGCTAGCGTCGGCACGTTCGCTTTTGGCGACATGCAGGACGAAACCGGCAAGACAGTGATGACGGAGTCCGGTGAAGTCGCCGAGCCCGGCATCTTCAGTCAGCTCCGAACGAAAGAGAACGATTACGCCATCCAGCCGACCGAAGGCATGGTGGCTGAAGGTGAGCGGATCACGACTGTCGAAGAGGGAGAAGAGAATAACGCCGGATGGTGGCTGCTCTTGGTCGCTGGCGTCGGAATCTTCTGCGGCTGCGTGGGCAAGAGCGCCCAGTTCCCGCTGCACGTTTGGTTGCCCGACGCGATGGAAGGGCCGACGCCCGTTTCGGCGCTAGTTCACTCCGCAACGATGGTCGCCGCAGGGGTTTATCTCACGGGGCGATTCTATCCCGCGTTCTCTCCCGAAGCGCTGATTGTGATTGCCTACGTCGGTGCGATCACGCTGCTGATTGCAGCAACCATTGCCATCACGGCGACGGATATTAAGCGCGTTCTCGCCTACTCGACGGTCAGCCAGCTCGGCTACATGATGCTTTCCTTGGGCTTGGGCGGTTGGCTTGCCGGCTTGTTCCACCTAATCACGCATGCCTTTTTTAAGGGCTTGTTGTTCATGTGTTCTGGCTCGGTAATTCACGCTGTACATACGAACGACATGACCGAAATGGGTGGCCTGCGTAAGAAAATGCCGATCACGGCTTACACGATGCTTGTTGGCTGTCTGGCTATTATTGGTGCGGGCATCCCTGTCGCTGGTATTGGGCTGAGTGGCTACTACTCCAAAGATGCCATCATTGAGCAAGCTTGGAATTTCTTCGATAAGAATCAGTTCCACGGGTCGATTCTCCTAGCCGCTCCGGTTTTCGGAGCCGCAATCACAGCGTTCTACATGTTCCGACTGTGGTACATGACCTTCGCCGGTGAGCCTCGGAACCAACAGCGATACGACCATGCTCACGAATCACCCAGCACGATGACCACGCCACTGATCATTCTCGCGGTCTTTGCAGTTGCGGTTGGTTGGAACTTCCCTGGGACGAACCTCGGCGTTTACAATTTGCTTGACCAAGCTCGTCCTGTCGGGACTCTTGCCACCAGTGAAGGCGTCCTCATGGAGAGTCTAACGATTCCCAACGAGCATGACGCGCACAACTTCTTGGTGAAAGCAGGCTTAGCCGCCTTCGGGACAGCAGCCGCAGGGTTGTTGCTGGCCACACTCATGTATCTGTTGCGTTGGGATATGTTCAACCCAGCAGAGATCAAGCAGACCTTCAAACCCATTCACAGTTGGCTGTGGAATAAGTGGTGGTTTGACGAGCTCTACTGGGCTGTGTTTGTCGCTCCTTCGATGGTGGTGGCGAAGTTTGCGTCCAGCTTCGACCGGGGAGTGATTGATTCGATTCTTCACGGTGCCGCTTCCGCTGCAAAGGGTGGTTCTCAAGTTGTGGACGCCGTCTTCGACAAGACGGTGGTCGATGGCTCAGTCAACGCCTTCGCCCGCGGCACTTGGGACTTCGGACTGTTACTTAAGAAGCTGCAAACCGGCAGCCTTCGTCAATATATTTTATTCATCGTCGTCGGGGCGATGGTTTTGTTTGTCTCCGCGTTCTTCACGATTGTGATTTCAGGAAGCTAGCCGCGTAACGATCGCATAGGCTTCCCACCTGACTCTCGCTTGTCAACGAAAACACCATGTCACTCAGCGACCCCAAAGTTTATCTCAGCTTTCTCGTCTTCCTGCCGGCGCTTGCCGCGTTGGTATTGGCTTTCTTTCCTAAGAACCAAGGCGACGCGATCAAGTTCACCACGCTCGGCGTGACGATCTTCACGTTCATCCTGTCGCTGGGCTTGTTCCGCCAGGGAGCCGGTGTTGATTTCGACGCGAGCGTCGCCGAGATGCAAAACCTATTCGCCCTGGATTGGATCCCGTCGTTCGGCATCCAATACATGATGGGCATGGATGGCATTAGCTTCCCGCTCGTCGTGCTAACAACGTTCCTATGCGTGTTGGCGATGGGGGCGAGCTGGCCAATCAACAAGCACGTGAAAGCCTACTGCATCCTATTCCTGCTATTGGAAACAGGCATTGTCGGCTGCTTCCTCGCGCTCGACTTCTTCCTGTTCTATGTTTTCTGGGAAGTGATGCTCCTGCCGATGTACTTTCTCATCGGTGTTTGGGGCGGCCCACGACGTGAGTATGCGGCGATCAAGTTCTTCCTCTACACGCTGTTCGGCAGTGTGTTGATGCTGATCGCCATCCTCATGCTGTACTTCAACAGCGATTTGACCGAACTGAACGCAACCCAACTGGCCGAGTCAGGCATTATTTCTGTCGGCGAAGAAGGCGACGCGGAGTCCGCGTTACAGGAGTGGCTCGCAGGAGATAGCGACCTCGCCAAGCGATTCGCGGAGACTCAGAAAGCGAACGAAGGCATCGCTGACGAAGCGATGAAGAAGCCGCTACACACCTTCAACATCCTAGCTCTCCAACAAATTGGCCAAAATACCACGCAGTTCCAAAGCGAAGCCTGGCTGGGCCAGACTGTTGGCCTGTGGGCCTTTGTGCTGCTATTTATCGGCTTTGTGATCAAGGTGCCCGGCGTTCCGTTCCACACCTGGTTGCCCGATGCTCACGTCGAAGCCCCGACACCCATCTCGATGATCCTTGCCGGCATTCTGCTCAAACTGGGCGGCTATGGAATCTTGCGAATTTGCTATCCCATCTGTCCGCAAGCTGGCTTCACCCTCGCACCGATCGTCTGTGGGCTCGGCGTCGTAAGCATGGTTTGGGGTGCGTTCGCGGCACTTGCTCAGAAAGACTTCAAGCGGATGGTCGCCTACAGTTCAGTCAGCCACATGGGCTACGTCGTGCTGGGCTTCGCGGTTTGGAGTGCATTCGGCTCCAACGGCTACAACCCAGACTATTGGAAGATGGGCGTCAATGGAGCGATGTTCCAGATGATCGCCCACGGCATTAGCTCCGCCGGCATGTTCTTTATGGTTGGCGTGGTCTACGACCGGGTACATCACCGCAATCTGGAAGAGTTCGGCGGCCTGTTTGCCAAGATGCCCGTCTATAGCGGCATGGCTCTGGGAATCTTCTTCGCTGGCTTGGGTCTTCCGGGCCTTTGCGGCTTCATCGGCGAAGTGCTGGTTGTGCTTTCCGTTTGGAAGTACAGCTACGTGCTGGCGATTATCTCCGCGGCAGTCGTGATTCTTACTGCAGGGTACATCCTGTGGGCCATCCAGCGAGTTTACCTGGGGGCTGAGTACAAGGGTCCGCATCCCGAGGCTCTGGTTCCGATCACAATGCGAGAACTCTCGATCGCTACGCCATTGCTGGCTTTGGCGATCTTGTTCGGCGTTTATCCGCGAGCTGTTTTCCATTACATGCAGCCGAGCGTCGACCGGCAGGTGGAACGCCTCGCTGAGCTGACCGAAGGCTACGAGGAAGAGGCTGAGGCGGAAGAGAAGCTGGACAACGCCGATAACGTCGCGATTGCGCGGGCTAAGCGATAGATCGCGACAAGAGCATCGAGAATACGAAATACTTTAGACAAACTGACTGAGCTTTAGCAGTGAATCTGCAAACCATTATAAACTCGCTCGTTGACGATACCGTCAACACAAGCCTCCCGCTCTTCAAGCCGGAGCTCGTGTTGTGCATCACGATCGTTGTGATGCTCGTTTGTCGCGTGTTTCCCCTGACAGATCGCATCCCTCCGTTTCTGTTAGCATTAGCCGGTTCGATTCTGGCCCTGTGGACGGCATTGCCGTTGGAAGGCTTGTCGACGTGGGCGGAACTAGAACGACAAGAGTTGTTCACCGGGATGCTCGTCTACGACTCAGTCACGGCCTACATGAAGGTCTTCCTACTGGCTTTCACAGTTCTGTTCGTTCTCCTTTCGCGACTCACGGGAATCGCTGATCGCGAAGATGGCCAGGATTATTACAGCCTAGTGTTTGGTTCGGTCGTCGGCATGTGCTTGATGGCTTCGGCGAATCACATGCTCACGCTCTTCCTAGGCATCGAAATGGCGAGCGTTCCTTCGTACGTCCTCGCCGGCATGGTGAAGGGTCGCCAGCGAAGTAGCGAAGCGGCGTTGAAGTATGCCATCTACGGTGCAGGCACAGCTGGCGTCATGCTTTATGGCATCAGCCTGCTTTCAGGCGTGCTGGGCTCAGCGCATCTCCCGACGATGGCCTCTCAGTTGGTCGCAATGGATATCCCCGCCAGCTTAGCCGCCGGTGAAGGTGTTGAGTCGCTTATCGTGCTAGTGCTAGGCGGACTGATGCTGGGCGTGGGACTCGCGTTCAAACTTTCGGCCGTGCCGTTTCACTTTTGGTGCCCTGACGTGTTCGAAGGTGCTTCGGCGGAAGTCGATGGATTTCTGTCTGTGGCCTCTAAGGCGGCGGCACTCGCATTGTTGCTTCGCGTCGGGCTCGGACTTGGTTATGCACCAGAGACTGAGCTTGCTGGGATCAGCAACCGAGAAGAGGCAGTCGCGACCGCTAAGCTGGACGGTGCTGTCGACTCTAAATTCCAACTTGTCGCTGATGAGGAAACTACCGACGCTGAGGAAACGGATGCCGTCGAGATCGGCAGTCCGCTCTCCTCAGTGCGTAAGTTCTTCGTCGCCGCAGTCGCTATTCTCGCGATTATCTCCTGCACGTTTGGTAACCTGGCCGCTTACGGGCAGAAGAATATCAAGCGCATGCTCGCTTACAGCACGATTGCTCACGCGGGCTTTATGATGATGCCGGTTGCGGCAGCGATTGCCCTAGCCGGACAGAACACGGCCGACGCGAGCGAAGCTGTCTCGGCTCTGTTGCTTTACGTAGGTATTTACCTGTTCATGAATCTTGGTGCGTTCGCCATCATCGCCTTCCTACGTAACGCAATGCATAGCGAAGAGATCAGCGACTACGCCGGGCTGATCAACAAAGCACCATGGATTGCCGTTTGCCTCACGCTGATCTTGTTCAGCCTAGTAGGCCTGCCTCCACTGGCCGGGTTCTGGCCAAAGCTGCAAGTGCTTCGTTCGCTATACGCAGCAGGTGGACCGCTGCTGATTGCCGTCCTGGTTGCTGCCGGTCTGAACACGGCGATTTCCCTGGTCTACTACTTGCGTGTTGCCAAGACGATTTGCATCGATCCTGAGCCCGACACGAGTCGCCCCGTTTCGGTGGGCTTTTTCCCGGCCACTTACATCGTCGCGATTTCGCTGCCGATTATCATTTTTGGAATCATTCCTGATGGAATCGCTGCTTGGGCGAAGCAGGCCGCTGACAACTTATTTTAGTTTTTCGTTTCCGAGAGTTTTCCTAACTGAATGTCCCCTGAAACCGTCCAAGCTCTGAATCGACTGCTGGCGATCCTCTGCCGATCCTTCCCGCAGTATCTCCAATACTCGCGGCCTCACGTCCCCAAAGGTCGGGATGACGTGTTGGAGTCGATCGAGGCAATGGTTACTGATCAAAACACGATTTCTGATCGTATCAACCGCTTACTGTCGGATTCAGGTTCGCGCCGACGCACGGGTGACTTCCCCATGGAATTCACCGACCTGCACGACTTAAGTATCGACTTCCTGCTGAAGTACGCAGCGAACTACCAAGAGCAAGACATCGCGAAGATCGATGAAATCGTTCAGCAGTTGCGGACTGCTCCTGCTGCCAAGGCGATTGCTGAGGAGGCTCTCGGGATGGCGAAAGGGCATCTTGACTCGTTGCGTGATCTGACGCTCGCACCTGCCAGCTAAGCAGGTTTCTTGACGATGCTCTTCGATACGCACACGCATCTGAATCAAGAAGAATTCGATGCAAACCGAGACGAAGTCGTCGCCCGCGCTCGCGAAGTCGGCGTCACACAGATGATCGCGGTCGGGGTGTCAGTAGAAACCAGCCAGCGCTGCATCGAACTTGCTGGGCAGTACCCGGAGGTCTACGCCGCCGTCGGCATCCAGCCCAATTATGTTGCTGAAGCCGCCGAGGACGATTGGGCGAAGATCGAGCAACTCGCCACGCAGCCCGGCGTAGTAGCGATCGGCGAAACGGGGCTCGACCGCTACTGGGACGACTCCCCATTTGACTTGCAGCAAGATTACTTCGACCGGCACATGCGTCTAGCGGAGAAGCTCGACCTGCCGTTCATCGTCCACATGCGTGAATGCGACGAGGACATCCTCGCCATGCTGCGGGAGGCTCATAAGCGAGGCCCGCTACGGGGCATTATGCACTCGTTCACCGGCAGCACGGAGATGGCCGCGGAGTGCGTTGCCATGGGCATGCACATTAGCTTCGCCGGGATGGTTACGTTCAAAAAGTCGCAAGACTTACGCGACTGCGCGGCAAGCGTCCCTGCGGATCGACTACTCATCGAAACCGACAGCCCCTACCTCTCGCCGGAGCCGCTGCGTGGGAAACGGCCCAACGAGCCGGCGAGGGTTCGGCATATCGCGGAGTGCTTGGCGAAGGTGCGGGGTGTGTCGTTGAAGGAATTTGCTGAGGTTACGACGCGAAATGCTTGTGAGGTGTTCAAACTTGAATTGCAAAAGGACGCAATCAGTGAAGTTTGAACTTCCAGGTCAATTGCGCGGCCCAGAGTGCCGGAAAGTGATTCATGAGGCAGTTGCTCTTCGCCGCCTTTTGGAACCATGGTTCTTAGGACTGGATTCTGCCTCTGCTGAGAAGTTATCTATAGTACTTAGAATTGACGGTTCGCTAGGAAGTTTCGGTCCAAGCGGAGTAGAGAACGTCGAATGTACTCACAAACATATATGTTGCGACTTGGTTATTGCCGACCACGACTGGAATTCGCTCAACTCGGCTTCGATACGCCACGTACTTTGCACGTATTTGCTAACGACGATCGAGGTATGCCTTGCGAGATTTGAGATTGAGTATGACTCAAATTCTCTAATTGCATTGCTTAGTTCAACAAGCTAGGTATGGACCGCGTAGCACTTAGCAATTAAGAAACGGCCTAGTACACAGGCGGCGTAGGAATCTCAGCCACGTCTTGCCGACGTGTCTCAAGCCGCTGGCTCGACGGTTCTGCTGAGTTCTCCGCTAGCGGATGCTGCCGACGATATGGCGCGGCATAGTAACCGCCTTGCGGGCCTGTGTAGTTGCCGTAGCAATCGCACGGGTCGCACTTGCAGGGTGGGTCGTTGTGCCATTCGCTCCAGTAGAGTTCGCAGTCGCAGCCCGCACAGCAACCACAGCCGAAGCACTTCATCAGTCCGCTGAGTAGCTTGCAGCGCTTTTTCTTGCAGGGGCTACCGCAGCAGACGTCGTCGCAGCCTCCGCAGCAGTCGTCAGCACAACAAGAGTCGTCGCAGCCGCAAGATGCTTCGGGGCAGCCACACCCGGCATCGCAGCATTCGCCACCGCAGCACTCATCGGGGCAACCACAGGTGGCCACGTCATCGCAGCCGCAGGCCGGTTCGGGACAGCCGCAGGTTGCGGTGCAATCGGTGCAGGAGCCGCAAGACATGGACCGGCAACCAAGATTGGTCGCAGCGAGCAGCATCAGGCTCAACGTGAGCGCGGCAGAAAATCTCATCTTCACCCCCCCCGGGTATCGTGAGTCTCTTCATTTGGAATCTAGATTGTCTTTTGCTGTATCGTCAGCGTGGGTCGTTCCGCTTGGCTGAAATCGTTAGAATCAACGCAATCAGCACGGGGGACGCTAGCACGCGAAACACAGCTACACAGCGCGGTGCAAGCACCCGCGGCGAAACGGTTCCCTTTGGTCAAAAGATCTCACCAGCTCAGAAATGACCAATCCACTTCACATCGGGCCACTCAATCACGTCGCGCTGCCTTCGGCAGACCCGGAGGTGGCTTCGCGATTCTATTGCGAGGTGCTGGGTTTTGAGCAGACTGCCCGGCCGGGCTTTTCGTTTCGAGGGAGCTGGCTGCTGAATCGTGCCACGGGGCTGATGATCCACCTCATCCACGACGCTGTATTTCAGCCTGATCTTGAAAGTCCGATCAACACACGCTCTTCCCACTTGGCCATGCAGACGCCGGACTACGACCAGGCGATCAATGATCTCGAGCAACACAATGTCGGATTCGTCGAGCGGGTGCTTCCCGACTACTGCTACCGGCAAGTGTTCTTTCGCGATCTCGACGGCAACGTGCTGGAACTGGGTGAGTGGCCCTCGCCCGAGGAAATGTTTCCTGGGTAGAGAAAGTTCTTAAATCACCGCAGTCACCCCGGTGGCATAAGAGTGCAAGTTCGGGAGAATAGTTACTTATGTCAGTCTGTCCGGACGAGAACGGAAACCGGATTCCTCGGTCGGCGAGCCTCCCGTCGGAATGACAGACAGTTTGCCTTCCAACAATTCATGACAAACGATTTATTATGGAAACCGCTGCGAAAGAGTTCTTTCAATCGATTCTCGAAACCCCCAGTCCCTCGGGTTACGAAGAGCCTGTCCAGGCGCTGGTCCGTGAGTACGCGGGTGGGTTCGCTGATGAAATCACCACGGACTTGCATGGCAACGTGATCGCGTGCTGCAATCCCGGGGCACCGCTGCGGATTATGTATGCCGGTCACGCGGATCAAATCGGACTGCTGGTGACTTATATTAGCGACGACGGTTTCATCTACACTAATACGATCGGCGGCTGGGACCCGCAGCAGTTGATTGGCCAGCGGATGACGATCCATACCCCGAGCGGCCCCATCCCAGCGGTGATCGCTCGTAAGGCGATTCATTTGCTTGAGCAAGAAGAGCGTAAGCAAGTCGTCAAGGCGAAGGATCTGTGGCTGGACATCGGGGCGAAAGACCAAGAGGAAGCGGCTGAAGTCGTCGGCATCGGCGACCCGGTCACCTTGGAGCTCGGCTACCAGGAGATGCGCAACAACTTAGCGAACTCACCCGGGATGGATGACAAGACGGGCCTTTGGGTTTGCTTTGAGGCACTCAGGCGAGCCAAGAAGATGGGGCTGGAAGCATCGCTGTATGCCGTGGCTACTGTTCAGGAAGAAATAGGACTTCGCGGGGCGACAACCAGTGCATTCGGCATTGATCCGCAAGTCGGCATCGCCGTGGACGTGACTCACGCGACCGACTGCCCAACGATCGATAAGACTCAAGAAGGGGACATTAAGCTCGGCGGAGGGCCCGTCATTTACCGTGGCCCCAACATGAATCACAAGGTGGTCGATCGTCTTCGCACGGTTGCCGATGAAGGGGAAATCGATTGCCAGTGGGGTGCCATTGGTCGTGGTACGGGAACCGATGCTAATGCGATTCAGCGTTCCCGAGCAGGTGTCGCGGCAGGTCTGGTGAGCATCCCCAATCGCTACATGCATAGTGCGGTCGAGATGATTTCGCTCGACGACCTCGACCAAGCCGCCGAACTGCTAGCACGCTTTGCTGCGGGGCTCACTCCCGAGGCGAGTGCCTTCATACCTGGATAGCAGTCCAGCCAAGAACAGGATCTGCTGATTCTCGCAAGTGGATGGCGAGCGCGAGCTTGACGCACAGGCTGCGCTTTTCCTATCTTCCCGCGGCTTACATCCCGGCGTTCTGATTCTCAAGAATCAACGCCTTTCTGGAATTGAGCGACGGACCCGTCGTTTACTGCCGTCATGCGTTATTTGCGCTGCTTCCTCTGTTCGATTGTCGCATTTCAGATTGCGACCCGTTCTCTTCAAGCTGCCGAAGAGTCTGGCGGGCCTGCATTACTACCAGCCTGGCCAGTACCAACAGCAGAACCTGTGGTGCCGATGCCCAGCAGTGAAGAGAGCATTCCTGAGCGACAAGCGAAGGTCGTCGAACAAATTCGGCTGGCTCAAAAGGAACTCGAGGAGAAGCAGTCGCAAGCACCCGCCGAGGACAAACCCAAAAAGAGCAAGCAATCCACGGAAGAGATTGAACTTCTCAAGCAGTTGGGTGATCTGATCTCTCAGCAGAGCACGCTTGGCGAGCGGACCGCGCAGCTCGAAACAGAGTTAGCGAGTGTAAAAGATGAACTCGGAAAAGTACAAACCGAGGGCATCGAAGAGAAGCCGCCTTTCTCATTCCTGTTGCTGGAAAGCCTGGAGGATTCGCTCACGACTCAGACGGAGCGAGCCAATGCTGCTAAGAATGCGGTTGATTCGTCGAAAGACAATCTTTCTCGGGCGAAAGAAGCGCTGAAAGAAAAAGAGATCGCCAAGATCAATGCGAAAGAAGCGGTCGAGAATAACAAAGACGCTGCCGTGAAGTCGAAACTGGCGCTGGAGCTCAAGCTGACTGAGATCGGCGGTCAGATTGCCGAAGCGAAAGTCGAGCTGAGACGACTTGAGCTGAAAAACGACCAGCTTGCCGGCGAAATAGCCGAAGTAAGGGTCGAAATTCTCAAAGAAAAACTAGCGCTCGTCACCCCCAGGACGACCTTCAGTGCTGATGATCTCGATACGCGTTTGGCTGAATTACAGAAGCAGGAAGAACGCCTCCTAAGAGCCATTCAAAAGATCGAGAGTGACAGGTCGATTATTCAACGGCAACTTGCAACCGCTAGAACAAAACTTCAGAGCGGTAGTGGGAATACGAAGGCTCACGAAGCAGCAGTCGCAGCACATAACAAGGAGTCAGAAACAACCAGCGACCAGATCGGCCTGCTCAATCAACAACTGGAGTGGGTTCGCAAATCGATCACGATGTGGAACAGCCGGTATCGAATTGCGAAGGAAGACTTTACCCGAAAAGACTTGAAAGACTGGGAAGAAACCAATGAAGCTTTGCTGAAAGATCTGGAATCAGAAGAGCAGTCACTCGATGCACGTCTCCAAGACATGCGTAAACAACTCTCTGATCTTCAGAGAGAGATTAGAGCCGATGAGCAAACCCCTCAAGAAGTGATCAATTGGCTAGAAGCTCGCCAACAAGCTTTGAGATCGCACATTAATGCGATTACCGATCACACAGCTAACTTGGATACGGTGCGACGATTAGCAACACAGCTGGATGATGAGATCAACGACCAGCGGCTCAACTTGAACGTCAAGGAATGGGCCAACTCTGCCTGGCAAAGCGTTCTGAGTGTTTGGAACTATATTCTGATCGAATCTCCCGGTGAGGATTCGAAAGCCATTCGTGTTAGCACGATTATCAAGGGCGTCTTTCTACTCGTCATCGGAATTTGGGTTTCGCGGAAACTTAGTCAGCTTCTCGGTCAGCGCATGCTGCCAAAGTTTGGTGTGCACGAAGGTGCTGCTTCTGCTCTGCAGTCGCTCTCGTTCTACGCTTTCGTCCTGACTTCGGCACTGATGGCACTCAAGACAATCCAAATTCCGCTGACGTTGTTTACCTTCCTCGGGGGTGCGGCTGCGATCGGCTTGGGCTTTGGTAGCCAGAATGTCCTCAACAACTTTATCAGCGGCATCATCATGCTCGTTGAGCAACCGGTCCGAGTCGGCGACCTCGTCGAGCTACTTGGCTTAACAGGCACGGTTGAGACGATTGGCATGCGGAGCACGAGAATACGCACGCCACAGAATCAGGAAATGATCGTTCCCAACAGTTCATTCCTTGAGAATAACGTCCAGAACTGGACGCTTACCGACTCGACGATTCGTTGCAAGGTGCCTGTGGGTGTTGCTTATGGTTCTCCGACTCGCGAAGTGGCGCGTTGGTTGAAGCAAGCAGCCGAAAAGCACGGCATGATTCGCAATAAGCCTGAGCCTTTCGTCTGGTTTACCGGCTTTGGTGACAACTCGCTCAACTTCGAGCTGCACTTCTTCATTGTGATCCGTACACTAGCCGAACGAATGCGAATCGAGAGCGACTTGCGATTCATGATCGATCAGTATTTCCGTGATGCTGGCATTACGATCGCCTTCCCACAACGTGATGTGCACATTGATACGGAGCGTCCGCTGGAAGTTCGTATGCTGCCACCTAAGGCTGAGGAAGAACCTCTCGAGGAAACAGCCCATGTCGAGGCGACGGGAACAACGCCCGCTGAGCGTTTGGCGGAAGCCAAGAAGGGAAAGGCTGAATCACCGGAGCAGAGGTTGGCGGAAGCCAAGAAGCTAGCCGAAGCTAAGGGGATGGCTCAAGATTCTGAGCAGAAACCGAGTAGCTAGTCGCTGTGTAGCATCTGCAGGTAGCTTTCATACCGACGCAAGTTGATATAGCCGTCGGCGACCGCATCCTTTACAGCGCACGGTTCTTCATGATCGTGCGTACAATCCGGGTAGCGACACTGGCTCACGTAGGGTCGTAGTTCGCGGAAGAAGCTATCGAGTTCCTCTTCGATCACGTCCCAGAGTTGAAATTGACGAATCCCGGGTGTATCGACGACATAGCCGCCGCCTTTCAGTGGAATTAGCTCAGCCGTCGTGGTGGTATGTCGGCCTTTTTCATTCTCAGCACTAACGCTCTGAACGCGCAGATCGAGTGATGGTTCGACGGCATTCAGTAGGCTCGACTTTCCTACCCCCGATTGCCCTGCGACTGCCGTCTGCCGCCCAAGCAGCCGAGCGTGAAGTCTTTCCATACCAATCCCCGTTGTTGCTGAGATAAGCATCACTCGATATCCGAGTTGACTGTAAACTCCGACCAGCGGTTGCAACTCAGCAAAGTCGATCAGGTCAATCTTATTGATGCAAATGATGGGCTCAATGCCATATTTGTCAGCAGCAATAAGATAGCGATCGATCAGGTTCGGCTTGATCCGCGGTTCGCCGGCGCTGGCGACGATCAGTACTTGATCAACGTTGGAGACAATCACATGCTGACGGCCCCGGCTCGTGCGACTGATGACACCATGTCGCGGCTCGACTCGTTCGATGAAACCCTCATCCTCGCCTTCCGGGCGAACCCAGACACGGTCTCCGGCGGCGACTACGTGTCGCTGGTCTGTCATTAACGTCTTCAGCAGTCGCCTGGTAGCGCAGTTGCGCAACGCACCGTCATCAAACTGCACCACGCTAACCAACCCTTGCACCCGTAGAACACGACCAAGCTGGCAGGCAACGCGGTCGATCTCGGGCAAGACGAGTTCGCCGGAAGCATCCTCGACGACTTCAGCGTTGGCAACCGTACGCTTGCGTGTTAGCTCGCCCTTGCCAGAAACACTTTGCGTGCTCGCTGCGTCTTCTGCTTCCGTGGAGTCCGAATCCTCAGTCCAATCATTCTTGCGAACGCGGACATTGCGATTCTTGCGAAAATTGGCTCGGACTTTGCGCTTTTTGCCCGCCATCAGTACAGGCCTGCGAGCATGACGGAAGGCAAAGTCAGCATACTAGACGGGCTTGTCGGGAGTTTTGATTTGACCAGCACCGTCGTCAAGTACGTTGTAGCGAGATGACGTGGGCTGATTCCGCTTGTCTCCAGCCCCCGATTTGTCTGACTGAAGTCCGGCACGCGACAGGAGCGACTCTTGCAGGATCTCATTTGGCAAGTCATCAGCCGGCGGCGGTCCGACAGCACCGAGATCAGAAGGAGAATAACGCATTTCATAGTGATGCTTTGCAACCGATAGCGTATCGCCGGGATCAATCCGCTTCTCCTGAACACGGATCCCATTTACTTTTACGCCATTTCGACTGTTTTGGTCGCGAACATACCAGTAGCCGCCGTTGATCATCAGGCGACAATGATGAGCAGAGACGTTCGCAAAGCGGAGTACGATGTCACAGCTCTCGCGACGTCCGATTAACAGTTGCTTTTTGAGAAGCGGGACCGGATCGCCCCCGCCCTTAGGTACCAATTCACCATACGTGTCGTTCATGATGTCTGTTACTCGCGCGGCTGTTGGCGTGCCTCAACGGTTGGACCACGACTGTTGGAACCGTGCACCAACGGTGCCCCGAGGCAAACTCGCTAGGAATTGCTGGATAATAGAAGTATGATTGCAGATTCTCTCTGCCGCCAAGTGAGAGACCCTGCAGAAACCCTAATCTGGCCACCTCTTACTCTACGCATTCGCCCAAGTGTCGTCAACAAAGCCGCTTACGACGATTGATACGCAACCCTCGTGGCGTGCAGCAGGGCTCCGCTATTACGCTTATAACCATTACCTTCGCGGCAAGTTTCGCGAGCGGGTACAAAAGGTCAGCCTTGATGCGGGCTTTACCTGCCCCAATGTCGATGGGACCGTAGCGAAAGGGGGTTGCACCTTCTGCGATAACCGCTCATTCAGCCCCAGTCGCCGTTTGCCGCGTGCAGGGATTTATGGGCAGATTGAACAAAGCATTGCGCGGATGAAGCATCGGTACAAAAACTGCCGAAGCTTCATCGCCTATTTCCAGCCGGCTACAAACACTTACGCCCCTGTCGAAAAACTGCGTGACCTTTACCAGCAGGCTTTAGCTCATCCCCAAGTCGTCGGCTTGGCGGTTGGAACGCGGGGGGATTGCGTTCCCGATGAAGTACTCGATTTACTGCAAGAGTTTGCCGAGCGAACCAACCTCTCGGTTGAATATGGTATGCAAACCATGCACAACCGTTCGCTTGAGTGGATGAACCGAGGTGAGACGCACAACTCTTTTCTCGATGCGGTGGAGCGAAGTCGCGGACGTGGCTTTGAGATCTGTGCTCACGTCATGTTGGGCTTGCCGGGTGAAACGCATGACGACATGCTGGCGACCGCACGTGAAATCGCCCGTGTGAACATTGATGCGGTGAAGATCCACAATCTGTACTGCGTGAAGAACACGAAACTCGCAGATCAAGTCGCCGCAGGGGAAGTCACGCTCATGGAGCAAGCTGACTATGTGAAGACGGTGGTCGACTTCCTTGAACTGTTACCTCCCACCATGGTGGTCGAAAGAATTAGTGGCGATGCGCCACCTGATTATTTTATAGGCCCCGATTGGTGTCTTGATAAACCAGCAGTGAAACGCGCAATCGAAGCCGAGTTTGAGCGACGCGATACATGGCAGGGGCGGCTCTATCGGGATGTTTGAAGATGCTGGTACGCGCCGCACGGGTGAAGTTGACGCTCGCCGCTCCACTTCAGGCCGCGATACTTTGGAAGTTTCTCGTTGACGAGCTGATCGAATTGTTGCAGACTGCGGATTTGCTTTCGGGATGAGCCTTCCGAGAGCCAAGTTTCGCGGCCTCGCATTTTTTGAAGATTCGCCACAATCGCTTTTCTCATGTTGGCGCGCTGGCATTTCCAGTTGCAGTCATTCTGCCAGCTCACCAAAACTTGGACATGGGTACGATCAGTCGCCACATAATGCAAACGACAATCATTACGTTCGGCGGCACGAGCTAGCCCTTCAATCGCTAGCTTTTGCTCCGCAGCCAACAGCCCAGTACTGCGGATGGGCCGCCGCTCTTGGGTCCCACTCATGCGGCTCTCATCTGCGAAGAGAACACGCTGATAGAGGCCATCGCTCGTAGCCTGGTACTTGTCCGAGAGCCAGGAACCGTGAGCGTGAAATGTGAACAGATAGCAAGGCATGCCGTAAACTCCTGAAAACAAGTGTTTATTCAGCCAACAGATCAAATGTATACACTTGTTCACTATATGTCAATGGCTCGCCAGCCTCCGTTTTCTCACTGACTCGATGAGAGTAGGATGGATGTAGCAGAGGGCTGGACGATCGCCGGTTTCGACTTGTCGGGACGGGAGGAAAGTCCGGGCGCCGAAGGACAGGACGGTGGATAACGTCCACCCGCCGTAAGGCGAGGGAAAGTGCCACAGAAAAGATACCGCCGATGGGGGCTGTCGGCTGTTGGCTATCGGCTATCGGCTTTCTTGAGGAAGTATTATTCCAACGAGTAAGCCGAAAGCCGATAGCCGATAGCCGATAGCTTCACAGGTAAGGGTGAAAGGGTGCGGTAAGAGCGCACCAGCAGCGGGGGTGACTCCGCTGGCTAGGTAAACCCCGTCCGGCGCAAGGCCAAACAGAGAGCAGAGTCGGTCCGGCTCGCTACGACTCTCGGGTAGGCTGCTTGAGGCGCACGAGCAATCGTCGTCCTAGAGGAATGATC
The DNA here is from genome assembly GCA_040218535.1 of Lacipirellulaceae bacterium. NCBI lineage: Bacteria > Pseudomonadati > Planctomycetota > Planctomycetia > Pirellulales > Lacipirellulaceae > Lacipirellulaceae bacterium. Next base: position 1,121,635 of record JAVJRG010000005.1, on the reverse strand, counting down.
GTCGTCCACGCATGCGTGGAGACAAAACCCGGCTTACAGGCCCTCTGCTTTTTAGTTGTTGGTTATTAGACGCGAGGCGCTGGTTGTTGGCTGGTTCTGCCCTCGCGACTGTTTCACTTTTTTGTTTCATCAAACTCGCGTCTCGCGCCCAATAACCCACAACTCCATGCGACTTCTCGGTTGGATCTGGGCATCCCCTTGGACGGCTTTTGGGCTGGCGTTGGGCGTGATCGCACTGGCTTCGGGCGGTCGCGTGCAAACGAGATGCGGCATCATCGAATTTCACGGCCGTTTCCTCCGCTGGCTACTAACGCACCTGCCTGGGGGACAAGCGTTTCACGCGATGACTTTAGGCCATGTCGTCGTGGGACAAACGCCGGAGATGCTCGACGAGGCTCGCGAGCACGAGCTGGTCCATGTCCGCCAATACGAACGCTGGGGACCGTTGTTCGTGCCGGCTTATTTGCTTTGTTCGTTGGTAATTGGTCTGCGTGGTGGGGATGCTTATCGAGACAATCCGTTTGAGCGCGAGGCCTATGAGGTGGCTCCGTGATTGCTGAACGCCTCCTGGAAACCACGGACCGCCCCATCGACTGCGTTATCTGCGGCTCGTGCGTTGTCGATGTCCTCGTCCGTCCCGTCGATCTCTCGCAGCCCATCGGCGGTGGAAAGCTAGTGCGCACGGAGCCGATGCAGTTGGCGACCGGCGGAATTGTTTCCAATGCAGGCATTGCCATGGCGCGGTTGGGGATGAAGCCGGCGGCGTTTACTTATTTGGGCAACGACGATTGGGCGGGGCTAATGCGCGGGCGGTATGAGCAGGAAGGACTCAACTCGGATCATCTGTTAGTTCACCCTGAAGCGCCGACAAGCACAACGGTGGCGCTTGTTGATGAGCAAGGCGAGCGCAGTTTCTTGCATGCGGTCGGCGCGCCGAAGAAGCTCGACAAGCAAGCTTTCATGGAGAAGCTTGACTTATTCCGTTCCAGCCGTGCGATGTTGCTTGGCTACTTTCCTCTTTTGCCAAACCTGTTGGCCGATCTTTCAGAAGTGCTCACTGCAATTCGCGAGACAGGCTGCCTGACAGCGCTCGACGCGGCCGGGGATGGAGGTGACATGGCTAAGCTGGCACCGCTGCTTCCACTGCTGGACGTCTACGTACCTAGTCTTGCCGAGGCCCAAAACCAGACGGGCAACGACGACTCTCGGGAGATTCTTCGAACGTTTCGCAAGGCTGGAGCTAAGGGCCTTATAGGTGTGAAGCTCGGCGCCGAAGGTGCTTTGCTAAGCCCAACGGCTGGCGAGGTTCTCAAGATCGACGCAGTCAAACCGCCGGGCGAAGTTGTTGACACGACAGGCGCGGGGGATTGTTTCTTGGCGGGGCTCCTGACCGGCTTGCTCAAGGGCCACTCGGTCGCTGAATCAGGACGCCTCGCTGCGGCTGTGGGAGCGATGTGCGTTACGGGACTGGGGGCCACGACTGCGACTGGGGATTTCGCAGCGGCGTGTCGCCTGGCCAGTTTGAGCGGCTAAGCAAACAAGCAGCGATTTCTCTGATTTTTTCATTTGAAGGAGTTAATTCCGGGGAATTATCTCTGTTCTGTTGACACAACCACAAATGTCGCTATTCTTTCAATTACAAATGTGGTTGAATCCCCTGCCGCTAACAGACTCGACGTAATACGATAATGCCCCGTCGCCCTGCCCTTTCACCCGCTGAGATGGAAGTTGCCAGCACGCTCTGGAAGCTTGGCACGGCGAGCGTTCGGCAGATTCATGAGGCATTGCCTGAGGAACGAAGGCCGGACTTCTCGACGGTGCAGACTTACTTGAACCGTTTGGAAACAAAAGGTTACGTGAAATCCGAGTTGCGTGGCCGCGCGAAGTTCTTCACCGGAAAAGTGAAGCCGAAGAAAGTCATCTCGGAAGCCGTCGACGACTTCGTTATTCGCCTATTCGGCGGCACGCCACTGCCGCTCATGCGACACTTGATCGACGACGGTCAAATCTCAGCAGAAGAACTGGCCGAGCTTCGTAAGCTGCTGGATCAGCATACCTCGGACTCCTCAGCGGAGGCACCTAGCGATGACTGAGAAGCTTTCACTGATTGAATCTCTGGCGACGCAGATTTGGCAAGTCACATTGCTGGCCGTTCTTGTGTTCATGTTGACTCGCTTACTAGGCAACCGACTGCCAAGGCTATCGCATGGCCTGTGGCTGCTGGTTCTCATTAAAGCCCTCACTCCTCCCTTATGGGCGAGCCCAACCGGCTTGTTTAGCTGGTCGCCCTTGGGAGTTATCACGGAGAACCCCGCAGGACTGGGGGTCGGAACGGTTGAGGCACAAGCGTTAACTCTCCCTGCGGGAGTTCTCCAACAACGTCTCCCCTTTGGTGAAACGGCGATCATGCTGGCCGCAGTTGTCTATGCGACAGGCGTGCTCGGTGTCTTCACGGTTTGGCTCTACCAACGAGGTCGCTTACGTCGCACGATCCTCGACTCCCAAACTCCTGCCTCCATCCGACTCGAAGGTCGATTGGCGCACATTGCCGAGGCTCATGGACTACGGAGTGCACCTAAGCTCATAGTGACGAATGCTGATCTCGGTCCGGCGATTATTGGGACTTGGAGACCGTGGTTAATTCTTCCAGCGAGATTAGTTGAGACTCTCGGTGAAGAGGAACTCGACGCCATCCTGGCCCACGAAATCCTCCATCTTCAGCGCCGTGACCATTGGCTATCTGCTCTTCAAATTGCGACCCTATGCCTGTGGTGGTTCCACCCGATGGTTTGGTTGGCAAGTCGAAAGATCGAAGAGTATTCCGAACGATGCGTGGATCGTGACGTGGTCGGCAAGTCTGGGTTTGGCGCGGCCAAGTATGCTTCGGGGCTGATTCAAGTTCTCGAACAACGGTATCGCCTACTGAGGCTCTCTGGCATGACGGGAGTACGGTCGACAAGCATCACGAGCGATCGTCTGAAGAGCATCTTGAACACATCTGGAAAGCCGGAAGGCAAATTGGCTAACAAGACATTTGCCGGGCTCATGCTACTCTCGGCGATCCTCGTACTGCCTTCGCAGCCGCAATATCACTCGAAAGGCGAGTGCATTCCTGCAGTCCGCTGTGGCAGCCATGACAATCGTTCTGATCGAAAAAACGATATCGCAGCCACGCCCTCATTGGAGGACGCTGGCTAATGAATCGAATCATTTTCTAGCAGTATTCCAAATGGCTTGATGCCGCTTGGGCTGCTTCACATCGAGCCGTGGACATCGATTGATTCTCTACTGGCTTGAGCAAGCTTTTAGGCTTGCATTCTAGGCTTCTTGTGAAGCAATTGAGCGTATTTTTTCGCGTCGGTCGCTTTCCCACTTTTGAAGTTGCCGCTACCTGTACGCAATTAATTTCTCAACTTACGGAGACTAAGAAGATGAAGATGTTTATTACTGCTATTGCTATTTCTGCCACCTTGTTCGCAGCAACAACAACTCATGCCGCTGATGTTATTGGTGGTCAAACGAACGTGTTGCTCGACACGGGGGCGCTGGCTTCCGCCGCTAGCTTGAACCTCTCGGGAGTTTCCGGCGACGTGATCGCCCCAGGCGACTTGGGCGCTGGTTCTGTGGCATTTCCCATTAACGCTCGCGACGCTGCAGCACCGCAACTTCCGACAACGTTCTCCTACGCCACTGGCACGCTCGCGCCATTCAGTGGAGCCATCGAACATACCGGCGAGGTTTTCTTCGACACCGATGACTCGGACGGGACAACTTCAATGGACGCGATCGTCGGCGATTTTACCATCGGCTTTGATGCCGCTCGCGTTGGAACACTTTCAGGCCTTGCCAGTGGATTCTTCGTCGAAAGCACCACCGGCATTGCAGCGATTCTGTTTGACATCGAAAACCCCAGCGCGTTGGATGCAACTGGAGATAGCCTTTCGATCACGGCTAACCTATTGGTCTCGCCGGAGTTTGCTGGCTTCCTGCAAACGAATAACCTAGCAACCAGTGACCTCTCAGGTGCTGACGTGGGCGACGCCCTTGTTGCAGGCATTGCTGTGCCCGAGCCAACCAGCCTGACCTTGATTGGGCTTTCGCTGCTTGGACTTGGCTATCGCCGTCGCTGATCCCCTGCAGGTAATCTGAAACTCTTGACGCACACCTTCCTTCCGAGGGTGTGCGTTTTTTTGTGTCGACGAAAGCCCTAAGCGTCAGCGACGGGATGGTACGCACCCGTGTGGTTGATCGGTACCAACGCCGTAGTATCCCGTCGCTAACGCTTAGGGCTTTATGAACAAAACAACGATGGACGTCCATCATTCGAAAGAGTGGGCGATCCCTCGGGCCACTCGAGCGTCGACTCTGAGAACCGCGTTCGCGATCACTGCTACTGGTGCCGCTGCTCACGCCCCCGGGAAACGTCCGTGGCGATCCCGCTAAGAATCGTCGGACGAGTTGTTCAAGCGTGAACCTCGACCTTTTCGCAGTCCGCCGCTGTCGCCCCCAAGGCCGCCGTCGAACGAGTGCCATTTTAGCGAATCGGCGGGGCTGGTTCAGCAACGATTATTGGCCACCCTAAAAGCCCTAATCGCACTGTAAAGCCCTAAGCGCACCTCAAAGCCCTAAGCGTAAGCGAGGGGATAAGCAACGCACCGGTGGATAATCGGTACCAGCGCTGTAGTATCCCGGCGCTAACGCTTAGGGCTTTGTTGGTTGGGGCTTAGACTGCCAAGAAGCGGCCGTCTTCTAGTTCTCGGGCTCGCCCTAAGCCAGCTAGGGTTTCTAGCAGTTCGGCGATTCGCTGCTTGTTGGCTCGGGTGAATCGCTTGGCGACCAGCGCTTCGTCGGCCGGTTCGCCGATGGCGGCGAGCGCCGCGCTGACGGCGGCGGCTTGTTCGCCCAGTTTTTTGGGCCAGGGTTGTTTTTTGATTTTTTGCTTGGTGGTTTTCTTTTTCGTTTCTTTCGTGTCGAGAAGCATCGTCTGTTGCGTCGCCCCATCAGGGTTTTGATACTCGGGACGTAGCCAGCGAATAAGGCCCCGCTTCTCCTCTTCGGCCCGCTCGTGGTTCAGCGCGACGAGCCGTTCGAGGATTTCCTCGTCGCTCAAGTCCACCGGCCAGCCGTAGGCGTCGGCCACGGCGGCGTCGAGATCGTCGTGGATTTGGCGGAGCACGCTCACCAGACCCTGCTCGTGAATGGTCTTTTCTTTTTCGGTTAGTTCTTCGTCACTGCGTAGTTTTTCCAGCACGTTGTACATGCCGGTCATGGTGAGCTTCGGGTGCAACTCCTGCTGCCGCTTGCGATGGGCATCAAGCTGCTCGCCGAGCTCGCGGATGCGCGCCTTTTGGGGCTCGGTGGCGTCGGGGAAGGGGAAGGTCTCGAAACAAACGGTTTTGTTGTAGCGCGGATCGTTTCCGACTCCGAGCCTGCCACCCGCAGCTAGTGCCCAAGTGACGTGGATGCGGCTGGAAAGAACTCCAAGTATATGCGCGTCGTCTGTAGCTACGTTCACCAGCATATTGTCGGGTAGGATTGATTCATCGAGGAATGTGAAGAACCGGTGCTTCGATGTTTCTACCGTCGCGATATAGCGAGGTAGTCCAGACAGCGCAGGACGAAACGACTTACGAGGCTCACCGAATATCCACCAATTCTCTCGATAGGTCGCACGGCGATTCTGATCGCGTTCCGGCTTCACACGTTCCAGCAATCGTTGATATATCGCCGGAAACCTATCACGAACATCTTCGGAACTGAGGCCTAAGAGATCGATAACTAATACATTTCTAGAAGTTTGTGTTAGATCTCTGCCGTTTCGATAATGCCTAATATGCTTCTCGATTCCATTCTTTGATCCCGCTATCAACTCTGTAGCTTCTTCCTCCTCAATGATAAACCCCGCACCGTGCAGCTTCACACCGGGATTGCTGATGCCGTCATTGGCTTGCAATGGCAGGGCATTTCCAACTGCAGCTCCAATTCTCAAGTTCGCTAGAATGGGGCCTACGTCTTCTTCCAAGACTAACTCGGCACCGACATCGCGAATCTTTTCTTCGGAAACGACTTTCAGCAAACGGCCTTCCGGTATTCCAACTGCTGCAACAGTCATGGAGATACGCACAGCAGCACCTAACGCAGCATCAACCCAAGGATGATCTGGAATTGCATAAATGATCGAAAGCGGCACCTTCCCAGAGAGATGCTGCTCGACAACGCGGCGATTGAAGGTCTGCCGCAAGCTGTTTGTGGCAATGAAACCAAAGCGTTCGATTTGACCTCTGGTTGCAAGTCCCGCTGCTTTGTGCCACCAAAACATCACATAGTCGCACGATTCCGGTAGTTCCTTGTAGGTCTTGCGAACCGCATCCGTATAGCCATCGCCCAGGTCGTGTCGCATCTTGGCGGTGCCAATAAACGGCGGGTTCCCCACCACGTAATCCGCCTCGGGCCATTCGGCTTTCTCCGGGTCGTGGTACTCGTACATCGGCACGCGTGCCGTTTCGTCGGGGACTTCTTCGCCGGTGACCGGGTGCGGCTTCGTGGTGCGGCCGTCCCAGATCGTGACCGGGCGGCCATCCTCACCCGTGACCATCTCCCGCTTGCTCCACTTCAGCACGGCATCGCGGCATTCGATGTTCTGGAAGTTCTTGATCACCGGCTCCGGCGGGGCGACTTTCCCCCGGGTGCGAAAGTGCCACTGCAGGAAGCCGATCCACAGCACCAGCTCCGCAATGGCCGCGGCCCGCGGGTTGAGCTCGATCCCCAGGAGTTGGTGCGGGTCGACGGTGTGGCTCTCCTCGAAGGTCATTTGCCGTTTGGCGATTTGCTCGTACGTGTCGAACAGCTCCCCTTCGAGCCGTTTCAAATGCTCCAGCACGACATACAAAAAGTTGCCGCTCCCACAGGCCGGGTCTAGCACGCGAACGGAACAGAGGTGGTCGTGAAAATCTTCCAACGTTTTGACCGCGGCTTTGGTATCCCCCTGGTTGGCCTGCGTGATGGCTGCAGCTTGGGCAGCTGACCACTGCTCGCGCAGCGGCTCGACCACCGTGGGAATCACCAGCCGCTCGACATACGCCCGGGGCGTGTAGTGGGCACCCAGCTTGTGCCGTTCGACCGGGTCGAGGGCTCGTTCGAGGAGCGTGCCGAAGATGGCGGGCTCGACATCGCTCCACTTCTGCGAAGCGGCTTCGATCAACAGGTCGAGCTGGTCGCGGGTGAGCGGGATGGCGTGCGACTCCGCGAATAGGCCGCCATTAAACTGCAGGACTTTGGTGCGAAGCTGCGTGCTAAAGCCACCCTTGTTCATCGTCTGCCAAAGTTGCTCCATGAGCGGAGCGAAATGCTCCACGTCGTCGATGCTTTTCAGCAGATCGAGAAACGCATCCTTGGGCAGCAGGTCGATATCTTCGGCAAACATCGTGAAGAGGCACCGCATAAGAAACGTGGCGACATACTCCGGGTCGTGCTTGGCGGCTTCGAGGCTCTTGGCCAATTCGGCCAGCTTAGCGGCAATCTCGCGGGTGACTTTCGCGCTGCGCTTGGCCGGGTCTAACGAGAGCGGATCGAGCCAGACGGCACGCAGCGTTTCGCGGACTTCCGGTTCGACAAGACGGTCGAGATTGATGCGGTGCGTGACCGGATCAGGGAACGGCGTGTAGACGCCGCCGGTTTGGGAGAACTCCGCAAAGAGTTCAATCGTGTGCCCAACATCGATTACCATTAAGAACGGCGGACGGCCCTCGCTGGCCGGTAGGTTGCGAGCATAGCTTTCCGCCTGGCCTTTCGCGCGGAGCATTGTGCCGTCGTACCCGGGCGTGCCGCGTTTGCCGTGGCCCGTTTTGCGTTTTTTGCGTCGCTCTTTCTGCTGCTCGCTGAGGGCGGCTTCAGAAGTTTCCTGCTCGACGCCCTGTTTGGTTTCACAAATGAACGAGCCGCGTTTGTAAAGATCGATGCGCTTCGTGCTGCTGGTGCCGTCGCCATTGTCGAAGACGACGGCTTTCTCAAAGACGTAAGCATTCTCCGCGTTGTCTGGCCCTGCCGGATCAGCGTGGGGCACATCGAGCAAGTCGCAGAGTTCGCTCAAGAAGCTCTGGTAGTTGCTCAATTCGGAGCCGCCGGAGGGTTTCCAGCGGTCGATGAAAGCTTGGGCGGTGGGTTCGTCCATGATGTGGCAGAAAGAAGCGTCGTAAGAGGTCGCGAAGCGAAGTGCGTGCTAGCGTATGATTGTGCGACTGGTCGGTGCGTGTGCAAGATCAAAGCTAAATCGAGAATAAAGCCCTAAGCGTCAGCGCCGGGATCGTGCGGCGCTGATGTGGAGTATCGATACCGGCGCTCTATCATCCCGGCGCTAACGCTTAGGGCTTTGTTTTGTGCATTGGGCGAAAGTTGACAAACGTTCACTATTTGCCATAATCGCAGGCATGAACCTGTGGCTGCTAACCAATACGACCTACGGCACTTGGCTCCCCGGGGATCATAAGTGGAGCTACACCGATGTGACGGGCACGATGAAGCTGACCGCGCCTCAGCCTAGGCTGGCGGAGCATGCTCGAGCGCTTTGCAAGACTGCGCCGGTTCATTTGTCGAAGCCACAAGCGGAGGCGGCGCTGACGCAATTACTGGAAACGTGCCAGTACCGCGGTTGGACCTTGCATGCGGGGGCGGTCATGCACAACCACTTTCATCTCATTGTCGGAGACCCGAGTGAGACAGCCCCGAAGAAAATCTTCAACGACCTGAAGGCCTATACGAGCCGCGTGCTGAATGCGCGTTACAATCCAGGCGAACGGCGGAAGTGGTGGACGCGGGATGGCTCGCCTCGGTTGTTGCCTAATGAGCGGGCATATCTTTCGGCTAGGGGTTATGTGCTCGAGAGGCAACCGAATCCCTTGGTGATTTACGATGGCGTTGCGATGATAATGCCCCAAGCATCCAACCAAAGCCCTTAAGCGTTAGCGCCAGGACGGGACAGCGCTCTATCATCCCGGCGCTGACGCTTAGGGCTTTATTGCCCTTTGCTAGCAACGCAATCGCTCTTGCCTGAAACTGGCAAATTGGGTTACCCTGCGCTCACCGTACATCTGCCGAAAAGGTACCGGCGATCTATTAGGTCGCGGCTGCTTTTTCTAGGCCCATGAGGGGCCGGTTACCGAGGCATATCCCGCGCAAGGAAGCACACGATGAAGATTACCGCTATTCGTCCCCGCAGTCGTGCTAGAAGCTCATCCGTTGGCAATCTGTGGAATCATGGCCCTCTTGAAGCAATTTCGTCGCAGTTGACTGCCGTCTATGGCTTGCCTGACTCGGGAAAGAGCTCGATCAACGAGCTGTTGGCTCACGTTCTTTACGGAAAGACGACCAACTTCGATTCCCGGTCGCTCTTGGAAGGTTCGGTTGAAATCAGCAGCCGGCGTGGCAACCACACGTTGAGCCGTCAGCATGATGGGACGCCTCAGGGTCGATTGAGTATTTCCTCGGTCGGTGGAACCAATTCAGCTGAAAAACTGGCCAACGTTCAGTCCGTCCAGGATCTGTTAGGAGAAGTTTCGCCGAAGCTTCTTCGCCAGTTGTACACGATCGACTTTGCTGATAATCCACGAATTGAAAACCTACTCAGCCGGGAACTATCGGCGGAGTTCTTCGACTCCTCGACGGATCTGCCGCTCCGCGAGCGGACATGTCGTGACCACTCCACTTCGCTTCGAAGCACATCGATTGATCGACAGCTCGTCGATGAATTGGTCGCACGTCGGGACGAGCTGGCTTTGCAAATCGAACAACAAATCGGCGGGCGGCGACGGGATAGTTCGATCATCGAGAAGGAGCTTGCTGAGCTTGACCAGGCCTTAAACAGCAAGCGAAAGCACGAAGAGGAACTGCTCGCGGAACTGCGGCGCCTCGAAGGGGAACTCGCAGCGATCGAATCTCGCCTGCGATACTTTTCGATGGAATCCACCCTGCGACGGGGGCCTCAGGTCGATTCTGCAGAGCATCAGGCACAGCTAGCGGAGTTGGACGCAGAGATTTCCCGCTGCCGTAGCACCCTTAGTGATCTGCAATCGCGAGAGGCGACAATCCGTCGGAAGTTGGCGACCGTTCACGCCGACGGCACCGCTGATAACGCCGCCAGCTTGGCCGATCAACGCGTGACACTGAGTGTCCTGGAACGGCTGATGGACGACCTGGACTCCGAAGTCACCCTGCTCGCCCGTGCACATGATCCGGGGCGCTGCATCGCTCCCGAAGCTCATAAGCGCATCACCCCGGTTGCGGATTTATTGCGTCAACAGATTTACACGCTTTGCGGGCAGCTTACTGAACAGGAGCGGGCTACCCGACGTCGTAAACTTGCTGCCGAGTCACGTCACCTGTCTCGTTCGCAGACCGACTTGAGTGAGCAGTTGGAACACCTGTTGGAGCAACGCCAGGAACTGACTCACGAGGCTCAGCTTGCTGGGCAACCGGTGATGTTGCTGCCACAACTTCCCGTCGAGCGACACTGCCAGTGCGAACATCATCGCGAATTCCTCGGGGAGAACGAGGCGATGCTCCTTGGGAGCACGCAGCGAGGTCGTTTCGAGCAAGACTGGCAAGCACAGCGACACGACCTGGGACGGCGACGCGAAGATGTCTCCGAAAGTCTCGCACGTGTTGGACGCGAACGCGCTGACCTGGAGCGTCGCTGGGAGCTGCTTCAGAAGGAACGTGCCGAACTCGTAGGTCGAACTTCTGTCGATTCGATTCGCGACGAGCTACGTCGTACTGAAGAACAGTTGCAGCAGGCGATCCGTCACACTCGTGTGACTGAGGTCCGCAAGACTGGTGTCTGGCGTGCTTCCGATGTCTTGGCCCAGCTCACTGATGGTCGACTGAACCAGATTCGACTTCCGCGGGATGGTCGTTTGCCGACGGTCGTCAGCCACACCGGGCAGACTCGCCAAGCCACCGAACTAACCGCTGCAGAAATTGACCAAGTCTACTTGGCGATCACCTTAGCGATGATCTCTGAACACGCCTCTCGTGAGTTCCATTTACCACTATTGCTGGACGAACCGTTCCTCCGCTTGAGCGATGCTGAAGCGGCGGCAATGGCCAGCGTTTTGGATGAATTCGCGCGAGAAGGCCACCAAGTGATTCTGTTTACCGCCGACCGAAGTGCGACTGATCGCTTGCAATCGCTTGGGGTTGATATCCGAAGATTGGGACAGGACACTCAGCAAGTCGAGGTCAAGGAGATCGTCACGACTCCTCAAGTCACAACCATCGAAGAGACACACAGGCATATTGTTCGAGAGACGGTCGATCTGAATTCGACCTCCTCAGAAAAAGGCCCACAACTGAAGATCACAGGCAACTGGGTCGCACCTGAGGAAACACAGGACTTGTACTACCTGCGCGAAGATGCCCTCATGACGGACTTCCCCGTGCTGGGCGCCGAGACGAGAGCGAAGTTTGCTGCCCTGGACATCAAGACGATCGCCCAGTTGATTGAGGCTGATGCGGATTGGGTGGCTGAGCGGTTGTCGCTCTCTCACGTCACCGGGCGTACTGTGCGACTTTGGCAGTCCCATATGAGCCTCATGTGCTTCGTGGCTGGCGTCTCGCTGGACGATGCCCAAGTTCTTTCTACCTGCGGAATTGATAGCCCGGCGGACCTCTTCGAGGTAGATATCGATCTTCTCTCAGCACAGATCGAGGAATTCCTCAATTCGAGCCGCGGCCAAAGCTACGCCGCCCTGCGACGTCGCTACTCAAGCAAGAGCTTGTCCAATTGGAGTCGCAACGCACGGGGCAACCGCGAGCGTTGGCAGCGTTACTCCGACCGGTGGTCAAACCGTAGAAGCCGCACTTCGAGAAGCTCTCGATCTCGTGTTTCCGGCAGGGCAGAGCGAACATCTCGCGCGAGGTCCACAAGCAAGAACAGTACAACCAGAACTAAAACGAGCCGGCCCGCGAAAGAACTACGGTTCTTTCTTGAGAGGTCAAGCAACGTCGAAGAGGCACCTTCCATCGGCCCCAAGACCGCCGAACGCCTAGCGGGGGTTGGCATCCGCAGCGTTGCTGACCTGTTGAATGCCGATGCGGAGTCGACCGCAAGCGAGATTGAAGTGAGTCACATTAAGGCCACTACGATTGCCGCTTGGCAGCATCAAGCACGGCTCGTTTGTTGCATCCCTGAACTCCGGGGCTACGGGGCTCAGCTACTCGTCGGTTGCGGGCTTACCGAGCCAGAGCAGATCGCCGGTGCAAGCGAAGAGGAGCTTTTCCGCAAGATTCGCAGCTACAGCCGAAGCAAGGCAGGGCAACGTGTCCTTCGTGATGGGAAGATCCCCAACCGCGAGAAGGTCGCCGAGTGGATCGACTTCGCAAACCACATGCGACCGTTGGAAGCTGCTTAGAACGGACTCCCAACCTCGAGGGCCTAGGACTTTTTCGTCCGGGGCATTGCCATACAGGCGATGGCTACAACTGCAAGGATGCAAATCGAGAGGGTGTTTGGTTCCGGCACGGCAACCGCGCCCGGCAATCCTGTCCCCCAGTTGCGTTGCCAGATAAGGAAGTCGTTCGCATCCGAATCGGCATCACCATCCGCGTCGCTGTCGCCGTTGATCCCGTAGTCACCCTGCCACTGAACGAGGTCGGGGATGTCGACAGTCCCGTTACCAGTAAAGTCACCCGGGATTGGCGGAGCGGCAACACTCCAACCGATGTCTGAAAAACCGGCCGCGTCAAGTGCCGTCAGTAGCTTTCGGTCTCCGTTGGTGATGGTCGGGTCCATGGCGGTTTCTTGCGGCGTTCCTGTCCCGTAGACAGTGCTTTGAGTACCTTCCTCCCAGTGGCCACACCCATCAATGTCGCAGTCCAATGGAATGTTCCCTCCGAACAGAGCGACCGCCTCGGGGCCAAAATACTCATTACTTCCATTGACCCAGTTGATCCAGTTATCAGAAGTTCCTAGACCAAGCGCGTGCCCCAGTTCGTGAATCGCAACCGAGTAGAAATCGCTGACGTTTCCACTCGGATCGGAGTTACTGTCGTACCACCATGTTGTGCTGCTGTCGCGATCAAACGTGATTGATCCACCCCAGCGAGAAAAACCGCTTGGTTCTCCGCGTGTCTGGACGGCATCGAAAAAATCGGTGGTCGTCTGATTGATTTGATCAATCTCTTGCTGCGTAAAGAATCCACCGTTCCCGCCACTGCTTACGCCGAAGCCACCGGGCCCGCCGATGCCGAGTGTATTTCCACCAATGCTTCTCGCTCCCGCATAAATGCGATATTCATCAGCGGGAATCGTTTGGTCTGTCAACGAAACATTGCCACCGGTCGCTGGGTGGCTAAAGTTGAGATTCCAAGTCCAGGTAGCAACCCCGTTAAACGTTGAGCTGCTAAATGGAGCTGGCGTAGATATCTCCGAAAAGGTATCCATAAGAATGTCTGAGTAAAAGGTTGCTGCTGACTCTAAAGCATTCCGTGCCAGCAGGCCCGCTGCAGCTCCACTTGGATTACCCGATCCGAAAAAGTTGTTCGTATCGTAGCTGTAATCAATCGTGACGTTGATGGCGTGGGCAGTCTGCGAATGGAGTACTAGCCCAACACAAGCGATCAATGTGGCCACAGACTGACAGACGCGACTTCTCCGCAAGCGCTCCATCCTCAATTCCCTCACGATTTGCCGATGCTTCGCCCCCGAGCTATCGGCCAGTTAGAATGCCTCAGTCCTGTGAAGTCAGTTTATGGGGGCTATAGCCGCTAGGCAAGAATGTATCAGGCAGAGTTCGCTGAAGTTTCATTCACGTCGAAAAAGACTCGACGCCAGTACGCGCAGAAATGCCTTCTGCGACTTGTGGCTTCCCGCCAGCAACTGCTAGCAATGCCTTGGAGCCGCTCACAGGTAGGGGCGCATCAACTTACCAGAGTGCCGGTTCGATCTTCGGTAACTACTTCAGTGCCACTTGCAATGGAAGTCGTTGAGCTGCGCTAACGGATACCGTCTTGGTAGGTAAAAAAGGGTCACGAACTTCCGCTACGCGGCTCGTAGACTTACAGCCAGCAAGTAATGCCAAAGAGAGGGCGAGGACTGGCCACAGCGCGCTAAGTCCGATTAACCGGGCGGGTTCGTTCGCCAACAGAAGCGCGTTCGGATTCCTACCTTTCGAAATACCTAGACTCATAGTCTCAGGTATCGGTCAACAGGAGTCAGCAATCAACGCAAACGCCGCTGATTGTCGCGAACGCTTGCACTTCTCGGATGGTTAGCATTTCGTATGCTACCCCAGAATACCTAACCTCAAGACTCTACGCCTTCCATCTCGAGTAAGCGCTTTTTCATTGCGACGCCCTGTCGAGCCGAATAACCGCCAAGACAACCCCCGGCTCCTAGAACACGATGGCAAGGGATCACCAAAGGCAACGGGTTGCTACTCATCACGGTGCCCACCGCACGGGCCGCACCGGGGTTTCCTACTTTTGCTGCTAGCTCCCCATAAGAGAGGGTCTCGCCACGAGGAATTCGACGGCAGGCATCAATGACCCTTTTTTGGAAATCGGTACGCTTGTAGTCATAAATCGGCAGCTTCGAGAAGTCGACCTTTAACCCTGCGGCGTAGTCCGCAAGGAAGTCGAGAGCCTCATGCGCCGAAATGGCCTTCGAAACTGTTTGCATAGCAGGTTCTAGATCACGAATCTGCCGCTGCACGTCGCGCTCAGCAGACGCGACCGTTTTATGACCAAAAGCCACCGCGGCGAGAGAACCATCAATAACGCCTACGGCCATACCGCCCAATTCAGTCATTGCTGAAGCGATTTCTTGATCAATCATGACTGCAGCCATTGCGAAATCTCCCTGTAGCTAAAGACCTGGGACACGCCCCACTCTTTGACACTTCACTAAGAACGACTCTATACTTATCTGGTTAGTGACACAATAACCCGCCGCAGCACCTTCGATGAATCCCTATTCGCACCTCTCTGACGATTACTACCTGAATCTCAACCTTACGACGGAAATGGCACTCCCTAATGGGAGGGAGCCCGTTCTTCATTACTTTGAGCAGGTTCAGAAGAAGTACCCGCAGATGCGGAACTTCAGCACGCGGGACAAAGATAGTTATCTTCTGGAAGAAGACAAAGATCGCGGCGACTATTCCTGGGCTTCCGTCGAACCGCGTCGGCTTTGCTCAGGCCAAGTGAATCCGGCGACTCCAGAGGAAGCTCTCACTCAGCACCGTCACCTACTGGAACTCGCTCCCTACGCGCTTTCCTTAAGTCCTCTTGATTGCGAAGCACTGGACGTGTTTATGGGCTTCGACTTCAGCTACCGGGGCAATCAGAACCAACTTTTGGCTGAAACCTTGGGAGTTTCTCCTGCCCTGGAGAAACTGGCGGGCATTCCTGGGTCGAAATTGATTCACCACGAACCGAGCATCACGATCGCGCTTGATGAAGACTGCCGACTGCAATGCCGTGTCGGTTTTGAGTCTCGCACGACCGAATACCAAATCCGGAGTGGCGAGTATCCTGACGATCAATTGAGCGTCTACGTCACAGCCCGTCACTATGGCAGCCTGGAAGCGGGTGTCACCTACGTCGAGATGCTTGACCGCCTGTGGCAAGTTTGCCAGGACGTCGTTGATAATTATGCGGCAGAAGAAGTGCTGCAGCCACTGTCTCGGGCAATTTCGTTGGGAAATTAGCGCGAAGCCTATTCTCCCAGCAGCCTACCAACGCTCTGGATCAATCGATCCATCGGAAACGGCTTCCGCACGTAATCGTCGACACCAAGCATTTCTGCGTAGGCTTTATGTCGGTTACCTTCGTTGGCGGTGATCATGATGATGCGTTGCTTTTTCTCGCCCAGCTTCTTGAGACGCTCTAGGACCAAGAAACCACTTCGCTTGGGCATCATCATGTCAAGAATTACAAGATCAGGGGATTCGCGTTCAATGAGGGCCAATCCCTGATTGCCGTCTCGAGCGATCAGCACCTCGTAGCCTTTGGCTTCGAGGGCGAGGCGGAGCGATTCGATAATCTCCGCATCGTCGTCGACGAGCAGGATTCGTTTGCTTCCCTGTTGTGCTTTGTCGTCAGCTTTCTTGGCCATAACTGCTTCGCTACTCTGAGTTGAAGTGCCGCCGAGGATCTAGCTGGGCGGTCTTTTGGAAGCTTCTCAGGATACCTTGAGGGGACGGATTTTCAACCGCCGGAAAAGCCGGTTTTCGCGCTTTCGATCTGAATCTGAAGAGTCTGGATTTTGTCTCCTTTTCCGCGCTCCCTTCTTTGAACGAATCGCTTTAGACTGAGCGAAATCGCTGAGCAGTATGCCCACAGCTTTTGGAATCCTTCAGAGCTATCAAACACACCGCAGATGATCAACTTTCAAGAAATCGC
Source organism: Lacipirellulaceae bacterium (assembly GCA_040218535.1). Classification (NCBI taxonomy): domain Bacteria; kingdom Pseudomonadati; phylum Planctomycetota; class Planctomycetia; order Pirellulales; family Lacipirellulaceae; species Lacipirellulaceae bacterium. The sequence goes on along the minus strand of JAVJRG010000005.1, from coordinate 1,105,240 downwards.
TTATCGGCCTCAAGATCCCAAAAGCCTTGTTTCCGGCGATTGGCGTCCCGGCATTGGGCTCATCGGTTGTGGGGGGATTACCCAGTACCACTTGCAAGCCTACAAGGCCGCCAACTACGAGGTCGTCGCCCTCTGCGACGTTGATCGCAAGGCCGCCGAGGCACGTCGGAAGGAATTCTTCCCGAAGGCGGCCGTGTTCACTGATCACCGTGAGCTCTTGGCCAAGAAGAATGTCGAAGTCGTCGATATTACGACCCATCCAGAGGTTCGCGGGCCGCTGATCGACGACGCGCTCACGCAAGGAGTTCATGTCCTTAGCCAGAAGCCGTTTGTACTGGATCTCGACGAGGGCGAACGCCTCGCAGGATTGGCAGAGAGCAACGGTGTGAAGCTAGCCGTCAATCAGAACGCTCGCTGGGCTCCGCACTTTAGCTATCTGCGAGAGGCGGTGAAAGCTGGCGAAATCGGAGACGTGATGTCCGTGCATTGCGGAGCCCACTGGAACCATCATTGGGTCGAAGGAACGCCCTTCGAGAAGATCTACCATTTGATGCTCTACGACTTTGCGATTCACTGGTTTGACTTTCTGTCGACGATCATGGGTGATGTCGAACCGACCTCCGTCTTCGCCTCCACGGCCAAGTCCCCCTCGCAGAAGATCAAGCCCGCGCTGCTCGCACAGGTTGCCGTCGAATACCCGCAGGCCCAGGCGACGCTCGTGTTCGATGGTCACACGGAGTATGGACAGCTTGATCACACTTATATCGCGGGCAGCAAGGGGACGCTCCGCAGCCACGGCGTCGATGTGAATCATCAAACGGTTGAGCTCAGCAAGGCGGACGGCACGTTCTCGCCGAAGCTCGAAGGAAAATGGTTTCCCGACGGCTTTCATGGCACGATGGGGGAACTTCTTTGTGCAATCGAGCAAAAACGCGAGCCGACCAACAGCGGACGGAACAACCTCCGCAGCTTGTCGCTATGTTTCGCTGCAATCGAGAGTGCTGAGAAGGGCCAGCCGGTCGTGCCCGGCTCGACTCGCAAGTTGCCCGAACCACCGTGGTAGCGGACAATCCAGGTATGCACCCCTATGAGCCGCATGTCGATTACGTCTTGTTTCATCGAAAGTACCCGCTGAATAGTCGGTACGCAGAGAAGATCCCTGCCATTGCGGCCACCAGTCAAATTAAGCTGCATCCGCATGTGACATTCTTTATCGGCGAAAACGGCTCAGGGAAGTCGACGCTCCTTGAAGCGATTGCCGTGGCTGATGGCTTCAATCCTGAGGGAGGGACGCGCAACTTCACCAATTCAACCAAAGATTCGCATGCGGACCTGTTCAAGTGGATTAAACTCGGTCGGGGCGCGCGGGGCAAACGGCGAAGTGATGGGTTCTTCTTGCGTGCTGAAAGCTTTTACAACGTGGCTACGGAAATTGAGCGGCTCGACTTTAATCCGGCGACCAGCCCCTACGGACCGATTTCTTATCACGACCAATCACACGGTGAATCGTTTCTGAGCCTGATGACTACCCGTCTGCGAGGCGATGGCCTGTACTTATTCGACGAGCCCGAGGCGGCTCTTTCACCGCAGCGGCAGTTGGCGTTTCTGGTGGCGATGGATGAGCTGGTGCACAAGGAATCGCAATTCATCATCGCTACACATTCGCCGATCATTATGGCCTATCCGAAAGCTTGGATTTACCAGTTGACCGACCACGGCATAGAGCGGGTAGAGTACAAGGAGACCGAACACTACCGCGTGACGCATAGTTTTCTGGACCAGCCAGAGCGGTCGCTGAAGCATCTGCTGGGCTCGGATGATTAGTTTGTCGCCCGCAGTTCCACGCCTAAAATTGTGGCCACGGATGACACGGATTCGCACGGATAAATTTTTGCTTGAATCCGTGTCATCCGTGGCTAGAACTAAGCGATCCGACTTCGTACGCTGAAATCTATGTGCCTTGCCGAACTCGACGTCGTCACCCTCTCGCGAATCCAATTCGCACTGACGATTATGTTCCACTATCTCTTCCCGCCCCTCACGATTGGGATGGGCGTGGTGATGGTGTATCTCGAAGGGCAGTTCCTGCGCACGGGTGAGGCGATCTACGAGCAAGCGGCCCGGTTTTGGACGAAGATCTTTGCCGTCAACTTCGCGATGGGCGTGGCGACGGGGATTGTGATGGAGTTCGAGTTTGGCACCAACTGGGCGATGTATTCGCGGTTCGTTGGCGACGTGTTCGGGTCGGCTTTGGCTGCGGAAGGGATTTTCGCGTTCTTTCTGGAGTCGGGATTCTTGGCCGTTTTGGTATTCGGCTGGGACAAAGTCGGCCCGAAGTTCCACTTCTTTGCCACGCTGATGGTTTCGCTCGGTTCGATTTTCAGCAGCGTGTGGATTACCATCGCCAACAGTTGGCAGCAGACCCCCGCAGGGCATCACATCGTGCCAATGCTTCGCGATGGCAAACCCTGGGTGGTGGACGGCGAAGTGATTCGTCGGGCGGAGATCGTCGACTTCTGGGAAATGGTATTCAATCCCTCGACAGTGCATCGACTGATTCACGTTTGGCTCGGCTGCTTCATCCTCGGGGCGGCATTCATCATGAGCATTTCCGCTTGGTACTTGCTCAAGAATCGTCATCAGGACTTCGCACGTCGTTCGTTCACCGGAGCGCTGATCTTCTGCACACTCTCAAGCCTGGCGATGGGCATCAGTGGGCACTTTCAGGCGGAAAGTGTTTATCACACCCAACCGGCCAAGATGGCGGCCTTCGAGGGGCACTTCAAGACAGGCCCGGCTGACTTGAGTCTGTTCGGTTGGCCTGACGAGGAGAGTGAAACGGTCAAAGGCAATATCGCGATTCCTGGCGGGTTGAGCTTGCTGCTCGAACAAGATCCCGAAGCACCCATCATCGGCCTGGATCAATTCCGACTGGAGGATCGACCGCCAGTGAAGATTGCCTTCCTCAGCTACCATCTGATGGTGGGCATAGGTTCGTTTTTCGTCGCGGTGACTTTGTTGGCAAGCTGGTTTCGTTGGCGCGGTACGCTTTTTGAGAAACGCTGGCTGCTTTGGGTGTTCGTCCTCACGGTGATTCCCGCCTTCGTTGCCAACGAAGCGGGTTGGGTAGCCGCGGAGGTAGGTCGCCAGCCCTGGATTGTTTACGCACCGCTTGTGGAGGATGACTCAGGAAGGCCTCTGAGGGACAAGGAAGGATTCTTCGTCTTTGACGAAGAAAAGGGACTACGCACGACTGATGGCGTTTCGACGGTCATCTCGTCAGGACAGGTGCTGGGATCGATCTTGATGTTCGGGGCAATTTACGGGCTGTTATTCTTTGTGTGGGTCTTCGTCCTCCACCAGAAGATCACACACGGGCCAGAAGATCACGAACCCGGCGAAGATAAAGATAATTCGACAGGCATCCTCAACGCTGCTGCCGTTAGGCCGAGCCATCGAGAGTCGATGACCTGAAGTTTTTGGCCATCCCGACCAGTCGGGACATGGATAACTCGGATTTTTTGGTAGAATGACGCACCTGCGTTCATCCGTGTTCATCCGTGGCCGAAAAAGTTTATGAATCCCGTTTGGATAATCGAAAAGAAGCGAGACAACGGCGAACTCTCCGACGAAGAGATTGCCTTTTTTGTTGACGGCTTCGCCAAAGAGAGTATCCCCGACTACCAAATGGCCTCACTGGCGATGGCCATTTTTCTCAACGGTATGACCTCTCGTGAAACGGCTGCTCTGACGCGTGAGATGCTTAACTCGGGAGCTACCTTCACTTGGCCCGATGGCAGCAAGCAAGTCGACAAGCATTCCACGGGCGGCATCGGAGATAAGGTCTCGCTGCCGTTAGCGGCTATGCTCGCTTGTTGCGACCTACAAGTCCCTATGATCTCAGGGCGTGGCCTGGGGTCTACAGGCGGCACGCTTGATAAGTTGGAATCCATTCCCGGCTTCCGTACGGATCTCTCAATGGATGAGATGCGTGAAGTCGTTGAAAAAGTCGGCTGCGTCATCAGCGGAGCCACTCCTAAGCTGGTTCCTGCCGATCGCAAGCTCTACGCCCTGCGCGACGTGACGGCCACGGTCCCCTCGATACCGCTGATCACAGCAAGCATCATGAGCAAGAAGTTAGCCGAAGGGCTCGACGCATTGGTCTTGGATGTAAAGTTTGGCAGTGGCGCATTTATGAAGACACACAGCCAGGCGAAAGCTTTAGCCTCTTCACTCGTCGCAACGGGCAAGGCAATGGACGTGAAGACGACAGCGCTCATCACCGATATGAATCAACCGTTAGGCCGAATGGTCGGTAATGCTGTCGAAGTTGATGAATCGCTGGCCGCCATGGAGGGCGAGGGTCCAAGTGATCTCATGGAGGCGACTCTTGCCCTCGGGATCGAGTTGTTGCTCTCAACTGGAACGGCCGAAAATAGCGAAGCAGCCCGCAAGCGACTGCAGTATACGCTTGACAGTGGCAAAGCCCGCGAAAAGTTCGCTGAGATGGTCGCCGCGCAAGGCGGAGACATTGACGCTCCACGCCCCGTGAGCCCCTCGATTGATCTCGCAGGGACTGAAGAAGGCTACGTCTCAGAGATCGACACGGAGCAACTCGGGCAGGCGATTATCTCCTTGCGGGGTGGTCGAAAAGTTCAAGGGGAAAAGCTTGATCACTCGACCGGTTTGGAAATGCTCGTCCGCTTAGGTGAACATGTCGAAAAAGGTCAGCCCTTGGTCAGAGTCTTCGCGAAAAGTGAGGATGCCGGAGACGTGTGCGAATCGGTGCTCTCCGCGATTAAGATTTCACCGGACTCAACGAAGTCTGGCCCCTTGATTATCGAGCAAGTTGCATAGGAAAACAGCATGAATGAGCAACAACGCAAGGCACTCATCCAAGCTGCAATTGAAGCACGTGCGAACGCCTACGCTCCTTACTCCGAGTTCCTCGTTGGCGCTGCCATACTGACGGCTGACGGCAAAATCTTCGGCGGCTGTAACGTCGAAAACGCAAGCTACGGGCTGACGATCTGTGCTGAACGGGTTGCGGCGGGTTCGGCAGTCGCTGCGGGGTCGCAAGCATTTTTGGCGGTCGCCGTTGCGACCCCGGGCGGGCATTCACCATGCGGTGCGTGTCGCCAGTTCCTTGCGGAATTCGGTGGCAGCATGACCGTCCTGTTGGTGGATTCCGATGATCCAGCCAAAGTTAGGGAAACAAGCCTGGATCGCTTGCTACCAGAGCAGTTTGAGATCCCAGAATAGCAAGTCAAACTTGATCTAAGAGTCGCTCCGGCGTTGGTAAAGTCTTCTTGCCAACACCGCCCCGCCGTAGCCGTAGACGAAACCGCTCACCAACAAGCCCATGAATGCCCTCTTGCTGTAAAACTCACCAACGAGTAGCGGCGAGTCTCTGGACCAGAAGACGTACGGCAGCATGTTTCTGACAACAGGCTTGCCGACCCACGGCACGAATTCGGCAACTAGAAAGAACCCATTGCAGATGGCGAAACCTGCAGCGAAAGCCCGTGTGCTTTTTTCGGCAAAGATGCAGGCAACCACAGCCGCTAGTTGTGCCGCGACGCTGAGGTTGGTAAGCAGCGGTGCCCAATAAGTATCGGGCTTCATGAGAGCGGCACAAGAAACGGCTGCAAAGGTAGTCAGCAGCAGCATCCAGCGAATTGAGACTCCCCTTTTTCTTTTCGATGCTGTAGATTGATCATCAGCCATGGCATTCGCTTCTCAGCCATTGCTTGCTTCACCGACAGCCACAGCTTCCTCAGCATGCCGTTGCAGATCTTGCTCTTCGAGAGCACCCAGGAACGGAAGGTTTCGATACATGTCCTCGTAGTCGAGACCATAGCCGACCACGAACTCGTCAGGAATAGTGAACGCAACGAAGTCTGGCTCGTATTCGACTTCCTGCCGGCCTTGTTTGCGGAGCAATACTGCCGAGGCGACCGAGTTGGGTTTGAAGTCGTCGAGTTTGGCGACCACTTTTTCCAGCGTGTGGCCGGTGTCGAAAATATCGTCGACAAGCAGCACATCGCGGCCTTCGATATCAAGCATCAGTTCGCTATTGATCACCAGATCGCCGCGTGTTGTCGTCGCCCCGCGGTAGCTGCTGGCTTGAATCACCCCAACACGCATTGGTTGATCAATCAGGCGTATTAAATCCGCCACAACGACAACACTGCCCGTGAGAACACCCACGATTGTAAGCTGTCGGCCTTCATAAGCGGCTTCGATTTCGCGAGCCATGCGTTCGACACCAGCGTGGAGTTCTGCTTCGGAATAGAGTGTTTTCATGGTGAGGTTGGGGTAAGTTGATTTATTGAGGTAAGAGTGTTTGAGATCGAAGCCATCCGAGTGCATCACAGTTAATCTTAGTGGGCAGTAGGCAGTGGGCAGTCTCGTCAAGTCGACCAAAAAGACTGCCTACTGCCGACTCTCAACATCATAACAAAATTCCAGCAATACAGGCGGTCATGAAAGCGGCAAGCGTTCCGCCGAGCATGGCGCGGAAGCCTAACTTGGCTAGATCTCCCCGTCTTTCAGGGGCAATACCGCCGATACCGCCGAGTTGGATTCCGATGGAGCTAAAGTTCGCAAAACCGCAAAGGGCGTAAGTGAGAATATCAACTGATCGCTGGCTGAGGTCGCCGGCCTTGTCCGCTCCATCGAGTTGAATGTAGGCAAGCACCTCGTTGACGACCATCTTCGTTCCGAGCAAGCTGCCAGCGGTTTGACATTCGTCCCAAGGGATACTCATCAACCACGCAAAAGGGGCAAAGAGAAACCCGAATATCTTGTCGAGAGACCAAGCGGCCTCTTCTTCGAACCCAAAAATCGTCCCCAACCAACCAATCCCTAAATCGGCAAGGGTGACCAAAGCAACGAAAGCCACGAGCATCGCAGCGACGTTCAGTGCGAGTTGCATTCCTGTGCTTGCCCCTTCGGCAGCCGCTTCGAGCACGTTCACGTTGCCAGACTCGGCCTCGATTTTGACATGGCCAGCGGTCTTGGGTTCTTCGGTCTCCGGCTGCAATACTTTTGCAATTAAGAGTGCAGCTGGGGCAGAAATCACCGACGCGGTAATCAGATGTCCCGCGTCGATCCCCATACGTAAGAAGATTGCGAGAACGCCACCAGCAATCGTAGCAAAGCCACCCACCATCACCACGTTCAACTCAGAAAGTGTCATCTGCCCCACATAGGGTCGCACGACCAGCGGCGCTTCGGTTTGGCCAACGAAAATGTTCGCAGCTGCAGAGAGCGTCTCCGCCCCCGAAGTTCCGAGCGTCTTCTGCATAATCCAAGCAAACACCTGCACGACACGCTGCATCACGCCAAGGTGATAGAGAATCGCCATGAGTGAGGAGAAGAAGATAATCGTCGGTAAGACGCCAAATGCGAAGCTCCTCCAGAGCGTGTACTGCGGCGGTAAGGCCTCGTCCCCTGGCTGAGGATAGATGTTGAAGAGGAAAGCCGAACCTGCGTCGGTGGTATTCACCACGGCGCTGAAGAAATCGCCAAGCCAGTCGAAAAAGAGTTTCCCATACTTGTTACCAAGAATGAGAATCGCAAAGAGAAACTGAAGCCCAAGACCGCCAGCAACCACTCGCCAAGGTATCTTCTGCTTGTGCGAGCTCATCAGCCAAGCCAGGGCAATCATAACGAACAGACCTAGCGCGCTAATGAGCCGTTGGCCTAAAGTGCTGGAGTATTCTTGAGCTTCAGCGGCTTGAGCTAATATTAGGCTGGTCAAAACAGGCTCGCGGAACGTTTACGACGGATCAACCGTATTGAAAATGCGATCTCCCGCGTCACCAAGGCCGGGAACGATGAACTTGTTGTCGTTCAAGATCGGATCGATCTTACAAACGTAAACTTGTGCCTCAGGGAATTGCTCCGCGACCGTATCAACACCTTCACGAGAAGCAATCAAGGAGAGAACTTTCACATGAGGTACGCCCCACTCGCGAAGCGCGGTAAGGGCTGCAGTGACCGAACCTCCGGTAGCCAGCATCGGATCGGTAACGAGAGCCACATCCACGGGACGCTCTTCAGGAAGCTTGTCGTAGTAGGTCACTGGCTCGGCGGTCGCTTCGTCACGATAGAGTCCCAAATGCCAGACCTCCGCCATCGGCAACAAGTCGAGTACGGGATCGACCATCCCTAGGCCAGCTCGCAAGATAGGAACCAGACCAATGCGTCCATGGATCTTCACTCCTTCAGCTTCAGCCAAGGGAGTTTGCACGGCCACTGGTTCGCTCGGTAAGTCTTTGGTCGCCTCGTAAGCCATTAGTGCAGCAAGACGACGTACAGAATGCCGGAACGAGCTGGGACGCGTGTCCTTGTTCCGCATCCAAGTAATGTGTCTCTGCACAAGCGGATGGTTGATTTCAAAAACGCCGCCCTGGAACTGGGCTGGAGGGGAGTTGGTATCCACAACAGTTGTCATGCTCGCTTGCTCGCTGCCTGAGAAATAAGAGAATCCGCGATGCTAGCAGTCTAAGCATTCAAGCCAGCCGTGTGAAGAAACAAGCGAGCTAGAAAACGGCAATCAGCCTTCGACCTTGCTGAATGCAGGAACTTTTCCGTCGCTAAACCCCAACTCGGCAGTGATCGAGCATCGCTTCTGCAGAGCAGATGTAGCTGATGAGGAAAGGTCCGAACTCCGCGTAGCGGGCACTCGCCTCGTCGAACCGCATCTGATAGACGATGTCTTTGAGGAATTCTGGATTCGCCGCCCATAGAGTGACGCCCCACTCCCAATCGTCAAAGCCTAAGCCAACGGTTATCAACTGAGACACCTTGCCGGCGTACGCCATGCCGCTGCGGGCATGTTCGCTCATCATGCGGTTTCGCTCTTTCTTGTCGAGCAGAAACCAGTTTTCGCCGACCTTGCGCTTCTTGTTCATCGGATAGAAGCAGGTGCTGGGGTACTCAGGAAAGTCTGGCGTGATGCGCTGCTTGTTCATCGCCTCCAAGCGCCCTTCGTAGCCCTTCACCTTGGCGGTGTAGGTCGGGCTGTCCTTTTCTTCCCCTTCGGCAACGAGACGAGCACCGAATTGCTCGACGCTGGGGACGTACTCGCTGATCTCGGTCACTGAAACGAAAGAGTACCCAGGCTGCAAAGCCACACCAAGCGGGCTGCTCATCAGTCGTTGATGGACGCCATCCACTTTCAATGGATCCGGGTCCATCAACATCAGGGAGAAGTCAGCCTTGTGTCCACTTACCACGGAAAGCTGCAAACGCGCCGGATTGTTTTCAGCAGAAGGATCGAGCGTTTCGACAACTGCGGCTCGCCCGGCTGAGAGCTGCTTGGCTGGCATCTGAGCGAGGACCGCTCGGTCCCACGTGTAATAAAGATGGCTGCAATGCCATCCGCCCCCAGCGGGGACCAAAGAAATTTCCGCCGGAGCGGCCTGTGGACGATTCATTCGGGAGACAACTTATTAGGAGACGGCGAAACCGGGTAAAGTCTTCTCGCATGTTATCAGAATCGTCCTTACGGGGTGAAGTGGGGCAAGGTTAGGGAAGAAGTCTAGATCACATCAACAGTTTGAGAAAAATCGTCTACCAGCCGACCGATGACTTCGTGAGTTAAGACGGCGGGGACACGTGTGCGAGGTTGGCCCGGTTGTTTTTCATAGCGGCGCAACGCTACCGAGCCGCCCTGACGCAACAACAATTCGTAATAACGGCAACCGTTGTCGTCCTTTTGAGGCGGGTTGCTGCGCATCTGGACAGTACAGCCTTGGGCATCAGTCTCGATTGGGGAGATTGGCTCAAGCAAATAGTTCACGCGACTGCAAAGTGCCTGACTGGCCGCTTGGATCCGGGCGAGATCAATCCCCGCTAGTTCAGGCGTCTCCAGAAAAAGCTCGTTGACCGTGACCGCTAACTGTTGGCACTGGAGGACCTGGCACTCAACTTGCCGCGTACCCTCAGCGACTGTCAGAGCAATGCTAGTCTGCCCTAACGAGGCGTTTAGCTCGGCGAGTAGTTTTTGGGAGAGTGACATAAGCAGCAGACACTCGCTTTGCGTTTCAATCCTCTGAATCGTCAGCAAAATCAAACGTCACATCAATGGTATTGCCGTAGTCGCAATCGTGTTCCTCACCGTCGTAGCTGAGGACCGCTTTAGTCTCATCAACGACTGTTTCCAAATGCACAGGGCGGTTCCACAAGCGTTGCAAGTTCTCAAGTGTGTCGGTCGCGTAGTCGAGCTGCAGATCGACGCCCGTATGCTCATGTATTAAGTATAATTCGCCACGATTGAGATAGTTGCCGTCCACCACGTAAATCAGCGGCCTACCGCGATTGGTCAGGCTGGACAGTAGCTGCTGTTTGACCTGAGGGAACTCGCGGCTTTCGATCTCATACGCCTCGCTGCCAGGGTTGTAGCCGAAACGGAACAGTCTGTGTTCTCGCACGAAGTCAAGTGTAAGAAACTCGTCGATAAAGGTCAGATCGTTGTGGATGCGACGAACTTCGAAAATCTTCTTCCGTCCGAGTCCAGCATTCGTATTCCAGCGACGGCGTTCTTCGGCATCGTCGCATTCTTCGTACTCTTTGCCGAAGGCGCCTCGATTCCAGCGGTCTTCGATGTCGCGGAACAGTTCGATGCCGACTTTGTACGGATTGAGCTGCGTCGGCGAGCTTGCCAACGTGCCACTGTGGTGATCGCAGTAATTGACGACATCTGCTGTGGTAAGCCCCTGGGTGGTCATGATCTTGGAATGCCAGTAGCTGGCCCAACCCTCGTTCATGATCTTGGTCTGGCCCTGGGGAGAGAAGTAATACGCTTCGTCACGAATGATTGACAGGACATCAGCTTGCCATGTAGTCAATGGAGCATGCTCTAGTAAGAACAGCAAAATGTCGCGTTCGGGATGCTCAGGGAATGACCTTACCTGATTGCGTTCCGCTTCTTCGTCGCCAATCGGTTCAGGCGGATTGACGTAAGCGTCGAGGTAATCCTTGGACTCAAACCGCCGAGGCTTCTTTTCTTCTTCCTGTTCCTCGCTCAAAGCCGATCGGTTTCGCTCTTTGCGACGCTTAATGTGTGGCGCGTAAACATCGATCAAATCCTCAAGGCTCAGACAAGCGTCAATGAACTCTTCGACCGCTTCCACACCCACCTTGTCCATGTGCTTGCGGACGCGAGTGCCGTGATTGGCCATCTCGTCCATCATCTTGCGGCTGGTGTGCGAGAACCACTGGTTGTTCTTGAAGAAGTCGCAGTGACCGTAGACGTGGGCCATTACCAATTTCTGATCAATCAGCCCGTTACTGCGCATCAAATACGCGTAGCAGGGATTGTTGTTGATCACCATCTCGTAGATTTTTTGCAGGCCGTAGGTGTACCCCCGGCTGAGTTGCTCGTACTCCATCCCAAACCGCCAATGCGGATAGCGCGTAGGAAACCCACCGCGGGCGGCGATCATGTTCAACTCATCCGCGTCGATCAGTTCGAAAATCGTCGGATAGAAATCAAGGCCGTGCCCCCGCGCGTACTCCTCAACCTCGACCTGCATCGCGGCCAATTCGGGCGTTAGGTTGGAAGATTGAATCAAGGGCATCTTTGATTTACCACAGAGGGCACGGAGAACACGGAGGTTTGTTCGTGAAGTAGCCTGTTAGCTCAGTATTGTTTCAAAAGGCAATGCCTAAAAACAATGAAATGTTTGTGTTGAGTTGGCGTTCTGCTGAGAGGCTCTAACTGCAAATAGAATTATTGCTCAAAGGACTAACAGAAGGGTGCATGTAGATACTTGCTGCGAGTGACCATCAAACCTCCGTGTTCTCCGTGCCCTCTGTGGTTCAAAAAACTAACGTCCCTTCCCCAGGAACGTCTTGATCGACTCGTAAATCCCTTCCTTGTCGGGAATCTCCGACAAGACCAACGTTTCGCTTCCTTCGTACTGTTTCTCCAGCGAATCGAGGAACTCACCACTGCCGTAGGGACTTTCGACTTGGCCGTAGCAGAAGAGGTTCACGCGCGGCAGCAAGCGATCACTGAGTAGCTTGAAGGCTTGCCGGTTGTCGTCGCCCCAGTTGTCGCCGTCGGAGAATTGGAAGCAGTAGATATTCCAGAGCTCAGCGGGGAACTCGCGGTCCATTAGTTCAGCAGCCGCTTTGTAAGCACTGCTGATTCGCGTGCCGCCACTTTCGCGGGTGTGGTAGAAGGTGTGCTCGTCGACTTCTTTGGCAACCGCGTCGTGGATGATGTAACGCCGTTCGACGCCCTTGTACTGGCTGCCCAACCAGGCGTCGATCCAGAAGGCTTCGGTACGGACGATCTCCTTCTGATCGTCGGTCATAGAGCCCGAGACATCCATCATGTAAATCACCGCGGCGTTAACATGCGGAATCGGCACGTCATTCCAACTGCGATACTGTTTGTCAGCCTTGATGGGTACGACGCGAGGTTCAAGCGGCTCATAAACGCCTGTGGAAATCTGCCGCCGGAGTGCTCGCAAATAAGTCCGACGAAAATGCCGTAGCGACTCTGGACCCGTTTGGCGAACGCTGTTGTACTTGCTCTTCTCGGCTTCGACGCTGGCGGTGCCTTTGGGCTCGATACGTGGCAGTTCGAGTTCGTCACCAAGCATTTCGGCTAACTCATCGAGCGAAATTTCGACTTCAATCAGATGCCCCGCACCCGGCTCACTTCCCGCTCCGCCCGAACCTGCAGGGTCTTGCCCCGGCTTGCCGATTGGCTGACCGACTTCGCCCTCGCCCTGCCCGACTCCGCCCGAACCGTTCTTGCCGAACTTAAACCGCGGCACATCAAGCTGCGGCACAGGGATGCTAACCAAGTCTTTCCCGCGACGACCAATCATCTCGCCGTGGGTGATGTACTTGCGCAGATTGTCTCGTATTCGCCCGCGGACGATTTGCTTGAAACGGCGTTGATCGCGTTTGATGTCCAAGGCAGTTTTCAGTGATCAGTTTTCAGTGTTCAGTATCACGCTGGATACTTGTTCTCAATCAGGGACTGAAAACTGAACACTGACAACTGAAAACAATTCTCCATTATTCTTTCGTATCACCCCGCGCGAAAATGCTGGCGACGTATTGAAGCACGTCTGTCGCGCTTTCCTCGTCGTAACCGTAGTCGCGGATTAGGCGGCCTTTCACAACGTCAATCTTCTGCTGCGTCTCGGCGTCGACCACGTTGGAGACGAGGCTCGTCAGCTTGATGGAGTCCTTTTGGTCTTCGAATAGCTTTAGTTCAAGTGCCTTGTTTAGCCGCTCGTTCGTCTTGTAGTCGAACTTCTTGCCGTCGATCGAAAGTGCACCGATGTAGTTCATAATCTCGCGGCGGAAATCGTCCTTGCGACTGTCGGGGATGTCGATCTTTTCTTCGATCGACCGCATGAGACGCTCGTCCGGCTCGTCGTATTGGCCTGTATAGGGATTCTTGACCTTTTCCTTTTGCGTGTAGGCCTTGATGTTGTCGATGTAATTGCCGCAGAGGCGTGAGAGAGCGTCCTCGTCGGCGGCAATGGCGCGTTGGACTTCGTTCTTCACGATATTTGAGTACTCCTCTTTCACAACGTCGAGCAGTTCGCGGTACTCCTGCTTGGTCTCTTCATTATTCAGGAGGCCGTGGTGCTTAAGCCCCGCGGCCAATTCGTTCATCACCATGAAGGGGTTGATCGAGTTAGCTTCAGGATGCGCTACGAGCGCATTGGAAATCTTGTCCTGCACGTAGCGCGGTGAGATACCGATGAGGCCTTCCTGGATGGCTTCGTCGCGTAGCTCAGCGATGTTCTCCTCCGTGAAACCGGGGAGTGTTTTACCGTTGTAAAGCTTGAGCTTCTGCAAACGCGTCAGACCGGCGTGCTTGGGCTCTTCCAACCGTGTTAGCAATGCCCACATCGCTGCCATTTCGATTGTATGGGGTGCAATGTGCTTGTTGGCAACAGTCTTGTCGTTGTAGTCTTTCTCGTAGATTTTGATTTCTTCTTCGAGAGTGGTCACGTAAGGAATGTCGATCTTCACGGTCCGATCACGCAATGCTTCCATGAACTCGTTATTCTTGAGGCGTTTGTATTCGGGCTCGTTCGTGTGGCCGATGATGACCTCGTCGATGTCCGTCTGAGCGAACTTCTTCGGCTTGATGCGATGCTCTTGGCTGGCACCGAGCAGATCGTAGAGGAACGCCACGTCCAGCTTGAGGACCTCGACAAACTCAATGAGCCCACGATTCGCAACGTTGAATTCCCCGTCGAAATTGAACGCACGGGGATCGCTATCGCTGCCGTAGACGGCGATTTTGCGGTAGTTGATGTCGCCGGTGAGCTCGGTCGCGTCTTGGTTTTTCTCGTCTTTCGGTTGGAAAGTGCCAATGCCGACGCGGTCTTTCTCGCTGAGGATGACCCGTTTGATCCGTACATCGTCGACAACACGGGTCCAATCGCCGTCGTACTTTTTCAACCGCTGTTGATACATAAAGCGGCAGAAGGGATCGAGCTCGCCGCGAATCCGCACGTAGAAATCGTCCGCTCCGCGACCCGCGTTCAACTGCGCAGACACATCGTCACGGAAACGGTGAGGAATTAGGTGCAATGGCTCCTCGTTCATCGGGCACCAGTGAACTTCGTCGGGATTTTCTTCATCCACCCAGCCGAGTGTGTAAAGTGCCCCCTCATCCGTCGTCGAGTAACGCTGCAAACCCTGTTTGAGGAGCCGCACGATTGTGCTCTTGCTACTGCCTACGGGGCCGTGCAATAGGAGAACGCGTTTTTCGATGCCGTACTCGAAGGCCGCGCTCTTGAGGGCGTTGACCAACTTGTGGAGCGGCTCACGAAGACCGAAGACCGCATCTTTGCCATCATTCGTCGGATCATCGAAGAACCGATAGCGATAGATCTTCTCCCGACCCTTCTTTTCGACATCCACACCGTAGGAAAGGATCATGTCGTACAGTCGCTGATAAGCACTGCGCGTGACCTTGGGATTCTCTTTGACGATGTCGAGATACTCAGCGAACGTACCGACCCAATTCTTGCGGCGGAACTTATCTCGATCTTGCTGCTGGGAAACCAGGGAGATGATGTCGTTGCCGGTTGCCATGCCTCGCTCCTGTTCGTCTTAAAAGATCTTCGCTGGAATGATGGAGAATGATGTTGTCTTGTGCGTGCCTACTCTCTTCTGATGCGGTTTCGTCGTTGTGGGTTCAGGTTTCACTTACGCCGTTGCCTGATGGTTATCCAAATCTTACGCAGCAACGGACAAGCCGTCCTCAAAGGAAGGTGTACTGCCGGAGTAGCGGGGATGCAACCTGGGTGAAGACCAACAACCCAAGAGAGGTTGCTGACGCCAAGGGAGCTACCGACCAAGTCGAAAATGGCCTAAGCGAAAGTTGGCAAAGAGCGGTGGGGAGATTTGCTCAAAGTGGGCAGGCTCGAAAAGCCTGAGTGCGTGACAGGTACGAATTCACTGTGTATCTCGTTCTTGTCACGACACTTTCAAGTATCAGCACAATGCTCAAAAAAGGCAACTACAGCTTCATACGAAGCCACCTAAATTACGTCTAGCAGTAGCTTTATGTCGTGATTCAAGGTGAATTCCCGCAGAAAGAGGTTCGGATAGATCACGCGCGACAGCTTGTACTCTTGCTAGCTTTCCCCGAAGGACGCTAGCGAGTTTTTCGACCGCAGCTTTCTTGCGCTTGCTACCTAGAGAGCTGGTAAATTCTTCTGATTGCGTCGACTTTTCTGAAAGTTCCGCCGCCGCTGGGGACGATGACTCCTGTACGTATTGGTTCCCGGGGGGGCTACCAAGAGGTGCGTACTGTCTGATCCTGTAACAAGCAGATTGTTGCGGCGTGGATTCAGACAACCATCTCAGCTCCAAGGCGGTCGCTGTGTCACAGACGCGGCTCCCGTGGGATCGAACTATGAAACTCGCAAGCTTCTCGCGACAGATCTCTTGCGGTCTGTTCATGCTAGCATTTGCCGTTGCTCCTCAACTGGCAGCCGCCCATCACACGGGCGATCAGCACATTCACTTCCAGAAGCCCAACTTGGGTAAGTCTACCTCCAATGAGGGACTACAGTTTCGTAGTTCGACGAGGGTAGCGCAAGAGCGTGCCAGCACTCAACGGCGAAAAGCTGAGCCTCAGCCAGACTCGCCCGCACCAAAGCCCGTTCGTGTCGCGAAGAAGCGTGTCACTTCTCAACCGAACAGCGGCGAGTTGACAACTAAGCGAATCTCAAAGTCGTCAGAGACTTCTACCAGACAGCCAGCTTACATCGCCCAGGCGCGAGAAGAACAAGCGAGGAAGGTCGCGAATTCGACAACTCGACAGCGCTCGTATCGGGACGATGCGGTTCAGCAGGCCAGTTACAACGACCGTGAACGACTTGCAATGCGGGGTCACTACCAAAGACCACGCGGCTACGTACAGCAAACTTCGTTCTGCGAGACGTGCATCGGCGACTGCACTTGCGAACCAGGTTGCGGAATCATCGAGCCTGGGTGTGGATGCGATCCTGGTTGTGGCATTATCGAACCTGGCTGTGGCTGTGAACCTGCGTGTGGAATCTACGAACAAACCTGCGGATGTGCTGAGCCTGGCTGTGGAATCTGTGAAGCCACTTGTGGTTGTGATCCAGGGTGCGGCTTCGTAGAGCCTGGATGTGGATGCGACACCCTAGGCGGTTGCGACGCCTGCTGCGGTGATGGCGTTGGCTGCGGCACCTGCGTCGGTTGCCCTGGTGACGATTACGAATGTATCCCCATCTGCATTCCTCGTTTCAAGGAACTCTACGCCTGGGCAGGTGTCCACGGATTCAAAGGGCCTCGCGATAGTATTGCTGGTGGACCCGGCGATGGGAACTTTGGTTTCCAGGAAGGTGTGAATATCAGTGGGCGGGCACCGTTGGTCGGTCTGCTCTTCCCCGAATTGAGCTATCAACTGGGATACCAAGCCGTCCAGAGCCGACTCTCCGGCACGTCCGACGGTGACGCAAGCGACCGTAGTCAGCAATTCGTCACAGGCGGCTTCTTCCGTCGAGTGCCTGTCGGTTTGCAGTTTGGTGCGGTTTTCGACCTGATGCGAGACGACCTGATTAGAGAAGAAGACTTTCATCAGATCCGCTATGAGATGAGCCTCAAGAGCCCGAAGCGTCGAGAGTTCGGCTTCTGGGGTGCTTCTTCAACCAACAACGTCGTCATCGGGGGAATCAACTATGAGTCTGTTCAGCAATACGCATTGTTCTACCGTTGGCACTTCCGCAACGGCGGAAAGGGTCGACTTTGGGGCGGCGGTACCAATGACGATGAAGGACTGTTTGGCGGTGACTTCTGGGTGCCTCTGAATGATCGATGGTCGCTCCAATCCGGCTTCAACTACCTGATTACCGACGCGACTGCTGGAACCATCGGCGCACAGGAAGAATCATGGAACGTCGGCATGAACTTGGTCTGGCACTGGGGCAAGACGGCTCGCCGCGGATGCGACAGCCCGTTCCGACCAATGTTTAACGTGGCTGACAACGGCTGGATGTTTATCGACCAGGCACGGTAGTGGTTGAGAGGAAGAAAATCACCGCCGGTGGTTCGAGATGTGGAAGTCGTCTGGCATCCGCTGGCGAAGCTCTTGAAGGGTGAGAGATTTGCTCTCTTCCTTCTCGCCCCAGCGGCCAAACGTCACTTCCAGCTCGAAGGGTTCGGCGAGATTAGGTCGCTTGACTATGAGCTTCGCCTGATCGCCAGCTTGGTGTTCGGCGATGAGGCTGGTGAGATGAACAAAGCCTTTCACCTCGACACCATCAACGTGTGTAACAACGTCGTTGGCACGTAGACCGGCTTGTTCCGCCGCGCTACCAGGAAGCACAAATTTGATAGTTCCATCGTTCTGAGTGATGTCTCCTCGAATCCCAAGTTGCGCCGAATTCCGGACTTCAACCTGCGCAACCTTCGGAAGGTTTTCTCTTAGACGGGCCACCGAGGCAGGAGAGACCTTGGTTCCGTAGAATTCAATTCGCTGGAGTTGTTGAGCAGAATCCAACATCTTCAGATCTTCGGCGGCGACCTTCGCTGAATAGAAGCTGACCACCGTGACCGCCTTCACTTCGGCAACAGCGGAGAGAATCTTTGCATCGGTTTTTGCATCCGGACCAAAGACAACTTGCAACGCTAGAAAGGAAGTGTTGACCAAAAGCCGCGGATCGCGTCGGATCTCGGCTCCAGACTCGAACAATGACTTGATCGCCACCTGCTCTCGAAACCGCTCCAGGATTCTCCGAGCGATTTTGGCTTCTGCTGGTCGGCTTTCCAGCTCCGACAATCGTTGCAGTGCGGCAAAGCGAAGCTCATCATCGTCCCCGCCGGACCACTGCAAAAGAATGTTCACCGCACGCGTGGACTTCTCCAAAGCATCTGCCCGGGCCGCTTTGTCAACAACACTGACGGCTGGCATGCCCGCCTCAGCTAATTCACGCTGGGCTTTCTCTCGAACGGCATAAAGTCGATCATCCAACTGATTCACCATCCGCTCCAACGCTTCAACGGATGGCACCTTCTTTTCAACGTTCTCCTTCCGCGGTGAAGAATCTTTAGCGACACCCGGCGAACTAACAAGTAGTGCGACCCCAAGGGCAATCAGTCGTAAAAGGCGATTAGTCATAAAGTTACTAGAGCGATCCAAATCCAAACACGTTCCGTGCGACCATTGTAGTATAGCACTTTAGTGCAGAATACACCGGACTCGTGGCTTGCTACTCCAGCGGTGAGCCTATTCTGAGCAGTAGTCTATTCACCGCAAAAAAGAGGTAATAGGCTTGGCCGTGGATGCGCTGCGCCCCTCGCTTCAAAATGTCCGGCGAGTAGGATAACGTTGTTCAAGCTCTACCTTTGCGGTTCACCACTGAGCAACCCATAAACGACTTGGATTACGCAACTCAATACACGTCACCCGTAGCCCCCCAAATGAAGATCGCCGTTCTAGGTAACGACCCGGAGAGTCAGTCGCTAGCCGAAGCTGCCCTACGGCTTGGGCATGAGGTTTCGTTTCTGAGTAGCCCCGAGAACTTCAACGACCCTGCTGCAACGAGTCATTTGCCCGAGCTATTCTACCCCGCGTCTTTCGATGGCGTGATCGTGGGCCCTGCTGCAGACTCTTCGTCTTCGCGTGAGCTGCAGATCCAAGAGCTTATGAAGTTAGGGCTACCGATACTGGCAGTTCATCCGGTCGTCGGAGAAGTGCTTGCCTATTTCGAAATCGATATGGCTCGGGGTGAGAGCGGAGGCCTTCTGCAACACTATAACCCGCTCACAGAGCATCAGATTCTCTTGCGACTTGCTGAGTGGATACGCGAGGGTCACCCACAGATTGGCCGTGTTGAGCAGGTAGTCGCCGAGAGGACCTTTGAAGACAGAAGCCGTCCAGCGGTTCTGAATCACTTTGCCCGCGATGTCGAAGCGCTGATTCGCATCGCCGGTCCGCTCAATCGCATCGGCGCGCTAGGCTCGGGCAACGAAGACGCCGCCTATGCGGGTTTGAGTGTGCAACTCTTAGGCAAACAGGCTGTGCCGGTCCGCTGGTCGGTTGGACCCGTGAGTACCGAGCCTGGACTTGAGATAACGCTCGTGGGTGAACAGGGCCGCGTGTCCCTCCGATTTGATAGCGACCACCAAGTAGTTGAAGGAACGCATCCCAGTCCGCTAGCGATGGCTTCTGTACCAGAGCCGATTGCACCAGGCGAACAAGCTATCGAGCGTTTCCTCAGAGCAATCGACCTAACAGAGGCTGCTTCAACGTGGTCTGACGCTCTGCAGGCGATGGAGTTGGTAGACTCGATAGAAATCAGCCTACGACGTGGGCGGATGATTGAAGTCCATCACCAGCAACTCACTGAGCACTTGGCTTTCAAAGGAACGATGGCAGCGGTTGGCTGTGGCGTGATTATGGTCTTCCCACCGCTATTGCTGCTTCTCGGTTGGATCGCCGGCCTCTTTGGGATCCCCTTACCAAGACATTGGTACGCCTATCTACTGCTAGCAATGCTGGCGTTGTTCTTGGGGCTGCAGGTGCTGCCGAAGCTGGTTTACAGCGATAAGCCAAAGCCAGAAGAACCTTCGTAGTCCATTCCCCCGAGCCGTCAGGCGTCAGCCGACGGGTTGAAGTGGTAGAGAGTACTACCCGTCGGCTGACGCCTGACGGCTCTTTGGGATCCATTGTCGAATTCTATCAATTACGTCAAGTTTTCGGGGTCTTCGCGCCGATCCAGAAACTAGAGGCCCATGCTTCTCCGGGGGGAGAACTGCGCAGCTCAGCAAACTCTGATTTCCCCCAAATGCCTCGACGATCTCGTCAACTCCTGCTGTCTCTAGCTGCAACTACGTGCCTCGTGGCGAGTGGTTGTATGCAGCCGCACATGCGGAGCAGTTCCTACGGCTCGATACTGGACAACAACCTCTTTACGTTGGCACTCGACAGTATTCTCGTTCCTTACGATGAGTCCCGGAAGCCATGCAACGACACGGCCTGGGGGCGAGGCACTGGCTGCGACATTGGATGCCCGTTAGAAGCTCCGCAAACGGATGTCGTCTACTGTGACGAGGCAGGCAACTGCGGGCTCCAGGTTATGTCGGCAAAACCGCGTCGCGAGCCGACGCCTCCCCTGGTGAAATACGAGCCACCGAAGCCACCCAAGTTTTTCGCCGTACCAACTCAACCGGCCTTCACCGAGGTTGCCAGCGACTCCCCAATCACGCTGCGTGGTTCGGTTGAACGCAACTTCGGGCCACAGTTGACGTTTCCAGGACGCGATTAGCCGCACCACTGTCAACTTAGGCCGACTCTGCGGGCTACGGTTTGTGCGGTTTAAGCGTGTCGTAACGCTGGGCCGATTCTCCCCCTTAGTGACTTCTCGCCGTGTTCCCGTCGCTGCCAAGGATTGGCCGCGTGCACTGCTAGCGGTCTCCCCGCACTCGCGTTGTCTCGCTGTCTAGCGCGAGTCGACTTAGCCTATTCGGACGACCCACCTGATGCTCGACCCGCTCCAGAGCGACCCGCCTCGCCGATTCTCTCTCCTCACCCTGACACTCGGGCTCCTCATAGCCGGAACAATGTCGGTCGAGAATAGTTACGCGGTCAGCGACACCCGACTCACCCCCGTCGTCCGTGCGGTTCGCCAAGCATCTCCTTCGGTCGTCAATATCCAAGGCCAGAAGTCCGTCGGCGATTCCACAGGCATCGGAACTCGGCAAGTCAATGGAATGGGGACTGGGGTCGTGATCGACCCCCGGGGGTATATTCTCACCAACCATCACGTTGTTGATGGTGTCCGCCAAATCAACGTAACACTTTCCACCGGACAAAGCTACATCGCTCAAGTGATCGCCCACGATCGCGAGACCGATCTCGCCGTGATCCGCATTCGCACGCCGAAACCATTGCCGATCATCAACATTGGCACGTCTAGCGATCTTCTCACCGGTGAGTCCGTCGTCGCGGTGGGGAACGCCTTCGGCTACGAGAACACGGTTACCACCGGCATCATTAGCGCGTTGCATCGTAATGTGCAAGTCAACGAAACCCAAAAGTATCTCGACCTGATTCAAACCGACGCAAGCATCAACCCGGGAAACTCTGGGGGACCGCTGCTGAACGTTGATGGCGAGATGATCGGCGTGAATGTCGCTGTGCGAGCCGGGGCTCAGGGTATCGGCTTTGCGATTCCCGTCGACAAAGCTCTGAACATCGCGACCCGTTTGATTAGCATCGAACGACTCGACCGCAACTGGCACGGCATGACGCCACTGGCCGTTGACGGCCCACAAGGTCCGGTGACGCTTGTAAAAGTCGACCGCGACAGCCCCGCGGAGGAAAGCGGCCTCCGTCGTGGCGATGAAATCGAGCGGATTGGCAGCACACGAATCGCCCGACCCTTGGACGTCGAACGAGCTCTGCTCGGCCGCCGACGTGGAGAACGCATTGCCGTGCAAGTCCGTCGTGATGGACAAACGGTTGATCTCGATTTGGCTCTGGCTCAACTGCCGGGCGTCGGTTCCAGCAGGTCGCAGAGCATGGCCGCCAAACCAATTACCAACTCCAAGGCTCCGCGTGGCTCGTTCGCGAACTCGACGTGGGAAAAGCTTGGCCTGGAACTTAAACCGGTGTCCCGCAGCACCTTCCGCAAGAAGGGGCTCCCCTTCCAAGGCGGTATGGAAGTCGTCCGCGTCCGCTCGGGCAGCTCCGCTGATAGCGAAGGCGTGATTAAGGGAGACATCCTGGTCCGCGTCCACCGTTGGTACACCACCAACGAGCAAGACGTCCGCTACGTGATGAGCCGTGGTCGATCGCTCTCAGGCAATGTGCGGTTCGACATCGTGCGGGGGGATGACCGCTTCTTCGGGCATTTGGCGATGGGTGAAGATGGGACCTCGCGACGCTAATCCAGCGCCACTGTCACAGTCTTCGATTCCGTATAAGCTTCCAGCCCAGCTTCGCCGAGTTCTCGACCGATGCCGCTCTGTTTGAAGCCGCCAAACGGAGCTGCCGTGTCGAAGACGTTGTAGCAGTTCACCCAAACCGTTCCGGCGCGGATTTTCGCGGCCAAACGATGAGCCTTGCCGATGTCGCGGGACCAGACTGCCGCGGCGAGGCCGAAGTTCGTGTCATTAGCTCGGCGGGCAATTTCGTCCACGTCGTCGAATTTCAGCACTGAAAGGACTGGGCCGAAGATTTCCTCGCGGGCGATCCGCATATCGTCGGTGACGTTGGCGAACAGCGTTGGCTCAACGAAGTAGCCCTCGTCGCCGTGCCGCTTGCCGCCGGTGACGCACTTCGCGCCATCTTCTTTACCGTAGTCTACATACTTAAGGATCTTATCGAACTGGGCCTGATCGACTTGCGGACCTTGTTCGGTTGTTGGATCGAACGGATCACCGACTTTGCGAACCGTATTGCGTTCAGCGAGGCGATCGACCACTTCATCGTACGCTTTGCCCTCAACGTACAACCGGCTGCCGGCACAGCAGCATTGGCCTTGGTTAAAGTACAAGCCGAAGTGCGAACCGGCAACTGCCGCTTCGAGATCGGCATCGGCGAAGATGACGTTGGGGCTCTTGCCGCCAAGCTCAAACGTGAGTCGCTTGGTCGTGGCCGCCGCGGCCTTCTGAATAGTCTGTGCCGTGGTGCCTTCGCCGGTGAAGGCGATTTTGTCGACCCCCGGATGCTCAACCAACGCGGCCCCTGCCGTCGGACCGTAGCCGGGAACGACATTGATCACGCCATCGGGGATACCCGCTTTCTGTGCAAGCCGCGCCATGCGTAAGCAAGTCAGTGGTGTCTGCTCAGCGGGCTTCATGACGATCGTGCAACCAGCGGCCAGTGCCGGGCCCCATTTCCACGCGCACATCAGTGCGGGGAAATTCCAGGGGATGATCTGGCCGACAACGCCCACGGGCTCGCGACGTGTGTAGCAAAGGTTCTCTCCGCGGATCGGAATAACCGAGCCTTGAATCTTGTCCGCCCAACCGGCGTAGTAGCGGATGCAGTCAATCACCAGCGGAATATCTGCGGTCCGCGAATCGTTAATCGGCTTGCCATTGTCGAGCGTCTCGAGCGCGGCTAGCTCATCTGCTTCCTCTTCCAAAAGGTCGGCCAGCTTGTACATCAAATGCCCGCGATCACGCGCATCCATCCGTGACCATTCGCCCCCATCGAATTGAGCCCGCGCTGCATCGACGGCCAAATCGATGTCCGCTTTGTCCCCTTCGGCCACCTGAGCGATGACTTCACCCGTTGCCGGGTGAATCGTTTCAAAGGTTTTTCCGCTAGCCGCTGGAATCCATTTGCCGCCAATGAAGCATTGGGTTTGACGAACCTCGGGACGGGCGACAAGTTTCTTCGACGACACTTCATTGAGTTCAGCAGTGGCCACGATTGGGTTCCTCCGATGAGCATGTAGGGATAAGTCGTGATAATCATCGTAGCAAATTCCGCCTCTGCCTGCGAGCTAGGAGTTACAGGCTGTAGCTTGGGAGCACAGACGCCTCAAGTTCAGCGGCTTAGACGGCGGTTAATTAATCCTGAACTAAGTAAGCCTAGGAGAAGCAGGGTATTAGGCTCGGGGATAGAAAAGGTGGACGATTGCAAAGCGAACCGCTGCTGCTGCCATGCGAGGAAGTCATTCCCTGCACTCTGTCCATCTCCGTCGGCGTCTGCCGTTCCGAAATTACCGTAGACCGTTTGCCATTGCGAAAGGTCAACCTCATTGACTTGCCCGTCTCGATCGAAGTCAGCCGTTGCCAAAGCCGGCGCGACGACGACTTGGCCATCCACGAAGGTCTCTCCGCTGCTGTAGGTGAAAGTGAACTCACCTGCTGAACCTGGGGAAACTGCTTGGCCTAAATTGAGCCACTCCCCAGGTGCGAGCGATGACTCACCTTGCAGGAACGCTTCGACAAGTGAGAAGGCGTTTGCCGTGCCGAGCACTTCCCAGCCGTCGCCCGTTCCGCTGCCTGCGGGGAAGTTAACGCGGCTTTGGGTTTCAAGTTCCGACCAGCCGGCAGCGTTCAGCATCGGCGTTGTGCTTTCGATCTCGTAGTAATCCAAACTGATCGTTTCGTCGGAATGATTGCGGATCGCTGTGAATCCGGTTACAGGATCGACTTCCAGAGTAAGTGTCGGCTCAGCGGGGATTAGTGCTCGGATTTCTGCGTCGGTCAATGCGTGGTCATAGATGCGAAAGTCGTCCATCAGGCCGATAAAGTCACCCGCGGGCGAAAAAACTGGGGAGCGGCCCAGGTCCAGGTTGGTCGCCACCCCTCCTCCGGTATTGATAAACGTGCTTCCGGGGTTACCGCCAGTGGCCACTCCCGGTAATTGCTCTCCATTAAGCAACACCTCGATATCCAAATAGTCGAACGCTCCGCCGGGCACCCGGATGGCCAAGTGGTGAAAACCGGCGTCGACGCCCGTGAAATCGAATCCGCTTCCCCAAGTGACATTGCCACCGCTGTAACGGAGCCGAATGCCGCCCCCCTCCAATGAGACATCGAACGAGCGGCCTTGCTGCCCGGTACCGTAGCCAAACATTTTGTTTTCCGCGCCGACCTCCTCTTGGTTAAAGAAGAAGGCAATGGTGCGCTCGTCGTTTCCATTGGGAGCCGGGTTCAAGGACGATGGGAGACGCACATAGGAAACACCGTCGTCGTTCGGTAAGCGAATCGCATCGCCCAGGACACCGGGGATGCTCGTGCCGACGTTCGCTACGATCGTTGCATTGTTGTTGCCACCAGGCGCTGCGGAATCAAGAACCGTCGAACCGTTCAGGTCATCAAACGTGTAATGCACCAGCAACTCAGCGGACGACAAGCTCGTCAGCAGGGCAAGGCTGGCGAGAGCTTGGAGAATCGTGGAGGCATTTCTCATTGATCAGCCCTCCCCGTTGCTCGCTGCCGTCGCAAGAACCAACCACCCCCGCCAAACAGCAGGAGAATCGCTGAGGAAGGCTCCGGAACACCGTTCAACAAAGCCTCAAACGATCCGCTGCCGTGGAAATCCTCATAGATGGACTTGAACAAGCGAAAGTCGAGACGGTCGACCTCCCCGTCCAAATTGACATCGCCGATGGCATAACCCTGGGTCACCGAGAGCGCACTCAAATCGGAACCGAATGAGGCCTTGAGCAGCAACCAATCCGCAGCGTCGAGCGTATTGCTTTGGTTGAAATCTCCCTGGAAAGTAGGCCAGAGCACCTGCGGTAAATCGACCGCCGTTCCCGTGGATCGCAGAAGTGGCATCGACGCATCGACCGAATCAAGATAGCTGTGCAGTTGAGCGCTGAGCCGAAACTCCACCGCAGGATTCGTGCCCAATAGGTCGTTCGTCTCGCCGATGTCGTTGAGTAAATCGTAGAGTTCGTACTGCCCGGTCTCGTACTGGTAAACCATTTTGTACTGATCGTCACGAATCGCACTAACGAACGATCCCCCCTCGAACGGAATGCGTTGCTCCGCGGCGCGGACATCTTGGTTGCTGCGGTTGGGGTAGTGCCAGTACTGGAAGCCCCGTTCGTGAGTCCCGCCTTCTAGTGCCGCGGCGAAACTGACGCCGTCCATCACCTCATTGCGTGGGACTGCCGGATTGCTGCCCAGCCCCGTCAGCTCAAGCAGCGTCGGGTAGAAGTCGTGGCTGGAAACGCGTGCGTTGCTCGTTGTGCCCTGCGTGATATTGCTGTTGCCGGTCCAACTTGTGATCAGTGGAGAACGAATCCCCCCTTCGTAGAGACTGCCCTTCCCCTCGCGTAGTGGGCCGTTGCGTGTGGCAACGGGGTCGCCGAGTTCGCTAACATTTAGCCCGCCGTTGTCTGAGGCGAGCATAATGATCGTATTGTTCCGCACACTATCGACCATGTTGCCATCGCCGTTGGGATCTTCCAGTCGATCAAGAATCCGACCGAGCGACTCGTCCATTTTCTCTAGCATCGCGGCATAGACGGCGTTGTCATGGCCCTCGAGATCAACACCTTGAGTGGTAAGGTCAGCGATCTTCTGAGTGTACTTATCGATCAACGGCTGCGGAGCATCGAGCGGCACATGCACTTGGTAGGGAGCGACAGTCAGGAAGAAAGGGTTTGTCGCCGCAGCCCGCTGCTCGATGTAAACTTCCGCGAAGTCGGTTAGCACATCCGTCAAATAGGCGTCGGCAGGATAGCCCGAAGTGATTCCCGGCATTCCCGCCCAACCTCCGTCCGCCCCGGCGAAAAACCCGTCGGACACCGGATTGCACGGACAACCCGCCCCGCCGCCGGCGATGTTGGTATCGTAGCCATGTGAAGTCGGCCCCGCCCCGGCGTGCCACTTGCCAATAAAGCCGGTGTGGTATCCGCCTGCTGAGGAGCCCAGCGACTCAGCGAGAGTGATTTCGCTACCGGGAATCGCTTTCACCGGCACTGGCGACCTGAGCGACGCACTTTGATTCACCGCCCCGCCTGTGTGATCGGTGAAATCGGTCCGAGCAGAAGTCTTGCCAGTCATCAAAGACGACCGCGTCGAGGAACAAACGGGTGTCGCCGAATAACCTTGATTGAAGACGACACCCGACTGGGCAAGTCGTAACAGGTTAGGCGTTTCGTAAACGGGACTGCCTGTTGGGTTGAGCGCGGCATCATGCTGCCAATCGGCCCAGCCAAGATCGTCCACGAAAAAAAGGACGACATTTGGTTCACCCGCTGCGACAGCATTCCCTGCAAGAAGCGAATGAGCAACGAACAGACCAACCACAGCCAGTCCAAGGACACGCGCGTATTTCGATCCTCGCATCAAAATCCTTCTCCTCTTCTCTACCTGTTCCGAAGTGCAGCGGCTTCATTCGAGAGTTGCAGCGTCGAACAGCGTTCATGATAAGGCACTGTTCATGACAAGACACTGACCGATACTACGACAAAACTCCGACTCGGGCACCGATTCTTACAGAATTCGCGAAAAGGTCTCGTTATCGGCTTTGGTGGCCGCGTGAACGGCTTCCAACTCCAGTGAGAACCATCACCAAAGCAACCATAAGTGTTGTAGGCTCGGGGATTTTTGCTACGAACAGCCCAACGGACCCGTCGGTGAATTCCAGGAGATAAGCAAGCTCGCCCGCGTCGTTCAGCCAGCGGACAGCTCCCCCTTCGCCACCGCTTGCTTGCAAAGATCCACTTCTCTGCAATGAGCCAAAGAATCCAAAGGTGTGGATGTCGGCGACCGTCTTGAAGAGTTCCGCTTCGGTGGGATCGGTATCGACCAAGTCTCCCTTGCGGGCGATCAACACGTTGCGGCCCTCGTGGTGCGCCCACAGGCCAAAGTTGTTGGTACTGTCGATCCCCACGCCACCCAGGCGAGCCATGAACGCGGTTTGCCCACTACTGTTAATCGTGTGATCTCCAACGAAAACGGAAAACGCTACGCCGTCGCCAAGCCCGGGGCCGAGAGGGCCGCTGAGGGTTTGAGTCGCAAACGGCTCGACGCCGCTGGGGGTGAGCTTCCACAAAGCACTGCCCGACTGAGAGAGTTGACCGCTAAAGCTCATTTGGCCGTTGCTTGCAATCGCGGGAGTGCCAACGAATCGCCAAGTTTCGTTGCCGAAGCCTGGCCCCATCGGGCCATTGGTCCCTGCCATGGCGATTACCTCTTTGGACTGACCATCGGCTCGAATGATGTAGCCGGTACGAGAAGCATCATCCAATTGACCGGCGATGGCCATGACACCATCGTTGGTCATTCCGAACAGGGACGCATTGGCAATTTCAACCCCCGCACCAAGGCCGGGTCCGAGAGGACCGTCAGTGCCGCTGACAACGATCGGGACATTCATCGCGCCGTCGAACTGCCAGACGCCAACCGTCGAGTCAGCGTTGGCGCTAAAGCCAACACGTCCTTGATTGTCAATGTGGAGCCGTGAGTTAAAGTTGCCGAAAAGCGACCCATCGGCAAGCTGCGGCCCCTGCGCTCCCGCGGTTCCACCACGAGCGATGACGCGAAGCTGGCCTTCATCCCACAGCCAAATTCCGCGGTCGTTGCGAAAATTGATGTTCGTCCCCCGCAGTTGCCCGCGAAAGGCTGCTATGTTCGAGTCGTTGATCACGAGACCTAAGAAAGCTTCGTTGCTTGGAAATTGTGTTTGAGGATCAACAGTTTGGAATACGACGCCCGGTCCTAGTCTGGGCCCGATTGTCGGCTCATCACGAGACGCACTAGCGATGAGTTGCGGCGCTCCGTCGGTGGGATCGATCCATGGGCCAAAGACGTTGTCAGAATTTGCCAGGAATGCGGTCCCGCCGGAACCCACGCTCACTGACGATTCGTTGATTCGATCCAACCGCAAGCCGGGTGATGTGGTTTCGTCTAGTGAGAACGTCTGCACAACTGGCCCCGTCGGTTCAACACGCCAGATGCCACCTCGACCAAAAGTGCTGCCGGGGCCTGCGAAGAGCAGATCTCCCTGACCGTTGAAGGAGAAGGTTTCGATATCAACAAACCGGCCACCGCCCAGCACTTGCGGGACGGAAAACTCATTGAAGCCTCGAGTCCGAGCAACAATACGTGATGGGAATGCTGCTGAAGCGTTATCCGTTAGGAGGATGACGCAGGACAGAACGAGGAGCGATACTCTACGAATGGAATACATAAGGTCTACTGAGAAAGAATGTTCGTCGCTAGCCAGACTTACCAGGCAAACGTGCTCACGCAGCAGAATAACACGCCCTGACGACGAAGGCAAAATTTGAATGTGAGTCTCGCGGATTGGACGAGCCGGTCAGCTACTATGATTGTGCCCTTTCGAAACATAGTAGCAAAGAGAAATCTAACGCTCTCAGGCCAAATCTAGCCACCTGCTTTGCGATACACGGTTCCCCGTTCGACCTCAGTGAAGCCGAGCTTGTCGTAGAACTTCAGAGCTGCTTCGTTACTAGCCATCGTTTGCGCCTCGAAGGTCGTAATGCCGCGCCTTCTCAGTAGTCGTGCAGCCTCGCCGAGAAGATAGCTAGCCGCTCCGCGGCGGCGGTGGTCGGGATGGGTGGCCAATTCAAACAGCCCGGCTGTCGCCATGCCCCAACCTGTGGAGAGCGGCTGCACATCCCAGAAGGACGCAGTCGCGAGGACGTCGTCTTTGTACTTATCAACAAGTTGAAACCGATCTCGCTGCAGTCCGCTCCAGACACAAGCCTCCCACCAAGTTCTTGAAGGCGGGTCGATCTTTTCGACGACGTTGGTCATCCTCTTAAGCGAGCGAAGCTCCCGAGTCATTTGCGGACGAAGAGTCGCGATGTCTGACTGATAGATGCAAACCTCATCGACAGTATCGTAATTGTTCCGCTGACATGCTTGGTTGAAGAGGTCGTCGGTCGCTAGGACACCAGGGATTTCGCTGCCTCCGTAAAGGCCGAGGTAAAACGAATTTAGCGGCTGGATCCCGCCGGCATAGAACACGCTCGCGCCGCGACTTCGTTGGTATTCCTCGCTTGCGGCGAGAAGCTGATCAGCGAGCGCCTCATCGCGATGCGACCCGTGCAACATTAAAACGTGCGTGGTGCCAAAGCTCGTATCAAGTTGGCTACCGTCGTCACTGGGGCCGAAGCCCGCGTGAACGAAACCGACCGGGCGTTCGTCATGCGTGGCGACGATCAGCCCGCGGGGGTCGAAGTGCATCTTGGCAAACACACCATACTCGAGAAGCATCGCGGAGACCGGTTGGAGGACACCTCGCTGAGGAGGCTGGCTCCGCCAGATTTCAGCCAGATGGGGCGGATCCGTATTTTCAAACGGCCGGAGGCGATACACGTGCGAACTACGCTCGGTGAGGGCAAGTCGGAGCTGAGGCGAAGCAGGTGATTATGACAGACCGGCCTACGAAGGGGGAGGGTGGAAGGCGGACGGCGGAAAATCTGGTTTCGCCGCTGAGCTTGCTCCGCACTTAAGCCGCCGACTTCGCCCGCAGCTTTCGCCGCCGTTCGCGGCGGTCGGTTGGGGTACCCTTCCAACGGCGATGGACCCACCAGTATTGTTCGGGAGCCTGACGGATCATCTGTTCAAGGCCATCGGTGTACCACTGCGTGAGGGCCGGGATGGTACCGTGCTGAAAATCGTTCGATTCAGGATCAATCAGATCAGCCAGGCACATTTCAAAGTGCAGGGGCTTATCTCGCCGCAGAACGCCACTAACCGCCGTCGGGGCGCGGCCGCTCAATGTGAATACGGCCACCGCTTTATGAGTGGAGGCCGGCTTGCCGAAAAAGTCGACCCAACACGCCGTATCACCGGCGTACTGATCGCCAAGCAAGACGAGCGTGCCACCAGATTCCAACAGGTGGGCAATCTGGCGGCTGCTATCCGACTTAGAGAGCATGTGCTGGCCGGTCGCTCCACGGAACTCAGTCACCCAGCGGTCGAGGTAAGGGTTGTCCAGCTGCCGAGCGATCGTGTGCGTGGGAAAACCGTGCAAACCCAGCAAGTAACCGCCGAGTTCGAAGTTCCCCAAATGGCCCGAGATGATCACCGTGGGCCGTCCGCTTAACAGTTGCCCCGTGAGCGTAGGCATGTCGGGAATCGTCGAATGTTCCCGCCAGTTGGTGCGATGGACTTTCCGCGGTGCATGAGCGATCTCAGCGATCATCAGAAAGAGATGCCGCCACATCCCAAGAGCGATCTTTTCATGCTCCTGGATTGTTCCTTCCGGGAAGGCAGTTTTCAGATTCTCTTCAACCACCTTGCGACGAATCTTCAGCACACGCCATACGAACCACGCCAGATGCTTCGAGGCATCTTCGACGGTCTCCAGAGGGAGAGATTGCACCAGTCCGACCACTAAGCGGACAGCAAGATAGGCCGAATAGTCTTTTGCTTTCCGTAGCATCCATTTCCTAATCTGTAGGAACCAAGTCCGCAGCGGCTTCCGTTGCCACCAAGCGTGCTTCTATTGTGATCGAAACGATAGGCTGCCGTGAAGAGCGCTTCGTGAGCGACTTCTGTGCCAGAAAAAAATATAGGCGAAATATCTCACCAGCAAACTGCCTTCTGAGTAGTTGCAAATCCTTATCTGGCGGTCGCTTAATACCGTGATAGCTGCTTGCCGCAGGTCTCGCAGAATTATGTCGGGGTAAGCCATCAGGAACTTAAGGGCTGGTCAGACTTGAAGAATCTGTAAAATGCGTTTCAAGCAAGCTCGGCTACGGAAAAAGCCGGCAGCGGTCTCGGAACAGACCCGGCATGCGACAGGACTGGATTCACTGTGGGGGTGATTCCTAGAGGCTTTACCTGTGCATTCTCAGCTACTGCATTTCTAAGCTTCTGTGCACTCGTACTTCGATGCGCCTCGAAGATCTCTCCTACGTGTCCTTTTTGTCAGGGGCTCCCATGAAAATGGAAGGAGAAGAGCATGAGCACTTGTTACCTGAGGAGGAGGTTGCGCCTCTATCTAGTGACGATGACACTTGTTGGTTGGGCGTTTGCAACACCAGCAAGCTCGCTGGCGCACGTCGGACTCGATTCACCCAATGGAGGGGAAACGCTGACCGCAGGTGAGACGTTCACCATCGATTGGACGAATCTCATCACGCACAACACGACCGGCTACAACCTCTGGTATTCCCTAGACAGCGAGCATGGCCCTTGGGAGGACATCGTTAACGGCGTTGACCCTGGGGATCTCGTTGACGGCTTCCAACTCAGCTTCGATTGGGAAGTTCCTAGCATCAGTGACGAATCCGTCTGGGTCCGCGTCCAGCAGGAGAATGGCGGCGAGAGTTACTACGACGTCAGCGACAATAGCTTTTCAATCCTCACAGCCAACGATCCGTTGGACTTCAACGGCGACGGCACCGTCAACAGCGGGGACCTCATCAACTGGACGAGCGGGTACGGGTTAGGCACTGGAGCAGCCAGCTCCGATGGCGACGGGGACGCGGACGGGGATGTCGATGGTGCCGACTTTATCGCTTGGCAGGGTGACGCCCAGCCCGGCACTGCTAATCTGGCCGCCGTTCCCGAACCTGCGACGCTAATCTCGGCATTCGTTTCCTGCCTATTGCTAGCGGTACACCGAGTTCGTGTTTAGGCTGAATGGTGGCACTCAATTTGTTTTTTCGGAACTAGAAGAACTTCTTTCCAAAGGCTCTTGAATTATGCGTACCAAGAATCTTTTTGCATTTTGTCTAGCGACCTGCCTTGCTGGTGGGGCAACACGGGCGGCTTTGGCCGAATTCCGTACCATTGATGGCTCGGACAATAACCTTGCGAACCCCAACTGGGGCGAAGCGGAGCAACCGCTCATTCGCATGGTCACACCCGACTACGAAGACGGACACAGCGTTCCACGAGGGATGACAACCTTCAATCCGGCCACGGGTATGGGGACATCGCGTTTGGCTAATCCTCGCGACATCAGCAACACGGTCGTCGCCCAAGGGAATAATTCGTTCCTGAATCACAAAGGAGCGAGCGATTGGCTTTGGCAATGGGGTCAGTTCATTGATCACGATTTCGCGCTTGAAGAGCCCACGCCAACGAGCGATCCGTTTATGATTCCGCTTTTGGACGTCAACGACCCGCTTCGGAATCCCATGTTTCCGTTCATTCCCTTCCGGCGGAACGACGCCGCCCCAGGGACCGGTGTCCCGGGGACTCCACGAGAACAAGTAAACGCTCTGACAGCTTACATTGACGGCTCGAACGTCTACGGTTCAGATCAGGCCCGTGCCGATTTCCTTCGCACGATGAGCGGTGGCCAACTGAAAACTTCTGTGGGTAATAACGGCGAAACCTTGCTGCCGTTGAACGACGCGACCAGTCCCTTCCCCAATGCCAATCCGCCCGTTTCACCGGGCGATACCCCTCCGCCCGCAGAGGAACTGTTCCTCGCGGGTGACGTACGAGCCAACGAACAAATCGGCCTGACTGCTGTGCATACGTTGTTTGTGAGAGAGCATAATCGTCTAGCGACTGACCTTGCCGGGCGTTCAGACTTGCCAACCTTAGTCGCGAACGCCGGATTCAATTCCAGCAACGCCGCCGACGTGGATGAATACATCTACCAGACCGTGCGCAAAGCGGTCGGGGCCCAGATCCAACGGATCACCTACGAGGAATTCCTGCCGATGCTTATTGGCGATGCCCTCTCGCCCTACGCCGGCTATGACGATACGGTCAACGCCACGCTAAGCAATGAGTTTGCCAACGCGGCCTATCGTGTGGGGCACACGCTGCTTTCCCCAACCATTCATTTGCACGATGACAACGGCAAGCTCGGCGAAGTCGCCCTCCGCGACGCCTTCTTCGAACCGCAATTTACCAAAGACAACGGCATCGAAACCGTCCTTAAAGGACTGGCGATGCAGAAGGCACAAGATGTCGACGCCTTTATCGTCGACGAAGTGCGTGAATTCCTCTTCGCCGAGGGCAACGGCGGACTGGACCTGGCCGCCGTGAACATCCAACGGGGTCGCGACCACGGCCTACCGAGCTACAACGACGTGCGTCGCGGGCTGGGCCTTAGTCCGATCACCGATTTTGATGACGTGACCACCGACCCCGGCGTGGCGGATGCCTTGGAAAGCGTCTACGCATCGATCGAAGACATCGACCTGTGGGTCGGAGCCGTCGCCGAAGACGCCCTGCCTGGAAGCCTCGTCGGCGAATTGCTCAGCGAAATCATCGCTGACCAGTTTGAACGACTACGGGATGGCGACCGATTCTTCTATGAGGGCGACGCGGATGCACTAACGCTGTTCCCGGAACTGGCCGACTCGACGCTTTCGGACGTAATTCTGTGGAACTCTGGGATCGGCTGGATGCCTGAGAACGCGTTCCTGGCGGTGCCGGAGCCGACAGGAATTCTGCTAGTGGCCTCAGCGATGCTCCTGTTCACCACGAAGCGTAGGAGAACGTGAGACTTGCGAATCTTAGACGTGCTTCGGCTCACCCTTCAAAGGCAACTTCACAGTCTTCCCGGTCATCGCTGCCTTATAGATGCCCTGAATGATTTCAACCGAGCGGCGGCCCTCGTGGCCGTCGACGCTGGGGGTGGTGTATTTCTTGATCGCTTTTACGAAGTCGGCGATTTGCAGCGCGTGGCCGTGGTGGCCGATGGCTGAAGGGTCGGCGGCGCCGCCGCCGGTGCTTTTGCTACTGGCCATCGCTTTGTGGATCGCTTCATCACTCTTCAGCTTCTTTGCAAAGTCCCACTTTTTGATGTCTTCTTCCTCGACCACCGCGCTGCCGTGGGAGCCGTGGAGTTCGATCCGCTTGAGATAACCAGGGTAAGCCGCCGTGGTCGCTTCGATCACGCCGAGAGCGCCATTCTCGAAGCGGAGCGTGGCGACGGCGACATCTTCGACTTCAATGCGCTCGTGGGCGAGCGTGTCGGTGATTGCTTGAATCTCAACGACTGGGCCCATGAGCCAGGTGAGCAAGTCGACGGTATGGATCGCTTGGTTCATCAAAGCACCGCCCCCATCAAGAGCCCATGTGCCACGCCAAGCCCCGCTGTCGTAGTACTCTTGCGTGCGGTACCACTTCACGTAGGCATCACCGAGGGTCAAACGTCCGAAGCGATTCTTATCAACCGCTTTCTTGAGCGTAACGAACGAATCGTGGAACCGCGAAGGGAATACCGCGGCCAGCTTCACTCCGGCCTTTTCACATTCCTTGATGATCTTGTCGCACCGCTTCAGCGTGATTTCTAGCGGCTTTTCAATCAGCACGTGCTTACCTGCCTTGGCAGCGGCGACGGCCGGTTCCATATGGGCTCCGCTGGGGGTGGCGATGGCGACACAATCGACTTCGTCCGAGGCGAGCATGTCGTCCAACGAATCGTAAGCGGCACAGTTCTGCTCTTTCGCGAACGCCTCGGCCCGCTCCCCCGCGCGGTCAAAGCAGGCAACAAGCTTCGCGCCGCGAACATCGGCGAGCGCCTTCGCATGAAAGTTACTAATCATTCCAGTACCGACGATGCCAAATCCGAGTGCCATGACTAACGATTCTCCGTAGAGAGTATGAAAGGGAGCTTGTAAGTTTTCGGCAAGATTGCTCAAGAGCGTAGAAACACTGTTTCTTGGGCTGCTATTATGCTCGAAACGTGCCATCTTTCTACGGTCTGCCATTGCCGCGCTTAGGTTCTTGGAATCGCGAAGCAAATAATCGGAGTTGAGACATCCCCTTGTATGAGCCCCGCCTACACGTCGTCCTCTATCAGCCGGAGATTCCCTACAACACGGGGAGCGTGGGCCGCACGTGCGTTGCTGTCGGTGCAAAGCTGTGGTTGGTACGACCGCTGGGATTCCGAGTGGACGCCCATCACTTGAAACGAGCCGGACTGGACTACTGGCAATATCTCAACTGGCAAGTGGTCGACAATTGGGATGAATTGCTAGAAAACCTGCCCGTGGAGCGGCACTGGTACCTGACCAAATTCGCGATACGTGAGTATACGAGCATCGACTTTGAGGAGGGGGCCGTCCTGGTCTTTGGGCGGGAGTCGCAAGGGCTGCCGCCTGAGATCCGTGACCGCGATCCTGAGCGACGTCTGAGAATACCCACCCGGCCCGAAGTGCGGAGCCTTAATCTCTCGAATAGCGTCGCTGTTCTGGCTTATGAATGCCTACGTCAGTGGAACGGCTAAGCCGCAAGCCGTAAGTGGCAGCTTGAGGAGAAGTTTGTCTTTTCTGTGAGATTTTCGACGGCAATTGTTGTTCGACTCCGCCAAATTGTCATCTCGCTTATTCCCTTGAACTCGGGTCGGGACTCGTGTCGAACCTTCTGAGGACTGCATGGTCCGCAACTTGCACATGTAGGCCTAGAGCGATGTGCCAAGCTTAAACGGTCTGGAAAGCGCAACAGTTGTGCTCAATATCACGACACAGCTAGCCCAGACAGAAGATGCGAAAGCCTATTATTCAGGCACTTGACAAGAAAAACCTGGTTGGGGGCGAATTGACGCTTCCGACGCTAGCGGTCAAGATAGTGGACTGCTCCAAGAGGTATTATTCGTGATGACGCTAGTTAGTGGCTTCGAGAAAATCGTCAAGGCGGACCAGCCGCTGGCTGAGCGTACGTGGCTACGGCTCGGCGGGCAGGCACAATTCTTTGCCACGCCCAATTCGGTCGATGAACTCGCGGCTTTGGTACGTCGCTGTGCCAACGAAGAAGTGCCCGTCAGGCTCATCGGTGGCGGCTCGAACATCCTCATTCGCGACGAAGGGGTCCAAGGAATGGTCATCGACCTTTCCAGTGCCGCCTTCTCAAATATTCAGATTACTGGGAACTCAGTCGTTGCCGGTGGCGGCGCGAAGCTCGCCCACGCGATCAGCGAAACGGTTCGCGAAGGACTGGCCGGCCTGGAGCCCTTGGTCGGAATCCCAGGCAGCGTCGGCGGAGCTTTGCATGGCAATAGCGGCAGCCGAGGTGGTGACATCGGTCAGTGGGCGTGCCGTGCCACGGTAATGACCCGCGCGGGGGAAATCCTCCAGCGGCAGCGTGAAGATCTCGTGTTCGCCTATCGGCAAAGTAGTCTCGACGAGTTGGTGATCCTCAATGCGGAATTCCAACTCGAGCCAGACGATCCGGCTCAGCTTACGAAGCGAATGCAAAAGCAGTGGATCATCAAGAAGGCGAGCCAGCCACTCTCCCATGAGAATGTTGCTTGCCTCTTCAAGAATCCCCGTGGCATGAGCGCTGGAATGCTCATTGAACAGGCGGGGCTGAAGGGCACCAATGTGGGTGGCGTCTCCATCAGCCAACGGCACGCCAATTACATCGAAGCCAACGAAGGATCGTCCAGCCACGACGTGCTGCGATTGATCGACATGGTACGCAGCCGAGTTGCCGAGCGACTTGGCGTCGAACTCGAGACGGAACTTGAGATCTGGTGATTGGCTGTCGGCTGTTGGCCATTGGCTCTCGGCTTGTTCAGTAGAAGCTAAAAGCTAACAGCCAATAGCCGACAGCCCGCACGAACGCATGGAGGCGTACGATGGCCGCACGCAAGAAGCGGATTCGCTTTGATGAGGAAGAAACACGTGAGCCTGAAGAAGTCAGGGCTCCGAAGGCCAAGCCGCGTCGCTTTCGCAGACTGCGCGTGTCGCTGATTCTGGCCACGATCGCAGGGCTTGGCTGGGGCGGACACATGCTTTGGGAACGAGTCGCCCCGGAGGTGATTCATCGCGAGCGGTACCTCTTACCCGCGGATGCCATTTCCACTACACCCACGCCAGCTTGGATCACGGTCGATATCCGTGAACAAGTAATCAAGAACGCAGATCTCGACCGTCGTCTGTCTGTTGTCGATGAAGAGTTCCTCAAAGAGATCAACGACGCTTTCGCTTTGCACCCCTGGGTCGAGGCGGTCGGCGAAATTAAGAAAAGCTATCCGCCAGCTGTGCACGTCGAGTTGGTCTACCGTCAACCGATAGCAGCCGTCGAAAGTATCTTGGGAGATTCCCGTGGGCGAGGTGATCGACATTCCGTTCAACTTCTGCCAATCGACCGCAACGGCGTTCACTTGTCTGCGGCTGATGTTCCGGAGGTTGGACTCCGCTACTTGCCGCGAATTCTTGACATCGTTGGGCGACCCCTTCCAGGGCAGCCTTGGGACGATCCGCGAGTCGCAGGTGCGATCAATCTCTCTGAGAGGCTAGCTGCCGACTGGGAACGACTTTACTTGGCTGAGATTCTGCCCTCACCACGGCCCGAAATCAATGGCAGTCACCGTTACTACCTCTACGATTTGATCACACGAGGTGGGACACGCATTGTCTGGGGGGCAGCACCGCAAGAGAATCCGCCAGGGGAAGCAACCTTCGAAGAAAAGCTCGCCCGTTTGAATCGCTGTGTCCGTCGCACCGGTCCCTTGAATTCAGTGAGAGGGCCACAAATTGTCGACGTGAGAAACGGCGAACGGATCGTTGCCCGCACCGCGAAAAAAGAAGAAGTCGCCGAGGAAGAAACTGTGACCAAGTAAGCGGCTAGCCGAGGCTTGTCGATTGTTGGGCGTCCAGAATCGTTTGCTCTTCGGCTGCCTGGAGCGCCTCGGCCAGTTCCTCACGCATGATCGACATTTCGGGCGGTGCTTCAATCCCCAGGCGCACGCCACCGCCGCTGAGTTTCACAACCGTGATCTTGATTTGATCACCAACGAGAACACGCTCTCCAGGCTTTCTAGCAATGACAAGCATTTCGTGAACTCCCTTTCACAAGCCAAGACTTCTGGCCACCTTTGGGGTAAGCTGTTGCCGGTAGGGTAATGCCGTCTGCTAGCATTTGCAAGCAATCGGCATTGCAACGACAGAATTGTTAAAATGCGCAACCTGGCGACTTCGGAGCGAATTGCTTTGGAAATCGAGTTTACCCAGTGGCTAGCAGACAATGTCCCTGCCTGCGACGAGCAGTTTCTTGGGAT
Source organism: Lacipirellulaceae bacterium (assembly GCA_040218535.1). NCBI lineage: Bacteria > Pseudomonadati > Planctomycetota > Planctomycetia > Pirellulales > Lacipirellulaceae > Lacipirellulaceae bacterium. The sequence continues at coordinate 1,066,332 of JAVJRG010000005.1, read as the reverse complement.
CGGTGACGATGCCGCAATTCTGAGGGGTATGGCCACTGAAGGCCTGGTCGTGACGACCGACACACTGACCGATGGCATCGACTTTCTCACTGAGAAGGTGCCGCCCAATGCGATTGGGCATAAGGCGTTGGGGGTGAATCTAAGCGACCTGGCGGCGATGGCGGCTAAGCCGCGAGCGGCTGTCGTTTCTTTAGTTTTGCCGAAGGAAGGGGCTGCGGGGCTTCCAGTCTTAGACTTTGCCATCACGATCTACGAGGGGCTCATTCCACTCGCACTCCAATTTGAGACATCCCTAGTCGGCGGTGACACGAACACGTGGGACGGACCGTTAGTTATCGGAGTGACCGCGATTGGCGAGGTGACTGAGCAAGGACCTTTGACACGCTCAGGCGCTCAGCTAGGCGACGTTTTGCTTATCACCGGCACGCTTGGCGGTAGCATTCTCAAGAAGCACCTCCTTGTCGAACCCCGCTGCCGCGAAGCCCTACAGCTCAACGAGCGGTACGAGCTTCACGCTGGCATCGACATCAGCGACGGGCTCTCGCTGGATGCCTCACGACTGGCTCAAGCAAGCGGCTGTGGTGTCGCGCTCGATCTCTCCGCAATCCCAATCGCTGAGGACGCCGTGAGACGCTCCGCCCGCAGTGGACGCGACGCGATCGAGCATGCGTTGAACGATGGCGAGGATTTCGAACTCTTGTTGGCGGTCCCCCCTGATGCGGCTGAGCAGATTTTGGCTGAAAAGGCGCTCGGAATTCCAGTCACTCGAATCGGCCATTGTGTGAGCGAGGCTGGGCTCTGGCAAATGCAGAAAGACGAATTGAAGCCTCTGAAGCCGGGTGGCTACTTGCATTGACCTTTGCCGTTAGCCGCTGAGCTTGCTCGGCGCGACGAATCCACTGTCAATCGAATCGCAAGCCTGAGCCTTACGTCGAGCAAGCTCGACGGCTAACGAGACTGCCTCATGGAAATTGAATTTCACTCCAAAAGCGAAGCCGATACGGATCGCCTCGGTCAGGCGCTTGCTGATTGCTTGCCCGCGGGTACGACCATTGCATTGATAGGCACTCTCGGTGCCGGCAAGACACGCCTTGTTCAAGCGGTAGCCACGGCCTTGGGCGTTTCCGAGGATGAAGTGAACAGCCCGACATTCGTTCTTATCAACGAGTATGAAGGACAGAAACCGATCTACCACTTCGACGCCTACCGTCTGGCGGACGATGATGAATTCCTTGAACTCGGCCCCGAGGAATACTTCGACTCAGAGGGACTAACGTTTGTCGAGTGGGCCGACAAAGTCGAGCGCTGCCTACCTGCGGAGCATGTGCGGATTGAGATTGAAGTGGTGGGGGAGAATGAGCGGCAGTTTGGTTTGAGTGCTACAACGGAGCGGCTTGCGAAATTACTGTCGAGAATACACAACCTCTGAAAAATACGCCGAAGGCGTTACACCCCACAGCCCAGGGTTGGTCAACAGCGAGTCTAGGCGAGCTTTGAACTACCCTGGGTAGACGATTCAAAGCCTAGAAGCGACCGAGCAAGTGGGTAGGAATACCGGCGGCGGATTGCCGAGGTCGCAACCAACCGAGGGATACTTCACTCGTTTCGACCTCGATCACATTTTCTCGACACGCAACGCTCTTTGCTCGGTCGACGAACCTATTACCAACCTAACCCAGGGTACGACCACACTCGCTGGGGCTCGTGATGGTCGAACCCTGGGCTGTGGGGTGTAACGCCTTCGGCGTAGTTTCGTGGCATAAACCTTCTACAATTGAGTTCTTCCATGAAAAATAACGGCCCACTATCCGGATTCAAGATCATCATTGTTCAGTCGCCAAATCCGTTCGATCTCAGTCGTTGAGAGTGCTTCAACCGCATCCCGAACCACTTGGAGAGAAATCCCAGTGGAAAAGTGCATTGCATTAAACTGTCGGTTACCTCGGCAAAACGAGGTAGTGAATTCAGGCACGTCGAAGTCACAATCCTCGATCAGGTAATCTTCGACGAAATCGAATAGCTCATAGTCATCAACGATAACAACCACGCGACCATCCGCTTCTGTGACGGTGATATGCTCGTCCACAGATAAGCCCCCTACAGAATAAACTTGCTCAAATCCTCATCCTGAGCAATCTCCTCAAGCCGTTCTTTCACGTAAGCGGCATTGACGTCAACTTTACCGCTGCCCATGTCGGGGGCTTCGAAGCTGAGTTCTTCGAGCAACCGCTCCATGATCGTATGCAAACGGCGGGCACCGATATTTTGCGTCGACTGGTTCACCTTGTAGGCGAAGTCTGCCAGGGCGTCGATTGCGTCTTCGCTGAAGTTGAGCTTGACGCCTTCGGTGTCGAGCAGGGCCGTGTATTGGCGGGTGAGTGAGTTCTTCGGTTCGGAGAGAATCCGCACGAAATCTTCCTTCGCCAAGTCGTTCAACTCGACTCGGATCGGGAAGCGGCCTTGCAGTTCCGGCATCAGCTCGCTGGGCTTGACCGTATGGAATGCCCCAGCGCCGACGAACAGAATGTGGTCCGTGCGAATGTAGCCATAGCGAGTTTGTACAGTCGTGCCCTCGACAATCGGCAGTAGGTCACGTTGCACGCCCTGGCGGGAAACGTCTGCGCCGCGCCCCCCTTCGCTGGCGACGACCTTGTCGATCTCGTCGATGAAGATGATGCCCGTGTTTTCGGCCAGTTCGACGGCCTTGGCGTTGACCTTCTCGTCATTGATCAACGCCTCACACGCTTGGTCGAAGAGCACCTTCCGTGCTTCGGCAACGGTCATCTCACGACGGACGACGTTCTTTGGGATAATTTTTTCGAGCATCCCTTGAAAATCAAAGTCCATCTGGTCACCGCCTGGACCGCCCATGCCCGGCATGACCATCGCCTGGACTTTCTGCTCGGTGGAGATCTCGACGTTGCGATTCTCCAGTTCTCCGGCCAGGAGCATTGCCTTCATTTTTTCGCGTGTTCGCTCGTACCGTTCAGGCGACTGCTCCGAATCAACGCCGACCTCGAAGGAGCTAGGCTGCGGAGCGAGCAAGTTCAGTAGTTTCTCCTCGACCTTCTGCTTGGCTTCTTCTTTAACCGCTTCAAGTTCCTGCTCGCGCACCAAGCCGATAGCGTTCTCAACCAGCTCGCGAATCATGCTCTCGACGTCGCGACCATAGTAACCGACCTCGGTGTACTTGCTGGCTTCGACCTTGATGAATGGTGCCTCGGTAAGGGTAGCCAAACGGCGAGCAATCTCCGTCTTACCGACGCCCGTGGGACCGATCATGAGGATGTTTTTCGGATTGACTTCCTTGCGTAAATCATCAGCAAGCTGCTGACGCCGCCAACGATTGCGGATGGCGATCGCCACAGCACGCTTGGCGTCAGCTTGGCCGACAATGTGGCGGTCAAGTTCAGATACGATTTCACGGGGAGTGAGGTTTTTCATTTTCTCTACTTTATGGAAGAAGCCTATTCCGCGTCGATGACTTCAACGGAGTGGCTGTTATTCGAGTAAACACAGATATCGCCAGCGATTTTCAATCCTTCGCGAACGATCGACTCCGCATCGAGTTCGCTATGGCGAGCCAAAGCTTGGGCGGCTGCCAGAGCGTAGTTACCACCGGAGCCGATGCCCAGAATGCCATCCGTGGGTTGGATCACGTCGCCAGTGCCTGAGACCAGAAGCGTGTGCTTCGCGTTCACGACCGCGACCAATGCTTCGAGCCTTCGCAACGCACGGTCCATGCGCCACTCTTTGGCCAGCTCCGTGCAAGCACGGGGCAAGTTGGCGGGATAATCCTTCAACTTGGCTTCCAGACGCTCCATCAGGGCGAACGCATCGGCAGCAGCGCCTGCAAAGCCCACCAACACTTGGCCGTCCATCAGCTTACGGATCTTGACGGCATCCCCCTTCACGACGGTCTGCCCCATCGTGACTTGGCCATCGCCGCCAATGGCAACCTTTCCTTTGTGGCGGACTGTGAGGATGGTAGTTGAACGGAATTTGGGAGAGGACATGTCAGGCTGCGGAGGGTTGGTCTGGTGGGAACACAATATTGTCACGGATTGGCTCGCCACCTTCAATGACGAAACCCGAACGACGAATGACGAAAGCGTGTATTCAAGCCATATTCGTCATTCGTGCTTCGACATTCGTTATTTAGAATGAGGGCTGCCAATCCGGCCCACCCATCCGTTTTCAGATGATTTTCCTCCCACAAACCATGTCGACTCCACTCCCCCGAAGCCCTGAATTGATGAACCCAACCGACACCGCCCTGCTGGTAGTGGACGTTCAGGAACGGCTGCTGGCAGTTCAGCCGCAGGGGCCACGGATCGAGTGGAACTGCCGTCGCCTTCTTGATGGGGCAGCAACACTGGGAGTGAAAACTGCAGTGACCGAACAGTATCCAGAAAAGCTCGGCCCAACCGCCGAAACGCTTCTTGCGAAGACGGCCGAACCAGCACTGGAGAAGATTCAGTTCAGTTGCGGCGAGAGGGGCGAGGTCTTCTCTGGATGGCTCGAGGAGGGCCTGCATCGGGTGCTGCTCGCGGGAATCGAAACGCACGTCTGCGTCCAACAGACCGCGCTCGACCTGCTCGCCGCTGGCTTTCAGGTTTTCGTCGCTGTTGACGCGGTGGGCTCACGCTACAAGGTCGATCACGGAATCGCACTACGCCGGATGGAGGCCAGCGGCGTGCTGCTAACCACCACCGAAGCTACCTTGTTCGAGTGGTGCGAGCGAGCTGGAACGCCGGAGTTCAAAGCGATCAGTGCACTCGCTAAAGAAAAGCCGCCCAAAGGTTGCGGAACTGTCTGATTTGAATAATTAGACCGAGAACTGCAACGTAAAGCGTTACGCGGTCTGTAGTTCGACTCGATTCGCAGTCCTTTCCGAAACTATCCTGCGACCTTATACTGAGCGGTTGAAATTACCCACCGACCAACCGCTGACCTATAAGCAATCGCAATATGAGCGAAGAGAAATCTGACTGGGACGACTTGGCCAAGGAGCTCGGCGTTGATCCGAGTGCTGGTCAACCCGATCCGCCTCGACCTGAACCCTCGCCTGAGCCAACCCCAGCGCGAGAACTGCCTCCCCCTCCTGAGCCCCAACCTGGTGACTGGGATGCGTTAGCTGGTGAGCTAGGAATCGAGGTTCCTGAGCCGGTGGAGCCCGCCCAAGTGGTGCCAGACGAAGTGCTTGAGGAATCCGTGGCTGCAGACACTGCCTCTGAGGAAGTCCCACCAGCGGTCGAACCAGCATCCAACCTCGAACTGATTGACCAACCAGAAGTCGCTGAAGAACCTGCGACGAATGCCGCCGCGGAGTTCGTCGCGGCAGATCCTGAACTGGAAGAGATGTTTGCAGCGTTCGCCAGGCCTGCCGAAAAGCCAAGTACCGATCTTCCCGGCGAAGAAGATGAACGGCAAGAAATGGAGGCAGCCGATCAGCCAGAGGAGACGGCTGAAGACGCGAGCGTCTCCGAAGTTGCCGAGGAGCAAGAAGAGGTCGCCGATTCCGAAGTTGAGACAGAAGCTGAAGAGGAGCCGGAGAAGAAACGCCCCTCGCTTTCGGGCGAAGCTGCTCGCAGTGCCTTCGACGCGTTGTTCGCAAGCGGAGCCGCTTTGTTCCGTGGTCGCAAGAAACCAGAGCAAAGCGAACCACTTGAGGAAGAGACTGCGAAGGAAGACAAGCCGATTCCGTTTGCGGAGCAAGAGGATCGGACAGCGGAGCTAGACCCCTTTGGTGTCGATGCGGCTAAAGAGGATTCATCAGACAGCGAAGAAGACGAAGAACGCCCCAAGAAACGTCGCCGTCGCCGACGAGGTAGCCGCGGTTCTCGCCGACGCACAGAGGCGGATGAAGCACGCGATAGTGAGAGTAACGATTCAGAAGAGGATTCGCTCGTCGAACTGCCAAATCGCGACGGCGAAGAGTCGGACGAAGAGGGCGAACGTCCCAAGCGCCGCCGACGCCGTCGGCGTCGTAAACCGAAAACCGACGACGTTTCTGCTGAAAGCAATGGCGAGGAGATCGACAGCGACGATTCCGACGACGATGGAGAGGACCGTCCCCGCCGCGGACGACGCAATTCGCATCGCAACATCCCAACCTGGTCTGAAGCAATCAGCGTGATGGTCGACTTGAACCTCGAATCTCGCAAGAACTCTCCCTCGAAGCCAAGCGGTAGCGGAAGAGGGCGAGGCGGTCGCGGTCGTGGTGGCCGAGGTCGCGGGCGAGGGCGGGGATCGAACTCAAACTAGCGATCAGCTTTCAGCCGTCAGCTATCAGCTTTATCTTAAGATCGAGCTTTGTTAGGCAATGAACGCATCAGCATTTTCGGTACGTGGCCGTCTCGTCGATATTCCAGGTCGTCGAATCTACGACGCCGAGATCGCTGTCTCGGAAGGAAAGATTGCCTCGATCCAACCGATCGAATTCGATGACGGTGATACGGTTGGCTATTTGTTACCCGGTTTCATCGACGCGCACATTCACATCGAAAGTTCGATGCTCGTGCCAACGGAGTTCGCCAGGGCCGCGGTAGTTCATGGAACGGTCGCCACGGTTAGCGACCCACATGAAATCGGCAACGTCTTAGGCGTGGCGGGCGTCGAGTATATGCTCAAAGATGCCTCCGCGAGCCCCCTGAAGTTCTGCTTCGGTGCGCCCTCATGTGTTCCGGCGACCATCTTCGAAACCGCAGGCGCTGCGATCACGGTTGCTGAAGTCGAGAGCCTTTTGGATGACCCTCGCATCGGCTACCTCAGCGAGATGATGAATTTTCCCGGCGTGTTAGGGGGCGACCCCGAATGCTTGGCGAAAATTGCCGCAGCCAAGAAGCGAGGCAAGCCCATCGACGGACATGCCCCCGGCTTGCGGGGGGAGCAAGCTCGGGCTTATATCGAGGCTGGCATGACGACCGACCACGAGTGCTTCACCAAGGAGGAAGCGCTCGACAAGCTGGCCGCCGGTTGCAAAATCGCCATCCGCGAAGGCTCAGCCGCCCGCAACTTCGACGCGCTACACACCTTGCTGAGCGAATATCCGAAGCAGACCATGCTGTGCAGCGACGACAAACACCCCGACGAACTGTTGCTTGGTCACATTAACGCGTTGGTTCGTCGCGCGGTTGAACGCGGCGTCGATGTCTTCGATGCCTTGCAAGCCGCCTGCCTGAACCCGATCAATCACTACAATTTGGATGTCGGCCAATTGCGAGTGGGCGATCCGGCAGATTTCATTGAGGTCGATTCGCTCGAATCGTTCAACGTACGGCGGACTTGGATCGACGGGAGCTTGGTCGCCGAGAACGGAACGACTTCGCTCTCTTACATTGAACCAACACTGGCGAATAACTTCGTCGCTCAGCGCGTTACCCCTGAAGACCTCAAGGTTGCTTCAGAAGACAATATCAACTTACGAGTCATCGAGGCGCTTGATGGGCAGCTCATCACCAACTCCGTGAGTTCCCGAGCATTCGTGAATGATGGATCAGTCGCCAGCGATGTTGAAAACGACGTGCTGAAGATTGTCGTCGTCAACCGCTACGAGCAGGCTCCGCCGGCAATCGCCTTCGTGAAGAACTTCGGACTAAAACGAGGGGCGATGGCTTCAAGCGTCGCCCACGATTGCCATAACGTGATCGCTGTCGGCGTGAGCGACCAAGACCTTGCCGCTGCGATCAACGCCGTCATGGACGCCCAAGGCGGCCTGAGCGCTGTCAGCGAACAGGACGATGCAAAGCATGTCTTGCCTTTGCCGGTGGCAGGCCTGATGGCGACCGGCACTGCCGAGGAGGTTGCCAGCGCGTACGAACAACTTGATACGGCTGTGAAGTCTTGGGGGTCGCCACTGAGGGCCCCTTACATGACGCTCTCGTTCATGGCGCTGCTGGTGATCCCTGAATTGAAGCTGAGCGATCGCGGATTGTTTGATGGTGGGAAGTTCGAGTTTACAAGCATCTGGACCTGATCTGAATGTAGGGTCCGCTGTGCGGACCATTCGCATTGGCCTACTTAGGTGGTCCGCACAGCGGACCCTACGCGATGGACCCATTCCTTGAAGCTGCAATCGAAGAGGCGCGACTCGGGCTCAACGAGGGTGGTATCCCCATCGGTTCCGTCTTGGTCATCAACGACGAGATTGTAGGTCGCGGGCATAATCGTCGCGTGCAACAAGGCAGCGTCGTGCTGCATGCGGAAATGGATTGCTTGGAGAACGCGGGGCGGCTGCCTGCGTCGAAATATCGCGAGGCGACGCTCTACTCAACGCTCTCACCCTGTGACATGTGCAGCGGGGCCGCGCTGCTTTACGGAGTGCCCCGAGTTGTCGTTGGCGAGAACCAAACCTTCCAAGGCCCTGAAAACTACGTCCGAAGCCGCGGCGTCGAAGTGTCGATCGTTCAGGACGAAACCTGTATTGCATTGATGCGAGAGTTTATCGACAAGAACCCCGAGCTATGGAATGAGGATATCGGGGAGTAGTGGGCAGTTCGCAGTTTGGATTCTTGTGAGCAGTATCGTTTTGCGCGAGTGGAAAAGGTAAAATATTTGAGTCATTGCGGGCAGGTGACTGCCGACTGCCCCCTGCCGACTGCCCACTATCATCATGTTCTCCCCCCGCATCCGCCTCAAGCCGTTAGCCTCCTTCTGCCATCGCTTGGCGACGGCCACCTCGGCGGGGCTTGAGGACCGGCGTATCTGGCGGGACGAGGCCAGTCGCGGGAATAGCGCCCATCAACGCTACACGGCAATCGTTGCCGATCGCTTGGCTGGCGGTGCTTCGCTGCCAGAGGCCCTGCGACATACCGAGGATTACTTTCCGCCCCTATTTCGTCAACTCATTGAAGTGGGCGACCTCACGGGCCAACTCGACAAGACTTACAAGCAGTTGGGACAGCATTACGATCGCACCTTGGCGGCAAAGCGGGAATTCCGCGCTGTCATGGCCTGGCCCCTCTTGCAGTTGGGCATGGCAGTGCTGGTGGTGGGCTTACTGATTTGGGTAATGGGCTTCATGGCGAGCCAGAATCGATCCGGCGGACCCCCGATTGATCTGCTCGGCTTTGGTTTGATCGGCAACCGTGGGCTGGCTATTTACGTGACATTCGTTGCCGCAGTCGTCGGGTTCGGTCTGCTGTTGGTTGAGTCCGCGCGTCGCGGTGCCGCTTGGGCGGAAGCGATTCAGCGACTAGCTCTGACGATCCCCGTCGTCGGTGACGCACTGAAAACACTGGCCCTCTCGCGACTTACCTGGGCACTGCAGTTGGTGTTTGACACGCCGCTTGATCTTCGCAAAGCGCTACCGCTGGCCCTGGAAGCCTCGGGCAACGAGTATTACGCCCAGCATGGCACCGAAGTCGCACGCAGCGTACAGGGCGGGGCGGAGATCGCAACTGCGTTCACACAAACGGGGGCGTTTCCGGAAGAGTTGCTGGACGCAATTTCCGTCGGCGAGCAGTCCGGCATGCTCGCTGAGACAATGCGCCGCCAGGCGAAGGAATATCGCGAGAAGGCGGCGTCCGCGATGAGCCTACTCGCCAATTTGTTCGGCTACGCCGTGTGGATCATCGTGGCTGCGATTATTCTAGTGCTGATATTCAGGCTGTTTTCGTTCTACGTCGGCACGATTCAGGACGCGACGAATATGAAGATTTAGTGGGCTGTTTCAATCATGGAAAAGAGAGTCGTTTAGCGTAAGCGACTTAGGAGATATTCTCTCAGTTTGCGTTTGGTAACTGCCGACTGCCCCCTGCCTACTGCCCACTTATTCCTTGAGCACCTTATCAATACACATCACCGCCGCAATGATCAGCTTATGAGCATCCGACTCCGGCGCGATCGACTCGTCAATATCGAGGACGTAGTTGTCTGCTGAGGTGAAGAACTCTTTTCCGGTGCCGTTCCACTTTTTGGTGACGCGTGCGAGTTCAACTCCTCCAGCTGTGAATTTGAATTCCCAACCTGTCCACTTCCCCTGTAGTTTACAAACTTCTTGCCCCTCGTTGTTGAGCACCTGAAACGCTCCGCCGATCGAGAGCATCTTCTGGCGAAAACTGCCTAAGGGCTGCCCGTAGCCGTCGTGGACTTGGACGTGTGATCTCCAAAGGGAAATCCCCCGCGTCACCTGTACGACGAGATTACCAGCAGCGTCGGTCACCTGCACGTCGAAAGGCGTCATGCTGGTGTAGTCTGTGAAACGCAACATCCTGGTGAAGAAACCCAGGTTTGGCTCACGACATGCCAAGACCTGTTCACCCGAATGAAGATCGAAGACATCGTAGTTACTGGCAGCCTTGAACATGCCAATATGCTCTTTGACGAGCAACTGATTTGTATTTTGCCACGACACGATTGTAGTCCTCAGAGAAGATGGTTCGGATTGATTTCTTTGGTTCGCTTGGCATAAAGTTTATCAGTTTCACGTCATCGAAACATGGCTCTGTTCAACAAAGACGTGAAAAGCTTTGCTATTCGACCTGAAGTGACACACCTACGTCGTTGCCCGACCCAAGAAATTACTTGACTTGAGCAAGTTGAAACCGACAATCACGTCTAGTTATTTCGACCACTTCCGGCTGGAAGTGCACCGTAGGGGCTCATCTCTCATTCGCTCGGAGTTATCATCGTGACCTTGCTTTCTCGTTTGCGCTGGCTGATTGTCCCAATTCTGGGTGTGGCTTTTCTCTCTGTCGATAGCTCAACCGCTGAAGCGCGGCGGCGTGGTTTGATTCTGATAACCACGGGACACACCATCAAAAACATTGGCCCAATTCCGGCCGAGTCCGCACAGATGGTACGAGAGTCCGTTGGAAACAAGAACTACGAAGTCGGCCTACAACACAATCGCTTTGGAATTTTTTGGCTCGACCTGTGGACATGGGAACCGGAGTACGTGCTCTACGACCCCGACAATGAGGAAGATGGCGGAATCATTGAACCTTCTTTCGCGGCCGAAATCTTGCAGGTCGAAGAATCCGATCTTCCGAAACCCTTCTTCTATTCGGTTCCTCCAGGCTTGGTGGCATTGATCGTTTTAGGAGGTCTTTGGGCGTTCGTTGCCTTAAAGGACTCAAAGGAGGAGTCAGCCGTCAATGACAAGATTGATCGGCTGAAAGGTGACGTCCGCTATCAACATGCTCTCAAGCCTTTGCTAGCCTATTACCAACAACCTGCTCCCGAAGGTCAAACGCCGGAGCAAGAAGCAGCCGCCAATGAAGCAGCCTTCAACAAAGCGGTTCAGCAAGTGGTTGACCAGGGCGTTTCACGCGAAGAAGCGGAGCAGAACTTGGCCCTGCTTGTTCAAGCCGCTGCCAATGAGCAGAATCAGTTCGCCAGCTAGCGATTAGTCCGCTTCCCGCGGCAGTTTCGCCAGGTGCACCACGACCTCTTCCGCAGAATTAGGCACACGTCGCTGGAGGCGCACTGAGAGAGCGTCTTCAGCAGTACCGCTGCGCAAGTCGGCTAGGTAAACCGTTAGCACAGGCGACTTATCGTCAGCCGACTCTAGGAGAAAGTGCACCCACAGCCAACTCTCCGCGTAGTCAAGCTGGGTCATTGCGGTGGGGTCGGTGATTTGCTCAAGCCTTTCTAGGTCAGGCTTCCAGCCGGCAACGGCTTGCTGTCCGAGCAGATAATCAATGTGTCCACGGTGCAAACCGCGGCGGCCGCGACCGACCTCAAAGTACTCAGCTAAGCCTTCATCGAGCCACAAAGGCAAATTCGGTGCGGCAGCATGAAGGAAGCCGTGTGTCGCTTCGTGGCGCAAGTCTTCCGCCAGGTGATCGCCGCCGTGTGCGTAAACGGAGAGCTGATTCTCCGTGTTGACGAAAATCGCCCTTCGTGTTGGGAACTCAGGAAACTTCGCATGGACGTGATCGTGGTAATCGGCTTGCTTGGCGAACAAGTAAATGTGCACAGGGGTCGCAGGCGAGGGAATATTCAATCGCTGCGAGATGTACGCTCGCTCCGCTCCCAAATCGTCGAGGAGCCTCTGCTGGTTCTCAATCGTCCGATCAGCATGAATCACAATCTGTGAATCTGACTCGGCAAGGTCATCCAGTGGAAAAGGCCCGGGCGACTCCAGCGAGTCGTTTAGGCGGACGCTTGTTTGTTCGGTCGTGGGACCGGCATCAAGCGGAAGGTTGCCCGTCGCTTGGCAACCGAGCAGGCAGATCAGAATGAAAGAGTAGCGTCGCATCCGTGCGTACGAAATGTGGGCAGTGGGCAGTGGGCAGTGGGCAGTTCAACAAGTTTGCCGCATTCTGGCAAGCTGAGTTTCAATGCACGCTTCGATGACGAGCTAGCCTGCTAGCTTTGCTCAATCAACTGATCGAGCTCACTCTTGAGTCTCGGCAGTATCTCGTCGTAGCTGAATTGCCCTAGCGTTTCGCTCCCCTTCTTGAGATTCACGTGGTTCGGGCCGCACCAGAGGCCAAGGTCTGCATCGTCGGTTTCGCCGGGACCATTCACACGGCAGCCCATCACTGCAATCGTTAGGGCATGGTCGGCGGCATAGCGAGTCATCTCTTTGACTTGTTCAGCCAAGTCGATGAAAGCCTCGTTCTCAACGCGCGAACAGCTCGGGCAACTGATGATATTGAGCGTGTCGAGTCCATAATCAACGACTGAGCGAACGCGTCCAGCCGCGATGTCCGCAAGGATTTCACGTCCAGCGGCGATCTCTTCGGGTTTACGAGGATTCGAGACCGTCAGAGACACTCGAATGGTGTCACCAATACCACGACTAATGAGCTGCTCGAAGGCGATCCTTGTTTTGATAATCCCATCCGGCGGCATACCGGCCTCGGTCACGCCCAGATGAAGCGGTACGTCGGGACGTTGCTCGGCGAAACGCTGATTGACCTCGATGACCTTCTGTGGATCAGAATCCTTAAGCGAAACACAGAATCGCGTGTAGCCGATTTCATCGAGATAGTTGCAATGGTCCAACGCACTATCAAGCATCGGTGAGAGAGAGTCTTCCTTGGGATAAGCGTCCGCCTTGGCCGGGTCCACGCTTCCACAGTTCACACCGACTCGCATCGCACAGTCATTGTCCGTAGCAACGCCCGCCAGGTACTTCACCTTTTCCTGCCACGGCTTTTCGCGCTCGTGATGGTAGAGATGCCCAGGGTTGTATCGCAGTTTATCAACGTGCGGAGCGACCACCTCTGCCAAGCGATAGTTCTCTTGCAAGTCCACAACGAGATTGGCTTCCGTCTGTCGACGGATTTCACCAAGTGCCTCAGCATCCTTCGAGCTGTCGACAGCGACACGCACAACGTCGGCTCCAGCCTCGTGCAGAGCGTTCACCTGTCCCACCGTGGCATCAATGTCTTGCGTGCTGGTAGCCGTCATGCTCTGCACGGCGATTGGATTTCCGTCACCAATTGTAACGGTACCAATACGAACAGGGCGGGTCGGATTGCGTTCGATTTTCACAGGAAAGAAACTCTCTAAACAATGAGCCGCGAGGCGTCAGCCCGCGGGTGTTTTTGACAAACTATACTATTCCATGCTAAGCCAGATAATTAGCATCGTGAAGCCGTTGAATAACGCGTGCAGAACCATACAGGAGACGATCCGATGGGTCCGCTGATACAAATATCCAAGCACAAAACCAAGAAGCACCAGAGCAACCGGTGCCACTCCCTGCCCAATGTGAGCGAATCCAAAGAGCAAGGCAGAAATCACGATAGAGATCGAACCGCGTGGCAACCAAGGAACTAACCGCGGGGAACGCTCTGGAGTGTTCTCATTCTCGGTTTCGATGGGCTCGATCGATTCATCAGAAGCGAGTTCGGTCTGGCTTGTTGCTGATAGGATTAGGGCTTCCTGTTTTTCGAGCCATCCTTGCAGCACCAAACGAAAAACGGTCTCTTCGAACACGGGGGCTTGGACCACCGCAGCGAACGCAGCAGCGGCAAAAAGGGAATACTCCTTACCACGTACAATCTGATCGATAAATGGATGGACCGTTTCTGAATCAAAGACTTGCTGTAGTGCTCCGTTCAACAACAGGAGCGGCCCAACCACCACCACGAATCCAATGCTTCCGAAGAAGACATCCTCACCTAACATCCTCAGATTGGTCGGCAAACCTAAATCGCTAGGCGTCGCTCGATAGACGGCTGCGAGCAGAAAGTAAACTGCCGCTGCCACAAGCAGTGCCACAACGGCATAGCTCCAGACGTCGTTCGATTTTAGAGCCTGCTTGGTGGAGTCCTCCTCAGACGGCAAAAGCCCGCTAAGCAGCGTCAAGGCGGTTGGCAGCAGCAGAAATAAAACAGGCAGCACGTTCCAGGGAACCGCGTTTCGAGGCCGATGAGCGATCAGCGGGCGGCCCGAACTTAGCCGCCAACCCAATAGCACGAGAGCAAAGAGACTGGCGGCAATGGCCCCGGTTAGCAAGTTCTGAACCGATGGCGGCATTTCTTGAGTTGCTAGTGACAGTGCCATGGTTGGGCGATTCCTAAGAACCTTTGCCTAAGAATCTCGCAAGAAACGCACGGCATCACGGACATAGTCGAGCCCCGTATAAATCGTCAGCAGGACTGTCGCCCACACCGTTACTGTCAGGCTTAGCGACAGCCAACCTGGAGGCTCCGTTTCCCAAGTCGCGATTGCTCCGTGCCCCTCAGTTGATAGGTAACTGAGTTGGTAAATCGCCAGGGCTGCCGCGGCACACTGGGCAACCATCTTCCATTTGCCGGCCCATTTCGCGGAGAAATCACCGCCGAAGCCCTCAACGTAGCTTCGTAGGGCTGTCACAAGGAGTTCCCTTCCCACCACCAGAACCGTGACGCCCACGGCAATGCCTGAGCTGCGACGACCGTCGATCAGCAGCGGGGCAGCACAGAGGTAGATATACGTACCGCAAATGATTAGCTTGTCGGCAAACGGATCCAGAATGCGACCTAATTGGGTCACTTGCCCGTACTTCCGAGCCCAATAGCCGTCGACCCAATCGGTGCCCGCCGCCACCAAAAAAACAATCAGCCCGGCGAAGTACTGTCGGAACCCTAGCAGCACGAAAAGGACCAACGTCAGAACAACGCGAGCCATCGTGACTTGGTTTGGGACGTTCCAAATGCGTTGCGTATTCGTGCCGGGGGAATCAGACATGCAAGCTCTAACGTGTGAGGCTATCCGTGGCCAGTAAACTAAGTTGCGACCGCGATTAGGTCGTAGTCCTGCGTGGCCACGACTTCACATGGCACAATCTGTCCCGCCTTAAGATTTTCACCCGTCACATAGACAACCCCATCAACGTCAGGCGCGTCTGCGTAGGAGCGACCGACCCAAGCACTGGTTTCGCCCGGCACGGGTTGGTCAATCATCACTTCGAGAGTGCGGCCTAGCTGAGCGTCGTTCCACTCGAAAGCAATCTGCTGTTGAACCGCCATGAGTCGTTCCCGCCGCTCTTCTTTCACCTCATCTGAGAGATGATCGGGGAGCTTCGCCGCGGGTGTGTCGGGCTCGTATGAGTAGGTGAATACTCCCAAGCGTTCGAAACGCTGTTCCGCGACGAACTGCATGAGCTCTTCGAACTGCTCATCCGTTTCGCCTGGGAAGCCAGTAATAAAGGTCGTTCGCATGACGAGATTGGGGACTCGCTCGCGCAGCTTTGCAAGGAGGGTTTCGGTCTCTTCACGGTTCACTCTTCGTTGCATCCGCTTGAGCATCGTGTCGTTGATGTGCTGCAACGGCATATCCAAGTAAGGAACGATGCGTTTGCTACCCGCAATGACATCAATCACGTCGTCGGTGAAGTACATCGGGTAGAGATACATCAGCCGGATCCAGTCGAGACCTTCGACCTTGTCGAGCTCGGTGAGCAATTCTGCGAGGCGGGTTTCGCCGTAGAGATCTTTTCCGTAGTAAGTGGTGTCTTGGGCGACGATCACCAACTCGCGTACCCCATCAGCCGCCAGTTCTTTCGCCTCGGCAATCACTTCTTCCATCGGCTTGGTCGCGTGCTTGCCTCGCATTTTGGGGATTGCGCAGAATGTGCACAGCCGATCGCAACCTTCGGAAATTTTCAAGAAGGCGAAATGCTTAGGTGTGATCCTTAGTCGGCTCGTATCAGGCAGGGGATGCGTGGGAGCTGGCTGGAAGACGGTACGTTGTTCTTCGAGGCCGCCAACTAGTCGATCGGCTACCTTGGTGACTTCTTCGCGTCCAAAGACGCCGACCAGATGATCGATGCCAGGTCGATCATTCAGCAAATCCTCTTTCTGACGCTCCGCTAAGCAGCCGGAGACGATCAACCCACGTAAATCCCCTTGTTTCTTCAGATCGAGCATCTCGTCGATCACCGCGAAAGACTCGGTACGGGCCTGTTCGATGAATCCACAAGTATTCACGATGGCAAAATCCGCACCCTTCGGATCGTCGACAAGCTCGTACCCGTCGAGCTGAAGCATCCCCAGCATCCGTTCGCTATCGACGAGGTTCTTCGGGCAGCCGAGGCTCACAAAGGCGTACCGTCCTTTGGATTTCGCTTGCTCAATGGTCTCAGTAAAGGTGGCTGCCACTTTATTTTCGCTCGCTTAGGGAAGGGCAACTCCAACACGCTGCCTGTAGCCTCTCGATTGTAGGGGAAGTCGCACAGACCGCCAACTCGCAAGGAGTGATTGCTCTCAATCTTGGAAAAGTCGTTGCACTCGGACGAGACGCAGGTATAGTGCACATAAGTTCACATTTGAGCGGGCAGTTGAATATGTTTCCAGAGATTCATGACGAGCAGGTGAGCCACGCCGTTGAGCGAGTCGTCCGCGAGACGCTCGCCTTTGCCGACGTGCTCGCTCCGCCTGTGGACGCATTTCTAGTCGCTCAGAGACTCGGCCTAACAATCCTTCGCGATAGTTCGAGCCAATCACGCGCTCGCCTGATGGCAGGGCAAACTCAAGCAAAGCAAACCGGGGTTATCCTGCTTGCTGACGACCCTCGACCCGAACGCCGCCAGTGGGCGGTTGCCCACGAAATCGGCGAACACTTGGCAGTCGATGTCTTCGACCTTTTGGGGGTCAATCCAGGAAGCTCACCGGCGACTTCTCGAGAAGCCATCGCGAATCGTGTCGCCAACTGCTTGCTGCTCCCTTATGAGTGGTTTCTGCATGATACGAAAGCGCACGACTTCGAACTGCTGGAACTGAAGAAAATCTATTGCACCGCCAGTCACGAACTACTCGCCCGGAGAATGCTCGACCTGCCACTGCCAGTGATCATCAGCATCTTCGATAAGGGAGAGCTCACCTGGCGACGCGGCAATCGCGTTGGGCTCCCGCGAGAGTTAATGCCTGTCGAACGAGCTACCCAGCAGCAATCCCATGAGTCAGGCGTTCCGGTGTTTCGCCAGCCCCACGAGTTGCCCGATGAGCTGGACTCTATCCAAGCTTGGCCAGTCGTTGAGGACGATTGGCGACGCGAGATCTTGAGAGTTCAAGTGAATTGGTTGGAGGAGTGAAATGTGCCCCTCACAACTGGCTAGCAACGCTTCCACACCGTTCCAGCCGCTCGCGGCTTAGCCGCGTAGCGGACCCAACCGATCAATAGTTTGCACCAACCCCGCCACCTGATATGGCTTCGCGATCACCTCGACGACGTCAATTTCCCTGGTCAATTCCACGTGTTCGACACGCGGAAAGTCAAGCAACGCGATCACAGGAACCCCATGCTCTCTCATCCGTTCCGCAAATGCCTCCAGATTCGATAGCTCATTAGCGTCGAGTTGGCTGCCGTCCCAGATCGCAACCGCACAGTCCTGGTCGGGTGCCGAACGCCATCGCTCCCGGCGATGACGAGGCTGCCATTGACAAAACAATCCGTAGGGCGAAAGTGCCGTACTTAGGGCGGCGAAAACTGCATGATCGACGGAGTCAACAATTACATGCCCGGAACGTAGGGCAGGTTTCGTTGGTTCGGCAATCTCGCGACCGGCAAGCGGGTTATCTAAAGCCACTGACCACGGCGGACTTTTTCCAGCCGCGAGCGCTACCTGTGCTGCTCGCCACCATGTGGGCAGTTCGTACCACGGCAATCTGACAACACCGGTGAGCGGGCGGCCCGTGCGGAGTTCGCCCTCGCACCAGGTTCCTGCGACGATCACAATTCTTGTTAGGGGCGATCGTCGAGCAAGAGCATCGACATCGCTTTGTGCAATCGCTCCGGGGCGTGGCAACGCGACGAGCAGCAACTCGGGGGCCGAGTTCTGATCTTCGATGAGTCTTTGCGAATCATGAATCGACTCTAAAGCAAGCAGATCTTTGAACTCCGTTATCTCCGACCGCAACGACTGGAACTCACCTGCGGACCAATCACCGACGAGCCATGCATCAACCGCACTTGTAGAGTTGCCGGACTTCATGAGCTCAGTTCAATATCTCGATCGACGACCAGCTTTCGAGCCGCCTTCGGATCTTCGGCTGAACGAAGCTCGGCCAACCAGTCGGGATCGTTGATTACGCGGGCTAATCGGGCAAGCACACGCAAGTGTTCTTGATCACTCGTCGAGGCAATCAGAAAAAACACATCCGTGAGCTGTCCATGCGCCCCGCCAAAAGGAATCCCCGTAGCTGTGATGCCCAGTGCGATCACGGTTTGTGCGAGGATCGAAGACTGCGGCCGACGCGGGTGGAGAAGCGCGACTCCGATATCCAGCGCGGTCGACTGTAGTTCTTCGCGCGCCGTCACGGCTTCCGACATTTTCGTCGGGTCCCAAAGCATCCCCGTCGAGGCGGCCAGTTCGCACATGGCCGTGATCACCTTCTTTCGGGTGCGAGCTTGGAGTGGAATCGCAATGCTTTCGGATAAAAGGAGATCCGAGAGTTCTAGATCGACCCCACTTTGGTCGGCTCGCTCCAGGTTGGTTTCCATCGTGGCGAGTTCATCGTCATCAGAGACGCCGATTCGCTCTTCCAGCCAATGGTGGATTTCAGGACGCGAGAAAACCCACTCTCCCCCCACGCGGCGCCCCGGTATTTTCCCCCGTTCTGCCAACTTCGCAATCTGCGCAGGCATCAAGTGCAAGTAGGCGGCCAAGCTAGCAACGTCAAAATCGTCCATCGAAGCGCAGAAAAAGCAGTTTGGGATTTGAGTGTCTATCCTCCATTCTCAGCCCGCAGAATTTACATGTCCAGTGAAGCTAGCAAACAATCCCAAAAGTCAGTCACATTCGCTTCCAAAAGAATCTCGTCTTGACGCACTATCGGAGAAGGACTCAACTGCGTTTGCTCTTATCGAGTAAGCCTCTTGGTTGGTTCACCTGGGGCGGGAGCCAGGAGGCTCATCAACTCGATAGGATAGGACGTGAGAACGGATTCTCGCGTCGCGACTAGACGATTTGTTGGGCGAGGGTTTCCACCCGCAACGGAAACTTCGACCCGACCCAGGCAAGGAGGCCTGTCAGTATGTCGTTCAAGGCTCAGAATTCCGACCCAGCCAATTCTCTTTCTGATTCCCTCGCCACGCAAAGTGGTTCTCGACGCCAATCGGGCGTTCCACTTGATGTGCTTTTCTCGAAGGCCAAACGAACCGGACCAGCCGGCTCGCTTGCGAGGAGCTGCACCAGTGATTGGCAGCAGGTTCAGCCGGGGGATGTGTTTGTCGCACTCGACAATGGTGAGCAGGATGGACACGAAGATGCTCGCGACGCGGTCGCTCGTGGGGCTATTGCTGTTATTTGCGAGCGGCTCGTTCCTGTGTTCGACGTGCCTGTCTACGTCGTCTCCGATAGTCGAGCCGCTTACAGCGAACTATGCCAAGCTCTCGTCGGGCACCCAAGTCAGCATGTTCGCGTCATAGGCGTTGTCGGCGGCGTAGGAAAGTCCACGACGATTGCTCTCTTGGAATCCATTTTTCAAGCCGCAGGCAAAGATGTCGGCGTGATGAGCGGGTTGAAAACCTACGATGGCATGTCACGCGGGCCGGCGATGTCAGCGACGCCAACTCCAGCTTCGGTAGCCGATCGCCTAGCCAACATCGACGCGAGCGGTTGCACGCACGCTTTGTTGGAAGTTTCCGCAGAAATGATTGCCGAAAACACCTTGGCTGGCGTGGAACTCGATACCGTCTGCATGACGAATCTTCCTTCGGCAACCACAGGTTCATTCCCAACGGCGCAGGCTTACCGTGATTCACAGCGTCGTACTTTTGAGCTGCTGGCCGAGGATGGTGTCGCCATTCTCAATGGCGACGATCAAGAGTGTTGCAAGCTCGTCACCGAAGCGAATGGCCCAAGCTTCCTCTTTGGTATGGGTGGGCAATCTCAGATTCGGGCTGAGATCCTCCATCAGAACGCTTGCGAACAGGTCTTTCTTCTTACCGTTGGTCGCCAGTCGGCCGCGATTCGCACGGCAATTCTCGGCGATCACCACATTGCGAACTGTCTGGCAGCCGCGACGACAGCGTTGGCACACGGCATTGAATTAGAGGCAATTGCTCGTGGCATTGAACTGATTTCCTCGCTCCCAGGGCGAATGCAACGTGTCGACTGCGGGCAAGACTTCCCTGTATTCGTTGATGCCGCACGCACGCCTGCGGCTTTGCACTCAACCCTGAAGACAGCCCGACAGATTGCCAGTGGCAAAGTGATTTGCGTGCTTGGCGATCAGGCGAGTGCCAACAGCAATGAGAACGCCGTCATTCAGAACGTCGTTTGCAAAATGGCCGATGTTGCCATCGTCACGGAGTCCCTCGCTTTGGTCAGTGAGAATTGGCCACAGCGTAACGATAGCGATACGGAAACCCAGATCGCTCAGAATCGCCAGGAAGCGATCCAATGGGCTGTCGCTGCTGCTGAACTGGGCGATGTGGTCGTGATTGCTGGCAGTTCACTAGGCCCCACACTCGCCTTCGGGGCGGAGAAAACCACCGATGTCGATATCGCTCGCGACTTGTTGTACACCCGCAGCGAATCGCTGTTGCGGTTGGTCGCGTAGGTCGCTATTGTTCGCCCTTCTCAACGGAATCAGCACGCTGATACGCAAGTAAAACACAAGGACAAGCAGATGGATCTGCTTCAGAAGCCGGCTCGAACGGTAAGCAAGGATGCGAGCCCTGAGTCGGCATCATACATTTCGAGCCCCGGTCAAGCCGCAACATCGGCAAAGGCCGCCTTGCTCATCGAGAGCCGTGGTCTGACCGAATCTGCTCTCGACGAGGCGATCGTCACGTTGCTTGCTGCGGGCACACGCGGCAAGCGGTTGATTTGGCTGAACACCGAGACGAACGATTCCACAACTGTTGATTGGTGGAACGTGGGGCAAAGGCTAGCCGCCAAGGGACAGGCGAGTCTGTTCATTGCGACCGGACTCAATGCACGAGAGGCAGCCTTAGCCGCTCGTGATACGGGCATGTTCCTGGGCGACGTGATTGTTTGCACAGACGAAGCAACCGCCTGCCAAGTCCTCGCGGATCGAATTTCACCAAGTGATGCGGTGCTGTTGCACGGTGTCAATCCGATCGCTGCGAAGGCGCTACTCAGAAACTGCGAGCAGCGATGGCAGTCAGCGGCTTAGATAGAAGACAAGAGAAACTAAAGGAGAAAAATTTCGGGCTTCATCGTTGGTTTGTAAGATTGCGGGGTCGAGCAAACCGCCCTCCCTGGGGTAGAAGCAAAAAGGTTCGTTGCGCGAGCAGCTACTGGGTCAGTTGCTCCGAATGAACGCTTCACGATGAGGCTTACGTCTGGGCGTCGAGGCTTTGTGTCTCGACGCCCAGCGGATCCACCAGAGCGGCTCTTGCAAGGTTTTGCGAGAGCCGCCCTTTGTATTGCATTCCCCGAGGACCCAACCATGGCAGCAAATGCTCATGTTTTATTCGCCGGCGGTGGTGCCCCCGGCCATCTGTTCCCTGGCTTGGCCGTCGCTGAGCATCTTCAGCGACGTGCTCCTCAGGCCACGATCACCTTCGCCGGATCGGGTCGGGCGCGTGAGCGACATATCGTCAGTTCAGCCGGCTATCACTACACAATGATCCCGTCCCAGCCGGCACCGCAAACTCCGCTACAGTCCTTCCGGTTTATTACGGACAATCTGATGGGTTTCTGCGCCGCACGCTGGATGCTGCGCGAGCAGCGTGTCTCGTTGGTCGTCGGCTTAGGCGGTTACACCAGCGCCGCCGTGGTCCGCTCGGCCGTGGCGCGTGGCATTCCTGTGGTTCTGCTAGAGCAAAATGCAATTCCGGGTCGGACAACGCGGTGGCTCTCTCGCTCAGCCGCAATGGTGTGTGCGGCATTTGAAGAGGTCCGCCCTCACCTGCACGTTCAAGCTCCCGTCACCGTGACCGGCAATCCCGCTCGTCCCGCCTTCGAGCAGCTCTACTTCCGCACGAAAAGTCGACGGACTGCAGGCGCTGCCAAATTCGAATCAAACCAGCGTAGAAAGAAGCGACTGGTAGTCTTAGGCGGAGCAGGCGGTGCGCGATCGCTCAACGAGAATATGCCTAAAGCGCTATCTCAATTGAAAGAGGAACTCAAGGATTGGCAGATCGTCCATCAGACCGGTGAGGGGCAACTGCAAGAAACCGAATCTCGCTACCAGAGAGTCGGCGTTGAAGCGTTGGCCGTTACGTTCATTGATGAGATTGCCTCCGTACTTTTCGATAGCGATCTCGTGGTTAGCCGCGCAGGAGGGACTTGCTTGGCAGAACTCGCTTTGGCCAATGTTCCTGCATTGCTGGTGCCTTATGCACAGGCGGTCGATAATCATCAGATCGCCAACGCACGGGTCTTCACCACCGCTGGCGCTTGTCGCATGGTGGATGAAAGCTCGCAAAGCGGCGCTCTCGACGCGGCACTTGCCCGAGAGCTATCCCCACTGCTCAGCGACGCCGATCAACGACGTAAAATGGCGCAAAGTATGCAAGAACTGGCTCGTCCTCAAGCTGCCTCGGAAATCGCGGGGGCCGTTTTTGAACACTTGACTGGCGGGTATTCTGGACTAATGGCTGCGTAGTACATGCATTACACGTTATTTGGCGGTATAATGCGTTAACGAGCACGCTCTTAGTTTCTCCAGTCGATTCCACTTCCGCCACCATGTTTCGAATCGTAAAAGTCGACGCCCTGCCGGACTACTCCTTGGCCTTGGAGTTCAATGACGGAACTGCTGGCGAAGTTTGCTTGAAATGTCTTGTCGGCAAAGGCGTATTCAGCATATGGAACGAGCCTGGCAAGTTTGAGGGCGTAGTGATTGGAACAGGTGGTGAGCTGTGCTGGGGAGAAAACGTAGACCTCTGCCCAGATGCTCTCTATTTGGAAGTCTCTGGGAAGTCTCCAGAAACGATTCTCTCGTCGGTTGCAGAAGATTCTCATGCCTGAAATCAGCCGATTTTATGGCATCATCATCAAAATGTTCTACAACGACCATACGCCTCCCCACTTTCATGCGGAATATGGAGGAGACTCGATACTGGTCGACTTGAATAACCTACAAGTCATTGCTGGTAAGCTCCCCACGCGTGCTACGAAGCTTGTACTCGAATGGGCATCAGAACACCAAAGCGAGCTGCAACAAGATTGGCAACTCGCAAGGGACATGAAACCGCTACAGCCAATCGATCCGCTCGACTAGAATAGGCGTGCCATGACAGCGCCAAATTCCAGCGAGATTGACTCAGCAGCCAACGACAACGACCTCCTCAGTGCTGCCCTGAAGAAATACTGGGGCTACGATAACTTCCGTCCTCTGCAGCGCGAGGCGATGGAGTTTGCCCTCGCACATCAGGACTCGGTCGTGGTACTTCCCACTGGCGGCGGGAAATCGCTCTGCTATCAGGCACCGGCAGTAGTCTTGGAAGGCCTGACGGTCGTTGTTTCGCCGCTGATTTCCTTGATGAAAGATCAAGTGGACGCCCTCTCCGATTGTGGCGTTCCAGCGGCATGTGTTCATAGCATGGTGAGCCCTGATGAGAAGCGACAGATCGCCGACGAGATCCGCAGCGGGCAACTAAAACTTCTCTACTGTGCTCCTGAGCGAGTCGTGCAGCCACGCACACTCGAGTTTTTGAAGTCCGTCCAAGTCTCCCAAGTCGCCGTCGATGAAGCGCATTGCATCAGTTCCTGGGGGCATGACTTTAGGCCAGAGTATCGTCAGTTGCGGCTCTTGAAGGATGCTTTGCCTGGCGTGGGCATGCATGCTTACACGGCGACTGCAACTCAACAGGTTCGCCGTGATGTTGCTGAGCAACTGGGCCTTGAGAATGCTGAGATGCTGGTTGGGTCGTTTGATCGACCGAATCTTGTTTACCGGGTCAAACGGAAGCATCAAGCGCTCGAGCAAATCCGAGAAGTCGTTGATCGACATTCAGGAGCCGCGGGGATCATCTACTGCATCAGCCGCAAGGAAGTCGAAAAAACGGCCGCTACGCTCGCCGAGTGGGGCTGTCGCGTACGTGCTTATCACGCGGGGCTCGACGACACCATTCGGCAAAGACACCAAGAAGAATTCGCTAGCGAAGAGGTCGACATTATCGTTGCCACGGTTGCTTTCGGCATGGGCATCGACAAGTCGAATGTCCGCTATGTGATTCACATGGGAATGCCCAAGTCACTCGAGCAATACCAGCAAGAGAGCGGACGCGCGGGACGAGACGGGCTGGAGTCAGAGTGCCTCTTACTGCATTCAGGTCGTGATGCGCCCTTGTGGCGGCGGATTATCGAAGAGGGCGAAGCAAACGGCGCAGAGGGGGCCATGCAGGCGCTCGCCTCCATGTCGGCCTATAGCCAGAGCGCTAAGTGTCGTCATCGTGAGATCGTCGAATACTTTGGGCAAGAACTCGATCGCGACAACTGCGGTGCCTGCGACGTCTGCCTGGAGGAGATTGACCTCGTTGAGGACGCAACGATCCTGGGGCAGAAGATTGTCTCCTGTGTCGTGCGTTTAGAACAACGCTATGGAGCTGATTATACCGCGAAAGTGCTGAACGGTTCGGCGGAGCAACGGATTGCTGAACGAGGTCACGAACGACTAAGCACGTACGGAATCATGGAGGAGTATCCACTCAGGGCGGTACGCGACTGGATCGAACAACTCGTTGGGCAAGGATTTTTAGAGAAGACTGGCGAATACAACACGCTCTCGCTGACCGCATCGGGGGAGCGGCTACTACGGGGCGAAGTCACACCATCTCTCCTGAAACCGGCCAAGGCAAAGTCAAGTCAACGAACTCGGGTCGAGACCCCCGAGGATTGGGAAGATGTTGATCGCGGACTCTTCGACGAGTTGCGTAACCTTCGTCGTGACCTAGCACATGAACGGAGCGTGCCGGCGTACATTGTCTTCGGCGACCGCACGCTCCGTGATATGGCCCGACGTCAGCCGCAAAGTCTTGACGATTTGCGTGAGGTCGTCGGCGTGGGGGAGAAGAAGCTCGCTGAGTACGGTGAAGCGTTTTTAGAGCGAATCCGAAGCACGGGATCGTAACCAGCTTGTTCCTGACGGCTAGGTTCCATACAAGTCAGATTTGGCCTTTCCCCGGAAAGTCCAATAAACGATCCCGGTGTAGGCGATGACCATCGGCATACCGAGTAGCGCAATCCATGCCATGAGCTTGAGCGTTCCCTGACTGGAAGCCGCATTGTAAATCGTCAGGCTGAGCTCAGGATCGTTGCTAGCGGTGACAAGGTTCGGGAAGAGCGCGACGCTCCAAAGCGTGACCAAACAAATGATGGTCACGCAGGACGAAACAAATGCTTGTCCCATCTTGTGAGCCTTCACCGCACGGGGAATGTTTGCTACTGCTAGGACATTTAACACAACAACGGCCGCTGTCCACGGTGCCTGTTCGAAGTTAGGGACTGCTCTGGGCACCGTGACGAGCGTGTACATAGTGGTCAGAAAGTACATCACCAGAAACGTCCCCCAGGTATGCCAGATCCACTGCCCTGCTCTCTCTTGAGTTTCTCCTTCGGTCTTCAGGTGCAAGAAGATCGCTCCATGCATCGCGAACATCGCCACGGTAAACAGTCCCACCGCGATAGGGTAAGGCGTAATGAGTTCCAAAAAAGTCCCCGCGTAACGACCTCGCTCATCAAGCGGGATCCCGGCAATGCCATTGCCTGCCGCAATTCCAAACAGCAGGGAGGCCGTGAGGCTTGATCCGAAAAATGCATAATCCCAAAGTCTCCGCCAAACGGGCGATTTCACTTTGTTGCGGAATTCCAAGCTGACAGCCCGGAAGATCAGACAGAACAAGACAAGCATGAACAATGTATAGAACGCCGGGAGAATACACGAGTACGCCTCGGGAAACGCAGCGAGTAACGCTCCGCCAAAGGTAACGAGCCAAACCTCGTTGCCATCCCACAACGGGCCAATGCTGCTCATCGAAAGGCGACGTTGCTCGTCGTTCCTTGCCAACGGGTGCAAGATACCGACGCCCAGATCGAACCCATCCAGTACGGCATAGCCTGCCATGAGAATGCCGATCAACACAAACCAGATGAAGTTGAGATCCATAAGATCGCTTTAGCAAAGAGAGTGACTTCTCAAATCGGTAACTGACTCAGTTAAACCGAGGTCAGAGCGATGCAATCACACCCTCGACGATTCTGCGAAGCTTATCGCTTGCTGCATCGGCATTGGCGACCACATCGTGTCCGTCGGTCTCGTCGAGCATGTCAGGCGAGCCGACATTGGTGATCGTTGAGAAGCCCAATACCTGGATGTCCGCGTGCCGAGCGGCAGTCGTTTCCGGCGTGGTCGACATTCCCACAGCATCACCGCCGAGTTGGCGACACATACGGTATTCGGCCCGCGTTTCATAATTCGGCCCTAAAACTGACACATAAACCCCGCGGTGCAGTTCGATCCCCGCCTCGCGAGCAATGTCTGCCGTGCGTTGCTGTAACTGCAAATCATAGGGAGCAGACATGTCTGGGAAACGAGGGCCAAGGTTGTCGTCATTCACACCGATCAATGGGTTGTCGAACTGCAGGTTGATTTGATCTTCAATCATCATCAAATCACCCACGCGATAGTGTGGGTTCAACCCGCCCGCAGCATTGGAAACCACTAGCACCTGCGTACCCAAGGCCTGGAGTAAACGGACAGGCATCGCCGCTTGCTGAGCACTATTGCCCTCGTACAAGTGAAAGCGACCTTGGAATGCAATGACGGGCTTTCCCGCAAGCTTTCCACAGACAAGCTGCCCACGATGGCCGATGGCTGTCGACTGTGGAAAGTTCGGCACCTCGGCGTATTCGATCTCAACGGAATCCGCAATTTCGTCGGCGAGCCGCCCGAGTCCTGTGCCGAGGATGATCCCAGCAACAGGCTGCTCGCCCCAGCGGTCTCGAACAACCGCGACAGCCTCTTCCATTTGGCTGGCAAGTTCAAGCATTCTTAGCCCCCTGACGATGCAACGAGCTGAGCTTCGTGGGCGAGGATGCCAAGCACCAGCGATTTTAGTTTCGGCTCAGCCGCATTGGCGACGGCGATAATCTCCTCAACAACTGCAGGCTTTAGCGAGTCAGGCAGGCACATGTCAGTGATCACTGAAAGTCCGAACACCCGCATGCCGCCATGAACGGCAACAATCACTTCTGGCACGGTCGACATGCCCACGACATCAGCGCCAATCATGCGCAGAAAACGATACTCGGCACGTGTCTCCAAATTCGGACCCGTCACCGCCACGGTGACACCTCGATGGACGTGAAAATTGTTCTTCCGCGCAATTTCCATCCCCGCCTCAATCAGCTCAGGCGTGTACGGAGCCGACATATCCGGGAACCGCGGACCGAGCCGATCGTCATTCACGCCGACCAGCGGATTATCGCCCATGAGGTTGATCTGATCGTCGATGATCATGACATCGCCGGCCTCATAATAGGGATTCATTCCCCCAACGGCTTGAGACACGACTAACAAATTCGCCCCCAGCGCCTTCATCACGCGGATTGGTAAGGTGATTTGCTTCAGGGGCACCCCTTCGTACTGATGAATACGTCCCTCCATCGCCACGATAGGCACTCCTTCGAGCGTCCCACAAACGAGCCGACCCTTGTGGCTTGTCGCTGTACTGACAGGGAAGTTGGGAATCTCCGCGTAATCGATCGCCACCGGCGACTCGATACTGGCAGCCAAGTTTCCTAGCCCGGTGCCAAGCACAATACCAGCAACCGGCGTCTCACTCCATTGCTGCCGAATGAATGAAACAGCTTCTTCGATTTGTCCGTAGAGTTCTAACATCCTATTCTGATCTCTCGCAAAGGCGCCTAGGCGCGAAGTTTGTGTGTCAAAAGATTATGTTTATTTTGGGGTACTCTTTGTGCCTTGGCGCCTTTGCGTGAGGCATCAATAGTCCGCCTTGCTGACCGTCTCACTACCCTGTTCCCCGGCGGCGATTGCTTTCGTGCTACTGGCGCCCAATCGTGTTGCGCCGAGATCGACCAATCGCTTGGCGTCCTCGTAACTGCGGATGCCTCCTGAGGCTTTCACCTCAACGGCTTCACTGCATGTTTCACGCATGAGCTTGATGTCGTGCTCGGTGGCACCTGTGGAGCGCATGGAGCCGTCTTCGTTCTTAACCATGCCAAAACCAGTTGAGGTTTTTACAAAGGCAGCACCGGCGGACTCGCTCAACTCGCAGAGGCGACGCTTGACGTCGTCGTTGGGTAGCAAGCCGGTTTCGAAAATGACTTTCGTGATTGCTCCCCCCGACTTTGCGGCTTCGACAACTTCGCGAATGTCTTGCTCGACCGCTTGCCAATCCTCGGCGAAGACTCGCCCGAGGTTGACGACCATATCAACCTCTGCGGCACCCTCAGAGCAAGCAACTTCCGTCTCGCGGACTTTCGTGGCCGTCGTTGTTCCTCCGTGAGGGAATCCGATGACAGTACTCGCCATCACTTTCGAATCGGCCAAGAGTTCGCTGGCGAGAGCGACCATCGAAGGCTTTACGCAAACGCTGGCAGCGCCCAGTTCAATGCAGAAACCACAGGCATCGCGGAGGTCATCGCCTGTTTGCGTGGGGTGAAGAACCGCATGATCGATAAGTGAGACAATAGACATTACTAGGAGCGAGAAAGTGAAATGCGAAAGGGGAAGTCGCTCGTCGGCTTAGCCGCAAGCGGGATGAAGTCTTTGAATTAAGGCGAGACCGCTGCTGTTGCCGGTGCCTGGCTTTTGCTTGGAAGCATCAAATCAACAACCACCGCCAGATGATCCGTCGTACTCAGGTCGATCGTGTGAAAGATAAAAGCACGCTTCACGTAAGACTCAAATTCCTTCGGCAGCAGAATATGATCGATCATCGTCTGGACATCGAAGGGATCCATCACTCCATTTTCATTACGGTCCCATAGTGAAGTGAATCGATCTTTCACCCTAGGAATCAACTTCGCGACATTGAATAGCTCAGGACCTGATTGCTGGGCATCGAAGTCCTTAAGGTCTTTGAGAACCGTCGTCAAAGTATCGCGTGTGTCGTCTCGGTCGGGCACATCAGGGTCGTAGTCGTTGAGATCACCGAGGATAATCGGAAGATAGCCACGACCTGTAATCTCTTGGCGAATCACACGTTGTGCGACTTTCGCTTGTGCAGAGCGTTTCGCGTTGGAGTAATCGTCGCTGGGGTTCGACTTCAGATGAAGACCAAGGAACCCCATTTTGTGGCCATCAATCTCAAAGTAGTAGACCGCGTTACGCGAAAGCGAGGTCATCGCCTGATACTTGTCCCCTCGACGACTGACCGCAGGAAACGCCTGCCGCCATGTCGGGTCGTGCTCGGGCGAATAGAACGTACGAATCTTGGCACCCTCGACCGTGACCGGCTCGTAGCGAGAAATCAGCGCGACATCCATTCCCGTAAACTCATCATTATTCTCGACGTGATATCCTCGCAGATCGGTCAGGCCCTTCTCGTGGAGGATTTCGATTAGGAGATCGACACCTTCCTTCGAAGTCACTTCAACCAAGTTGAGAATGTCAGGATTAAGCACTTCAATGATCGAAGCGACTCGCTCGAACTGCTCTCTTCGAGCCGTATCCCAGCGGTACTTCTGCAAGCTGCCCGCCCGCACGCCAGGAGCCGTGAGAATCTCCGCGTTGAGAGTCACAATCCTAAGAGCTGTCTCGCCCGCTAAAGTTGCTCCAGATAAGCTCAAAAAAACAAGCGAGAGTACAGTAAGGCAAGTCAGTCGCATCGATTCAATAACCCTAGAAATATGATTGGCAAACGGCCGGTAGTTCTGGCATCCTAACGGATTCGAGAGGGCTTTTCCACGAGGCAATCCACCAACGGCAGAAGAATCAACCTTCTCGTCGGGAAGAACGAACAGCCAGGCTGGCGATCACTGCCGCAACGGCTAATCCAACACAAGTTGGTTCAGGGGCCGTCACGAGTGTCGCCGGGCTCGTACCGTACTGAGCTTGCCATACCACGAGGTCTGCCGAATCAACAGAACTACTGCCGTTGGCATCGCCTTGAGCAGGAGTCGTTCCACTGCCAAAACCAAGCTGCCAAACAAGAAAGTCGTCTCCATCGACGATGCTGTCAGAGTTAAAGTCCGCGTTGTCGGTGCCGGAAACGACGCTCGTCTCAACGGTGATCTCCTCAATCCGGTAGGAATCCGTTGCCGTGAAAGTAAAGACATCACCACTGAGTAAGTTGACCGTTTCAACGGGCGTCCAAATGTCTGAGGATCCATTGAATCCTGCGACTCCGGTGAACAATCGGATGGCTTCAGTTCCATTGATACTGATGATAGCCGCATCTGCCTCATGCGGGTCTGAAGGTCCGACCCCTGCGAGATCGATGGAAACCAGCTCGACGGTAAATCCCGAAAAGCCAAGTGTGAACGACAGGCTCTCGTTGAATGCTGCTTCAATCTCACCGGTAGCGTCGCCAACCACATCGGCATTCACTCCCATGCCCGAAGCAGTTCCATTGACGACACCGTTCTCGGCAGTTGCCGTTAACGTAATCCCACCCTCGGAGTGTGTGCCCGTCTCCTCAAGAATGTTCCCGTCATTCATCCCCATGAATGGAGCACGAAGGTCAAAGACAATCGTCTCAGCAATGACACAATCAGCAGAAAAGCAAATGCAAACAGCAAAGGCAAAGAGCTGAAAACAAACGGAACGGCGGCTCATGGTGATGCACTCGTGGAAGTAAGGAAGCAATTTTGGCTTCCTTGCCAACGGCAGTCTAGCGAAGCCGCGAAAAGAAATCACGTAGTTTCTACTGAAATGCCCAAGGGCCGAGCCAGACCTTAGTATTGAAAGTGCTTAATTTCTTCACCCTGGGCGCCGAGATCAGTTAGTGATTCAATGCCGATTTCCAGGTGCAGCTCTCCCCAGTTGCTAGTCACCTTTGCATCGCTTTCTTGGGTCTTTACCCCTTCGGGCGTCATCGGCAAGTCCGACACCAGCAATAAAGCACCACGGGCAATCTGGTTCGTGTGCCCTACGACAAACACCGTGGCCGTTTCCATATCGATTGCGATTGGTGTGTATTCCCGAAGTTGTTCTTTGAACTCCTCGTCGTGCTCCCAAACGCGACGGTTCGTCGTGTAGACCACGCCTGTTCGGTACTCGTGACCGCGGCCTACGAGTTTCTCAGAAACAAACTTGTGCAGCTTGAATGAAGGCAAGGCAGGTACGAGCGGATGCAAGTAGTCGTCGGAGGTTCCCTCACCGCGGATCGCTCCAATTGGCAAGATGAAGTGACCGATTTCTGTCGAATGTTTCAGTCCGCCGCACTTGCCGAGAAACAATACGGCTTTGGGATGCTTGGCGAGCAGCAGATCCATCACGGTCGCAGCATTGGGCGAACCGATGCCGAAATTGACGATCGTCAACCCCTCATCGTTCGAAGCTGCCTGCATGGGGCGACCTTCGCCATAGATATTGCAATTGAACCGCTTGGCAAAGTTTCGCACGTAGCTGCTGAAGTTGGTCAGCAGTATGTAATCGCCAAACTCAGCGAGTGGCATCCCTGTATAGCGCGGCAACCAATTCTCTGCCAGATCGAGCTTCGTTAGAGTCATCTTTTTCCTAGTGGTTAGTCAAACAAATATTTTCGGGTTAGGTGCATCGTGAACCTTTGTCCCAGAATCGATTCCATCGCACCTGACCCTAAAATTTTGGCTTGACGCAGGACTAATAAACCTTTCTCTCAGGCATTGCCAACCATTGCTGGAACAACTCGCGGCACTCCTCGCGACGGGTGTCGCTGATAAGCTTTAAATCACTTTGACCAATTCGCAACAACTCAGAAGCGGGCAATTGGAGTTCATTGAATCCAGCATCTTCGGCATCAGCAATCGAAGCACCGTAATAAACCGTCTCGACGCGGGCCCAGTGCAAAGCAGCCATACACATCGGGCACGGTTCACACGTTGTGGCAACGATAGCGCCCTCTAGGAACACATCTCCGAGGAATTCATTTGCCGTGCGAATCGCATTGACTTCCGCATGCGCGGTAATGTCGGTCGAAGCCATCACGGTGTTGTGACGACGTGAGATAACCTTGCCGTCGCGGGCGATTGCGCAGCCGAACGGGCTCTGCCCTGCCGCCAGCCCTTCGCGACAGACCTCAATGGCCTCGCCCATCAATTGCTCAGGCGTGATTTCATCAGACATGCTGTTTTGATCCCAATTGAACGGATTGGAGCTTGAATCGTATAGAAATGATGGCTTCCGTTGCGTGAACAGCCCCTCAGAGGCGACTCAATATTTGAAATATCAGAAGCAAATTCTTACTTCACAATAGTTTAGAGCTTTCCGGCTGTTTGCGAACCCGAGTCTTAGCGTTCATAATCAATAGATTCAATACCGGGGCCTCTACGCCCCCAGAACTTCCTGCCCGCGATCCCGCCCAACGTTTGCCGACTACTATGGATGCAAGCAGCCATCTCGAGAATGAAGGTCTGATGTCTGCAGACGAGGCGGTGACAATCGAACAAGGCGGTACCAACGGCAACGTGTCTCGACCGGAGGTTAATTCACAAGACTCCCCCGCTCTAGATCCACTTTCCGAGGCTGATACTCTCGATCAAGAGGCAAAGCGACTGGGAGTCGACCTCATCGACCTGGAAACGGAAGAGGTCGATCTTTCGCTCCTGAGCCGTATACCTCAGAAGCTGATCCATCGCCACAACTTATTTCCCGTGAGCGAGCAAGGGGGCGTGGTGCTGGTCGCTACGGCTGATCCCTTGGACATCGATCCGTTGGACGAGGTTGCTGCAGCCCTAGCGATGCCGGTCTTGCCGGTGATGGCGACGCCAGAAGCGATCTCGAAGCGGATCAAGAATCACTTAGGCGTCGGCAGCGAAACCATCGAAGGTCTGATTGCCGCGCGCGAAGAAGAAGATGAGCTTGAACTGGTCGACGGCCTGCAAGTCGACGATGCAGAAATCTCCGCCGAAGTCCAGGAAGCTTCGGTCGTTCGTCTCGTGAATGAGATTCTTATCGAAGCAATCGATTCCCGAGCGAGCGACGTCCACATCGAATCACAACCCTCGGGCGTTAAAGTTCGCTATCGTATCGATGGCATCTTGCAACGGCAGCCGACCCCGCCCGAGATCAATCACTTCCAAGCCGCCATCATCAGCCGTTTAAAAATCATGGCCCGGCTGAACATTGCCGAGAAACGCCTTCCGCAAGACGGGCGAATCAAATTGAAGGTCCACGGGCGAGAAGTCGACGTGCGTGTCTCGGTCATTCCGATGCTGCATGGCGAAGGAATCGTCATGCGTTTGCTCGACAAGAGCAACATGGAGTTCTCGCTTGAGAAACTGGGCATGGAACCGTCGGTACGTGCCCAGTTCGACCAACTCATCCGCGCACCGCACGGGATTATTCTTGTCACAGGGCCAACCGGCTCCGGTAAGACGACTACTCTCTACAGTTCGCTGCTCGACATTAAGAGCGAAGACACCAAAATCATTACCACCGAAGACCCAGTCGAGTACCAACTCGAAGGGATTAATCAGATCCAAGTCCATTCGAAGATCGGACTCAGCTTCGCCCAATCGTTGCGTGCGATCCTGCGTCACGACCCAGATGTGGTGCTTGTCGGTGAAATTCGCGACTTTGAGACGGCTGAAAACGCCATCCAGGCATCGCTGACCGGTCACTTAGTCTTTAGCACGCTCCATACGAACGACGCACCGAGTGCTTATACACGACTCGTCGACATGGGTGTCGAGCCGTTCCTGGTCGCCAGCACGATCGAAGCGGTAATTGCTCAGCGGCTTGTCCGCACCCTCTGCCGTCATTGCCGTGAGCCCTACCAGCCCCTTCAAGAAGACTTACCAGACGATTTCCCCTGGGAAGATTACTTGGACGCTGATCGGTCACTCTATCGCGCGGGCGGTTGTCGCATTTGCCGCGGCGTGGGGTTCGCGGGGCGGCAAGGCATCTTCGAGATGTGCCCCACGACTGACGCGGTTCGCCAACTAGCTCATGATCGCGCCAGCAGTTGGGAAATCCGCAACGCCGCCCTCGCCGACGGCATGAAAACCCTCCGCCAAGACGCCTGGCGAAAAGTTATCGAAGGCGTGACGAGCGTCGAGGAAGTCTTAAGGGTCACCAAGGGAGACATCAGCTAAAGGAGAAACCGACAACCCAGAGTCTTCTCTCAACTTTCTCCTTTCCACGGACTCACATGCCTGACTTCACCTACACCGCCCGAAACGAAACGGGGCAACGCGTCGAGGGCGTGTTGTCGGCAGGGACGCAGCGTGAAGTCTTGGCGAATTTGTCCGCTCAAGGTCTGTTTCCGCTTAAGGTCAATCTTTCGAAGGGAACTGAGCGGAAAGCAGGCGGACGGAAGGTTCGCGCTCAAGCGATGTCGCAGTTCTATACACAGTTGGCGGCCTTGCTCCGTAGCGGCGTTCCTCTCTTGCGTTCCTTGCAAGTTCTCGGCAAACAGTCGAGCAATGAGGCGATCAAAGAGATTGCCGAAGACCTCCACGGACGGATCAGTGAAGGCGACTCACTAGCTGAAGCGATGGCACGGCATCCGCGCGCCTTCAACGATTTATCACGCAGCATCGTCCGTGCTGGCGGTGAAGGCGGGTTCCTTGAGGAAGCCTTGGAACGCGTCGCGAAGTTCACAGACCAACAGGCGGAACTCAAGTCGCGAATCACGGGGGCAATGGCGTATCCCATTTTCCTGCTGGTGTTTGGCGTCTCGATCGTGACGGTGCTGATCATTTTCTTCGTCCCCAAGTTTGAAGACCTCTTCGCTCGCCTACGCGCTCGTGGTGAACTTCCCAAGGTCACCGACATGCTGCTGTGGCTCAGCGACTTCATCAGTTCCTACGGCCTATTCATTGCCGCGGCGCTCGTTGGTTTTTTCTTTTTCGCCAAAGCGAAACTCGCTACGGAGTCCGGTCGCATGTGGCTCGACCGTTGGAGATTGAAGCTGCCGCAAGTCGGTTCCATCTATGGCAATTTGGCTGTGTCCCGATTTTGCCGCGTGCTGGGAACCTTACTCTCGGGTGGCGTTCCTATTGTCAAGTCGCTGAAGATCAGTGCAGACTCCACCGGCAATCTGGTGCTCGCCGGAGCCGTCAACGACGCTGCTGAAAACATTACCGCAGGCGAATCCCTCGCTGAGCCTTTGGCCGCTAGTGGCCACTTCCCACCTAACGTTGTGGAGATGGTTGCCGTAGCTGAGCAATCCAACACCCTTGAAACTGTGCTTGGCAACATCGCCGACTCACTCGAAAAAGAAACGTGGCGACGGCTCGATCTGTTCGTGCGTTTGCTTGAGCCCGTCATGCTACTCATTTTGGCGTCAGCAGTGCTCGTGATCGTCATCGCGCTACTGCTACCCATCCTGAAATCCGCGATGGTAATGTAACCATCCACTGTATGAGATTTTCCGAAACTTCCCTCACTTCGAAGCTAAGTCAAAAAAGGAGTTCCCCAAGTGAAGCATCCCACCCCTCGCACAACCCCACCTTCCCGTGCCGGCTTTACTCTGATCGAAGTCTTGCTCGTCCTAATTATTCTCGTGATCATCGGCGCTTTAGCGACTCGTGTTTTCACAGGTACTCAAGAAAAAGCAAGTAAACGTGCTGCCCAGTTCAGCGTGGACCAGATCGAAGAAGCGATCAAAATGTATCGCATGGAAATGAACAAGTACCCCTCAAAGCTTTCGGACCTTTGGGAAGAACCAAGCGACAAAACGGAAGCTGAGAAGTGGGGTGATGAGTATCTTGAAAAACTCAAGCCAGACCCTTGGGGGAACGAATTCCAATACCTCGCCGAAGGCAAGAAAAACTCTGGCAAGTACGATGTCTGGTCCAACGGCCCCGATGGTAAAAGTGGCACCGAGGATGACATCGGTAATTGGGAGTAGCGACCGATGCGGCGCGGAATCACCCTTCTTGAACTCTTGCTCGTAGCGGCATTACTAGCTGTCATCGCTAGCCTTGCCGCTCCGCCGTTGGGCCGCGCTTTTTCTTCAGTCAAGCTCCGTCGGACAGGGGATGAGGTCCTAGCCGCTTGGACAGAAGCGCGGAACACGGCAATCCATAGTGGCCGCGTCCATCAGTTTCGCTTCGAGCCGGGAACCGCACGCTATCAAGTTTCCGTTTGGGCGAGTGAAGAATCAGAATCTTCAGCCTCGGAAACAGGCGGCACGGACTCGATTAGCCTCGCTGACGCAAAAGATGCGACCGATCCGGAGATCGTCTTTGAGAGCGGACAACTCGTCGATGAACAGAGCCGGGATCGTTCCTCAACGGAGCCTAGTGAAGTTGTCTCACTAAAGTCATCCGGTGGTGAAGAGTGGTCGCGGCCCTTGCTCTTTTTCCCCAATGGCACCACTTCCGATGCAACAATCACACTCAAGAACAAGTATGACAAGTACCTGAGGCTGCATTTGCGTGGCCTCACCGGAGTTGGTCGAAAAAGCGCTGTGCTAACTAGAACCGAATGGGATGAGG
The DNA here is from genome assembly GCA_040218535.1 of Lacipirellulaceae bacterium. Taxonomy (NCBI): domain Bacteria; kingdom Pseudomonadati; phylum Planctomycetota; class Planctomycetia; order Pirellulales; family Lacipirellulaceae; species Lacipirellulaceae bacterium. The sequence continues at coordinate 1,029,416 of JAVJRG010000005.1, read as the reverse complement.
CACAGGATCGCTGACATGCGCACCCGAAAACGTCACCACTGCAAGAGCATCCCTCGTGAGGCGTCTGCGGCTTTCACGCTGCTGGAAGTCATTCTCGCCTTAGCCATCTTGGGTGGGGCGGTCGCGGTTCTCGGTGAGATCATGAGCCTCGCCGACGAGCGTGGCTCACGAGCGGCAGCCGAAGCGAAAGCCCAAATCCACGCGCAAACCGTTATGGACCAATTGCTTTCGGGTGCTCTTGAATTAGCCGACGCACAGCAGGAGGAGATTCCCTCAACCGACGACGTTCGCTGGGTCTATTCCGTGACGCTCTTGGCTGGTGATGTCCCTGAAGTGCAACAGGTTTTGGTCACTGTCGAACAGGATCTAGAGGACGAGTTCCGCCCAGCAAAGTTTCAATTGGTCCAGTGGATCGTGCCGCCGACCGAGGCAAGTAGCCTGGATAGCCAGGAAGGCTCTACTACCGGATTTGATGGTGCTGTTTCAAGTTCGGGAGCTTCGCTGTGAACCAATCTCATCGACAAACTCGCAAAGGGTTTACACTGCTGGAGATTGTGCTCGCGTTGGGTCTGGCGGCAATGCTCCTCTACTTGCTGACGATGGCTACCGAGTTGACCATCTTTCGCGTGGACCGCAGTCGAGCACGCGTGGAATCGGCCCAGGTGGCACGCGCGATACTCGATACCATTGCAGACGATTTGCAGAACGCGCGTTTTGATAGCCCCAGAAGCTCGCTCCCAGGATCAATCACGGGCGGAACTTCGGTCGGCGGCCTAGGCGCGCAGCAAGGTGGAACAACTTCAGGAGCCGACGCGTCGTCGGCTTCGTCGATTGGTAATTCTGCAGTTGCCGTCGGAGGCAGTTCCGACCTAGGCACGGGCTTCGCGACACTCGATGCCTCAACGGTGCGAGGAATCTATGGCGATCAGCAGTTGCTGCGAATTGACCGCTGCATCTCCTACGACTGGCATGACGCCACGAGACCCGCGGTGGAAGAGGAGCAAGACACCACCTCACCGAACGCATTGCCCCAGACGGTCTTTTACACTGTCGAAGATGGCGAGCGACTCACCGCTCCCGAATCCGCGGAACGAGGTGTTCAGAGCGAGAGTCAGCGCGGCATCGCCGGACTCTATCGAGAGTCGCTCTCCACGCAAGTCGTGCAGGCGGAGAGTGCTACTGATGGCACAAGCAACTATCAGCGCAGTGAACAGGCGAAACTCCTCGCTCCTGAAGTCGTCAGCATCGAATACGGTTACTTCGACGGAAGCGAAATGCTCGATCAATGGGACACCGTGGAGCGAACAGGCCTTCCCCGCGGAATCGAGATTCGCCTTAAGGTTCTCGAAGTCGCCTATGAGGAAGCGATCGAAGAGTCCGACAGCCGGGCTGATCGCTATCGGGAAGAGGATAGTGTCGAGTATCGCCGCTTCGTAAGCCTCGTTGGAATTCAGCAACAGGCACCGATGCCGATGCTGCTAGGTCAACCACGGCAGAACGCAGCCGGCTTTGGCGGATTTGGCACAGGGAGTGGTTCCACGAACGCGGGCGGTGCTTCGAACGCACAAGCTACGGGTGGGGGTGGCGATGAATAAGACACCCTCTTTTCAACGTGATCACCTTACGAGAAACGGCAGTGTCTTGCTGCTGGTCCTCGTCGTCATCGCCGTCCTGGCCCTCAGTTCTGCCAGCTATCTGAAGAACATGCAGAACGAGCATTTGGCAGTCCGTTATCACGGCTTGCAAGCACGGGCCGATGCGGCGGCGGCCTCTGGCGTTGCGTATGCGACCGCGCTGCTGTCACGGCCTGCTGCCGACTTGCAGGTTGAAGGCGGTATCCAAGACAACACGGACCTCTTTCAGGCCATTCCACTTTTTGAGTCCGAAGACCCGGAGTTTCAATGGTCGATGACCATCGTTTCCCCCAGAATTCAAAACGGATTGTACTCGGGCTTACGTTATGGCTTACAAAACGAATCCGCCAAGCTGCATGTTAACAGTCTTCTTCCGAACAGTCGCGTAGGCGGAACTCCCGGTGCCGGCCAAGCAGACATAGGCAGCATGTTGGGGGGGCAAAGTTCCGAGGACAACTCAGACGAAGGCGCTGATGATGCAGCGGCGGACAATCAAGCAGCGCAGAGAGGAAACGACCAAGCCGATCCACGCCAGCGGCTGCTCGCGATTCCTGGGATGGACGTCGAGCTTGCCGACGCCCTGCTCGACTGGCTCGATACCGACGACATCCCGCGGGAATTCGGTGCAGAAGTCGACTACTACCAACAACTCGACCCAGCAGTGACGCCGCGCAATGGCCCCATCACGAGCCTCGACGAATTGCTTTCGATCCGGGGGTTTACTCGTGAACTCCTTTACGGTCTCGATCAGAATCGCAACCAACAGTACGACGCAGGCGAATCTCCTCGCGGCGTGATGTTAGAACTCGACAACGCGAGTGGACAACTTAACTTGGGGCTCTCCGCGTACCTCACGGTGTCCAGCGCGGAGAACATCCTCAGTTCCGATCCTAGCAGCGGCCCACGAATCGATATCAATACCCCCGCTCTGCAGCAGTTGCATACGGCTCTTTCCACACAGCTGACAGCGGAAGAAGCGAAGTTCGTGATCCTCTACCGGCAGTACGGCGGTCAACGACAGGACGCCCGCGAAAGCCGAAATCAGAACCAATCGGCGAACGCGAAATCCAACGTCGAGCTTGACTTTCAGAAGCAGGCTTCAACGCCGATCAACTCATTGCTCGACCTCCTAGGCACCACGGTCACCATTGCCACCGAGAAGGACAACCAACAGCAGAACAATAGCAACCAGCAAGACTCACGACAAAGTGGCAACCGCGGCAATCAGGGACGATCAGGCTCTAGCAATGGCAACAACGCGGAGACACAAACTGTGGAATCCCCATGGCCAGATTCACCAGAAGGATACCGTCAGCTTCTCAGGCTCTACGACTTGGCAACCACCTCGCCAAGCCCCGTCTTTGCAGGCAGGATCAACATCAACGAAGCCTCTCAGCCGGTGCTGATGACGATTCCCGGAATGTCCTACGCCCTCGCGGATCAGATTCTCTTGCAGCGTGAGCCGGAAATCGATCTGACAACTAGCGACCAGCGTTCGATCCTCTGGCCACTGCTTCAGGGCTTCGTCACGCGCGACCAACTGCAAACGATGGAGAAATACATAACCACCCGTGGCAGCGTCTACAGTGGGCAAGCCGTTGGATTTCGGCAATCGGCGGTCACCTCGAACCAAAGTCGCTCAAGCGAACCCGCCACACAGATTGACGTCATCTCCAGACGTCAATTTTGGATCGACACTAGCAGCGGCACATCTCGCGTTATCGACTGGGTCGATCTTACTTCGCTAGGGCGAGGTTACTCAATCGAAACCCTGAGTCCGGATGGCATCGTGCAATGACTTGCCAACTTTCTTAAGAATCAACCTGACCGTGTAAGTACAATAAAGATTTCCGGAAGTTTCCTGCCACGGAAATAACCGTAGGATGGCCACTCCTGGCCGTCTCAAGAAGTATCAGCACGCAATGCCGTTGAATCGACGGGCAGGAGTGCCCGTCCTACCCGAGAAGACCAGATGTCCAAAGCTCTCACCATTCACCTGACCGAAGACGCGGCGATCCTCGCCGTGGTCAGCCTTCCTGGTGGAACTCCCACGCTTGAAGCGTCACAAAAGTTCAATTTTGAGTCGACGGACCTTGCAGCTCAGGCCAAACAACTCGCCGCCGCCATCGAGGCCATCGACGGAAAGAAAACGGCCGCCACAATTGTCCTCTCCCGCGATGCCGTCCGCTGGCAAAACTATCAACTCCCTCCTGCTCCTCTGGAAGACTTACCTGACCTGGTCGCCATGCAAGCGATGCGTGATCATCCGCTAGCGGGAGAAGACGAAGGCTTCGATTATCTCCCCATGGAAGGCGATGAGCAGACTGCCCACCGCGTCTTGGGAGTTGGAGTTAGCGTGGATCAGCTACAGCGAGTCCAGAAGATTTGCGATTCGGCAGGGGTAAAGATTGCCCACTTAGTGCCTCGACCCGTTGGTTGGACAGGGCTGATTGACGACGCAGCTCAAAAGGCGAACGTCACCGCAGCACTCGAGACTGGCGTCGCAACGATCTGGGCCAAGAACGCAGACCGCGTGGTGAGGTTGCGTACCACGCCGATGCCTGAAGGAACGTCGCCTCAGATTGCTGCACGACTACTTACTGGAGAGCTACGGCGAACCAAGCTGACGCTTGTAGACATCGCTGTGGACTCTGCAGAGCCCACGACCGTTTGGGTGGATGGTTCTTCGACTCTGTTTCCTTCGATTTCCGATCAGCTCTCCGAAGGAGTTTCGCTCCGCGATTATCGCGAACTCTTCGACAACTCGTCGGAGACCGTGACAATGGAAGAAGTTGCCCCCTTAGTGGGAATTGCATCCGACGTGTTGCGAGGCAAGGCCCCGCTCCTCGACTTAGTCAATCCGCGCCGCGGCGTTGAAAAACCAAGCAACACACGCACTTGGGCACTCGCTGGGGTCGCTGCGACGGCACTGCTAGGCTTCGTCGGCTGGCTAGGCTTCGAAAACGTAAACGGTCCGCTTCGTGCCGCCGAAGAGGCGAGAGAACAAGCCGCACTCTATGAGGAACAACTCAAAGAACTCGCCGAAGAACAAGAGCAGCATAGCAAAGTGCTTGAGTGGCAAGCCAACACGGTCAACGTCCTCAACGAACTGACGGCACTGAGCGAAAAGATTCGTCCTGTTTCGCTCGCTGATGAGGAATTCCCCAAAGATCAAGATGTGCTGACGGTTGAAATCGATTTGGTGAGCGATGAATGGACGCTCACCACCTTAGCGAAAAGCGCTGCCGCGGCAGAGCCCCTTGAAACTCGTCTGCGAAATGATGGACGCCGCGTAACTCGCCAAGTGCTGAGAAAAGAAGAGAAAGCCAAAGAGGGCTACCAGTTTCGGCTCGTCGAAAAACTACAGCCCGCAGAGGTTTCGGCGGAGGAACTGCCATGACGCCTCGTGAAAAACTTCTAGCAGGCTTGGTCGGCGTGGCCGGTTTGCTCTACGCGGCTAGCGAAGGGTTCACTCGCTACCAAACTGCGTTGGAGTCAAGCGAAGACGAGCAACTCCAGGCTGAGTCCGATCTCCAGTCGGCCAAGCGGGCTCTCTCGATGGCTAAGCGAGCGCAGCGAAAACTACGGACACTGCAGAAGCGATCTCTGCCAGCCAACCCAGATATCGCCCGTTCGCTCTACCAAGACTGGCTTCGCCAAGTCGCTAGCGATGCGGGGATCAAAGAGGCGTCCGTCGTTGATAGGACGAATGCTCGCTCCTTTGGTGAGGATGACGAAGAGCAGCGAGAACTAACTTTCGAATTAACCGGCGATGCATCAATCAGGCAGGTTGCTCGCTTCCTGCACGATTTTTACCAGACGAACCATCTGCAAAGGATTTCCAAAGCGAACTTGCGTCCCATTGAGGGAAAGAGTGACGTCAAACTCACGTTCACCGTCGATGCCCTTATCCTGCCCGCGGTAGATCGAGAAGATCGCCTCGCCGAGGAGGTACAAGCGGACTTGGCCATGTCGCTTGAGGACTATTCGCAGTTGCTCGATTCGCGCAACCTATTCGCCCCTTTCAATCCCAAGAGCGAGGTCAAAGAGACCGTCGCCAAGACCGAAGAACCGGGCGAGGATGAGGAAGCGAAGCAGACCCTCTTCACAGGCGCGACCTACGGCAACGGCTGGGTGATGGCTGTTCGCCAAGAGAAGTCGGGCGAGGTGTCGTACTACAAGATCGGTGACCGCCTGGAAATCGGCAGAATCAGGGGCAAGATCACCGACCTCGACGGCCGTCGGGTCATCTACCGGACTCGCGAAGGGCAATTCGAGCTGCGCCTCGGCGAGGCCTTCTCCGAAGCGGTCGCCGTCGAATCCTCGACGGAATCCAGCGCTCAGGCACGCAGCCGCAAGCAACGCTAGCAGACGATTCTTCACCATCTCTAGGTGATTAGCTGGCGCTCGTGTTGAAGTTTGACGATTATTCCGATTATGCGGGCAAACCCTATGCGCCGAGGGACTGCCTCCGCAGCACTATGCAAACAGCCTGTTAGAGCGGAACAACTCGTCTTACGAATCACAACGTCATGCCATCGAAAAACATCAGCTCGCAACTCACCATCGGCGGATTGGTGAGGTTGATCGCCATCCTGCTTTGCGTGGGAGCTGGCGTAACGATGTTGATGCGAGGCTCGGAAGCCGCCAAGGCTCAGCGAGAACAATCGATTGTTGGTCCGCGATACGTCGCTCAAGCGGACTTGCTTCCAGAGCCTTCTGGACCAACGCTACGCGAGCAACAACAGCTACCAGCAGGCAACGCTCGGCAGGACCGAGTAGCCCGAACCCAGCTGAAAAGCATGAGCTTCCAGGAGCTTCACCTCCGCCTTGAAAAGGCTTTAGGTCGTAAGCTCACCGTGATTCGCGATGATCAGCAGCCCTGGATGCGTGTGGTCATCGAGGAGCCCAAGGCTGGGCAAGCGAAGGCGACTCCGGTCGTGATTAGCGGCAACCTTCGCACTGGCGAACTGAGCGTGGCGGGTCGCCCCGATCAAGTACGCGCTTGGCAGAAGATCATCTCAGCTCTCGATGCACCGCGCAAGCCAACGGAAGACGCCCAGATCGTTCAAACGAGTGGCAAATCGAACGCGAAGGTCAGGCAGGTGCTTAACTTGCTGCTCGCTCAGAATACTCCAGAAGGCGCGAGAAACCCGAATGAAGCAGGCGTTACTTCAGACAATCCCACCGACAGCATGTTGGGGCCGGTTCAGATCGAGGTGGTCGAAGGGACTGACTTCCTGATTATCGGCGGCAGGCCAGACGATGTGGCTCGCGTGCAAAGAATTATTGCTCAGATCGAAGCCCTCAGCGCCATCACTGAACCGAAGATTACCGTTTATCCACTACAGCACGTCGATTCGACCTCGATTGCACTTCTCGTGCAAAGGACCTTTGATTCCGGTGCAAGTGTTGCTTCGCTTGATCGGATTTACGGGTCGCTTCTAGTGCTTCCGCTTGGCAAGCCCAACGCGGTCCTGCTCATCGGCCAACCACAGGCGGTCGGTAAAGCAACCGAACTGCTCCAAAAGCTCGATCTGCCCGGGAAGACGCTCACTCAATTCGAAGTGTTTCGCCTGAAGTTCGCCAACGCCTTGCTGGCACGGGATGCCATCAACAACGCTTTTGGCTCCGACGATCCGCAAGTAGCGACGACATTAAGCCCGAAGGCCGTCGTCATCGCTGATGAGCGAACCAACGCAGTCATCGTGCGGGCCGGACCGCGCGACATGGCGGAAGTGAAGGCTCTGATCGCGGAGATCGATCGCCCCGGCGGTGATGCTGAGAACGACTTACGCATTTTTAAGCTCCGCAACTCAGTGGCCGATGATCTGGCACCCGTCTTACGCGACGCGCTGCTGGGTAGTAGCGACGCCGATGATGCCGACGCCGCTCGACGTGCTGCGGCTTTGCTGAGGCTGATCACTGTCGATGAAGAAGGACGCCGCCAGTTGGAATCGGGGGTCCTCTCGAACGCCAAGATTACGGCGGATCGTCGCGCGAACGCCTTGGTCGTCACGGCTCCGCGAACTGCCATGCCGTTGGTGGCTGCCTTGATTGAGCAGCTCGACCAAGCCCCCGACACGACCGCGGAGCTGAAGGTCTTCACCATCAATAATGGCGATGCCGTTAGCCTGGCCGATATGCTGGAAAACCTCCTCGGTACTGGCGAGGATGGCGATGACCAAGGGCAAACACCTTTCCAGCTTCGCTTCTCCGTTGACGAACGCACTAACAGCATCATTGCCGCGGGCAGTCGCGATGAGTTAATTCTTGTCGAGGCGATTCTTCTGAGGCTCGACTCCAGCGACGCTCGTGAGCGTGAGAACCGTGTCTACAAACTGAAGAATGCCGACGCGGAGCAAGTTGCCATCGCCTTGCAAGATTGGCTCGAAGGCCGTCGTGACGTACAAGAAACGGCACCCGGTGTGGTCAGCCCTTTCCAACAGATCGAACAAGAAGTGGTGGTCGTTCCTGAGATCAACAGTAACAGTCTCATTGTCTCGGCGGCTCCGCAATATTACACCGAACTTACCAAGATCATCGAAGAGCTTGATGAGCAAGCCCCGATGGTCATGATCCAGGTTCTCATCGGCGAGGTCCGCCTAGGCGATGCCGACGAGTTTGGTGTCGAACTCGGCTTGCAGGATTCACTGCTATTCGATCGCAGTTTACTGGAAGATATCAATCGTTCGACGAACACGACCATCGTGAATGATGCTGGTGGCGGTTCGACGACCTTTGAGCAGCAAGTTATCGACTCGGCTCGGTTTACGCCGGGCTTCAACTTCGGGGACCCTAACCAGGCTCTAGGCAACGCGGGCAGCACGTCTTCCTTGGCCACGGCTAGCAAGGTTGCGGCTCAGGGGCTGTCGAGCTTTGCCGTCGGGCGAGTGAACCCTGATCTGGGGTTTGGCGGACTGGTCCTCTCTGCAAGCAGCGAGAGCGTGAGTATGCTGCTGCGTGCACTCCAAGAGTCACGCCGACTTGAGGTGCTGAGTCGTCCGCAGATCATGGCGCTCGATAATCAAACAGGGCGGGCCTTCGTAGGAGAACAAGTCCCCATTATCACAGCAAGCAATATCGACCAGTTTGGTCGCCAGCAAAATATTACCCAACAGGTTGGAGTCGGGCTGGAACTGCTTGTTCGACCACGCATCAGTCCCGATGGCTTGGTGGTGATGGAGGTTTACGCCAGCAAGCAGGAACTCGGCCCCCTGAGCCAAGGTATCCCGATCGCGGTCGCTCCGAACGGCGACCCGATTCGCGTGCCGCGAATCAACGAGACAACCGCGGAAACCACGATCAGTGCCGTCGACGGGCAGACGGTTGTTCTTAGCGGACTTTTGACGAAACGCGACTCAGCCTTGCATCGTCGTGTGCCGTTGCTGGCAGACATCCCGCTGCTAGGAGACCTCTTCCGCTACGACTCTACTTCGACCGTCCGAACAGAGCTGCTGATCATCCTCACTCCGCATATTGTGCGAGATCGCCACGAAGCGGAGATGCTCAAACAAGTCGAATCCGCACGGATGAACTGGTGCCTCTCCGACGTGATTGAACTCTCGAGCCCGCAAGGATTACGAAGCGTTGGAGATTCCGCAGGGGCAGCCTATGCAGAAACGGTTTACCCAAGCGATCTCGCCCCTGGCGAATCATACCTGCAGGGACCACCCGTAGAAGCACTACCGGACGGCGATACGAGCAATATGCTTCCGCCGCCAAGTTATCAGCAATAGCGACCGACATGGCACGTAGCACGATCCTATGATGACCACAAAGACTCAAACCAAATGCGGATACCTCTCGGTTCTGCTGACCCTCGCAATCCTTGCGACGCTGGGGTGCAGCAGTACGAAAAGCGACGGTTGGAAATTCGCCAAGAGCTGGGACGTGCGCATGGCAGTTGGTCTGAAATCCGACGAGCCCGAGGCCCCGCAGACACCCTCACGGCTGGTTTGCAGTTGGACACAAGCCGTCCACCACCAAGGCGGCTCACAACCCAAACGAGGTTTCGGCGGGCGGATTGTTTTCTTCAAACGCGATTCCGACTTGCCTGTCAGAGTTGACGGGCAATTGGTGGTGTACGCCTTCGACGAATCCGACCGCGAGGCTCACGAGACGCACCCGACCAAGCGATTCATCTTTCCGCCGGAGCAATTTGTCCGTCACGAAAGCTCAACGAAACTTGGCCCCGCGTATAGCGTGTGGCTCCCTTGGGATGCCGTCGGCGGACCGAAGAAAAACATCACGCTGATTACCCGCTTCGAGCCGCGCGAAGGCTCGCTGATCGTGGGAGAGCCGACCAAGAATCTCCTGCCTGGGACTCTACCCCAAACGCAGAATACGATGCTGGCAAAGCGAGCCTCGCCTTCGGAAGTCAAGTTGGCTAGCTTTGAAGAGAAGAGCCAAGCCGCTAGCTCTGACTCGACAAACCAGCTGAAGACTGCCACTTTTCAAATTCCGAAAACGCTGGGCGAGAAGTTGGCCAAGGCTTCGCAGGAACAAAAATTGACAGAACGACCCAATCAAGCGAAGGTGACGTCGCCAGAATCTTCTGTCGCAACTACCGCGAAGCAAGAGGGCGTTAAGGAGCCGAAAGCTCCGGCCCGTCGCTCACTTCGTTCTGAACCTCTAAAAGATTCTCTACGCGCGACACTCCCGGCTCAATAGAAGCGAGTCGTTCGGCCAGTTGGCGATCTCGCTCGGTACGAACTATACCTCGCAGCGTGACCACGCCATCGACCAGTTCGGCTTGCGTCGCTGGCAAACTCCTGATTGCCGCGGCTCGACTTAATGTAGCATTTACTGCCTGCTCTGTTTCTGAAGTCGTAGGCAACTGGTATTCGAATTCGGGAATCAACTTGACCCGAATTGGGTCAGGTTGCTCACTGCGACGACGTCGATCGCGTCGCCGTTGACGGCGGAGATCGTTCAAGTCCTCAATCTCACGAGCAATCGCACGCGCATCGGGTTGGCGATTCTGCTGATCCAAGGTGCGACGAACATCCTCGGCATCGCGGCCGACGAACCCATCCTGGCGAAAACGTTCCTGTTGGTTGGAACGCAGGCCGGTGATGTTGCGATTCCTTAGGCCCCCCTGCTGACCGAAGCCTTGCCCACCCCCGAAACCACCTTGTCCAAAGCCTCCTTGACCGAACCCGCCTCCAAACTGCCCAAAGCCCCGTTGTCCGAAACCGCTACCGAACTGGCCGAAGCCACCCTGACCGAAACCTCCTTGACCGCCGAACTGCCCGAACCCGCCCTGTTGGCCAAACTGGCCACCGTTGATCTGAGCCTGCGACTCACCCGCAATAAACATCAGGAAAGAGACCATCGAGAAACCGACGAGTATTCGCTTTTTCATTTTCGACTCTTGGCCTACTGCGTGGGACAACGGAAGACTCTCCACTTAAACCCATTATAGTTAAAGGGCCTTGATTCTGCGCGAACTTCTCTACTGAGAAACCATCTTTTGTTCTTGAAGTGACTAACGTCTGGGAATAGAAATCTGGTAGTGCCTGCGTTATCGCGAATTCAAATTGGAAAGTTGGCGACCATGGCAGACTTCAAAGTTACGGAATTAGATGAAGACCTCGATTTCAGTAACCTTCCCTACTGGGACGTCGTCATCATTGGAGCTGGCCCGGCAGGTCTAGCAGCAAGTCTCACCACGGCCCACCGTGGCCTAACCACTCTGGTGGTCGAAGCCAAAAACGAACCCGGCGGCCAGCCCCAGTTTCTCTACGCGGACAAGAAGATCGTCGACATTCCTGGCTTCCCTGACGGCATCAGTGGCGAGGAGCTCTCCTCTCGGGTCTACCGGCAAGCTGTCGACGCTCTGGTGCAATTCCGCTTCAACGAAGAGCTCGTAACGGTCGAAGAGACCGAACAGGTTGAGAAAGAAGACCTCCTGAAGCGTGTCGTCACCAAAGACGGAGAGTATCTGTGCCGCAAAGTGATTCTCGCCTGCGGGCTGCTGCACTTCCCAAGAAAGCTTCCGGTGCTTGATGCCCTCGAATCGAAGAGTGTCTTTTACAAGATTCCCAAAATTGGTGACTACGACGGTCGTCACGTCGTTGTGGTTGGTGGCGGTGACTCTGCGTTTGATGCAGCCGTGATGGCACGCGATCGCAATGCGGAAGTGGACGTCATTGTTCGTGAAGAAACGCCCATCGCAAAGAACGATTCCGTCGAGCGTTTGATCGCCTCTGGAGGCAGAGTTCATACGAGTGCGGAAATCGAGGAAGCGGAATTTGACGCCGGTGCAATCAGCTTGCGACTTATCGATGGTACGCCACTATCTGCAGATTACGTCGTGGTGCAGATTGGCTTTCTGTCCGCCAAAGAAACGTTCCAAAGACTGGACCTCCGCCTCAACGACGATGGCAGCATTGCTATCGATCCTTATTTTGAGACAAGCCGCCGCGGCATCTTTGCAGTAGGCGATGTCCACGGCGACATCAAGCTGGTAGCCGTCGCATGGGCTGAAGGGATTCAAGCGGCCATCTACGCTTTCAAAGAGATCACCAGCCCCTATTGGCTCAACGAGAAACGTTTGCGTGACCAAAAGATCGCGATGATCGGAGATAAGATCGCACAGGGGGCGGGAAAGCGAACGTAGCGGCTATTGCGAACTGCCGTCGCTGCACAGAAATTCCAGAAACTCTTCATTTCCTGCGAAACCCGCTACCTCTGCCTGGGGTTTAGCAGTTTGTTGGTAACGCACTTCGTTTATTGCCAACGCAGACAAGTGACACGTTGCTTTGTCTCCAACTTTTCGCTTGTCAGGCAGATTCCTGTTGGTTACGCTGCGGATAGAGAAGATTAGCATTCACGCTTCTTCTCACTTTTCTGCTGAAATAGCGTGCAAACGCAGGTCAGATGTGCTGGGGGGCACAGGCCGTCAAATCCCTATTTTTCTAGGGCGACTCCGCTGAAGGAGTGACGGGCCACCTTGTGTTTTTGTGGGTTAGACCTGGACTGTTCCGGTCTAAACTGTGGGCCAATCGGGGGCGACTGGCTTTTCAATTGCAAAGGTTCCAATTCCGAACTTTGTAGTGCAAGGACTGCGAATCTTCCACCAAGGCTGAAGAATTAACTGCGCTGGCGGTACGCACGTAGGCTGCCGCTGACTGATCTGTGAGTTCTATCCCAAGCTAAAAAGCGAACACTTCTTCGGTTTCATTCTCGAAAAAGAAGGACGTTCGTTTGCGTAGAAGGTGCGCACGTAGCCGGCCGCTCGCGAGAGGATGCTGGAAGTATGGGGCGTCTCATTAACCGTGAACGGAGCCTTAGAAATGTCGAAATCTCAAAAGAAGAAGCGAATCCTGAAGAAACGAAAGAAGCGTGCGCAAGCGTACAGCAGGCGGACTCGGATGGAGTCTCTAGAAACGCGTACACTGTTGGCGGCTGACTCTGCCATTGTCGACCTGGCAAGTTTCGAGGACGTCGATCTCGAAAACCCTCCAACCAGCGTGGTCATCGCCGAAGGAACCGACGAGGCGGACCGCATTGCGGCATTCGTCGACGAAAACAATCGCCTGCATGTGATCGTCAACGGTGACCAGCGCACGTTCAACAGTGATGAAATCGACGGCATCTACGTCCTCGGTAAGGACGGCGATGATCTAATTCGCATCGACGCCTCCGTTGAACAATGGACGCATATCCGTGCCGGCGACGGCAACGACGGCGTCCAAGGCGGTTCAGGGAACGACTGGATTCTCGGCGGAGCCGGTCGAGACCGCATCCGCGGCGGAGCCGGCAACGACCTGATTCTTGGTGGTCGTGGAGCCGATGTCATCGCTGGTGGCGCCGGTCGTGATGCCATTCTTGGCGGCCTTGGCAACGATCGTCTCAACGGCGGAGACGACGATGACGCCATTGCTGGCGGCAGCGGTAACGACCGTATCGCTGGCGACGCCGGTAACGATTGGCTGTTCGGCGACGGGACGAATGAAGTCCCCGATGACTATGCCGGTCTCTACGACTACGCTCGCCGGTACGCCAACGTCAACGAGGGTCGCGACGCGATCTCTGGTGGCGAGGGCAATGACGTCGCACTCGGTGGTCGTGGTCACGACGGCATCCGTGGTGGCGATGGCGTCGATATCCTGCTCGGCAATGGTGGGAACGACCGCATTGCTGCTGGCGACGCTCGCGACTACGTGCTCGGTGGTCGTGGCTCCGACGTGCTCGACGGTGGCGAAGGGGACGACCTGATCATCGGCGATCCGGTAGACCTTTCTACTGACCCAGGCGACCCAGTCGATCCTGAGATCGATGACGAAATCGTTCGTGAAGATCTACCGAACGCGAACGAGTTGTTCCGCGCGATCGATAACCAGTTCGACGAAGCAGAGGAGGTACCTGCCGAAGGTGACGGAGTTCTCACAGCCACAACAAATGCCGTGGACCTCGCCTTTGCCGCCAACGACCTGATCTATGGTCGTGGTGGCAACGATACGATCCTTGGCATGCTCGGTGCCGACCGCATTTTCGGCGGTCGTGGCAATGATCGCATCTCCGGCGGAACCGGCAACGACATCGTCAACGGTGGCCGCGGCAATGATACGATCTTCGGAGCCGCTGGCAATGACTGGATCGACGGCGGCGCTGGCGACGACAACCTCCACGGTGGTCGTGGCAACGACATCATCCTCGGTGGCATTGGCAACGACAAGCTCGTTGGCGGTGTGGGTAGTGACATCCTTGTCGGCGGATTGGGTGCCGATAAGATCGACGCCCGCGACGGCGAGGTCGACTTCTTGATCATCGACGGCGAGGATGAAGTCGAAAAAGATGATGTGGATGTTGTCTTCTAAGGGGACATGGGGAGTCACATCCGAGCGCCAGGGGGCCTGGAACAGGTCCCCTGGTTTTTCTTTTCACTTGCTTGCATAGACTTGCTCACTCCGTGATAATCTTCGCTCGCCTATTGGCCGGTAATTTTTACGGAGAGCAAGATGGAATTTGTCGTCGAAAATTCGAAGGGAATGCAAGCTAAGTTCTACTCGCGTGGTGCCACGCTAGCCGAGCTTCATGTGCCTGATACCAACGGTCATCTAGCCGACGTAGTCCTGGGCTTTGACAATGAGGAGAACTACGCCTCGGGAGCCAACCAACATTTTGGCTGCACGACAGGGCGTTACGCCAATCGGATTGCCAAAGGACAGTTCACCCTCGACGGCCAAGAGTATCAACTGGCTATCAACAATGGCCCGAACCACCTGCACGGTGGGCCAGAGCGGGGACTCGATAAGGTTGATTGGTCAGGCGAGAAGTTTGAGAACGAACATGGGCAGGGAATTCGCTTCCAATACGTGAGCCCCGATGGCGAAGAGAACTTTCCGGGAGATCTCGACTGCACGGTGATTTACACACTCACCGAGAACAATGCACTCCGCATTGAGTACGTCGCCACCACGACGAAGCCAACGCACGTCAATCTCACGAACCATAGTTACTTCAACCTCGCAGGGCACGGCACAGGAAGTGTCATGGATCACGAAGTCCGCATCGACGCGAACCAGTACACCGTCGTGGATGACACCTCGATTCCCACCGGCGAATTACGAGACGTTTCCGGGACTCCTTTCGACTTTCGCGATTCTCAAGCACTCGGCAGCCGCGTCGATCAACTCACAGGTGCCGATGCTGGAGGCTACGATCACAACTATGTGCTTAACGGCGAAGCGGGAACAACGCGCGAAGTTGCTGAAGTTGTCGATCCTAAGTCGGGACGCCGCATGGTCGTCAGCACCGACCAACCTGGCGTGCAACTCTACATCGGCAACGGCCTGCACGGCCAAACCGGCAAAGAGGGAAAGAAGTACGACTATCGTTCGGCCGTCTGTTTAGAAACCCAGCACTATCCGGACACACCCAACCAGCCAGACTTCCCCTCGACGTTGCTCAGACCAGGCGAGACTTACCGGCATGTGTGCGAGTACAAGTTTGAGTAACAAGTCGTAAGGGTTTACAAACCAGCAGGGAGCGTCCGCTGTCGCTCACGCACCCTAGATGTTGACTTACTCTTCGAACCGAATCTCGAGGATCTCAAAATTGTTCGTTCCCGCGGGAACTTCTACGGCAACCTTTTCGCCAACTTTCTTTCCGAGTAATCCTTGGCCAAGCGGGCTGGTAACGAGGATCTTTCCTTCATCGTAGTCCTCCTCGCCTGCTCCAACGAAGGTGAATTCTTCCGTGTCACCAAAGTCGAGATCCTTGACTTTAACAGTAGCCCCAAAAACGACTTGGTCTTTGGGCATGGTCGACATATCGATGATGTCTGCCGTGGAGAGCTTGCTCTTGAGCATATTGATCTTCGCCTGCAGCATCCCTTGGCTTTCGCGGGCACCGTGATACTCGGCGTTCTCTTTGAGGTCCCCCTCGGCACGCGCTTCGGCGATTCGCTTTTCGATCTCCGGCATCAACTCGTTTTCCATGTGGTCGAGTTCTGCCTTGAGCTTGTCATAACCCTTGCGGGTCATCGGAGTGGTATCCATAATCGCCTCACTTTGGCGCCGCCCGAGAGCGACTCTTCGAAAATATGTTCAATCTCGCAAACAAAACGGGCCTTCCCGTTGGAAGACCCGTACAGATGCTTATTGTTTCAATTCCCGTTGCGAATGTAAACCCAGTCTATGGTTCACTCCTCGCCGATGTAAAGCATCCGTCCGCACGCTTTGCAGAAACAGGGTTTTGACAGCAAGAGATCATTATGCATGTTGAGAGTCATCTGCTGGCCGCAGCCGGTGCAAATCCGCCCATCGGCTCGCGACATGCCATCGGCTCCCTTGTTGCGGATGACGCGGTTGTAATCCTCGCGAATATCGCCCGCGAGCCCCTTCTCAGATTCCGCCAGCTCACCTACAAGTCGCTGGATATCCGCTTTGACGAGTACGGCTTCGGCACTGATCTTCTCGCGAAACTTCGTAAGCTCAGATTCCGCAGCCTTGGCTTCTGTTTCCGCATCTTTGACGCCGACTTTTAGTTGCTCTACTTTGTCAAACGATTCCAAAATTTCATCTTCCAAAACGCTGTTCGCCATCTTCGCAGCGGCAATCTGTTCTTGCAGGGCGTGGAACTCTTTGTTGCTGCTACTCGTGTTCAGCTTGCCGCCCAAGTCCTCGATCTTGTTCTCACCAGACTGCAAATCAAGTTGCTTCTGGTCAGCTGCCATCTTGGTGTTTTTGAGGTTCTCCTGAGCTTCTGCGAGCAACTGCTGATACTTCTGCACGTTCGCTTCACGCGCTTTGATCTGGCGGGGGCCACGTTCTAGGCGATCGCGCAGATCGGCTAACTGCTGGTGGATGCGGTGCAATTCTCGAAGTAATTCGGCGGCAACAGCCATGTCGTCTCTTTCTGCTCTGCGGAAGGGAACTACCCATTGTAGCGTTCCCTGCGCAGACCAGAAGGCGGTAGAAAAACCCCGGCAAGTCCCAAACCAAGTGGTTCAGGTCTGCCGGGGTTGGATGCCACCAGATTCGATGATCGACCACTACGCGGCTGCGGGGAGGTCCACGTAGTCGGAAGCTTCATCATCCATCGGAACGGTTGCGGGCTCGTCCCAGGCAATTTCTTCCTCGATCACCGGACTGTCAGCGACGTACTCGGCCAGTTCGCTGCTGCGGACTGGGTTTTGCAGCTTCTGCACTGCCTTCGCTTCAATCTGACGAACGCGTTCGCGCGTAACCTTGAAGATGCGACCGACCTCTTCCAAGGTATAGCAATAGCCGTCAGCAAGACCGTAACGGAGGCGGACGATCTCGCGCTCGCGATAAGTGAGAGTCTTCAGCAGGTCGGAGATCTTATCACGTAGCAAAGCATTATTGGCGAGCTTCAAAGGATTATCGGTATGATCATCCTCGACAAATTCGCCAAAGCTGCAGTCATCGCCCTCGCCAACAGGACGATCAAGGCTTACTGGCGTGCGTCCAATGTCGAGAACGTGCAAACTTTCTTCGAGGCTAATGCCGGCTTCGATGGCTGTTTCTTCATGCGTAGGGATACGTCCCAGTTCGTGCTGCAGACGCTTGGCCGTCTGTTGCAATTTGCTCAGGACGTCGATCATGTGAACTGGGATACGAATCGTACGGGCTTGGTCAGCAATCGCGCGAGTAATCGCCTGACGGATCCACCAAGTCGCATACGTCGAGAACTTGAAGCCGCGGCGATACTCATACTTGTCAACTGCCCGCATCAGGCCCGTATTGCCTTCCTGAATCAAGTCGAGGAAGCTCATGCCACGGTTGCGGTACTTCTTGGCAATCGAGACTACCAGTCGCAGGTTGCTACCGGAGAGATCGCGTTTCACTCGCTCAAATTCCTCTAACTCCGCACGGAGGAATACGCAACGCTTTCGTAGGCTGCTCGGAGTCTCAAGCGTTTTCTCCATCAGCTTTTGCAATTCTTGTCGAACCGGTTTGATGCGGGTGTCGCTCGCTCCTTCGGCCTTCAACTCGTCGAGCTGTTTCTTCAAGAAGTCCATCCGGCGAGACATTTCCGAAAGGGCGTCCATCAGTGGTTGAACGCGACGGGTTCGCAGGCTCATTTCTTCGACCAAGCGAAGCATCTTACGGCGGCGACGTAGGTAGCGCTCGCGAGCCTCGCTCTTCTGCTCCTTCGGCATGAGCTTGCTGGTCAGGATTGCAAAATCTCGCTTCTGTGATTGCATCAGCCAACGAAGCGTCTTCAAATTGTGCGGCAT
This sequence comes from Lacipirellulaceae bacterium, assembly GCA_040218535.1. Taxonomy (NCBI): domain Bacteria; kingdom Pseudomonadati; phylum Planctomycetota; class Planctomycetia; order Pirellulales; family Lacipirellulaceae; species Lacipirellulaceae bacterium. The sequence goes on along the minus strand of JAVJRG010000005.1, from coordinate 1,011,068 downwards.
CCGGGCAGCGACTTGTGGCTTCGTAAGACGCTCTGTCTGCGAGACCTTGATCGTCCGATCGAACGGCAACTCGCCTCCGTGAACCTTTTCGAGCACTTCGACGGTTGCTTCGAGAGCGTAAAACGAACGCAAAATGCTACGACGCATCCGCTTTCTGGAAATTTCAATCTTCTTCGCCAAGTGAACTTCCTGCTCGCGTGCGAGCAGTGGGATCTGACACATCTGCGAGAGGTACATCCGAATCGGATCGTCGGTCAGCTTTGGGATATCCGCTGCAGTGAGTTGCTCAGCCTCTTCCTCCGGCTCACCCTCGGGCTTTTCAGCGTTGTAGTTCAGCGGAGAGTTCGGATCGTCAACGATCTTGACGTTCAGACCGTCGAGCAGATCGAGCAAGAGATTCATGTGACGCGCGTCATTCACCTCGTCGGGTAGAAACGCATTCGTCTGATCGTAAGTCAGATAACCCTGCTCTTTGGCGGTGGCGGCTAGGGCTTCGAGTTGGCTGGTGAGAAGTTCAGTCTTGGTTTGGGCTGTCGTATGTTGGGTCGCTGTTTGTTGGGTCATCGTTAATCCTTTCACACATCATGTGCAATCGGGATTTTGCCGAGCAAGTTCGCGACGGGAGCGATCTTGCAATGGCGGGCACGAATCAAACCTCTCAACCTTCCGTGGATGAGGAACCGGTCTGACCGCGTTCTAGGTCTCCAAAAAGTTTCTTTAGGACTTCATCCTCACTTTGAGGATCGAGTTTCTGTTGTCGCAACTCAGCGAGTTGCGTTTGGTGACGCGCCTCTTCGCGTCGTCGGGCGGCTGAAGCGAATAAATCGCTCATCCGCTGTTGAGGATCGCTCATCGTCCGAGCCGAGTTGCGTTCGTCGCAGTCGATGAGAAAGTTCTTGATTCGTTGGTCTTCGGTGGCGAGCATCAATTGTTCAAAGGTTGGCAAAGTGCCAATCTCATGCAAGTCGCGGGCTCGCTGGAAGATCTCTCGGGCAACTTCCGAAGCCGCATCGTCGCTGCTGACTTGCGTCGCCATCATCGGCAACGCTTCTGGTTGCAGCAGAACCAACTCGATCAATTCGCAGTCCCAAGCGGTTGGCTTGGTGAGTTGCACCGACGAGGACGGTCCTGCTGAAGTCAGGGCTGCTTCATCAGGCATCTCTTCACCTTCGTACTCCGTGACCGCTGGAGTCGGAGGGCGAGTTGTGTTTCTTTGAACGGTCTTGCGTAGTTCTTTGAGCCGTGTGCGAAGCGTGTCATCGGCAACACCAAACTGACGAGCGATGCGACCGAGCATCTGTTGCTCGCGGACCAAAGCGGAAGAGGCAGCACTGACGCCGCCGGGAAGGGCACGGGCGAGCGTGGCGAGAATCGACTCAACGGCTTGCGCTGAGCTGTGCGTTGATCGGTTGTTGGCTGCTAACGATTGCATCACAAAATCCATTTTGTGAGTGAGTGCATCTCGCGATTGTTTTAACAACTCACGAAAAGCGTCGCTTCCTTGCGATGCAACAACATCACATGGATCGGCCCCGGCAGGCAACCCCAAAATTTTTAATTCCACCTCATATTTCACGAAGAGTGCTAGCAGATTGTCCAGGATGTCCATCGTGCGCCGCTGCCCCGCGTCGTCTCCATCGAGGACGAGTGTGATCGTGTCGGTGAACCGCTTTACCAGCGGCACATGCTGCTCACCCAGGGCTGTCCCCAACACCGCCACGGCATGATCAATACCGTGCTGGTGGGCCATGATCACGTCGGTATAGCCCTCCATGACCAGCACTTCGCCCTCGCGAGCGATGCCAGAACGCGCTTCATCCAACGCATACAGTTCGCGACTCTTGCTGAAGAGCGGGGTCTCCGGGCTGTTGATGTACTTCGCATCCCGCTCGCCAGCAAACTCCGGCAACACCCGCCCGCCAAAGGCAATCGGTCGCGAACGGACGTCCCGAATGGAAAACATCAACCGCCCGCGGAACCGATCGTAATAGCCGCCGCTGTCACGCTTGCCAGCACAACCAATGCGTTCCAAAACCGCTGGCGAAAAGCCAGCCGCTGCTCCCCGCTTGGTGAGCCACTCCCAGTCGTTCGGCGAGAAGCCAATATGAAACTTCGCGATGCTTTCTTCGTTGATTCCGCGTTCAGCCAAATAGCGTCGTGCAGGTTCTGCCGCGGGAGAGCGTAGGAGCATCTGATGGAATTGCTCTTCGCACCAAGCCAGTGCTCTGAACAGGTTCTTCCGGGCAAACTGACTATCCGCCGGAGTCTGCGGACCGCTTGGTCGTAAAAGTTCGATCCCGGCACGATCCGCGAGCATCTCCAGCGCTTCGCGGAATTCAACCCCTTCAATCCGCATCACAAAAGTAAAAATGTCGCCACCGAAATCACACGGCCAGCACTTGAACGTCTGGCGTTCAGGGTTCACCTGCATGCTCGGGCGCGAGTCGTCATGCCAAGGGCACAAGCCGATGTACCCTCGTCCCTGCCGCCGCAATTGAACGTAGCCACCCACGAGATCGACAATGTCGATCGCCTGGCGGATCTGCTCCTTGGCGTCCTGCATTTCGGCTAGTGACATGAATCAGGCTTCTTTTTTGAACCACAGAGGGCACGGAGAACACGGAGGTTTGTTAGCCACTCGTCTTCCACTTCCGATTTTTTCAGAACGGAAGAAATCAGCAGTTCATTTTTATATTTTGTGTTTGTCTGACTGTTCAGAAATGAGACTTTAATACGCCAAATTTTTCTAACCAATAAAAGAACTCGAAAGAGCTTGAACGAAAACCTCCGTGTTCTCCGTGCCCTCTGTGGTAAAAAACATCCACGGTCCCTTATCGACGAGGCCGAGCCCCCACCGTCACTTCCAAAGTCTTCTCCGCCACGCCGCCATTCGTGTTACGCAAAACTTCGACAGGGACTTTCGCGCCAATGGGTGTCGCGGCGATGGCACGGCTCAGCAAAGTTGGGTCGTTGTACGGCTGGCCGTTCCAAGTGAGGATCACATCGTTGCGGCGAAATCCAGCATTGTGCGCCGGTGTGTTCGCAGTCAACGTGTTGACGAGCACTCCTTGGTTGCGGTCGAGCCCCAACTGGCGGGCCATTTCGTCCGGGACTTTTGTCGGCATGACGCCCAGGAAACCGCGTTCGACATAGCCATCACGGCGTAGCTTCTCGTACGTGTCTTTTGCCAGTTCGCTGGGAATGGCAAAGCTGATTCCCTGAAAGCCTTCGCCGAAGATCATGTTGTTGATGCCAACCACTTCGGCGCGGGAATTGACCAACGGGCCGCCACTATTGCCCGGATTGACTGCCGCGTCGGTCTGGAGGAACTCGTTGTAAGGACCACGGGTGATGCCGCGGCGTTTCTTCGCACTGACAATCCCCGACGTGACGGTTTGCTTCAGTCCGAAGGGGCTTCCGAACGCCCAAACGGGTTCGCCCACTTCGAGGTCTTCGCTGTTACCCCAAGCGGCAGGAGTGAGATCACCGAGCTCGGTCTTCACAACGGCCAAGTCGAGATCGGGATCAATGCCGATAACGCTGCCCGAGCCCGTGCGGCCATCGCTTAACTCAATGTCAACTGAGTTGACCCCACGCACAACATGCTCGTTCGTCAGAATGTAGCCCTCTTTGTCCACGATTACTCCCGAGCCCTGACCTTGACCGTTGCCCATTCGGGTGCGTCGGTTGGTCCGGATGCTAACGACGCTCGGTCGCACCACTTGCGGAAGAATGGTGTACGCTTCGACCTGCTGGGCGAGTTGAAAGTCGCGCATATTTTCGCGGGCAACATCCGCCTCGGCTCTCTCTTTAGCGGCAGTCAGGCTGTATTGAATGCGGCCAGCAAAGTAGGGCACAAGCAGTCCAAGCAGCAGGAGCGTGGAGAGACCGAAAAAAATCCGCAGCAGTCGGTTCAATCGCGCTTGGTCCTCAAGCGCGTGCCGAGCTTCCATTTCGCTCCCTGTAGGCGTCGGTCGCTCCACGCCAGTGGATGAAGCAGGATCGATCGGTTGGCTCTGCGGAGGCGGTGCCCCCGTTGAAGGCGAAAGCGTCGGTGGAAAGGATTCGTCGGTCATCAGTGGTAATCAGAAAACCGGTCGCGTGCTAGAATCGGGAAAAACTGTCGCTGCACGTGGCTGGCCTAGTTGCGTTTGACTTATTGTAGCAATTATTCGTTGGCTTGCAGCCAAACCGACATCCGGCTGCATGAGCTGATAACCCTTGCGAAATCAGTCCGTTAAACCATACGCAATACGCAGAGTTTCGTTCGCAGTCTCCTCCTGATCGACCTGAGCGATGGCCTCGAAGTTCTTTCCACCTGCTGATGAAGCTTCCCCAGACGGACTGGTCGCCATTGGAGGGGATCTTTCGCCAGAGCGCCTCCTCGACGCTTATCGCCACGGGATTTTCCCCTGGCCTACCTTCTCAGAAGACCCGATGCTCTGGTGGTCGCCCGACCCACGGGCACTCATGCCATTGGACGGCATGTACGTTTCCAAGCGTCTGGAAAGAAGAATCCGCAGCGGCAAATACAAGCCGACGATCAACCAAGCGTTCTCAAAGGTGATCGAGGCGTGCTCGGTCGGCCCTGGGCGCGAACTCGGAACCTGGCTCAGCGAAGAGATGATCGCCGCTTATGTCAAGTTACACACGCTCGGCCACGCCCACAGTGTTGAGGTTTGGAATGAAGCTGAACTCGTGGGCGGCATTTACGGAGTGGCCGTCGGAGGAGCTTTCGCAGGAGAAAGTATGTTCCACCGACAACGCGATGGCTCGAAGCTCGCCCTTTACTATTTGATTGAGCATCTCACCAAACAAGGTTTTCGCCTGCTCGACATTCAGCAGTGGACCGAACACACTGGGAGTCTTGGGGCAATTGAGGTGCCTCGTGAGGACTTTCTCAAAAGGCTGTCGGGTCTAGTTGGAATGAGAGTGGAGTTCCGACCGTGAAACTAGAAATTGGAAAAAAATATCTCTGGGTTTTCTTCATCTACTTCTCTGTATTTTGCATGGTTTTGTTTCTGAAAGCTCTTTCTGACGCAATTCCCCTTTCTTTGATCGCTTGCTCTCTCCCAGTATTCATGGCCTTCTTGCTCTATTCCCAAATACGTTCTGGCGTGGCATTGGATAGCTGGTGGAGAGCAACTCATCCTGCTGGCAGTATCGCATTTAAGGCAATGATCGTTTGGAATTCGTTAGCAATTCTAGGCATGTTAGTCATGGCAGTACTTTCCGTGAGGGACGAGTTTTTCTGAATAGGAATTAACTCAGTAAATTTTCGCGACTAACTATGAAACGAATAGTCACCGAAGAAGGCCGCACAGACTCCATCGTCAATCGTCTCCTCAGCGAAGCTGCACGCGAAGGCGAACTCGGCATCGCCTGGGCACGGCTTGTCGTCGGCGCTACAGTGACACTTGCGTGGCCGATCATCCACGGCAGTAATCTGGTGGCACTTGTTCCGCGAGCGGTGGCTGCTTTTTCATTCGGTCTGTTGGGCCTTTGTTGGTCGATCTTTGTCATCTGGAGATTGCGAAAGGCGACCCCAAAGCCAGCACTGACATACGTTTCCATCGCGATCGATGCAATCTTGGTGAACGCATTGGTCCTCGCCTACGTGATCGCACCGGGCGACTCGCATCAGAGCATCGTCGAAGTCCACGGCACTTCGGTGGTTTACCTGGCCATCGTCACCGCAGGCGTCAGGCTTTCAGCTAAGGCGGCTCTGTTTGGAGCGATCATCAATAGCGTGATGCTGATCGCTCTTGTCACCGCAAGTACGATTAAAGTCGACAACCTAAAGATCATCGGCTGGGCCGAATGGGTCACAGTCGGCGTGGCACTGGCTGGCTCGACGGTTCTTGGAGTCACGATCGCCACACGGACCAGCCGCCTGGTTCGCCAAGCAGCCCGCGAAACGTTGCTCGCCGAATCAGCAAAGACCAAGCTTGGCGCATACCTCTCTCCTGAAGTGGCCAGCGTCGTCCTCAAAGAAGCCGACCTTCGGCTTGGTGGAGAACGACAAAGCGTTGCGGTGCTTTTTTCTGACCTCCGTGGCTTTACCTCCTACGCGGAGTCACTCGACCCAGAAGACATCGTCGAGCAACTCAACGCCTACATGAGCGTCATGGTCGATACGATCACCGTACATAAAGGGATTGTCGATAAGTTCATGGGCGATGGAATAATGGCTGTCTTCGGAGCCCCCGTACCCAGCGAGGACGACGCCGACCAAGCCATCCAGTGCGCGCTTGCAATGATGCGTGCCATCGACGAACACAATCGACTCAGAGAAAATCGCGGACTTCCAAAGCTTCGCCACGGTATCGGCGTCCACTATGGTCCGGTAATCGCCGGCAACGTCGGAACTGCCCAGCGCGCCGCGTACACAGTGATCGGCGACACGGTCAATTTAGCGAGCCGGTTAGAAGGCGCCACGAAGAAGTTCGACGTGGACCTACTGGTCAGCGAAGAAACAATCGGGGCCTGCCAACGCCCGCACGGACTCGTCCAGATCGACCATATCCAAGTACCTGGGCGGGAAGGCTCGGTGACTGTCTTTGGGCCACAGAAATAGTGGAAACAACGCAATGGGTGGCTGGGGTCAGCTGGAGGCTGCCCCCAGTTTTGAGAATCTGGGGGCTCGCTCAACTCGTCCCCAGCCACCCAGCTAAGTTCATGAAGCCGCCTATCAACTCGTCACGGGATCAACGGTCGCAACACACCGTGGCTCACCTGCAGTGATTGCCGCCGACGAGCAAGATCCCCCTCGAACGCTTCATCTTCGACCTCCACGCACACTGGGCCATCGTAACCAGCATCCGTGAGAGCCCCGAGGAATGCTCCCCAACTGATGTCTCCGTAGCCAGGGATCTTCGCCGTGCTGCGGCTCATCGGCGGCTCAAGCGAACCAATCTCGTTGAGCGAGTGCGTATCGACACGCATGTCTTTTGCATGGGTATGAAAGATTCTCGGGCCGAATTCACGGATCGGTGCAATAGGGTCAATGAGTTGCATCCGCAGGTGGGACGGATCGTAATTCAGGCCGAAACTCTCCGAAGGGATAATCTCAAACATCCGCCGCCAGATCGCTGGCGTTCGGGCCATGTTCAGACCAAACGGCCAAGTATTCTCAAACAGCATCGGGCAGTTCTCGATGCCGATCCGCACACCCTTATCTTCGGCGTACTTCACGATGTCTGGCCAAACCTGTTCGTATTGCTTGAAGTTCTCTTCCAGATTCATGTTCTTGTTGGCACCAATGAACGAGTTGGTAGTCGACAAGCCCAGCATCGCCGTCGCGTCGATCACCTTGCGCAGATGCTCGCGAGAAGCGTCGGCTTGATCCTTCTCAGCGGAGAGAGGAATCGAGTAGTAACCCAAGGCAGAGATCGCAACGCCATACTTCTCAGCCAGTGCGTTCGTATCATCCGCTTGAGATTGTGAGAAATCGACGCAGTCGAGATGACAGACCCCGCCATACTTTCGGTCAGGTCCTCCCGGCGGCCAGCACATCACTTCCACGCAGTCAAAGCCGAGATCACTGGCGTGCTGGAACACTTCTTCAAGAGAAAGATCGCCAAAAATGGCGCTGACAAAACCTAACTGCATAATCGGTATCCTAGCTTGATTGAAAAGCTTGTTCTAAGTCCGCCTGGAGATCCTCGACTGCTTCCAATCCAACAGAAAGCCTGATCAACCCATCACTAATGCCATGCTTCTTCCGATCCTCGGCATCATAACTGGCGTGCGACATGCTGGCGGGTTGCTCGATGAGCGATTCCACAGCCCCCAGGCTCACGGCTAGTTGGAACAGCTTCGTCGACTCGACGAACTTCTTTGTTGCCGCGTAATCGCCGTTCAGTTCGAAGCTAAGCATCGCCCCGAAGCCGCCCTGCATTTGCTCCTTCGCAACCTCATGGCCGGGGTGCTTCAGCACCCCGGGGTAATGAACCGCCTTAACTTGCTCGTGAGCGTCAAGCCACTCAGCCAATTGTCGTGCGGTCCGCGACTGTTCCCGCACTCGCAGTTCCAGCGTCTTCAAGCCACGCGAACAGAGAAACGCTTCCAACGGGCCCATGATTGCGCCAGTGGCGTTCTGCACGAAGTACAACTCGTCGAACAGTTGCTTGTCTTTGACCACCAGCGCCCCGCCCATCAAATCGCTGTGACCGCCGATGTACTTGGTCGCCGAATGCATCACGATGTCCGCACCAAGCTCCAGCGGACGGGTGAGAACGGGCGTTGCAAATGTGCTATCCACACCAAGCAGCACGCCTTTCTGTTTCGCAATCGTCGCACAGGTGGCAATGTCGGTGATCGTCATCCGGGGATTGCCCGGACTTTCAATCCAAATCAGCTTAGTGCTGGGAGTGATTGCGGCAGCAATGTTCTCAGGATTAGTCGCATCGACGAGGCTGACCTGGATACCCGCCCGATTGCAGACTTTATGCAGCAACCGATAAGTGCCACCGTAGATGTCGCTCCCGGCAACGACATGATCACCCGAGGAAAGCATCTCCGTTACGCAATGTGTGGCGGCCATTCCCGAAGCAAATGCCAAAGCCCCGCAGCCCCCTTCAAGTGAAGCGAGCGTCTCCTCGAAACCCTTTCGTGTGGGATTACCTGAGCGAGAATAGTCAAACTCCCCCCAGTCACCCGCGCCGGGCTGGACAAAGGTCGAAGCAACGTGCAACGGTGGAACGACCGCACCGGTCTGCTTACAGGCTTCATTGCCGACGTGGATGGCGCGCGTTCGGAATTCCATGTTTACCTAAGTTGTTTTTTCAACCACAGAGAACACGGAGAGCACGGAGGTTCCTGTGATGTTTGTAGCCGTCTTTATCAGCATTGAGTTACTATGTGGAAATTGATTGGCGATAGTTATTGACGAGGAATGACTGTCACTCGATTAAGAGTATTGCCTTCGTCAGCAAGCTTTAGAACCCTCACCAATTATTCTAACAAACCTCCGTGCTCTCCGTGTGCTCTGTGGTAAATACTAACGGTCCAGCGCTTGAGAAAGGTCAGCCACCAAATCGTCGCCGCTCTCGATACCACACGCCATCCGGATCATGTTGTCGTAGATTCCAAACTGTTCCCGCTCCTCCGGTGTGCACTGGTAGTAGCTCATCACGAGCGGCTGCTCAATGAGCGATTCGACACCGCCGAGGCTCGGCGCGATGCGGGGGATCTTTGCTGCATCGACGACATCCGCAGTGGCTCGCCAGTCCGCATCTTTCACCAGGAAAGTCACCAGCCCGCCGTATCCCTTCATGAAACGCTGCGCGACCTCGTAGTACGGATGCGATTCTAAGCCAGGGTAGTAGACCTTTTCCACACGCGGATGCTGCTCTAAAAACTTAGCCACCTGCAAGCCGTTGGCATTGTGACGTTGCATCCGCAATTCAAAAGTCTTGAGTCCACGCAGCAAAAGATAGATATTCTGCGGACCGTTGACAGCACCCATGATGCCGCGGAGCTTGCGGACCGGTTCGAGCTTTTCCTTCGAACCCACAACCACACCAGCCAGTAAATCGTTGTGACCACCGAGATACTTCGTGGCTGAATGAAGCACGTAATCCACACCTGCGGGGATCGGACGCAGATTGTAGGGCGTAGCGAGCGTGGCATCGATCAATGTCTCGACGCCCTTCGAAACGCCGATATCCACAAGACGATCAAGATCGACGCAGCTCATGTGCGGATTCGTCGGCGACTCGCTGATCAGCATCTTTGTGTTCGGCGTGATAGCTGCTTCCATGGCATCGTAGTCGCACGCCTTCACCTGTTTGGTGACGACACCAAACCGTGACATGTGCTTCGCGCAGAACTCGCGGCTGCGGTGGTAACACTCATCGAAGAAAATTACCTCATCGCCCGCGTTTAGCTTCGCCATCAGCAGACCGACAAACGCCGCCATACCGCTGGAATATAGCACGGCATCCTCACCCGCTTCGAGCGCAGCGAGCTTTTTCTCGGCAACACGCTCGCCCGGACTACCGTAGCGGCCATACTCCTCGCGCGGCTGCTCTTCCTCGATGAAATCGATCACCGACTGCGTGTCTTCAAATGTGTAGGTCGACGCGCAAAAAATCGGATCGGTGATCGAGTCCCCCGGCTTCTGCCGTGCCTCGCCAGCGTGGACCGCTAGCGTTGCTAGCTCGGGGTCCTTCAGGGGATCGTTCGTTCCACGATTGTTCGCGTCGGATTCATTCGCGTTCGGCATTTCAAGCAAACTCATCGTTGAGTTACCTCAAGAACAAAGCGTTCAGCATGCGACCTCATGGCTTGAAACCACGAAAAAAGCCGCAGACACGCTCGGTGCTGCGGCTTTGCTAATGATCTGCTTAGTGCTTACGTTACCACGCCTGTCGAATGTCAGTTTCTAAAAAACACTTCCGACAGGGGAGACGCGGTACAACGTCGGCTCTTTAGCAGTTTCGGCTGCAAGCGGCCACAAATCCCGAGTTAGCTAAAGTTTACGCTCCCCAGAGGCACGATGCAAGCGTTCAAGCCTGAATGGCCGAAAAAGAAAGCATACGATGCCAAGTCAAAGGCCCTGATCTTGACCCAATAATTACTGGTTGAGACTATCCTCGGCCCCGCAACTCTCGCCCCAACAAAGGCCTTCACGATGAAAGCCAAGACCCTAGTTCTTCTCGCACTCACCGCTTGTGGCTTAGCAGCAAGCGGCTGCCGAAGCCCCTACTACGCCGACAAAGGCGCAGGCCTTGGCGCCCTAGTCGGTGCCGGAGCCGGCGCGCTCGTCGCCGATGCCACCGGTGGCCAAGCCGAATCCGGCGCACTGATCGGCGCTGGTCTTGGTGCGATTACCGGAGCAACCGTCGGCGATTCGATGGATCAGATGCAGGCGGAAAACCGTGCGGCTATTGCCGCCCAACTGGGCCGGCAAGTTCCCGCTGGCGCGGCGACCATCGACGAAGTTGTCGCGATGAGTCAGCAAGGGGTCGATCCGAGATTGATCAGCAACTACATCAAGACTTCGGGGGTTGCCGCTCCTCCTTCAGCCGCCGATGTCATCTACATGCATAACAACGGCGTGGCAACGGATGTCATTCAAACGATGCAAAACCCGCCCGCCCCACAAGCGGTCGCGGCCGCTCCGGCCCAGCCGGTCATCGTCGAAGAGCATTACTACGAGCCCGCCTTCTACGGCCCACCACCTTGCTACGGTCCGCGTCATCGCTACGGGTACCGTCACCGCCCCCGTGGAGGAGTAAGCTGGGGCGTGAGCATCACGAAGTAAGCGTCCGGCCCTTGCCTTGCCGTTCTCTTCCGCCGACACTGCCCCTATGGCTGAAGAAAACACCCTGCAGGCAGAAATCATAGCGATCGGTGACGAGCTAATCACCGGAGTTCGGCTCGACACCAACACCCAGTGGCTCAGCGAGCGGCTACTTGAATGCGGCGCGACGGTTGCCTTCCACACAACCGTCGGCGACGACTTGGCAAACAACGTCACCGCGTTTCGCACCGCGGTAGAACGCGCAGACATCGTGGTTTGCACCGGCGGACTGGGTCCTACCGCGGACGATCTGACGCGCGAGGTGTTGGCCAAAACCGCAGGCGTAGCCCTCAAGACCGACGAGCCCTCATTACGTCATATCGAAAGCCTCTTCGCCAGCCGCGGACGCCAAATGCCAGAGCGGAACCGTCTGCAAGCTCAGTTTCCCGAAGGAGCAAAGCCGATTCCCAACGAACATGGCACCGCTCCGGGAATCGCGATGAGCATCAAACGTACCAACGACGGGGAGTGCCGAGTCTACGCATTGCCAGGCGTCCCTGCAGAACTCAAACCGATGTGGTCGACTAGCATCGCCCCGGAAATCATCGCCGCCCAGAGCGAACCAAAGATCACGGTGCATCGTCGCCTAAAGTGCTTCGGCACCGGTGAAAGCCGCCTCGAAGAAATGCTCCCCGACTTAATCGCCCGCGGTCGCGACCCTGTGGTGGGCATCACCGTCAGCAACGCAACCATCACGCTTCGTGCGACAACTAGCGGCCCAAACGAAGTCGCCTGCTTGGAAAAACTTGAGCCTACGCTGGCGATCATCCGGGAGAAGCTCGGCACGCTCGTCTACGGGGAAGAAGACGACGAGCTCGAGGACGCGTTGTTAAAGCTCCTCAGTGATAGGATTCAAACTCTGTCGGTCGCTGAGTGGGCGACCGGCGGACTCATCACCGAACGCTTTGGTCTTGCGGATGAGTCAGCGGTTTTCGTCGGCGGCATCGCGGTCCGTTCTTTGAAACAAGCGGAGCATCTTTTGGGTGTCGATCTGAAGAACGATCCCAACACATCGGAGCTTGCCGTAGCCTTAGCTCAGGCTGTGCGTGAACAATCCGCGACCGACTTCGGTCTAGGATTATCAGCGTTTCCACCCGATCGCAACGAACCAAACGCCCACGTTTACGCAGCAGTAGCCACCTCAGAGGGAGTCAGAAAAACTCGTTTCGCTTGCGCCTCACACCCAGCCATCGTCCGCGCTCGCACGGCTAAGCAAGCAATGAATTTCCTCAGATTGATCCTGCTAGATAGTCAAGTTTAGCCGCAGATGGACCTCCGCGCCTCTGCGCGAGACCTTCCATGTAGAATCGAGAGCATGACAAAAATTCGCCTCGCCGCTGCTTCGCTGAATCAGACCCCGCTCGATTGGGACGGGAATCTGGAGCGCATCATCGCGGCGATCAAGACGGCACGTGAAGCGGGTGCCGCCGTTGTTTGCCTGCCTGAGCTCTGCATCAGCGGTTACGGCTGCGAGGACACGTTCTTCGCCAAGGGCGTGCAGCAAACTTCGCTCAATATGCTCCTGAAGTTGCTTCCTGAGACTAAAGGAATCGCCACCACCGTCGGCCTCCCGTTAGTGGTTGACCGAATCCTCTACAACGCAGCAGCGTTTATCGCGGACCAATCGCTTGTCGGTTTCGCCGTCAAACAAAACCTCGCCGGCGACGGTATCCACTACGAACCCCGCTGGTTCCACCCCTGGCCCACTGGAAAGGTTAGCGAAGCCGAGATTGCCGGCGAAAAGTATCCGGTCGGCGATCTGGTGTTCGATTGCAAGGGCACTCGCATCGGCTTCGAAATCTGCCGCGACGCCTGGATGAAAGAGAAACGCCCTGGCAAGCAACTGGCCGAACGTGGCGTCGACATTCTCTTGAACCCGAGCGCGAGTCACTTCGCGTTCGCCAAACAAGAAATCCGCCGCAGCTTCGCGACAGAAGCCTCGCGAGATTTTCATGTAGCTTTCGCGTATTGTAATCTGCTTGGGAATGAATCAGGTAGGGCGATCTTCGACGGGGGAACGCTCATCGCTGCTGCCAGCAATAAGGATGATGGTGGGATCGTTGCTGAAGGACCTCGACTTTCTTTCCTCGACTCGACAATGGCCGCCGCCGATGTTGACCTGGAAGCCATGCGTGCGAAGCGTGAAGAAAAATTTGGGGCAAATAAACCACATGGGGAGGTGGCTTGTGGTTTCGAGTTGCCGACCGCCCAGGAAGAAATCGCGCCGACCGTGAGGAGCCCTTGGGATGCCTCGCCCCCGCCGAAAAAAGAAGAGTTCGCCCGCGCGGTTGCCCTCGGCTTAAATGATTACTTGCGAAAGAGTCGTTCGCGCGGTTTCGTCGTTTCACTAAGCGGCGGTGCGGATTCCTCGGCAGTCGCGACGCTCGTTTGGCTGATGGTGAAGTTAGGCGTCGAGGAACTCGGCGAGCAAGGCTTTCGAGATCGGCTTTCTTACATGGGCGGACAACTGAGCGAGCATTCGTCAGCAATCGTCAATTCCCTTTTGAGCTGCGTCTACCAATCGACTCGTAACAGCGGTGACGTCACGCGCAGCGCCGCGGAATCGGTCGCCCAGGCAATTGGTGCTGAGTTTCTCGAATGGAGCGTCGACGAACTGGTCGAGGGGTACACTTCGACCGTTTCCAAAGCGATTGGCCGTGAGCTTACATGGGAAACCGACGACATCTCCCTGCAGAATATCCAAGCCCGTGCTAGAGGCCCGAGTGTTTGGTTGCTCGCAAATCTGTGTAGCGCATTGCTCCTAGCCACCAGCAATCGCAGCGAAGCGGCCGTCGGCTACGCGACAATGGATGGTGACACCTGCGGCGGTCTCTCGCCGATCGCAGGGATCGACAAGGCGTTTCTGCTGGAGTGGCTCCGCTGGATGGAAACGACTGGTCCGCAAGGAATCGGCCCGCTACCGGCGCTGTCTGCGGTCAACCAGCAAGCGCCGACCGCGGAACTCCGCCCCCCCACCGAAGGCCAAACCGATGAGGCGGATCTCATGCCGTACCCGGTACTCGACGCCATCGAACGTGCCGCGATCCGCGACCGCCTGATGCCGCTGGAAGTCTTTCAAGAGCTACAACCAAAGCTCAGTGAGTACTCCAGCGAGCAACTCGGCACCTGGATCGAACGCTTCTTCACGCTTTGGTGCCGCAACCAGTGGAAACGCGAACGCTACGCGCCTTCGTTCCATCTGGATGATGAGAATCTTGACCCAAAGACGTGGTGTCGGTTCCCAATTCTTTCGAGCGGGTTTGAGCGGGAGCTGGAAGAGTTGCGTGAATATTTGAACACGCTGTAGGGAACGCCCTCCGTGGCGTTCCGTTGCCCAGGAGTTCGACTTGATTATTCTCGCTTTTCAGAAGGATCGGTAGTCCAGCTAGGGTCACCCGGATCATGTTCAATAGGCGAATCGGCAACGGCCTGGACATACTCAGCGACTTTCTTATCAAAGTCATCTTTCGTTTCATAGCTGGGCTCAAACCGAGAACGGAGCTTCTTGAGTTCTGAAATCACGCGATCCGTGTTACCACTCTCCAGTTCTACAATCGTGTTCTGAATAAGGTCTTTACTTGCAGCACCAAAGTAGGCATTAGCATCCATATATCTGAATATGCCTGAAACCCAAGCGACCCCAAAGCACATTAAGATTGCTAATATCCCCAGAATGATTCTAATCGACCTCCGTTCTTGGAACTCGGAGTAGAACCAAGAAATCGGAAGAGCGAAAATCAGAAACAAGACAAATTCGATCATTACTTTCCGCTCCTCTTCTTGGCTAATTCTTCACAATCCGCCAACAGCGATGAATCCGCTTGTTGCGAAAATCCTCAGGCACCGTTTGCTTACTTATCTCACGTACTGTCGCACCTTCAACAGCCCCCTCGTCGAACTTGAATCGCCGCGAATTCGTTGAGAAGTAAACAACGCCACCGGAACTCGTGAGCGTGAGAATCTTCTGCAGTAGCTCCACGTGGTCGCGCTGGACATCCCAATCACGTTCAAGCCGTTTGCTATTAGAGAAAGTTGGCGGATCAACGACGACGAGATCAAAATACCCTTGCCCTCCACGGGAGATCGTGCGGTCGAGGAATTCCAACGTATCGGCAGCAACGAATCGGTGATTCTCTCCTTCAAAACCGTTTAGCTGCATGTTCTTCGTCGCCCAGTCGAGATAGTTTTGCGAGAGATCAACCGTCACCGTCTCCGCCGCGCCACCGGCAGCCGCGTAGACACTGAAGGAACCTGTGTAGGCGAACAAATTAAGGAATCGCTTTCCATCAGCAGCGTCGCGAACCATCCCGCGTGTGTTGCGGTGATCGAGGAACAAACCCGTATCTAAATAATCCGAGAGGTTCACCTTGAACTTCAGTCCGGCCTCTTCAACCACTTGCGTGAAGCTCCGGTCGCCAACGCGTTGGTACTGATCGTTCCCACGCTGCCGCGCGCGATGCTTCATGAACGTATTCCTGCGATCAATCTCAAGCGTCTTGGCGGCAGTCTTCGCCATCAGGTCCAACCAGTCAGCCTGTTGGCCCGGCGTGCGATCGTGAGGCCGCTCGAACTCTGCCATGTGCAGGCAATCATCGTACTTGTCTACGACTAGCGGTATCTCCGGAATGTCCTTCTCATAAAGCCGATAGCAATTAATCCCTCGCTTCGGCCAACGACGCAAATGACGCGCACGCTTTTGCAAACGATTGGCAAACTCCTCTGCCTGGCGATCTGCTTCGGGCGGCAGCCCACCAAACGCGGAAGGCGGTGCGACTTTGGGCGTTTGCTCTTCCTCACTATCCGCCGCGACGCTTACGGTTTCGCCTTCAACGCGCCCCCGCGGTGGCCGAGGCCCATAAAACTGATAGTACGTGCATTCAATCTGAGCGTTAAAAAGCTTCCGTCGCCGGTCTGCGTTCTGTCCAACCAGTTTCTCGAAATCAGCCCGCGAAGTGAGGATGTAATGCGACCAGGTCTTCAGTCGCCGTAAGACCTCGGGCATCGACTGGTAAAGTGCCTCGATCTCGTCATCCCAACCTAGCCGCTCGCCGTAGGGTGGATTCGTGATCAGACAACCGTACTCGCGCTTGCTCGTAAGATCGCTGAACTCCGCCTGCTGAAAGTGGATGTCCTCTGCCACTCCCGCTTGCTCCGCATGATAACGAGCCAGACTCAAAGCCTCGGGATTCTTGTCGTAGCCAATGATGACTTCTTCGATTTTTGGGAGAGCCAGGTCGGCGACTTCCTCGCGTGCCTGTTTCCAGACATCCAAGGGAATTGCTTGCCAGCGCTCGGCAAGAAAGTCTCGGTTGCGCCCAGGTGCCATGTTGCGGCCCTGTAACGCCGCTTCTATGAGAATTGTCCCCGTGCCGCAAAACGGATCGATCAACGGACGGCCATTCTTCCAGAAACTAAGTTGCACGAGGGCTGCCGCCAATGTTTCGCGAAGCTGTGCCTCAGCAGCCAACTTGCGATACCCGCGTCGATGAAGCCCGTGCCCTGAAGTGTCCAAATCAAGTGAAGCGACGTCCTGAACCAACGAGATCTCCACTGGCACCGCTGGGCCAGTCTCTGGAAGCTCGCCACCATGCTTCTCTTGTAGACGCTCGACGATCGCTTTCTTCACCGTCCGTTGCACGGCAGGCACGCTCGTCAGTTGCGACTTCCGCGAACGACCACGCACGGGAATCTCCGCGTCGGCAGATATCCATTCCTCCCAGGCGAGCGCTTTCGTCTGATCGAACAGCGCATCGAAGTCTTCCGCCGCAAAGCTCGCCAGTTCGATCAGCACCCGGTCCGAAGAGCGCAGCCAAAGATTCGCCCTGGCAATTGCCGAAGCGTCACCCTGAAAGCCAATCCGCCCAGGTCGTACGACTTTCGCTTCGTATCCAAGCGCCTTCAACTCGCGCACGACGATCGCTTCAAGTCCGAAGGCGGTGGTGGCGATGAGGTTCATGACTAAACTCGGCAAGGCGGACTACCCGTGCAGAAGAGTTTATACCGAGTGATACCTCCGCCGCGACTGGTCCGCAGTTCCATCAACGAGCCACACTTCGGGCAGTAGTCGAACTCTTCCTCAACTTCACCGCGATCTTCCGCCGATTGGCAATCGACGCAGCGTTTTGCAGTCGGCATGAATTCAAGGCGTTCAGCGGGGATCGGCTTGCGACAAACCTCGCAGATTACCGCTTGTTGCCAGTCGTCGTCATCGCCCTCAGTCGCATCGCGCGGATCAGAGATGACAAGGCCTACCATTTGGCACTCGTCGCATTTTAGCTGATCGCCGTGGCTGGCAAGCAATTCGGCCAGCATCTCGCGAGGCGGCTCCGCAGCCCTGCGGAGCAAACCCAGCTTCCGCAAACGCTTGGCGATTTCCTCCTCACCACAGATGGTCCGCCAATGGCAGCTCGTACATTCCAATTGTACAGAGAACATTCTAGTTTCCGTTAAGCTGAAAGCTGACGGCCGATAACTGACTGCTACTTCTTCGCGACGACCCGATTGAAGTGCAACTCCACCTCACCATCCACAACACGTCGCACACCCTCGGCGAGACATTCGGGTTCATTCTCGGCCTGCCCACGAGCGATAATCTCCTCCCGCGAGGTCCCCGGTGGCACGGTAAATGTAGTTTGGTTGATGATTTGATTACCTGCATCCAATTCCGGCACAATGAAATGGCATGTCGCTCCATACGTCAGCATTCGTACCGCGAACGCGTCATGGTAGGGCCGAATCCCTGGGAAGCTTGGCAACAGTCCGTGATGCAAATTAATGATTCGACCGCCCGCGTACTTCCAACAGCTCGATGGAGGCAGTACCCGCATGTAACGCGCTAAGACGACGTAATCGATCTCGTGCTCGTCACAGATTTCGATGAGCCGTTCGTCGTCGGCGTTGCCCTCACTGTCGCCAATCTGAAACCAAGGCACGTCGAACTCTTCAGCTAGCGACCGGCACTTCTTGCGGTTGCTGATCATCACCGCAGCTTCCGCGCCGATCGAGCCGCTTCGAATCCCTTCGAGTATCGCGCGTGGCGTCTCCGGTCTGAAGGTGCAGCAAACTGCCAGGCGAGGCTTGCGTCTGCCCTGTGGGGGCGACCAGGTGCGAATCGAGAGCCCGGTACGCTCACTCACCTTCTTCATATCCTGTTCAAGCGGATCTACTTGACTCGGGTCGACCGTAACTCGAGTGAGCATCGAAAAGACGCTCTCTTCGTCGTGATCGTACATCTGGATTTCGGCAATGTTCGCGCCGTGCTCAGTCGCACAATGCACGATCGGATCAGCAAGTCCACGATTGTCAGGCCCAACGGCGGTAATGATTAGTTGCATGTGTCTTGAGCCGACAGGCGTAGGCCGTCGGGTTAGAGTGTCTTGAAGTTCAACAGAATCGAACTCTCCAGCCTAGTT
Organism: Lacipirellulaceae bacterium; assembly: GCA_040218535.1. Taxonomy (NCBI): domain Bacteria; kingdom Pseudomonadati; phylum Planctomycetota; class Planctomycetia; order Pirellulales; family Lacipirellulaceae; species Lacipirellulaceae bacterium. The sequence continues at coordinate 992,348 of JAVJRG010000005.1, read as the reverse complement.
CCCCGCTGCGAGTTCGTCATCTGCAATTGCGGATTGTCGATGTCAGCAACGCTACAGTCCCTACAACCGTTCGTAGGAACACTCTTATATGGCTCTTAGTTTGCCGGGTCTCGCTCTGCAACCTAGCTTAAATTGCCCCACACTCGGTAGCGGGCGAAAGCTAGGGGCGAAACTCTAGCCACATTTCAAACGAATTAAGCAAGCAAAAAGAGTCACCCCGATGAGCGACCTTCAATCTCCGGCTGCCCCTGATCGTGATTCTCAGACCGATCTCGAATCGCTTTTGGCAAGAATTAATCAGCTTGCCGGAAAAGACGCGTCCAACGGCAGCATGACTCCCCCTGAGCCATCTGCGCCCAATCCCGAGGCTACGAACGCCGCAACATTTCCTACAGATCAACCTGTTACGGAAGAACCGCTTCCCTCGGCTCGCCCGGGGGCTAGCCCACCAGTTACTACGGCAGCACCTGTCGAGACAGACCGCAACGATTGGAAACCATTGGAACCGGTCAGCCTTGAAGCGGCTGGCGTCACAGAAGGTCAGCTTGAACATCTGATACTGAAAGCACTAGCTGCCTGCGGCGACCTGAGTGGCCGAGCGATCGCTGAACAACATGCCCTGCCCTTCAGACTTGTCGAGCCGGTGTTGCAAGACATGAAGACCGCGCAGTTGGTCGCTTTCCGCGGTTCGGCCCCGATGAACGACTATATCTATCAGCCCACCGACATGGGCCGCGAGCGAGCGAAGAAGCTCACCGAAGTTTGCAGTTACTTCGGCGCCGCCCCGGTGACATTGGAAGCTTACATCGACAGTGTGAAGCAGCAATCAATTGCCAAGCTACACCCAACCGAAACCGATTTGAAACGAGCCTTTGAAGACTTGTTGATCAACCCCAATATGCTCCGGCGTCTTGGGCCAGCCGTGAACTCCGGCCGCGGTCTGTTCCTCTACGGCATGCCAGGCAACGGCAAAACAAGCATCGCGGAGCGGGTCACCGCGGCGTTTGGGGACTGCATCTGGGTGCCGCGTTCGATTGGCATTGATGGCGAGATCATGCGGGTATTCGATCCGGGCCTGCACGAAGAAGCCCCACTCGAAACCACCGGCGGACCGCTCAACGACCAGGCAATTGACCTACGGTGGGTACGGATTCGCCGCCCGACGATTGTCGTCGGTGGTGAGCTGACGATGAACGAACTGGAGATCAAGGCCAGCAGCGGCAACAACGTCAGCGAAGCTTCAATCCAACTCAAAAGCAACTGTGGCACGCTCGTGATCGACGACTTCGGTCGCCAACGCATGACGACCGACGAGCTGCTCAATCGCTGGATTGTGCCCTTGGAGAAACGGTACGATTTTCTCCAGTGCGTCAACGGCAAGAAGATTCAGGTGCCGTTCGATCAATTGATCATTTTCTCAACCAACCTTGAGCCGAAAGATCTCGTCGACGACGCCTTCCTCCGCCGTATTCCATACAAAATCGAGGTCGGCGATCCGGCTGAAGAGGAGTTTCGCAAGCTGTTCGAGATCATGGCCCCAATCGTAGGCTTGCCTTACGACGCTGAATGCGTGAATTACTTGATTGAAGAACACTATAAACCAAACAATCGCCCCTTCCGCTGCTGCCAACCGCGGGACTTGCTACTGCAGATCAAAAACTATTGCCACTACATCGACCAGCCGGCACAGATGACCCACGAATACGTGGATTACGCCGTCGAGAACTACTTCGCCATCATGTAGAGACTGAATAGCTCACCAGGAACATCACAACCAAGCACTCTGGGCAGGGATCGGAATGAAAGCAGACATGCACGGCTTCTGGAGCAAAGACAACGCCGCGATCCGCTGCGCAGTCATCCTGCTGTGCGTCATCGCCGTTGGCACCTACGGATTCTGGTGCACGGAGCAAAGTTGGTCTCTTTGGAAATCCTTGTACTTCACGCTGATCACGATCACAACGGTCGGCTACGGGGACCAGGGGCTTTCTGACACTGGCCAAAAGTTTGCCGCTGTCATGCTGCTCTTTGGTATCGGTGGATTCACTTACTCAATCACAACCCTGGTGCAACTCGCGGTTGATCGCGAAGCTGCCCAGGCAAGAAAACTACTGAGGACAGTCATGCAGTGGAACAATCACGTTATCGTTTGCGGATACGGTCGCATGGGCCAAGCCATTTGCGAAGAGCTTCGCAGCGGCGGGAAGGATTGTGCCGTGATCGAGGACAACGAAGAACTCTACGAGCAAGCAATCGAAGACGGCTACCCAGCGGTCCACGGTTCGGCAAGCGAAGATGATTCACTGATCCAAGCAGGCGTCGAACGTGCCTCTTCGGTCATTACCGCGGTGAACAACGATGCAGAGAACATGTACGTCGTGGTCAGCGCGAGAGACCTCAACCCACATTGTTCGATTCTCTCGCGTGCTGAAACCACCAGTGCTGCCCGCAAGATGGAACGTGCCGGCGCTAGTTTTGTCGTGCTTCCCCATATGATGGCTGGCGAAAGCGTGGCCTCTGCCGTGCTGAACCCGCGGCTCACCTCGGCAATGCAAGCGAGCCTGAACGCGGACGATCGCTTAACACTGGGCGAGGCAGTTATTGAAAAAGGCTCGCCGCTGATCGACCAAACCATCATGGACTACGGTCGCGAAGCCGGCGACCTCGTTTTTGTTGCCATCGAAAGTGCCGACGGCACCCTAAAAATGCGTCCCCGCGGAGATCAAGTGTTCCAAGAAGGGGACGTGGTTTTCTGTGCAGGTCGTAACGAAGACTTACAAGTCATTCGCGAAGCAGCAGGCGGAAGTCTGCTGACGATCTAAGCTAGAAATAGAACGTAGCCCGCGAGCACGATGAAACTAAGAATTGGCTCGCGCGGAGCCCCGCCCGCAACACTCCCTCACTCGTGCGAACGCTCCAAACCAAAATCAAGTGCTAACTGCGGATCGTTCTTGTGCTGGGGATCGAGCTCCTGGAATAACAGGCTCGGCTGTATGTCTCGATTGTGTTGGTACTTGCTGTCGTACGGATCGAATTCGCCCGTGATCTCGTGGTAGAAGATCTGGCAAATTGGCACGCCTGCATAGATTCGCACCGGCTGAACCGCAAACATCTCAAGTGTCCAGTAGCCTGCAAAGCCGACGTCGCCAAAGCCGGCCGTCACGTGGACAAATAGCCCGAGTCGCCCTACCGAGGAACGACCTTCAATCTGTGGAACGAGATTCTTGGTGACCGTCTTCTCAGCGGTCCGCGCAAGATAGAGCTGATTCGGGCTGAGGACGATTCCCTCCTCGGGGATTTCGATCCGACGAATACGGTTCGCCTTCGCCATGTCCAGCACAACCTCTTCGTAAACGATCAACTCGTTGTGGAGCGACAGGTTGTAACTGTTGGGATTGAGCTTCTCGGGGTCGTAGGGATCGATAACGATCTCATCGCCCATCCGACGTTCAATCTCGCGTCCTGAAAGAATCATGGTCTTACCTAACTAGCAATATCGAATGATTGAACCACAGAGAGCACAGAGAACACGGAGGCTTCACGTCCTACTTTGCTCGCACCGTCAGCTCAAAATTAGCAGAGGCTTTCAATAGAGAATCGATTTCAAACAAGAACCAAAATGCTCAACGTGAAAGTACTACGTCAACCTAAAGCGATCCTCCAAAAGTAAACCTACCAGCAACTCTCCGTGATCTCCGTGTCCTCTGTGGTTAATCAACAATAACTATACCCCGATCTGCGGACAGAACTTTCTCATTGAGCAATCCTCACACTTCGGCTTCCTAGCATCGCAAATCGCTCGGCCGTGATCGATCATCTGATGCGAGAACTGCACCCATCGCTTCTTGGGGATTAAGGGCATCAGGTCCCGCTCGACTTTCACAGCGTCGGTGTTCGTCGTAAGACCTAACCTGCGGCTAAGTCTGCCAACATGTGTGTCGACGACAACTCCCGTGGCTAGGCCAAATCCGGTTCCGAGGACGACATTTGCCGTCTTTCGCCCCACTCCAGCAAGCTTCGTCAAAGCCTCCAATTCCTGTGGGATCTCGCCCTCGTGCTTCTCGACTAGGTCCTTGCAGCAGGATTTGATGTTCTTCGCCTTGTTGCGGTAAAAGCCCGTGCTCTGAATCGCCTTTTCGATTTTCTTCACCTGAGCAGCGGCAAAGTCGTCCGGTCTTGGGAACTGAACGAACAGGTCCTTGGTCACCATATTGACTCTCTTATCCGTGCACTGTGCGGAGAGGATTGTCGCGATCAGAAGCTGAAAAGGAGACTCGTGTTCCAGGGCACAGTGGGCATCCGGATAGTCGGCCTTAAGGCGTCGAAGAACCCGAGAGGCCTGTTTCTTCAGAGCGTAATGGTCTCCCAGTGGTGACTGCGCTATAGCCTGCCGCGAGGACCTCGACGACGCTGAATTCACTGCTGTTTTTCGTGGTGCCATGACGCAATGAGGAGAACAAACAGCCGAAAACGAGACGAAGAGTCTGGTGAGAAAGTATTCTGTCGCATGGCTCAAGCCTGTCAAGCAGGGACAGCGAGTCACATTGACAATCGCTCCCTTCTGGCCGTGGAACCCGCGGCTGCCTATACTTTCTCAGACGCCTGCTGCCCCTAAACTACCTTTCAAGCGGGCCCAACACACCAGTTGCGTATGTCTACCGAAGCGTCTCCGTTCGATCCTCTTTATCTCAAGGGCATCGAATACTTCAACGAGTGTGAGTTCTTTGAGGCTCACGAAGTATGGGAAGAACTCTGGACGGAATACCGCGGAGATCTCAGGAAGTTCTATCAGGGACTGATTCAGACCGCAGTTGCGCTGCACCACTTCGGCAACGGCAATATTCGAGGTGCCAAGAAAGTCTATACGTCGAGCTGCAAATACTTGGAAGAGTATCGCCCAGGTCGCCAGGGCCTCGATCTTGAAGCCTTCCTCACTCAGTTTGAGAAATGCTTTCGCGAAGTCCTTGATTCTGAAGAAGAGTATCCGTCAATCGAAATCGATCCCGAAACCATCCCCGAGATTCACCTCGACCCGAATCTCGCCGAAGTCTGATTAACTGAATCAACCGACCCTCTGAGATATCCCCATGCTTCCTTGGAACGGAGAGGACCTCTGCTTTGACGAGTCACGCTTCAGTGGCAAAGTGCGTCTGTTTCCGCTGCCCGACTTAGTGATGTTCCCACATGTCGTTCAGCCGCTACATATTTTCGAGCAGCGCTATCGCGAGATGCTACGAGAGGCACTTGACAGCGACGGCCTCATCGCGATGAGCATTCCGGTTCCTAGCTCATCGCCTTTGATCGATGAGGATCGTCCCGACCTAGAGCCATACGCATGCCTGGGAAAAGTGGTCACTCATCAACGGCTCGAGGATGGTCGCTACAACCTGATGCTGCTTGGCGTTCGTCGTGTGCGCCTTATTGAGGAGCTACCTCAAGAGCGAACTTTTCGTGAAGCGAAAGTTGAGCTTCTCGACGATTTCGAATCGGACATCAGCTCAGCTAGTCGTGATGCGTTGCAAAGTCAACTCACCGAATCATTTCGCACAGCCCTACCGTCAGGCTCACTTCCCAGCGATGCTGTTAGCGAACTCCTCTCCTCCGACATCCCGCTCGGGGTGCTCACAGACCTTGTGAGCTTCGCACTTCCCTTCTCAGGTGAGATTAAGCGGCAACTACTGGGCGAAAGCAATGTGGATGCTCGGGCGAATCTATTGCTCCAGGCTCTTGGGGTGAAGCCTTCTGCTGATTCTGCGAGTGAACCGCTTCAAGCCGCAGCGATTAAGGCTGCAATGGGCTTCCCGCCGCCGTTCAGCAGCAACTGAGCGCATTAACAGCCTTCCCACACTAGCCCACATAGCCCCTAGCGCAAGCTAGGGGTTATTCAGTGGACGCTTCCTCTCGCTCAAACCCCTAGCTCGCGCTAGGGGCTAGGTTGAATCGTACAGGTTACACAGCGAAAGGGCTTTCGATTGAAGGCCCTCCCACTTCGCTCGTGTCGCGACTATGATGAGTGATTCTTCATTCAACGACATAGTGAACCATTCGATTGATGTCTGACAAGAATCTCACCGTAGACCAGGGCAGCCTCGCAGGCGAACTCGATGAGCCTTCCAAGCCTGCCCACCCAAACGTTGACCTCCCCAGAATTGAAGCGGCTGTTCGTGAAATCTTGGCCGCTGTCGGTGAAGATCCAGATCGAGAAGGTCTCTTGGAGACACCAGCTCGCGTAGCCCGCATGTATGCCGAGTTATTTAGCGGCCTCCATACGGACCCGAAGGTCCATCTCCAAAAGTTCTTTACCGAGAAATACGACGAAATGGTTCTCGTGAAAGACATTTCGTTCAACAGCATGTGCGAACACCACATGCTGCCTTTCATCGGCAAGGCACATATCGGCTACGTCCCCAATGGCAGAGTCGTCGGGCTGAGCAAGCTGGCACGCGTCGTGGAAGAAGTCTCCCATCGCCCCCAAGTCCAAGAACGTATGACTGAGGAGATTGCAGATCTTCTCGTGAGTGAGCTTGACGTCAAGGGCGTGGCAGTGGTGATTGAAGCCGCTCACTCCTGTATGTCGATTCGTGGGGTGCGTAAGCCGAACAGCCTTTGCGTAACGTCGGCGATGAAGGGACTCTTCCGCTCCAACCTCTCCAGCCGCAGCGAAGTGATGACGCTCATCTACGGCGGGAATCACTAGAGCAGGTTACGAAACAGCCCCGAAGGGGCGAAAGTGCATAGCCCGGGACGTGAGTCCCGGGGAAATGCCAAACCTCAGTTACTAGCCCTGAAAGGGCGTCAGTAGGGCAAAGAGTCAGGCAGACAGTTCGATGGCGCTACTGATTGAATTTCTGCTGCGTCTTTGCCTCGGCATGGCCGCCGCCATGGCTTGGGTGTCTCATCCCGAAGTCGATAGCGGCTACTTTCGAAACCACCTCTATGTCATTCTAGGATTGGCAACCCTGGCTGCACTTCTCGCGATCAGTGCTGTTCCTCCTGCACTTGCATGGGCGATCGTGATTGCTTTGCTTAGCTATGTTGGTGCAATCCTCTGGTTATATGAAAAGCCGCTTCCGGCGAAGTGGACGATGTGGATCGTCGCCTTGCTATCAGCGGTTGCTTTGTTACTCACCGTTAGGTATCGCTATGTCCCCAACGAACCAACTCCGACGTTTGCTTGGCAAGGTCTTAATCTCCAGTTGATTCAAGCAATTACCTCAGCGTGTCTGATCGGGTCAATCATGGCGGCGATGCTCCTCGGCCATTGGTATCTGAACGCTCCTGGCATGAAGATCCGTCCTCTGCAGGGCATGTTGATTACCAGCCTCGTCGCGTGGACACTCCATTCGGCGGTCAGTGGCCTTGGACTGGCCCTTGAGTATCAGCAATTGCAATCGCTTTCGACCTCGTGGGTGCTCTTTGCTTTACTCCGCTGGCTATGCCTTCTGGGAATCGTCGGCCTCATCTACATGACGTGGCAAACCTTAAAGATCCCCAACACACAAAGCGCCACAGGCATCCTCTACGTTGCCGTGATCGCCGTTTTCACAGGCGAAATCGCTTCGCTAGTACTGTCAGCAGAGTCAACTTTCCCGGTATAATACCAAAAACAACGCAAACTTTACTTAGGCAGGGGTCGGGACGACCCGGCTCGCCATGAATGTTACCTTTGCCTGCCCGAACTGCGAGAAAGCCAGTCGCGAAACCTTCGACGACACTACGTCCTCGCTCTCATGCTTACATTGTCAGCAAGAGATCGAAACGCCAAGCGACGCCGTTCATGAGCGCCGCGTGACGCAGTGTCTCGTCTGCCCGAGTCGCGATCTATTTATGCGAAAAGACTTCCCTCAGCGACTTGGTGTCCTGCTGGTCGTCGTCGGCGTGATCGGCAGCTCGATCGCTTGGCACTACTCAAACCTCTACTGGACCTTTGGGATCCTGTTCGCAACCGCGCTGATCGATGTGTTACTCTACGCGCTTGTGGGTGACGCCTTGATGTGCTACCGCTGCGGAGCTCAGTACCGTGGTGTGGAAGAAATGGAGTCTCACGGCCAGTTCGATCTAGAAACACACGAACGTTATCGACAAATGGACGCTCGCCTCAGCGGGCAGGCCTCCTAGGTTTTTCTCACGAAGTTGCCAAACGCTTAGAACATGCCCCTCGACGCCGACCGCCTTCGTATCGAGCAGGACCTCCGAGGTCAGATCGAAGGCGAAGTTCGATGCGACGACCTATTCGTTCAGCTCTACGCAAGCGACGCGAGTATCTACGAAGTCCGGCCGCTCGGCGTCGTTCGACCTCGCTCACTGAAAGACATCGTTGCGACCGTAAAGTACGCAGCAGCGAATGAGATTTCACTCCACGCACGAGGCAGCGGCTCAGGCTTAGCAGGTGAATCGCTTGGACAGGGACTGATCCTCGACTTTTCGCGTTTTTACAAACGCTATCAGGCGGAAACTGAGAACACGATCCGCATCCACTCCGGTTTGGTCCTCGACCAACTGAACGAGCACCTCGCCCGTAAGGGTCACGTCCTCGGACCCGATCCGGCGAATCATCAAGTGACAACCGTCGGTGGGATGGCCGGCGTTGATGCCGCGGGGAGTCGTTGGCGACAATTTGGATCGATGCGTGACCGTTTGCTCGAAGTCGAAGCGGTACTCGCCGACGGACAAGTCATCCAGCTCGCACGCCGCACAAACTCCGACGAGCTCGCCACGCGTGAAAGCAATCCTGCGGCGTTCCTCGCGGCAGGTGTTAAACGCATCGTGGCAGACTATGCCGCGGAGATTGAAGAATATCAAAAGAAGAACCAATCGTTAGTCAATCGCAGCGGATATCGGCTAACCGACCTTGTGTTCGACGATGGCGTCGACCTACTCAACCTGCTGGCGGGCAGCGAAGGGACTCTCGCCCTGTTCACCAAGCTGACCCTGCGAACCTCACCCCTGCCGAAACACGTCGGAAGTGTCCTCTTCTTTTTCAATTCGATGGACCGCACTGCCGAAGCAGCAGCGGCACTTTCCGAACTGGAACCCTTAGCGTGTGATCTCATGGATCGCCGCCACTTAAGTCTCGCAAGACAGGAAGACCCACGCTACGAGCTGCTCATTCCCGCCGCGGCAGAGGCGGTTCTGCTAGTCGAACAGACCGCCGAGACGCGTGATGCGCTCCGTGAGTCGCTATCAAAGGTCAAAGACTACCTGATCCGAGAAAAACGCCTCGCCGAAAATGCGTACGTCGCTGAGGATTCCCACGACCACGAAATGCTCCGGCAACTGGCAAGCCGCTACGTGCCGACCCTTTATCGATTGAAAGGAGCCACTCGCCCCATTCCTTTTGTCGAAGATATCGCGGTCCCGCCGCTCGCTGTGCCCAACTACTTTCGACAGATTCAAAAGGCACTAAACGAGCATCATGTAACTGCCTCCTTATTCGGTCACGTCGGGCATGGGCAACTTCATATTCGCCCTTTCCTGGATCTTTCCAACAAGGAAGACGTTGCCAAAATGCAGCCGTTGGCGGAGCAACTCTACGAAGAAGCATGGGCAGTCGGGGGCACCATTAGCGGTGAACATGGCGATGGCCTCAGCCGCACGCCCTATCTGGGCAATCAGTACGGTCCACTGATGAATGCCTTCCGCGACATCAAACAGCTATTCGATCCTGACGGGATCCTCAACCCAGGGAAGAAGGTCTTTCCGAGCACCAACTCGATCACCGCAAATTTGCGTCGCGTTTCTTATCCTCTTCTAGAACGACTGAGAACGGGAAGCGAATCTGCGGAAGCGGTCTCAGCTCAGCAACCTGACAAACCCGAAGTAGGCGAATCAGCAGATGCCGCTCCGCCGAGAATCGAATTGCAACTCGACTGGCAACCCGAGGAAATGACACGGGCCGCGCGAATGTGTAACGGCTGCGCGGCGTGCCGCACGCAAGAAGAATCGACGCGCATGTGCCCCATCTTTCACGTTTCGACGCGTGAAGAGGCCTCGCCACGAGCCAAAGCGAACCTCGCACGAGGAGTTCTCACCGGAACGCTTCCCCCTGAGACCGTCCTCGAAGACGCCTGCAAAGAAGTAGCTGATCTCTGCATACACTGTCACATGTGCCGCAAGGAATGTCCGGCGGAAGTCGACATTCCGAAACTTATGGTGGAAGCCAAGGCCTCCCACGTAGCAACCAACGGGCTCCGATTCGATGATTGGGCGATGATTCGCATCGATCGACTTTGTCGCCTGGCGTCGCGTATTCCTAGTATCGCAAATTGGGCACTTAGTAACCGCATCACGCGTTGGATGTTGGACAAAACGCTCGGAATCGCCCAGGGTCGCAAGCTGCCCTACCTCCAGCGTGGTTCCTTCCTGCAAGCCGCAGCGAGCCGAAAACTACACCGCCCGCAACGCACCACCGGAGAGAAGGTCCTGCTGTTTGTGGACACGTACGCGAACTACTGCGATACGGAACTCGCTAATGCCTTGGTTGCGGTCCTGGAGCATAACGGCATTTCCGTCTTCGTCCCCAAGAATCAACGCGAGTCGGCGATGCCGATGATTTCGCAGGGGGTCCTCGCGCCGGCACGACAAATCGCTGAGGATAACGTCGCCTTACTTTCCGAAGCGGTTCGTCAAGGCTACAAAATCATCTCGCCCGAACCCTCGGCGGTATTGGCGATAATCCAGGAGTATCCACAGATTCTTGGCGCCGACAGTGACGCCGCCATGCTGGCTGAGCATACTTTCGAAGCCTGCCACTATCTGTGGAAACTGCATCAACGGGGGAAGCTGCAACTCAACTTCCAGCCGACGGACCTTACCGTCGGCTACCACATGCCGTGCCACGTGAAGGCACTCGACGTAGGTCATCCCGCTGCCAATCTGCTGGAGCTCATTCCGGGCGTGCGAGTTCGCCCGCTTGAGAAGGGGTGCAGCGGTATGGCAGGCCTCTACGGTGTGAAGCGTAAGAACTACCGTCGCAGCCTACGCATGGGTTTGCCCCTAATCACCGAATTGCGGCATGGCGAATACCAGGCGGGAGTCACCGAGTGCAGCACTTGTCGTTTGCAGATGGAACAAGGCGCTCCAATCCCGACGGTCCATCCGGTGAAGGTCCTCGCACTGGCCTACAATCTTATGCCTGAACTCCAAGATCTGCTCAGTAGGCCCGACGAACGGTTGCGAGTAAGATAAATGTAGTTTTCAGCCATCGGCTGTCAGCTATCAGCATTACAGTTCGGGTAGTTGCGATGGAAGTCTCGGTCTTACTTTTTGCTCAAGCACGAGAGTTGGTGGGCGAGACGCAAACCTCGGTCACTCTCGAAGAGCCCAACACGGTTAGCGCCCTACGCGAGGCGCTGATTGCTCAGCACCCTGCCCTTTCGCCGCTGATTCCCCACGCCATGTTCGCAGTCAATGCGCAGTACGCTCAGGATACGCAGACTATCGACGAAAAGTGTACGATTGCCTTAATTCCGCCGGTTAGTGGCGGTTGAGAATACCGAATTTGATGATCCAGCTCACCCAGAAACCAATCGATTCTGAAGAAGTCCTTGCGGCAGTACAGAATGCCAAAGCAGGAGCTGTCGTATTGTTTCTGGGCACCACACGTCAGTTCACCGGCGGTAAAGAAACCGTTGAATTGCACTACGATGCCTATGAGGAAATGGCTAAGCAGGAAATGACGAAGCTTGAGAGACAAGCCCGCGATCGCTGGCCTTTAGTTCATTGTGCCATCGTCCATCGACTGGGGTTGGTTCCCTTGGCCCAGGCCAGTGTTGCCATCGCCGTCAGCAGCGCGCACCGAGGCGACGCCTTTGAGGCAGGCAAGTGGCTGATTGACACACTCAAAGAACAGGTCCCCATTTGGAAGCAAGAACACTGGGCAGATGGAACCCAAGAGTGGGTTCACCCGACCCTTATTCAACAAACTCAAGCCCAACAAACTCAAGCTTCGTCACCTAATGCCGAAGGCGAAGCATGACCCAAAAAGACAAGCGAACACAGCTCGCCCCGCTGGTGGATAACTTTGGACGAATTCACACGAACTTGCGGCTCAGCGTCACAGACCGCTGCAACATCCGCTGCTTCTATTGCATGCCGGCTGAAAACGTGCAGTTTAAACCTCGCGAAGAGTTGCTCACGTTCGAAGAGATCGTCCGTTTCGTTCAAGCCGTCGTTCCACTTGGCATCAACAAGCTCCGAATCACCGGTGGCGAGCCGTTGGTCCGCCGCGACCTCGATCAACTGATTGGCCAGCTGAAACGGCTCGACGGGCTTCAGGATATTGCCCTAACAACCAACGGCATCCTGCTTGCCGAGCAAGCCCAAAGCCTAAAGGACTCCGGACTGGATCGGCTGAACATTAGTCTCGACTCGCTCGACGAGGAGGTTTTCCAACAGATCACTCGTCGCACGGGATCAGATGCCGTCCTCGAAGGCATCGCCGCAGCACAGAAAGTTGGCTTCGAGAAAATCCGTCTTAACGCGATTGCGATTCGCGGCCTCACCGAGCAGGAAATAGTCCCGCTTGGACGATTTGCGTTCGAGCGCGGCCTAGAACTCCGCTTTATCGAATTCATGCCTTTGGACGCGGACGGTGCCTGGGAGCAAGCCGATGTCCTGACCGGAGAAGAAATCCGCAACACGCTGGAAGCTGAGTTCGGCCAGCTTGAACCAACCTCTCGCCTCGACCCGAGCCAGCCGGCAATCGACTACCAGCTTACTAGTGGAACTGGCCGAGTCGGATTCATCAATCCGGTTAGCCAGCCGTTCTGCGGTTCGTGCAATCGCCTCCGTCTCACCGCGGAAGGCAAGGTGCGCAACTGCTTGTTCTCACACGAAGAGTGGGATGCCAGAGAACTACTTCGTGGCAAAGCAACCGATCAAGAGTTACAGCACGTCGTGCGATCTGCCGTTGATGCGAAAGCTAGAGCCCACGGCATCAACGACGCAGACTTTCAGCAACCCGTACGCGCGATGTACCAAATAGGCGGATAAGTTCAGGGTCGAGGACGACCCGACTCGCAACGCTGATTTCCCAACTAGCCCGCGAGCTACGCCTCGCGCGGAGAATTCACTTCCAGCCAATATGTCCAATCGCCTCTACTTCGATAACGCCGCGACCAGTTGGCCGAAGCCGGAGTGCGTCTACGAGGCAATGGATCGCTACCAACGCGAAGTCGGAGCCGCTGCCGGTCGAGGAGGCTACACGGCGGCGATCAAGGCTCAGCGACTTGTTGACGCAGCCCGCAGAAACTGCGCTAAGCTCATCGGCGCGAGCGATCCCAAGCGAATCGTCTTTACATCCAACGGCACCGATGCGCTGAACTTGGCAATCCACGGCACACTGCGAAAGCGAGATCACGCAGTCACCAGCGAGGCAGAGCATAACTCAGTACTTCGCCCGCTGTTCGCAGCACAAGAAAACCTCGGCGTTGCGATTGAATATGCTCGCTGCGACGAAAACGGTCTTGTTGACTTAGAACATCTTCAAGAGTTAATCGACAGCGGCACAAACCTGCTGGCGATCAACCACGCCTCAAATGTCACCGGCGCTGTCCAACCGTTAGAGCGAATCGCCGAAATCGTACGCGCTTCGAATGCTGTTTTTTTAGTCGATGCAGCTCAGACCGCTGGGCACGTTCCCATCGATGTCGAGAAGCTCGGCATCGACCTCCTTGCCACCAGCGGTCACAAAGGGCTACTTGGTCCGTTAGGTACAGGAATTCTCTACATCCGCGAGGGCCTCGAAGAACTGCTTGTCCCCTCGCGCCAAGGAGGAACGGGTGTGGAGAGTCTGGCGAATGAGCAACCCCGACAGATGCCCGAGCGTTATGAAGCCGGCAACCTCAACGTCCCCGCGCTTGCCGGCTTAGCCGCCTCGACCGAGTTCTTGCTTAACGAAGGCGTGGAAAAGATAGCTGCTCATGAACAGGCTCTTACTGAACAACTCCTCACCGGCTTGCAGTCGATACCCGGCGTCGAAGTCGTGGGCCCCCCCGCGGAGTCGCCCCGCGTGAGCGTTGTGAGCTTCCGAGTCAACGGCTATGATCCTCAAGAACTGGCAGCCACCCTCGACGCGGCCGCGGAGCTACAATGCCGGGCCGGGCTGCACTGCGCCCCACGCATCCACCAATGTCTCGGCACGGCAGACTCCGGTGGGCTCGTGAGATTAAGCCTAGGTTGGTCTACCACCGCGGATCAGGTCGACACCGCGCTCGCCGTCCTCGCCGCTGTACTTGAGAGCTGAAAATGGGCAACAAAGCCACAAACAAGAACTCTGAAGACCAGCCCTGGTACGCTGACGGTCTTCGCTTCAAGTGCACCGCCTGCGGTGACTGCTGCACGGGTTCACCGGGCTACGTGTGGCTCATCCAGGCCGAGATCAACGAGATGGCCGACGAGTTGGACCTCACTCCCAAAGAGTTCGAGCGTCGTTACGTCCGCAATGTTGGCGTACGGCGGAGTCTGAAGGAGTTCCCCAAAAGCTACGATTGCGTGCTGCTCGACCCTGAGACTCGTAAGTGTAAGGTCTACGCCAGTCGCCCACGCCAGTGCCGCACATGGCCCTTCTGGGACTCAAACCTCAAATCCCCTGAGACTTGGCAGGAGACCTGCGACTCGTGCCCTGGTGCCGGCAAGGGAAAGCTGTACAACATCCAGCATATCGAGCGTGAGGCAGCCGTTGTGAAGGTCTAGCAGCTCTGTCACTACAGTAGCCCTGTCGCTCCGCGACAGGAACGCAGATGTTGGTGAAAATCGTCAGCCGACAAGCCATGCCGAGTAGCCTCTCAAGTCTGTTGCTGTCCTACCGCGGAGCGGTAGGGCTACTGGGTTGCTAGCACCCAAATCCTCCGATTTGGCAGTTTTTACGGATTAGCTGGAGTTTGCCGATCCTGCTGACCGATCCTCTTCCCTAGGGCTTGTTCTGAGCACCGCTGAGGGTCGAAATCGGCCTCAAGCGGCAGCCAGATTTGCCCTAAGTTGATCTTTGAAAACCTGCTATCAGAGTAAGCAAAAGAGCTGTCCTAGGGGCTATTGAAGCCTTCGAGACCAGCCCTTGGCAAGTGCGTTTTCTTGACACTAATGCTTACCCCAACTACACTTGGAGCAAATGAAGCGAATTCGGATCGAGGCGAAATCCTGAGCTTCGACCACGCTGAAACTTCTCTAAGGGGGACCTTCGTCGTGACCAAGAAAGAGATCGTTAAGACCATCTCAGAAGAGATCGGGCTGACCCAACTGAAGACGAAGGAGATCGTTCAGAAAACGTTCGACGCCATTGTCGACACACTCGTTCAAGACGAGCGAATCGAGCTTCGCAACTTCGGCGTGTTTGAAGTCAAGAAACGGGCCGCTCGCAAAGCCCGCAACCCACGGACCGGCGAAAAGGTGTTTGTGCCTGAGAAGTTCGTCGTCACGTTCAAGCCAGGCAAAGAGATGGAAGAACGCGTTCGTGAACTCGAGCGCAAGGCGAATGAGGCCGCTGCAGCAGCCGCTGCTAGCGAGAATGCCGCTGCTGCCGCACAACCATCAGCGAACGGAACTTATGGCAGCGGAAGCAGTTACGATGCTCAAGTTAGCCCGACACAAGTAAGCCCAACGCAACTGGGCTCAAACCAGCCCTAACGAAATAACTACTTGCTGTGCCCTGATAGCAACCCGTCGATCAGCTTCAATCTGACACACACGACAAGAAGACGACTGCAAGGCACATAACAAGATATCTAGCAGAGACTTACGACGCATGAGGAGAGATGATCTCCTGGTGCCCCAGACGCAGCTCAAGGAGGAGCTACCACGATGCGTAAATGGATCCTTTCCCTAATCGTTGCCTGCTCGCTCGCCAGCAATGTTGGCTGCCTGATCCCCATGTACAGCGGCGACCCGGTCCGCCGCGGTAAGCAGCTCTTCTACACCTCGGAAAACCTACGTGCCTTCCTCGACGAGTGGGAACGCATCTGGTTCCTCGACCAGCCAACACACTTGGTGCCGCATAGCACCCACGGCGGCATTATCTAGAGCTAAGTGGCTGGGCCGTGTAAGGGTAGCCCACTTTCTCAAGCAGCATGGCAGCCAGCGGCCACAAAGCCCGCTGGCTGCTTGTGTGCGCTGGTCGGTTTCAGGCAGGAAAGCTCTCGGGGAAGTGGGTATAATTGACTGTAAGACACCAAAGGTCACGACAGCACACAAAACACGAGGCAGAGTCCATGGATCGCGAAGAGCTCTTAAAACTGCTGCAAACCGGACCGATCCGCATTCTTATGAATGACGGGAACTCGTACTCCGTCGAACAACCGAGTGAAGCGATCGTTTCCGACGATGCGGCTCATGTCCTCTACCGCGATACGAAGGGTCAAGTGCGAGTGATGATCCTACCTTTGGTTTCAATGTCCGGGATTGAGCAACTTTCCTCAGCATAAGCAAGGATCACGAGGCTGTTGCTTAAACTCCTATCCCTGCTTGCGAAGATCGCCCTAGCATTCTGTCTCGTCTGGGCTCTCTGGGCATCTGGCGTTTGGCTCGCCTTCTATTTGTTCCCATGGAATTGACCAGACGATCTACGTGGTTTGCTACTGCGAGTTGCTAAGCATTAAGCTCAGTATCCCAGCCTAGCCTTCTACTTTCGCACGCGAAATCAGCCAGTATTTCCGCTAGAATAGGTTCTCGCTGCATCGTACGAGTGGGCTTTTCAGGCCGGGGCGAACCGACTTTTGCTCGACTGGGCCCGGTTCTCACCCGCCCAGAAAGCAAAAGTCCCTTGACCACCAGCGGCAGGTTCAACATAAACCGTTACCTGGCAACAGGTAACAGCCGTGCGGCCAAGATGCTTGGTTTGACTTTTGCACGGCGAAATCAAGTCGGCGTGCAAAAGTGCAGAAGTAGAAAGCTAAAATCTTCATAACTGGATTCCCTTTTGAACGCATTTCCTTCCACGGACAAGCCACCCTCGCAAACCGAAGTCGACCTCGCGGTCGAACTCGGCCGCCTGCATCTCGCTAACCCAGTGCTTGTCGCTTCGGGCACGTTTGGCTACGCGCGGGAAATGGAACGTCTGGTCGATCTCTCCCGCCTTGGAGGAATCCTACCCAAGACCGTCACCAAGCAACCCCGTCAAGGCAATGCCCCTTGGCGTACGATCGAAACGCCCTCGGGGATGCTCAATTCGATTGGCCTCGACAATGATGGGATTGATGCGTTCATTGCGCATCATTTGCCCTACCTCGCGAGTCTCGGCACCTCGATTGTCGTCAGTATCGCAGGCCGGACCGAGGCTGAGTTCGTCGAGATGTGTGCCCAACTCGGAGCATGTGAAGGCGTGGCCGCGATCGAGCTGAATATTTCCTGCCCGAATGTTTCCGGTGGCGTCGATTTCGGCACGGATCCCCAGATGTGCGAGAGCCTCGTTGCCAAGTGCCGAGAGGCGTGTGAACTCCCAATCCTTGCCAAACTCACCCCCAACGTCACTAGCATCACCGACATGGCCCATGCTGCTTCAGCAGCCGGGGCCGACGCCCTCTCGCTAATCAACACCTGCCAAGGCATGGCGGTCGATTGGCGAGGCCGCAAACCAATGCTCGGCAACGTGATCGGCGGACTGAGTGGCCCCGCGATCAAGCCAATCGCCCTCCGCTGCGTTTACCAAGCCGCCCAAGCAGTCGAAACCCCCATCATCGGCATCGGCGGCATCGCCACGCTCGACGATGTGATGGAGTTCCTCGTCGCCGGTGCCTCAGCGGTTCAACTGGGAACCGTCAACTTCTACAATCCAACCGTTTCGATGACGATCCTCGATGCGCTGCCGAAAGCACTCGCTGAGATTGGTGCCAAGAGTGTTTCCGAAGCCGTCGGAAGCTTGAATCGTTAGATTCCGCGGTCGAGGATGACCACGGCTCACTGAAAACTGAACACTGACAACTGAAAACTACTTTCATGCGAGTCCTTTCCGGCATCCAACCCACCGGCCGCTTCCACTGGGGCAACTACTTTGGTGCGATCCGACAATACATCAGCCTCCAGGATGAAGATGAGGCGTACTACTTCATCGCCAACCTACATGCATTGACGACGATTCGCGACAAGCAGCAGCTTTCACAGTTGACCTATGATGCGGCTGTCGACCTGTTGGCGCTTGGTCTCGATCCTGAACGAGCTATTCTGTTCGTCCAGTCGGACGTGCCGGAAGTGAGCGAACTTTGCTGGCTCTTGATGACGGGCACGCCGATGGGGCTGCTAGAACGGTGCCATGCGTATAAAGACAAGAAAGCCAAAGGCATGGCGGCTGACGCGGGGCTGTTCACGTATCCTGTATTGATGGCTGCAGACATTCTTGCTTACGACGCAGACGTTGTCCCAGTGGGCGAGGACCAAGTCCAGCACATCGAAGTCACACGCGATCTCGCGGGAAGCTTCAATCATCAGTTCGGCGAGGTCTTCACGATGCCGAAACCGCAACTGCTAGATGGTTCGGCCAAAGTCCCTGGACTTGATGGCGAGAAGATGAGCAAGAGCTACGACAACACGCTCGAACTGTTTGAAGAACCTGGACCTCAGAAGAAAAAGATCATGCGAATCGCGACGGATTCGCGTCCGATGGAAGATCCGAAAGAACCAGAGGGCGATATCCTCTACCAACTTTATTCGCTCGTTGCTTCCGAGTCAGATCGCGAAGAAATGGCCACCCTATATCGCAAAGGCGGTTTCGGCTACGGCGACATCAAGAAAGCGATTGTCTCGGCTGCAGGCGACTACTTCGGCGAAGCACGTGAGCGACGAGCCGACTGGGAAGCCCGGCCCGACGACGTCCGCGACGTTCTCGCCGAAGGAGCGAAAAAAGCGAGAGCGAAAGCCGGCGAAGTCCTCCACCGAGCCCAATCCGCATGCGGCTTAGCCGCCAATTGAAAAAAGACCCCAAATGGCAATCCTCGGCATTGGCACCGACATCACCGAATGTGGCCGCATCGGCCAAATGATCGAGCGGCACGGCGAGCTCTTCATAGCGCGTGTCTATACCGAACATGAGATCAACTACTGCGTCACCAAGAAAGCAGCGTTGCAGCATTACTCGGGCCGCTGGGCAGCGAAGGAAGCCGTTCTGAAGGCCTTGGGAACAGGCTGGCGTCAGGGAATTCGCTGGCGCGACGTCGAGGTTCGTAACAAGAGCAGCGGCGGCCCGACGATCAAACTCTACGGCGGCGCTCAAGAAGTCGCTGAGAAACTCGGCATCGAAACCATGCACATCAGCATCTCACACAGCCGCCACTACGCAACGGCACAGGCGGTTGCTGAGGGTGAAGACGCATGAGGCGAAAACAATAGCAGGGGCTCTACGAGTCGCCGATGAGCGTCGTTATGACTTCTTCTTCGTCGCCGATTTCTTTTTCGCAGGAGCCTTCTTCTTGGTCGTCGACTTCTTCTTCGCGGTAGTCTTTTTCTTCGTGGTCGACTTCTTCTTGGCAGCTTTCTTCTTCGCTTTCTTTTTCTTCACGGGACCTTTGGCTGCTTTTTCGGCCAACATATCCAGTGCCGCGTCGAAGGTGATTTCCTCGGGGGTCATGCCTTTGCGGAGCGAGATGTTTGTAGTCCCGTCAGTGATGTACGGGCCAAAGCGTCCGTCGAGAATCTGGACTGGCTTCTCAGTAACCGGGGAAGGCTTTTCGTACACTCGCAAGGGAGGCTTCTTGGCGGCTCCTCGACCACGGGTTTTTGGCTGAGCTAGTAACTCGACGGCTTTCTCAAAGGTCACATCCAGCGGCGAGATATCCTCTGGTAACGATCGCGTTTCCGTGCCGCACTTGATGTAGGGGCCGTAGCGTCCGTTGTGGGCGACAATCATCTCACCCGTGCGTGGGTCGGGTTTCTCTTCGCCTTCTTTGTCTTTGACCGGGGGCATCTCTTTGTGAACGCCCAACTCGCGCGGTAAGGTTAGCAGTTTGAGGGCCGTCTCAAAGTCGATGTTCGCCGGCTCCATCCCCTTTAGCAGCGAAGCATTCTGAGGCTTTTCCTCATCGTCGGGGTGGCCCCGCTGAATGTAGGGACCGAATCGCCCCGTCTTTAGGTAAACCGGCTTCTTCGTCTCAGGACAGACTCCCAAAGGCTCGTCAGCTAGCTGGGCTTGCTCCAAGAGTTGCAGAGCCATCTCAACGGTGACTTCATCGGGGCAGGTGTCCTCAACAAGCGAGGCTGTGCGGTCGCCCTGTTCGATGTAAGGCGAATAACGACCGACGCGGACGAAAATCTCTTCGCCGTCGTCCGGCTTCCCAATGTAGATCCGACTAATGGCAGCCGGGTCGATCTCATCGATCTTGTTCTCGAGCTGCTTTTTCAGCCCCGGTTTGCCGTTGCCAAAGTAGAACTTCTCCAGGTACTGCGTCTGCTGCTCTTCACCACGGCTAATCGAGTCGAGGTCGTCTTCCATCTGTGCGGTGAACTGGTAATCGACCAGCCCAGCGAGGTGATCCTCAAGCAACCGAACCACCGAGAACGCCACCCAAGTCGGCACGAGGGCACTCGCCTTCTTGAAAACGTAGTTACGTGCCTGAATCGTATCGATAATCGAAGCATAGGTACTCGGGCGGCCAATGCCCCGCTCTTCCAAGGCTTTTGTCAGCGAAGCTTCGCTGTAACGCCCGGGTGGCTGCGTGACATGCTCTTTGGCTTCAAGCTTCACGCAAGAAAGGACTTCACCCTCTTCGACGCTCGGCAGTAGCTTCTCTTGGTCAGCCAGTACCGCGTTCGGGTCGTCGGAGCCTTCCACATAAGCACGCAGGTAACCAGGGAAGTCGATGGTTTTCCCGCTAACCGTGAAGACGCACCCTTCACCTTCGATGGTGATCGCAATCCGCCGTCCGCGGGCATCCGACATTTGGCTGGCGATGGTCCGCTTCCAGATGAGATCGAATAGGCGAAACTCGTCGTTATTCAGCTTCGATTTCATTTCTTCGGGTAGTCCGAAGGGATGTCCGGCAGGGCGGATCGCTTCGTGAGCTTCCTGAGCGTTTTTCACCTTGCCTTTGTAGATCCGCGGCTGGTCGGGCAGGTAATCTTTGCCGTAGTTCTCATCCACCAACTTGCGGGCATCTTCAATCGCCACGGACGCCAGGTTGGTCGAATCCGTACGCATGTAAGTGATGTGGCCGTTTTCATACAGGCTTTGTGCGACCTGCATCGTCCGGCGTGCCGTGAAATTGAGCTTGCGATTACACTCTTGCTGGAGCGTGCTTGTCGTAAAGGGCGCATACGGTTTGGTGGTGTAGGGCTTCTCTTCAACTTTGGTGACGCGGAACTCGCCACTGCGGATTTTCTCGGCTAAGTCGCGAGCGGCTTGTTCATCGAGGTGGCAGAAATCCTGGCTCTTGAGTTTGCCGGTCGAAGAATCGAAGTCCTTACCGGCGGGGATCTTTTTGCCATCGACCGAGACAAGCGTTGTCTCGAGCTCCTGTTTGTTGCTTTTCGCAAAAGTGCCGAGCAAGTCCCACCAACTCCCAGAGACAAACGCCATGCGTTCGCGTTCCCGCTCGACGATTAAGCGAACGGCAACGCTCTGCACGCGTCCTGCGGAAAGCTTCGGTTTTACTTTTCTCCAAAGCAGCGGCGAAACCTCGTAGCCGAACAGGCGGTCGAGAATGCGGCGGGTTTCTTGCGCCTTCACCAAACCCTCGTCGACCTCACGCGGTCCTTCGAGCGCTTCTTCGATGGCACTCTTGGTAATTTCGTGGAACACCAAGCGGTGGACGGGCACTTTCGGCTTGAGTAACTCGAGCAGATGCCAACTGATCGCTTCCCCTTCGCGGTCTTCATCGGTCGCGAGGTAGAGAGCGCTGGACTTCTTCAGCTCGTCCTTGAGCATCTTAATGTGTTTCGACTTTCCCGGCGGCACAACGTAGATCGGCTTGAAGTCGTCCTCGACGTTCACGCCCAAGCTGGCCCACTTCTCGCCTTTGTACTTGGCGGGAATCTGGGCGGCTCCCTGGGGAAGGTCCCTCACGTGACCGATGCTCGCCTCGACACGGAACCCGCTACCGAGGTACTTCCCGATCGTTCGTGCCTTGGCCGGTGACTCCACAATCACCAGAGATTGGCCGTTGCCGTTACCGCCTGAGTTTGTCTTTTTCTTTGCCATGAAATGGGAATTGCTTGAATTCTATTGACGTTGATCCACTTGATGCCCAGCTATGAGACCTTATCTGACTTGTACCGACACGTTCATGAGCAAAGTCAGCCCCGGCGTGCCTCATCCGAGTAAGCCGCATGAGCCGACTTCGCAGACTGCCCAAATCCTGCATCGGAAATAGCGAAATTGGCTCTCTGGTCCGACCGGCGAATCGACCACACTACTGATTGGGATTGCATTTACGTCAATCTCACCTAGAATCAGCCGATTACCCGCGACGCGTTTGCGACACCCCAGGCAGGGGACCGTCAGCGTCGTCGGACTGATCCAATGATTACTTCTGCTCGGGCCGAATTGTCAAGCCTCCGCCCGACAAGATTTTCAGATTTAGGGTGCATCATGGCCGGCTCGTTTTCCTATTTTCGCAAGAATCAAAAGCTATTTATGGCTGCCGCAACAGTGCTAGCCATTTTCATTTTTGTCTTTGCGACAGCTTTTGACGGCTCCAGCGGACAGGGCGGACCTCGCAACGCGAATGCCACCGTCGCCTCGTGGGATGGCGGTTCGATCACCGAAGCAAAGCTCGACCAACTGGTCCGGCAGCGCAGCAGTGCGAACAACGTGCTCCGACAACTTCTCTTCGGCACCGCTACTATGGAAGAGCTGCAGTATCAGCAAATCCCTCGGCCTAGCTTCATCTACGACTCTCAAAATACAACTTTCAGGCAGCTCCAAAGCCTAGCGATTGACTTGGAGTTTACCGCTGCGAAAGCGGAAGAGGCCGGTATTTCCGTCAATCCGGCCATGATTACCGAGTATCTCAAGCACTGGACGCAAGGCCGTGCCAGCGGCACCGAAGTTAAGAACGTTTTCGCTGCCGTCGGTCGCGGGGACGCACTCAATACCGAACGTGCCGTGTATGCCACACTGCAAAAGTTGCTTCTCAAGTACCACTTCGAGCGTAGTTTTGAAGACCCTGCACGTGTGATGCTTCCTGTCGAGCGGTGGAACGATTGGCGGAAGGTCAACGAGTTGGTCTCGGTCCAGGCAGCCGTCTTGCCGATCGAAGACTTCATCGATGAGGTGCCTGATCCGAGTAACTCGCAGCTTAACAGTTTCTATGAAGAGTACAAAGACCGTGACTCGAATCTGGTCGATCGCGTCAACGGTCGGCAACTCCCGGCAAGCAGCCCCGGCTTTGCCCAACCGGCGACCGTCACCCTGCGAGCCCTCAAGGGCAGCCTGATTCAGTGGCGTGACAAGTCGCTTGATGACGTGACGGACGAAGCGATTGAGAAGTTCTACGAAGAGAACAAAGATCGTTTATTCGTTAAGAAACAGGACGAATCCGAGGAGGAAACCTCGGAAGCCGAAAGTGAAGAGGAGGCAGACGAAGAGCAAGACGCAACGGACGAGGAAGCTAAGTCGCCAGAAGAGGAAGAAACCGCCACTGACGACGAAGAGGAAGACTCCGTAGCCGAAGAAACCGCAGAGTCTGATTCCGACACTACCGAAGCCACCTCAGAGGCAACCGAAGAAGCGAACGAAACGGAATCAGCTACCGAAGGCAACACTTCGGAAGAGTCCGCCTCGTCCGAAGAAGAGGAGGAAGAGGAAGAGAGTGAAGAGACAACCGATGACACAGCAGACGCCGAGCAGTCCGATGCAGGCGAATCAGAAACGGACACCTCTGAAACCGAGGATGAATCTGAAAGCTCTAGCGACGCAGACGCAGAGGAAGCCGCCAACGAAAAGGACACTGCTGAGGACGCTTCTAACGACGAATCGGCAGCGAAAGAGTCTTCCGAAGATGAAGACGACCGCTACAAAGTTGAGTATCAACCACTGGACGACAAGCTACGAGAATCGATCCGCAAGCAGTTAGCCATGGAAATCGCTTCCGAGAAACTCCAAACTCAAATGGAGAAGGCCGAACAGAAGCTCTCCAAGCTCTACACAAAGTACGGCACAGCCAAGGTTACGGCTGAACAAAATAAGGAAGACACACCCGAGGTACCGGCGTTGCTGAGAAATCCGGAGCCACTCGCGGAGGAACTAGGCCTCTCCTACGAGAAGATTCCTTCGATGACCCAGCGTGCGATGATCGAGGAGACGCTCATTGGCAAAACGTACGAAGTGCAAGGGGACATGCGGAGCGTGGCCAACTTTGCTTTCCGTGGAAGCGAATTGTTCGAGCCTTATCTGACGAGCGAAGACCCCACAGACAACAACCCAAATCTCTACGGCAATGGTGACTGGTACCTGATCGTTAAGGTTGCCGAAACGCCTCGAACTGTCCCAGAGCTCGAGGACATCAAGGACGAAGTCACCGAGGCTTGGAAAAGAAGCGAAGCAGCGAAACTCGCTCAGGCTCGGGCTGAAGAGTTGGCTGCTGAGTGGAACAAGTCGCAGCCGACCTTCTTCGAGTTCTTCAACGACAAAGAAATCAAGGTCGAAACCACGGACCCGTTCGCCTGGCTATCGTTCCCACCCAATGCGGCAGGGAGAGCTGCCCCCCGCCTGACTGAGGCACCGGGGCTTGAAAACGCCGGGGTGGAACTGATGGAAACCATCTTCTCGCTCGATGATGAGCAAGCAGAAGCCGCTCTGAATCACGACAAGTCGATCGCCTACGTCGTGAAGATTCATCGACGTGAAAGCACGAAAGAACAGCTCCGCACGACGTTCCTCAACGAAGCTGACAGTTGGCTAGGCTGGCGACAAATGTTCCAGGTCGATCAGCGCGAGTTCGTCAATAAAGTCCAAGAGCAAATCCGAGAACGCTCTGGCTTCGAATTCGACGAGGAGTGGCTCGAACGGATGCGAAGTGAGGGGCGCGAGTAACGCACAGTGGCCCTCTCGCTCCGCGAGAGGAAATGCGACACTCTCACTGACGAAACCTAAGCGAGCACCTCGCAAACCTATCTGTTCGCTGCTATTCTCTCGCGGAGCGAGAGTGCTATGGTTGGTCTGGCTTTAGCACGATGGTCGACAATGGCGGTAACGTCAACTCCAGCGAGAACGGTCGGCTGTGACTCTCCATGTCGTCGGCTTGCACGCCAGGATAATTCCCTACGTTGCTGCCGCCATAGAAGCTGGAATCCGTGTTTAGAATCTCCCGATACCAGCCTCCCGTGGGGACGCCGATCCGGTAGTGTTCTCGAACGACCGGCGTAAAGTTGCAGATCACCACGACGAAGTCCTCTGGCTTTTTCGCTCGACGGACGTAAGCGAGAATGCTGTCGGCGTGGTTGTGACTGTCGAGCCACTCGAAGCCCGTGTGCTCGAAATCAACTTCGTGCAGGGCCGGTTCGTTGCGATAAACGCGGTTTAGGTCGCCTACCAGTTTCTGGACGCCCTGGTGCGTTTCCCACTGCAGGAGATCCCACTGAAGCTCATGGTCGCAGTCCCATTCGTTCCACTGGCCTATTTCGCTGCCCATGAACATCAGTTTTTTGCCAGGATGGGTCCATTGATAGCCGTACAGTAGTCGAAGGTTCGCAAACCGCTGCCACAGGTCCCCCGGCATCTGGTCGAGCATCGATCCTTTGCCGTGGACCACCTCGTCGTGCGAGAACGGCAGCATGAAGTTCTCAGTGAAGGCGTAGATCAACGAGAACGTCAGTTCGTCATGGTGGTACTGACGATGGATCGGTTCGTGCCGCATGTATTGCAGGGTATCGTTCATCCAACCCATATTCCATTTGAGGCTGAACCCCAAGCCGCCCACGTAAGTCGGGCGAGAAACGCCTCCCCAGGCGGTCGATTCTTCAGCGATGGTTAACGTGCCAGGATGCTGGAGGTGGACCTGTTCGTTAAATTCCTTGAGCAGCGAAATCGCTTCGAGATTCTCTCGTCCGCCGTACTGATTCGGTACCCAATCGCCTTCCTCGCGACTGTAATCGAGATAAAGCATCGAGGCGACGGCGTCGACGCGAAGGCCGTCGATGTGGTACTTATCGAGCCAGAAGAGGGCGTTCGAGGTCAGGAAGTTACGAACTTCGTTGCGTCCATAATTGAAAACCTTCGTCCCCCAGTCGGGGTGCTCGCCCTGGCGCGGGTCGGCGTGTTCGTAAAGGGCCGTCCCGTCGAAGTGCGCGAGCCCGTGCCCGTCTTTTGGGAAATGTGCAGGTACCCAGTCGATAATCACGCCGATGCCATTCTGGTGGCAATGATCAACAAAGTACATAAAGTCTTCAGGCGAGCCGTAACGGCTGGTGGCAGCGTAGTAACCGACCGTTTGATAGCCCCAGCTTCCGGTGAACGGATGCTCGCTGACTGGCATCAGTTCCAGGTGGGTGTAGCCGAGCTCTTTGCAGTAGTCGACGAGTTGATGGGCCAGTTCGCGGTAGTTGAACCATTGCCCGTCGGAATTTTTCTTGTGATCTTTCTTCCAGCTCCCGAGATGCACTTCGTAGACCGACATCGGCGAAGAGAGCGCATTCGCCCCGTCAGCACGGTTCTCGATCCACTCTCCGTCGCCCCAAGTGTAGGTATCGAGATCCGCAACAACGTTCGCGGTTCGCGGCGGAATCTCGGCAGCGAAGCCGTAAGGATCGCACTTCTCAAGGACGTTGCCGTGGTTCTTCAGCGAGTACTTATAGTGCGTTCCGGCGTCGATCCCGGGGATGAACAGCTCCCAGACGCCCTGGGGGATGTGCTTCCGCATCGCGTGCTTGCGGCGGTCCCAACCGTTGAATTCGCCAATGATGCTGACGCTCTCCGCGTTGGGTGCCCAGACGGCGAAGTTCACGCCCTTCACATCATTAACCGTGCGGACATGGGCGCCCAGCTTTTCGTAGCTATTCCAGTGCCGGCCCTCGCCGAGTAAGTAGAGGTCGTATTCGCTGAGCAAAGGGGGAAATGCGTAGGGGTCGTGCATCGTCACTTGTTGGCCTGAAGACTCGAGTTTCTTGAATTGGTAATTGCGTCCCTGCTCTTGGTCGTGAACCTCCCGTGAGGTAATCGCCTCAAACAATCCCGCTGGGTGGATCCGTCGCATCGGCTGCGAGCACCCCTGCTGAGGATCGATCAGCCACATCTGCTGAGCGTCCGGCTGGAAGCTTCGAACTGCCAACGCATTCCGCCCCTCTTCGCTGACCTCGTGCGGTCCCAAAACGGCGTGGGGGTTCTCGGTGTACCCGTGAATCACGGGCGCGAGCGACATAACGTCGATTTGAGTTTGCACGGCAATTCTTCCTGAATGGCAGTTTGTAGTGTCTGTTGTACTAGAAACGGGACGGGAAAGTAGGGAAAAAAGGTGTTTCGGGGCGATCTCATGCCCTAGTTGGTTGCCATTTCTGGACTTGTGATCTGCCCGATTGTCTCAGTGGCTCGCCGCAGGCGCTCCTTTGCGGCAACAACCAATCCTGGACTACCCGAACCGTCGACCCGAATCCGCCTTCGCCGACGTTTTGTATTGACTGGGACTTCCTCGCCTGCGGTTGCTGAAACGCTCTCGTCCGCAGTTTCAAAGGGAGTGCCGAATTGCCAGAGTCGGCAATCCATCTCGTGGAACTTGAGTGCTCCGTCCACACGCCGCCAAAGATCGTCATCACGCACCGGACGTAGCTTGCCGAAGCGTTCCCACTTCCATTGCCGTTCCCGCCACTGGGGCAGCCCGCGTTTCAGTCCGCGGCTCACGTAGCGGCTTTTCGTCACAAGCGTCACCCGCGATGGGCCGTCGAGCGATTCCAACGCTCGCACGACGGCCAACAACTCGAGTCGCTCCGAGCAAGCGGTGGGCTCAGCACCGCTGGCCGAAAACTGGCGATTGGTCAGCACTTCTTGCAGGACGAACCGCCAGATGGCCACATCGTTCTCGTCGCGACTCGCTTCGGAGAAAAGCAGGTAATGCTTCGGGGAAGGTCTCATCGAAAATTGCCGGTTTGAACGAGGCAGTGCTGGGGAGGGGACAGCACCGCACTCGCATCCTGATCGCGCTGCTCCGCAATTCCCTGGGAGCCGCTGCGGGGATCGTCACTTTCGGAGACGCACATCCGTCGCGTAACCGTCAAGGTCGCTCGCCTTGACAATGTAAGACATCGGCATGCTTTGCGCAGTCACTCCAGATTAACACGTGAAATGCTAGCAAGTTTTTTAGAAAGTCCCACTCAGAGGCGAAGAGATCGCAGAGTAATTATTGGCTGCAGATGAACGCTGATAAACGCTGAGGACCGATGGAACTGTCTCTTAGAGCACTGGAAACTCGCGAGTTCGCAAATACGCGCACCTTCTTCACAAAGTCGTCAAACTGCTGCTTCGCGAGCGTGCGGACCACAGGAGAAATCTCCCCCAGTCGTCGATAGCGATCGGCCTTGCGATCAAAGACGTCGATTTGAAATTGCACCTCTAGCGCTACTGGGGGAGCATCGATCAGTAACTCATGTGTGGAGATCGAAGAGCCAAGTTCGCTGCTTAGCCGGTCCGCCAGTTTTTTGGCACTTGTGATGAGTTGCTCGAAAGGCTGGTGAGCGATTTGGTTGTACTCGTCTGGCGACTCGTGAAACGTGTACTCCGCTACTCGCTTATAAAGCCGCCGCTCCGGACCAAAGAGCCCGCTCACTAAATCTTCAACAGGCTCTCCCGCCGAAGCTTTCCTGAGAGCGGCGATCATCTCCGCGTCGGTCATCGTCAGCATCCCAGCCAGCTCTGGCTTGTCGCGCAATTCGAAGTAGGCCCTTTGTAGCATTGCCGTGGCGGAACGGACCGCGTGGTGCCAGTAGACTTCGCTGAACATGACATACCGGGCGAATACCATCATCTCCGCGGCGGTTTTACCTTTGGTGCTGATCGCGATTCGCTTGCCCGCTTCATCCATGCAAAGGCTTTGGATGAGTCGCGGGGCGTCGAAATTCTGTCCGTAGGGCACCCCCGCATGAAGGCTGTCGCGACGAAGATAATCAATCTTGTCGACGTCGATGGGCCCAGAGAGCATACTCTGCACGGTTCGCTCCGCCGCATCCCGCGGCTCGCCGCTGAGCAGGTGCACGACTTCCTCGGGAGTAACTGCCCAATCCTCTCGCAAGGCTTTCTCTAGTGCCGTGTCATTCAGTTGCGATTCGGCGGCCGACTCGTGACTCGGCACCGACTTAAGACCAATATCCTCAATCGGATGGCAAAACGGCCAGTGACCAACATCATGCAGCAGTGCGGCAACGATGAAGCGCTCCGCCATCTCGGCATCGACGACTGCAGCAAAGCGAGAATCCTCAGCCAAACGATCAAGGAAAAGCAAAGCGATGCGATAGACACCTAGCGAATGTTCAAACCGCGTATGCGTCGTCCCGGGATAGACGTGTCCCACCAATCCAAGCTGGCTGATGGAAGCAAGACGGCGAAACGGTGCGGTATCCATCAAACGACGCACACGTGGTGTCACCGGGACATCGGTCTCGGGAGGAATCCTGACAACGCCGCTGCTTGAGCGCAACGCGGCAACTTCTGGGATCTGGTGAATCGATTTCATCACGATCCCTATCCGGTCGCCCAGGTACCTGCTGGCCAATCCATGCCTGGCAGGAGCGAAAGCCCCATGAGCAGTCGCAAGAGCACGGTAACTACCAGAAAGAGTGCGAAATGGAAGAACCCGGTGATCGGTTCCAGATCGAAGCTCACAAAGGAGGCGAAGGTGCCGATGCCGAGCATGAGGCCAAGCGGAATAAGCAGCTGAACCATTTCGAGGCCTTCCTTATAGGAATCCTCCTCAAAGATTTGGCCTGCCACAAAGACATACATGCCCCAGAGCAGCGCAAAAACCAATCCGCAGGCCAAAGATCGGATGTAGAGGTCGGTGCCTTCATAGCTGCCAAGTTCGTCGTCCTTCAAGAAGGAGTACCCGGCGTAGGCGAGCAGCGGACCAAGGAGAACTGCCCCCGCGGTCAACACCCAGATGGTCATTTCACCCAAGTCGCTAAACCGCGCTAGTAAGGCAATCGCAATGGTCAGCACGGTAGTCCCAATGATGACTACCAGCATGTTCATGCCGACCTTGGTTTCCTTCCGCTTGATGGGCTTGAGAACCGACTCACCCTTGGCGTTTTTCGCTCCCGCTTCAAGCTCAGGAGCATGGATGACGACTTCATCCTCAGCTTTGGGGATTTCGATCGGCCCTTTGCACTTCGGGCAGGCCCCCGTCTTGCCGGCATGTTGATCTCCCACTTTGAAGCGGGTGTGGCACTTGGGACAGGTGACGCGTATCGGCATGGCACTGTAAAACCACACTCCGTGTGGTCAGGGGATGGGATGGTTGAGGTTTATGGAGAGCTAACCACGCGGAGCGTGGTGTTACTGTGGGCAAGCGGGGCTACTCATACTCTTTCAAGTCGTCCTCATTGAGCGAGGTAAATCCCTTGTTTGCAAGCGTATCGGAGGCCATATCGATGTTGTCCACCATCAGGGCAACCGCCGGGCGACCGTTCGGCCCGGGGAGCAACGGATAGACCTGGGTGATGTTCACTTCCGCTTGCAGCAGTGCCGTGCAAACCTGGAGCAACGGCTGATGACTATCGGGAAGTTCGACACCAATTAGATCAGACTCTACGATCGGAAGCCCAGCACGCTCCAAGACTTCACGACCTTGCTCCGGGTCGCTCAACAAAAAACGTGCGACGGCACATTCCGTCGAGTCCGTGATCGTTAAAGCAACAATCCGGACGTTGCTGCCCTCAAAACGACGAACCACTTCCAGAAGCTGCCCAACACGATTTTCCAAGAACACCGTAAACTGACGGATCGAGGGATAGTCGTGTCCCCGCATCGTCAGGAAATCGACTCCTTGGCCACCTTCGCCCTCGTCAGAATCCATCATACTGCTTTACTCCAGAAAAGCTCTGCCAGCCTGGCACACGCGAAGCGTACATTCTATCCATTCTCGCCAATCGCACCAATATACGCTTGTGCCAGCACTGTCGCAACGCGAACGCGAGGGTAGGACTCCGCCCGAGAATCACCTACGATGCACCACTCACACAGCATTTAAGAGAATAGGCTGCCACTATGGCCGAGCACGAATTCGAGATCGAAGTCCGCTATTACGAGACCGACGGCCAGGGAGTGGTCCACCACGCCAATTACTTCCAGTATTTCGAACTCGCCCGCGTCGAGATGCTCAAGGCTCACGGGCATGCCTACGCCGACCTGGAACGCGACGGCATTCTGCTGGTCGTCCACAGCATCTCTTGCCGTTATCACCGACCGGCAATGTTTGGTGACCGCCTTCGCATCCACACCCGCGTGACGAATCTCACCATGGCACGGCTCGAACACGAATACAAAGTGTTCCGCGACAACGAACTTCTCGCCGAAGGCCAAAGCACGCTCGCTTGCATCGACCGAAACGGCAACATGCGACGAATGCCTGAGATCTTTTTCGTTGATGTCGAAGGGGATTCCTCGAGCGCTCAATAGTCATTCCTATCAGGTTAGCCGCCGACCTTAGTCGACGCATGGTTCGCAAACAATCCGAGCGTCGACCAAGGTTGGCGGCTGGCTTTTTCTAAAATACAAACGGTAAATTAAAAAATGAGCAATCTTAAAGTCCTCATGATTGTTGGCGACTTCGTCGAAGATTACGAAGCCATGGTGCCGAAGCAGATTTTGGAAACGCTGGGCGTGCAAGTCGATACGGTATGTCCCGACAAGAAGGCAGGAGAGACCGTCGCGACAGCGATTCATGACTTCGAAGGCCACCAAACGTACAGTGAGAAGCCTGGGCATAACTTCGCGATCAATCTCGATTGGTCTGGCATTGAAGAGTCCGCCTATGACGGCTTAGTGCTTCCCGGGGGCCGTGCGCCTGAGTATCTGCGGCTGAATGAGCGGGTGCTGGAGATGGTCCGCTACTTTGACTCCTCGGCTAAGCCGCTAGCGGCTACTTGTCATGCGGCTCATATTTTGGCTGCCGCAAAAGTCGTTGAGGGGAAACGCTGCCAGGCGTATCCGGCGCTTCGTCCGGAATTGGAACTCGCGGGGGCGACTTGGGACGAGCCGAGCGAGGGCCTCGATAGTGCGTGTGTTGATGGCCATCTCGTGACCGCCCCTGCGTGGCCTGCTAATGCGAACTGGATGCGCGAGTTCGCCAAGTTGCTTGGAATCGCTCTAGGCTAATTTGCACGGACCTAGCGCAAAAAAACCCGGCGTCGACATCCGTCGCCAACGCCGGGTTCGGTCCTCACCAGGAAGGCAGTGAGATAATAACGGAGGGCATCCATGCCCTCGGAAACGACAGCCAATCCATGGCCGCGTGCGGGTCTCCTCCTGAGCACGAAATACTAAGCGACTAAGCGTACCTGCGAGCTCATCTCGTGGACGCCAGCCAAGAACTCTTCGAAGATTCTTTGGTCCAATGCTGAGGCCGTTTCGGCTTCAGGGTGAAACTGTGTACCGAAAGCGAACCAATCTTGCTGGGTGCTCTCGATCGCTTCGACAATACCGTCTGGGCAACGGGCTGTGACTTGGAAGCCGGGTGCGACTTCATCAACAGCCATGTGGTGCATGCTGTTCACACGAAGTTCACCGTCGCCGTAGACACGGTCCATAATCGAACCAGCGGCTAGCTCTAACGTGTGACGATGCGAAGGGTCGAGCGGGTCGCGGTGAGGCAGAGCGTGCGGCACATCCTCAGGAATGTGCAACATGAGATTGCCACCTTGCGAAACATTGAGCAACTGCATCCCGGAACCAATGCCCAGGATCGGGAGCCGTCGTTCGCCGACCAACCGCATGAGCTTGCGATCAAACGATTCGCGGCGGGGATCTTGCAGCTTGACTGTCGGGTGAAGCATCCAACCATCACGGCGAGGATCGAGATCGGCCCCGCCAACCAGCATAATTCCGTCGAGGCGATCCAAGACATCAGCGATGTCTTGCTCGTCCTCGTAAGGCGGAATAACCACGGGAAGGCCGCCCGAGCGAAGAATCTCGTCGTAGTAGCCCGCTGCGATGTAGGTAAAAGCCGAGGAACTGTTGTCCGTGCGGCGATAATCTGCGTTCAATCCAATCAAAGGCTTCGACATGGTCTTGCGATCCTTTCCCGCGCCATCATTGGCGCTCTGCCATAGTTCCCAACAGGCGGATGACAACCAAGATCGGTAGAGAAGCTAATCCTTCTACGCATGTTTCTTGCGCAAAATGACATCAATGAACGATACCGCTGATAAAGCGGCGTGGTCTCGACACATCAGGCTCGAAAGACTCGAACGGCGGAATGTGCAGCCTCTCACATAACCAATCCGCAAATCTTTGCGGTCATTATGATGAGTTCCAATCCGTGGGTGCTGCCGGCGTCCCTACAAGATGTGTGACGACCTATGCGTCTCGAAATTCAGCCCCACCCAGCCATTCAATAATCTGAAGGCTAAGAATTTCCCTGGGGCTCGCACGTCAAACTAGTGACAGTGCAGAGAACGCTGCATTTGATCGACTTCCCTATCTATTCTTGGCACCAAACTCCTTTGGCTGGCGACCGTTGTCACGCGGTCTTTAGGTCAGAAATGCAAGTCACACAGAGAATACGCTTTGCGTAATTTATTACAAGCGAAAAGACTATGTTGGGCAGGAATTCTCTACGCTAGCACTATATGGCCGCAAAACCGGTATTCCAGTTTGCTGAGCCGTCTCCCGATTTCCATCACTATTGGATTAAATCGGCGACTAAGTGGTAACCAATCGCAAATATCCCCGCGTCAACAACTGCGTGGCTCAGCCAAGGTCCTTTGAGAGAGCCGCTCTGCTCGTAAAGCCAGGCCCACGCAATGCCACCGGCGGCCACGGCCAGAGAAAAAACCCACGTCGACCAATGCCCGAACCCAAAGAACTTCCCTAAGACAAGAACGTGGTGGGCCATAAAACCCAGGGCTGAGATAAGAATTGCCGCGTTCGTCGAAACGAAGGCTTTCAACTGTCGAAACACAAACCAACGCCAGTAGTATTCCTCAAGGAAGGAATGGCAAATCGTGTAGAACGCTCCCAGAATTGCGTACTTCCAAGGTGCGTCGATCCCGTACCCTTTGACCTTGGCGCGTATCTCATCCCCCGCGGAAGCGAAGAAGGCAGCATCTTTTAAGACAAACCAATAAAGGGCTCCGCCAGCCACCGCGACAGCCACTCCGAAGGCCATTCCTTGTAGCAGCCCTGAGGACTGCTGAGGCTCGTTGGATTCCAAAGCAGCTCGCCGACGCCTTTTCTGAACGAGGTAGACCCAGCCGACGGGAAACACGAATTGTAAGGTCTTCACGGTCGAAAAGACGCTTTGCTGCACGCCCGCGGAGAAGGTCTCCGCCTGAAAAAAATACGCCCAAGTAATCGCCGTGGGTAACACCATCGCCACAGCAAGGGCGATCAAGTCGGCACGGCGATGTGAGGCGGATGGATTCGAACTCATCGGGACTAGCTAGTTACTTTTACGGGATGAAACCTGGAGGGCCTTCCCTACAGATGCGATTGAACAACCTAACCTCAAGCCGCTCATTTACCAACGCGGCTTTGACGGCTATCGTTGGTTTTCTACGATTCGCTGTCTCCAACGGTTCCCCACCAGATGAAGTTTGAAAACGTCTGCCTTGAGTCCCTCGGGTACTATCTCCCTGAAGAGGTGGTGACGACTGAACAGTTGGAACAGCGTCTTGCAGCGGGCTACAAGCGTCTCAAGCTTCCCGAAGGCCGGCTCGAACTGATGACCGGCATCCGCGAACGAAGATTCTACACGCCGGGAACGACACCGGGTTCCGTGAGTGCCAGAAGTGCGAAGAACGCAATAGCTGCCAGCGGCATTGATCCTCACCAGATTGGGGCCCTTATTCACGGCTCCGTCTGCCGCGATTTTCTTGAGCCTGCCACCGCTTGTGGCGTTCATCATGCCGTTGGGCTCCCGCAGCAATGCATGATTTACGATGTTTCGAACGCCTGTCTCGGCATCCTGACGGGGATGGTGCAGCTTGCCAACATGATCGAGCTGGGCCAAATCAAAGCGGGGCTCGTCGTCGGCACGGAATGCGGACGTAATCTGGTCGAAAACACGGTCAAAAGAATCAACGAGGATGAAGCCGTCACCCGCAAGAATATCAAACTACTGGTCGCCTCGCTGACGATTGGTTCCGCTAGTGTGGCGGCCCTGCTCTGTCACAGAGACCTGAGTCAAACCGGGAATCAACTGCTGGGAGGAGCGGTAACCGCTTCGACCGATCACCATGAGTTGTGTCAAAGCGAGGGGTTGGAAACCTTCATGCAAACCGATAGCGAACAACTCATGCGACGAGGCGTTGCGGCAGGTGCCCAGACGTTCGAACATTTTCTATCCGAACTGAAATGGTCACGCGAAGATATTCGACGTACCGTCTGCCATCAAGTTGGCGTGGCCCATCGCAAGTTACTCTTCGAAGAGCTTGAGCTTGACGAATCGCTCGATGTCCCGACCCTTGAGACACTTGGCAACACGGGAGCCGCTGCTCTCCCAGTAACGATGGCCCTTGGTGCTGAAGCGGGGAAGTTTCAGCGGGGAGATTCGATTGCTATGCTGGGGATTGGCTCAGGAATCAACTGCCAGATGCTGGGCGTTCGCTGGCAACAGAGCCGCGTAGTGGGCAACGCCACGGATGTGGGTTACCAAGTGCAAACCTAGCCAAAGACGACAAACCCAACAATGACTGCTAGAACCGCGAAAACTCCCACGCCAACCATCGCGTAAACCCATCCGGGAGTCCCGTAGCTGGGGCCAGAGAAGCCTGGCGGATTAAGTGGATCAAAGGTGTCACTAAGATTTCGAAGTGGACGCTTTTGCTCCTGCTCCTTGGCGAGCATCTCTTCTTCAAAAAGCGAAACTTGCGGCCCGACGGGTTCGGGCTCTGGTGCAGCCTCAGTAGAAGAGTCGGAAAGATCGTCGCTCGAGTCTTCGGCTTCTTCGGCTGTTTCATCTTCGATTGGTGCTAGGCCGATATCCTCTTCTGGCTCGGGAGGAGCCGATGGTCTCCCAGAGTCGCTCGTCTTTTGCTTCGCACCCGAATCGCCGCTCGTCTTGCCCATCGAGGCGGCAAAGCGTCGAAACACATCGCTGCCAACGCCGCCCGAATCGCTGCTTCCCGTGCGTTTTCCGCTATCCCCGACATCATAGCCACGGTCAGCGAGCCAATCGGAGAGGGCTTCGTTCACTTCACCAGCAGTCTGGTAACGCTCGTCAGCGCTCTTCGCCATCATGCGGTTGCAGATGACGACCAGAGAGGGCGGCACATCGGGTCGGTCGTTGGCGATGCTCGGTGCCTCTTCGACCTGATGCTTGAGCAAACGCTCAGAAATCGTTCCCTCAGGAAATGGCGGATGGCCAGTTAGCAGGTAGTAGAGCGTGCAGCCCAGACTATAAATATCGGCCCGATGGTCCGCCTTGTGACTGTTGAGCGCTTGCTCTGGAGCGAGATAATCAGCCGTACCCAGGACATTCTCATTGTTCTCAAGCGTGAGCGATGCCTCGTCACCAACGAGCCGCGCAAGCCCCATATCGAGCAGCTTCACAGTGCCCTTTTCATCCAGAAGACAATTCGCTGGCTTGATGTCGCGATGCACGAGCCCCATTTCATGAGCATGGTCGAGCCCCCGTGCGACTTGAGCGATATAGTCCGCAGCCAATTCATACTTAAGTGGGCCATCCTCTTTCACAACGATGTGTAAGTCACGCCCTTTGACGTACTCCATTACCAGGTAATGGGTGTCGCCGTCTTGATCGATGTCGTAAGCACGCACAATGTTCGGGTCGTCGAGCTTGGCTGCCGCCCTGGCTTCGATGCGAAACCGATCTAGGTACGAAGAATCCGCGACGCGGTTTTTAGGCAGCACTTTAATGGCTACCTTGCGCTTCATCAGCATGTGCTCAGCCAAATAGACCTGGCTCATGCCTCCACGCCCTAGCAAGTTTAGCAGCTTATACTTGCCGAGCATGAAGCCTTTGTGCTTACCCAGCAGAAGCTTGTCCGCCTGCCACTGCGTCAGCAGTTCCGCTTCGACCAGCGCAGCCGATTGCTCTTCTTTCGTACTCGGAATCTTACCGCCATGTTTCACGGCAAGTCCCTCAAGGAACTGTTCGAGCGCTTCCGCTTCGACAAGCTTGCTGCGACGGACAAGGTCTAGAAATTCGCTGGCCACGGTGCTGTTAGGTTTGCCGTAGGTTTTGCGGCAGCAGCCAACGCAGTCGTCCCAGCAAAAATATCGAGGGCCACGACGCGGTTACTGCGTTCGGCTGCCAAATGCCTGATAAGGTTCTCTATTCACGTCATTACAATGGGGCCGACTGACCGCTCGATAGCGGAACCCGGCTCCCACAGTAAAGTGTAACCCAGATTGAACTTATAGCTAGCGTACACTAGAGAAGAGCCGTCCCCGATTCGCCCTACTCGCCCAAAGATTCGACGGCAGGCCGGATGAGACGTTCGTCGAAATAGTTGACCTCCATCCCAGCGTCTACCACGATTCGCTGAGCGTTTATCCCGCTAGAACGGGGACTTAAGAGAAATGCGGCGGCTGAGGCAGCCTCTTCGGTCTTCACGGCACGCCCACGGAGAGTCGCCCGCTCCGCGTAGAGGTAAGAATCGACATAACCCGGAATCCCCGCAGATGCCGAGGTCTTCAGCAATCCAGGTGCTACCGCATTGAAGCGGACTTCTGAGAACTTGCTGAAAGACTTTGCCAAGAACGCCAGGCTCGAATCGAGTGCCGCTTTGACTGGAGCCATAAACCCGTAGTTCTCGCTCGCCATGCGAGTTGTGGAAATCGAAATCGTTACGACTGAGGCATCCTTGGCGAGTAGGTCCTGCAGAGCCTTGGAGAGTGCAATCAGAGAGTAGCAGGAAATGTCGAAAGTTCGAAGTAATTGCTCACGGCTTGTTTCGTGAAACGGGATCATGCCCCGCTCATCGTAGTCAGCGAAGGCTATTGAGTGGACGACGCCGTGCAGTTGTCCGTACTTCTCCTTCAACAGATCGGCTAGCGTATCAATCTGCTCTTGGTGCTCCACGTCACAAACATGAACGCGTG
Source organism: Lacipirellulaceae bacterium (assembly GCA_040218535.1). NCBI lineage: Bacteria > Pseudomonadati > Planctomycetota > Planctomycetia > Pirellulales > Lacipirellulaceae > Lacipirellulaceae bacterium. The sequence continues at coordinate 954,223 of JAVJRG010000005.1, read as the reverse complement.
AGCTGCCGGTCAACTTGGCTACGGACGTCTGTCGCTCTTCGGAACGCACGACGTAGACGACCTCAGCCCCTGCTGCTTCGAGCAGTTTGGCGATATGAAAAGCGACGCTCTTGCGATTCGCCACGCCGAACACGGCGATGCGTCGTCCTTCGAGTTGCAAGAAGTCTTCTGGCATCAAATCCCTCGAAACCCGACAGCTTACGATTGATGGCTCTGAAACAAAGCCATTGCCTAATGCCCAGTTCTTTCAGCAAGGGTGCAGGCGAAGTCGAAACGTGTGCAAACCTTGCCATCGACCATGGCTTTGGCACTTAAGAAAAACGCGCCTGAAAGTTGTTCGTTGAGCGTTACTTCAAACGCGACCGTGTCACCGGGCATGACCATCTTCTTGAACTTGACGTTATCCGCTCTAGTTGCCACAGGAACGGTATCACCGCCAGGCTCCGCATGTTTCGCTAGCAACACGGCCCCTGCTTGCATGGCCGCCTCGCACATGATGACGCCGGGGGTAATTGGAAAATCGGGAAAGTGCCCCGCATACCAAAACTCATCGCCTGAGAAGGTCTTGCGACAAACAATCCGGTCGTCGGACTGCTCAACGATTTCGTCGATAAGTAGAAAGGGTTCGCGATGCGGAATCGCGGCTTTGATGGCTTCGAGGGACATGCGAATCGCTGGGGTAACTTGGTCAGACTTTGGCAGGACTTAGCTGGCGACGTCCTCGACGACTGACTTTTCAAAACCGGCCGTCGAGGCGGAACTGTTATTCATCAACTGGCTATCGACTTCGTTGGCGACGATCACACCGTAGTTCATTGCGCCCAGCCAGCCACTCATGATGATGCCAACGCTACCCGCATGGTAGAGCCCTGCGATCTGTTGCGGCAGAGCCCGACTCACCGCAAGGCCCTCGAACTTCGTCCCAAAGCTCGCCCCTGCGGGGTGGTTGGTGTAATGCTTGAAGCTGCGAGGCGTGCTGGCTTCGACGTGGACCACTCGATCACGGATATTAGGAACGTACTTATTGAGTGCTTCGAGCGTGGTCTCGCAGAGGTCTTTCTTGCTCGCCTCATACTCACTCTCTGGCAGATGGGCCCAATCGTCGAAGTGAGCGTTCGTACTACTGACAATCAAGCAACGCGGCCGACCCTGCGGGCGTGTCTTTGGATAGTAAAACGAATAAGTGCGACTGGTGATGTCGCGGGAAAGCAAAGCCTCAGTCCGAAAGTAGGGGGCCTCGCTGCTGAAGAGCAAATCACCAAGCTCGTTGACGTCGAGGCGATCATCCTCTTCAAGCGCCATGTAAACCTGCGTACTACTATTGTTCAGACGAACGGCTTTGGCATCGTCAATAAATCCCTGGTCGAACTTCTCTTCTCCCACAAGATCGAAAATTGTCTGTCTAACGTTTGCATTGCTGACCACGGCGTCGCAGCGGATGGTCTTGCCGTTCACCTCAACGGAGGTCACTTTTTCTGCTTCGACGTTGATCTTCTGAACGTTTGATCGAATGCCGATGTCGACTCCGTTGGCCTCCAATTCCTCTTCCATCTGATGGATGAGCTTGTCGGTACCCCCTTGAAAGGTGAAGACCCCCTTAGACATGAAGTTGCTGAACACGATGCCATAGCTGATTGCCGGATCTTCGAGCGTGCTGCCGTTGGCGTAAGTAATCGGCTCCATCAGCAGGCGAATGACATCCTTACGCCCTGGGAAGAACTTCTCAAAGAGTTCTCCGGTGGTCATTTCTTGATCGTCGTAAAAATTCATCCCACGGGCCGTATCAAAGAAATCGTTCACGGCTTGGGGCTCGACCTGGAATTTTTCAATCAACTGTCTGGTAAAGTCTTCCCGTGTGAAACTCGTCCAGAGCGAGAACATAGGATTGTCAAAACGCACTCCGTCGAGTTGGACGATTGACTCCGCGATCTCCTTGGTCCAATAGCGACGGCAGCTCTTCACCATTCCGTAGGGGAAGCCGTGGAGGGAAATATCAAAGATGTGCCCCCCAGGGCGTTTGAACCAAGTGGCCATCCCCCCCAGCTTGTAATGCTGCTCTAGGAGCAGGACCGAGCGCCCCTGACGGGCTAAGATATTCGCTGACGTTAGACCAGCGAGGCCGCTTCCGATGACGACAACGTCGTAGTGGTCTTTGGTATGTTTGAGGAAATCGCGGGGCATATGAATGTGTGTGTTAGAAAACAGCCGACTAAACCTACAAAATAGACCACGGGGTGGCGTCTGGTCGAGGGGGCAGTGATCTTCCGCGTAAAGGACGACCGTTTTCTGGGGCATGCCGACAACACCCGATTTCGCTACACTGGCATATCGTTTTCACGCCTTGAGGAAACCCATGCCAATTACCGTTCGATGGCTATTTGCACTGCTTGTTTCGCTCGTCGCCACTCAGGCGAGATCTTCTGCAGAGGAACTTCCCGTTCTGTTCAAAGAAGGTTTTGAGGAGGGGCTGAAACGCTGGACGACTACTGACCAGCCCAATAAGCAGCCCGTCTGGCACATCAAGAAGGGCGTCATGCGAGACGGAGTTACCAATCACGTCTTACGTGTCACGGGTCCCTGTTCCTACCAGCCGCCGTACCGCAGTCCACACAGCATTGCATGGTCAAAGCAAGTTGTTGACGGTACGTTCGAACTCACAGCCAAAGTGCAAAATACGAATCGCAACGCTGGCCCTCATCGCGACCTCTGTTTTTTCTGGGGTGGCCAAGACCCGGCCCACTTTTACTATGTCCATCTAGGTGCGAAAGCCGACCCTCATTCCTGTCAAATCATGATCGTCAATGGAAGTGCTCGCAAAGCGATCACCCAGGAGAATGCGAATAGCACTCCGTGGACCGATGCTTGGCATCAAGTGAAGGTCCGGCACGAAACCGAATCAGGCCTGATCGAAGTTTTTTTCGACGATATGAAAAAGCCTCGGATGACGACCGTCGATAAGACGTTCACCTGGGGACGCGTAGGACTCGGCACGTTCGACGACCACGGCAATTTCGATGATGTCGTGGTACGTGGCAAAACGAAGGAGAAGCCCAAAGTCACCGGCGAGAAAAACGACCAAGGAGTGAACATCCAAATCGATGGAGAACCCTTTGCGGCCTATCTCAAGAAGTCTGGCCATCAGCCCGTTGTATGGCCGATCATTGGCCCCACGGGCGAACCCGTGACGCGATCTTTTCCTCTCGGACCACTTTTGGACAACGAAACTGACGACCACCCCCATCATCGTTCGCTCTGGTTCGCTCATGGCAACGTCAACGGGCACGACTTTTGGTTAGAACCGACAGGAAAAAATCGCACCGAAATTGTTCATCACCACTTTGTCGATCTCTCCGAAATTGGCAACGACCTTCGCCTTGTGACTCAAAACATTTGGACTGCCGGGCTCGAGAAAGTATGCGAAGACCAACGAACACTTATCTTTGGTGGCGATCGGGATGGCTCTCGTTGGATTGATTTCAGAATCGAAATCATGGCGACCGAAGGTGACCTCACCTTCGGCGACACTAAGGAGGGAACTTTTGCCATGCGGGTAGCGGGCACGATGAAAGTCGATGCAAAACTCGACGGCCATCTACTTAACAGTGAGGGCCAGAAGAATGTTGCCGCATGGGGACAGCCCGCGAAGTGGCTCGACGCGACCGGCCCCGTCGACGACGAGACGGTCGGCATCACGATCTTCAGCCATCCGAAGAACTTTCGGCATCCTTGCCGCTGGCATGCCCGCAACTACGGACTCATCACAGCGAATCCTTTCGGAAAGAAAGACTTTCCAAGTGGCGAACATAAACAGGGACCCCATACCATCAAGCGTGGTGAATCACTTGAGCTTCGCTACAAGGTCTGGCTCCATGAGGGCCGGCTGACAAAGCAACTGTTAGATAAAAAAAGCCGCTTTATTTTCGAAGACGTTGCCCTTCAATCCTCGGCCAGTGAAGCCTCTTGAATCTCTCAATCATCATCCCAACGCTCGACGAGGCGGCGACGATCGAAGTCGCAATCGATCATGCGTGGAATCTCTCCCCGGCAGAAGTGATCGTTGTTGACGGGGGAAGTGAGGATGAGACCGAGAGTCTCGCGAAGCGGAAGGCAAGCAAGGTTTTCCAAGCCCCTCGGGGCCGCGGCCCGCAGCAAAACGCCGGTGCCGCACTCGCCGCTGGCGATGTTCTGTTGTTTCTTCACGCCGATACCTGGCTTGCCCCCCAAGCTCGAAAGCAATTGGAGACTGACCTTGCCGACAAACAGGCTTGCTATGGGGCGTTCCGGCAAAGCATCGACGCACGCGGCGGGCTCTATCGACTTCTTGAAGCAGGAAATACCTTTCGGGCTAGGCAACTCCGCATACCCTACGGCGATCAAGGTTTGTTCTTCCGTCGCGAATTCTTCGAGTCCATTGGCGGATTTCCGAACATCCCACTCATGGAAGACTTGCGCCTGATGCGTGCATTGCGAAAGAGTGGTCATTCCCCAACGATTCTTCCGGGCCCAATCGTTGTCTCGGCTCGTCGCTGGCAGGAACAAGGCATTGTGCGTCAGACCTTGTTAAATTGGTCACTCGCGTGGAAAGATCGTCGCGGTGAATCGGCGGACAGGCTCGCAGCACGCTATGGCAAGGGGCAGAGAACAACTGGCAGAGCAAGTTCTGCTTCAGCTCATTCGAGGTCCGCTACGTAACGAAGCTCATTCATGCCTACTTACTTGCTAGCAGCCACAGCGCAGGAGTCTTGGCCGAACACGTTTGATAGCACGGTGATGGCCCTGTTCTTTGGGATCGCCTTTGGGACCCCCATCCTGGGCTATGTGTTTATGGTTCTCGATTTCCGCCGCTATCTGCGGTCCCTGCGCCGAGCACTCGTTGTCGTCACACGTCACGTCCCCAGAGTTCCCTACTGGGCATTGCGCGACCGCCCGAACTGCCTAACAACTTTGGGACTCTCCCCTGGCTGCAGCGAAGAAGAAGTCATGGAGGCCTACCGTGAGAAGGTGAAAACGCTTCACCCCGACCGTGGTGGCGATCTTCAAAGTTTCCTGCGTTTACAGGAAACCTTCGAAGAAGCGATTCGCACAGTTCGAGAGACCTCAGCCGCTGGCAATGCCAGCGAGTGACTGACCTTAGCGCCAGTCGTCCTCTTCGGTACTATCCGCAGCCGCGCGAGATCAGATCGCTGATCCGCGGTACAGATCAAATCCAGTTGCTTGCTAGCAGCCTTGCACTGTTTGCGGCTCAGTAAAACAGAGGATGAAGGGGAGACACGCATGGAGATGACGCTAGCCGAGTTGGCGGAAATCGTCGGTGGAAGGCTCAACGGAGAGGGCTCTCTCCGGATTACAAATGTGCGACGCCTCGCTCTGGCCGGCCCGACGGAAGTCACGTTTGCCACAGACGAAAGCCACCAAAAAGCGTTGGCTGCCTCAGAAGCTCCAGCAGCGATCGTCACCGCAGAGCTGGACTGCTCAGGAAAATCTTCAATCGTTGTCGACGATGTCAATGAAGCCGTGACAAAGGCCGTGTTGCAGTTTCGGCCTCGTCGTGAGACATCGAACAGCGGCATTAGCTCGCAGGCCATCATTGGCGAAAACGTTCGGCTTGGCGAGAACGTCGAGGTCCACGCAGGGGCCATTATCGGAGACGAGGTCGTTCTCGGTGACAACGTTGTCGTTCATGCCGGTGTCCGAATTCTCGCCGGATGTCGCATCGGGAAAGACAGCACTTTATTCCCAAATGTTGTACTCTACGAAGAGACTTCGATTGGCGAACGCTGCTTAATCCACGCTGGGGCTGTCATCGGCGCGTACGGATTCGGCTACGAAGAAACTGATGGACAGCATCTATTGTCGCAACAGTTGGGGTACGTGGAAATCCACGATGACGTGGAAGTCGGCGCTGCCACGACGATCGACCGTGGGACCTTCGGGCCAACAATTATTGGCGAGGGAACGAAGATCGACAATCTAGTGATGATTGCTCACAACTGCCAGATCGGACGGCACAATCTTATCTGCTCTCAAGTCGGAATCGCCGGTAGTACAACCACAGGCGACTACGTCGTCATGGCAGGACAAGTGGGCGTTCGCGATCATGTCCATATTGGAGAGCGAGCAATTCTTGGCTCCAAGAGTGGTATTCCCAACGACGTTCCCGCAGGCGAAATCATGCTTGGTGCTCCAGCAACTCCTGTTCGTCAACAAAAAGTACAGATGGCCGCCATTGCTAAGCTCCCTGAGATGCGTCGTCAATTCCGTGCGGCTCAAAAGCAACTCCAAGCTCTGGTAGAAAGCCAAATGTCCAAATCCAGCTCAGAACCTAACGAAAAAGCCGCTTAGTCGGTCAACCAAACAGCCTTCGCACGGGAATGTACCTTGCCATGAAGCTCTCAGCCGAAAGCCCAATCGAGAGTGATCTAGCTCCTCTGGGAGTCCTTGCTGGATGGGGAAAGCTGCCGCTTCGAGTCGCTGAAGCTGCCAAGGATGAAGGCCGCCCTCTCGTTGGACTGGGTGTCATCGATCATGCCGACCCAAAGCTCGAGGCGTTGTGCGATGAGTTCCTTTGGATTGGCATCGGCAGTGTCGGCAAGTCGATTCGATTCTTGCGCAAGCATGGCGTCAAGGAAGCCGTGATGGCAGGCAAGATTCACAAAGCTCAGTTCTTCAGGCCCGGCTGGTGGTGGCGACACCGTCCCGACTTCAAGTGCCTGACCGCTTTCTCAGGCCAACTTCTCTCAGGAACGAAAGATCGTAAGGACGACACCGTTATGCTGACCCTGATCGAAGCTTTCGCGGGGGCTGGCATTCGCTTCGAAGCACCAACGCGTTTTGCACCTGAGCTGTTGGTGAAAAACGGCCTCGTCGCTGGCAAGGCACCATCTGTTCGTCAACGTCGCGACTTGGATTTCGGTTGGAACCTAGCCAAATCAATGGGTGGCCTGGATGTGGGTCAAACCGTGTGCGTGAAAAACCAGGCCGTTCTGGCAGTCGAAGCAATCGAGGGCACAGATCTCTGTATCCAACGTGCGGGGGATTTGTGTGGGCACTCAGGGTTTACAGTCGTAAAAGTCGCAAAGCCTGGGCAGGACATGCGTTTCGACGTCCCAACCGTGGGGACTCAGACACTGGAGTCGATCGCCAAGGCAGGCGGAAACCTGTTGGTTGTAGAAAGCGAGCAAACGATACTTCTCGAAGCTCAGGAGTTTTATCGCACCGCCAAACGACTCGACATCAGTGTCGTAGCAATCAGTGACAACTCTGCCAAAGCGGCTGCTTAGGTGCAAGTTTTCGCTACAATCAAGTTCCGCCTTTCTATGGAGCTTGAGATGTTTCCTCAGAAGCAAACTGTATTGCCGATAGTGCTCATTGCAATCGGCAGTTTTTTCATCAGCGATTCTCTCGCCCAGAATCGCTTTGCGGAAGCTCCTAAAACCTACTTGGGGCGCACTATCGCCCCAACAATGAGTCATCTCCACGCTGGCTGGCTATTCCGTAAAAGCCGTGAAGAGGAAGAGCGCCCGGGAGAGCTCTACAAGTTTCTAGACATTCAGCGCGGTCAAACTGTTTGCGACTTTGGTTGCGGGAACGGATACCACGCAATTCAGATGGCCAAACGTGTGGGACCACGAGGAAAAGTGCTCGCGGTCGATATTCAGCCGGAGATGCTTGAGAAGCTAAATCGAAGGGTCGAAACGCGCGGGTTCAACAACGTCGAGCCGATTCTAGCAACGGACGAGGAGTCGGGACTGCCAGAAGGAAAAGTCGACCTCGTCCTGATGGTGGACGTCTATCACGAGTTGTCTGATCCGCCACCAGTTATGAAAGAGGTCAAGAAATCGCTGAAACCTGATGGCAGGCTCGTGCTGGTTGAATTTCGCGAAGAGGACCCAGGCGTTCCCATTCGCCCGCTTCACAAGATGAGCAAGCGGCAAGTCCATCGTGAACTGACCGCTCAAGGATTTTTGCTTGTCTCTCAGTACGACAAGTTGCCATGGCAACATGTCATGGTCTATGCCTCAGGCGAGGGTGGGCTTCCGAAAGTTGAACTCGAACCGTGGGCCCCGCCAGAAACAGAACAGAACGCCCCAAAGTAGCCTCTCTGGGCATGCTACTCAGCCTGTATGGGCGTTGGAGCCTCTTGTGACTGAAATCAACGTAAGCCTATCCATTTCAGTGACTTATGTCGTTTTCAGATCCTCTGGGAGTCAGTGCAATTGCGCTAACCCCTACCGACTCTCTAAATTCCTAATCGTTTTGTTGGCAAAGGTTTGAGCATTTTACGCAGAGCGATTATGATTAAAGCCGGAACAGGTTTGGCCCGCTGCTAGCAAGAATCGCTCGCAGCACACATCAATTAACCGTTTCATTTCAAGTAAAAACAGGCTGGAACGCTAGTGATTTGAACTTCTCTGCAGCTTTCTCGAAAGGTTTGCTCCATTTGGAGCATTAGCATCGCGATTGCCGCAGGCAAACAAGAGGGAGCAGGCTGACTTCAGCCTGTGTGGGAACTGAGAAATGACAACTTTTGCACCTCCGAGTCTTCAATCTTTCGCGGAACTCCCGCCGACAGACTCTGAAAGCCTATTAATCGGCGATGATGCGAACGTAGGACGCATCGCCACACACGCACAGCGTGCCGCCCAGGTCGAATGCACGGTTCTAATTACCGGCGAAACGGGCACCGGCAAAGAAGTATGGGCGAGAATGCTCCACCGCCTTGGCCCCCGACGGTCAAAGCCTTTCGTACCAGTCAATTGCGCCGCATTGACCCCTTCGTTGGCTGAAAGCCAACTATTCGGCCACGAACGTGGTGCGTTTACTGGCGCTACCGGTGCCAGCCTGGGTGTCTTCCGCACCGCTCAGCAGGGAATCGTCTTCCTCGATGAAGTCGGTGATATGCCCTTGGAATTGCAGGCGAAACTGCTTCGTGTCTTGCAAGAGGGCGAAGTCACACCTGTCGGCTCAGCCACGCCCGTGAGCATCGATGTGCAGGTAGTTGCCGCGACGAATCGCAACCTCGAAGAAGAAGTAGCGGCCGGCAATTTTCGCGAAGACCTCTACTATCGCTTGAATCTTGTCGAACTAAAGATGCCGCCACTGCGAGAGCGGCAAGCCGATATCCCACGCTTTGTCGAGTATTTCTCCGAGAAGTTCGCCGCCCAGTATGAACGTCCGCTGTGGAAGCCTTCAGCCGACAAGCTGCGTGACTTCTGCGAGTACCAATGGCCCGGAAACGTGCGGCAGCTTGGCTTTGTGATCGAACAGAGCTACGTCCTCGAATGCGAGCCCGTGTTGCCTGGTCGCAAGCCACAGGGTGATAGTCAAGTCGATCTCCCGTTCATTGACCTGGCAAAATTGCGTGAGGCAGCCGTTGAGCAGGCTCTCCGTACGACCCAGGGTCACAAAGGGAGAGCAGCAAAGTTGCTGGGGGTTCACCCCAATACAATGACTCGTCTTCTGAGCCAGATGCACGAAGAAAACTGACTGCGAGTCGCACGTAGTATTCACTGTGCTTTCCGGTTTGCACGAGAAGTGCTACCGGGACACTCTACGAGTCAAGTTCCAGTGTCTTTCTGGAACGTCTCGGCTCTGTATGCGCAACAATTCTATACGCCTTTATCTTCCTTCTCTTTGGAAGCGCATCTCACGGCTTGTCTTGCTCACTACATGCTATCACGAACGACTTCGGCTTTCACAATAGTTGTGAGTCTTCACTATTGTTGTGAATGAACCTAATGCTGCTTCCTCAGTAGGGTTCAATAAGATGTGCGCCAAATCGTTTCACCATTCTGGTGACAAGACCTCTCTCGCTTAACAGCATCCCGACTTCGTATTGGTGCTTCTATACGTGCAAGAAACAAAGATTGTTGCTTTTCGCAACGATTGGCATGGGAATCGCTTTGTAAATACACGCACTCTGCACGCAACTGCAGTGTGTGTGATTCGGTCTCACTATCCAGTGGTGCAGTTCTGCATCGGAACGAATCGCTAAACACAGTTCGCACCGTTCAGTCGTGAGAGCGACTTTAACGTTGCAACCTTCAGCTAATGCAAGGAGAGAAGAATGAGCCACATGCACCAATACGACATGGACAACATCGACTACAGCGGCGATCGCTTCGAACGACGCAAGTCAGCACAGGGATCGAAATCGAAACGACCTACTCATGGTCGTCGTCGTGGTAAGTCTCCGACTTCGGTCAATGGGATACACCGCCGTCGCAAAAAGAAATTGTCCTGGTAGTTTTTCCCTGCCAACTGATAACGCTGCTCAACTTTTTGACCAGTGTTTGTCAGTTTTTGCATGGAATGACCGAAGTGGGAGGCTCGTATACGTATCGGGCGATCCACCTCACGAGGACACGGTTAGAGGGCAGATTACAAGTGCACCGTTAACCCTAACGACAAGCGCCCTCAATGCTCTTGTCGAACTGAGCAGATTGCTCGGAGCTACACCTACTCGATGAACATTGTTGACAGTCCAGAGCTATCTGCACCGCGCACGGCTGAACTTTGCCCGCCTAGGCAAGGTCGGCTGCAGCTACAGAAGACCCACCAATGTCTGATTTTTGCCAGTTCGGGCGAGCGGCAACGGTTCCTGAGAGCTTCTGCTGAAGCTCAAGCCTGGGACGCAATTATCTGCTGTGACACCGGTGAGTTTCTACGTTGCGTTTTTCGCCGTCGGGTTCCGCTGATCATCATCGACGTCCCTGAAGAGGACAAGGTGTCACAGGAACTGCGTCGAGCAGCACAGTCCGCTGTCCGATCACAGGACAGTTTATTGGTTATTTGTGGTAAGGCCTCAACCTCTGAAGACGAGCTCTGGGCTCGTTCTTTGGGAGCTTGGTCGTTCTTACCGGAAGCGACTTCGCAAGAGGGAATGGAGTTCGTTCTCCAACAAGCGAGAGAAGCACTCTGCAGAAAAGAGGCATGTGCAGACTATTCACGTTCTCTGCATGTATCAGAAGAGCACGCCCAAACAAGTAGTTGAAATTTAATAGCAAACTCCCAAGGCCTAGCCCTGTGGAGATAACCCAATGAATAAAAAATTTGATGAAGACGTCGAGGTTGATTTCGGTCGCCAAAAGTCGAGGCAGCTACGACGTTCCGCTCAAAAACGCACTCACGCAAAGTTGACACGGTCAAGTCGTCGCAAAAACGCAGCCTCGGCCGGCCTGCATCAGCGTTGCAATAAGAAACACAGTCGGTAGCGACCACCTGGGCCAGACGTGGCTCGCTAGAAAGGAGATTCGATCTCGCCCCAACACTTCAACTCATTACGTCGCACCTAGAGCACACAATTCGCGACTTAACCGGAACCGGTCGGATGGCAACTACTGCCTCCTCCACTTACTCCGAGATCATAAACGTGTAACGGAAGCGATTCGAGTCTGATCAGATCGCTACCTGAGCACGACCCAACGGATTTTTCCCTGACTTCTTTAGTTATGCATTTATAAGGACAAGTACAATGAATGAAAAAAATCTTGTGAGAGCGAAAGGCAGCATTCGATCTCTTCGCGGCATCGCCGTCTGTGCAGCCGCTGCGATGGTCTTCGCCTTGCCTTCCTACTCACAGGCAGCCGTGCTGACCCTGAACGCCACAGGTGTGGATGTTCAGATCGATGGCACTGGCATGCGAATTTTTGACACGGCTCAACCGATGTTCACTGCTGCGGGGCCAGGTAATCCAGCCATTGCAGATGATGTTTCAACGGCAACGTTTTCTAAGGACGACACGCAGATCATGGAGTGGATGACTTCAGACAATGCCGAAGTTGATTGGCTGGTTGAAGACGGCGTTTCCGTGCCCGCTGCGGGTGTGGTGACAACGGTCCTACCTCCGATTACCGGGACCAACGAAATCCATTTCTTCGTTGGCGGAGCGAATTTGAGAGTGCAAATTACCGAACTCTCCGCGTTTCGATCACCGACCCCACAGGGAGTTCCGGGGATTCTGGTTCTCACTGGAACAGGGAATGTGATTGACCAAACATTGCCAAACGGAGAGCAGTACGGTGGACCAGTAAGTATCGCTTACACCTCTACGGATGCCATGTTTGGAACGATGGCAGCCTTTGGAGAAACAGGCGTTCTGACAATCTCTGGCGAATCTGTAATTCCAGAGCCAACAAGCCTCGCGCTTGCAGGCTTGGGAATGATTGGCATTGCGGTCGCTCGTCGTCGCAAAGAAGGCTAATCAAGAGTCAGATAAGAGGCACGCAAAACGCGGGTTGGCGACTTTCGCTAGCCCGCGTTTTTTCTTTTTGAGCACGGACAAACGAGAGCCTGTTTACCCTCTTTTCACCTCCTTAGTAGCTTGACCACAGCGGCAGAGATGTCCGGCTGTCGCATCAGCGACTCTCCTACCAGCATCGCGTCCACCCCAGCTGCATGAAGTTGCTGCACTTGCTGATGCGTGTGAATTCCACTCTCCGCAACTAGAACACACTCTTCGGGCAGCAACTCTTTTTGACGAAGCGTGTGATCGATATCCACTTCAAAGGTATGAAGGTTTCTATTGTTCACTCCGATCAATGTCGCCCCGGCGTCGAGAACCCGTTGCCGGTTCTCTGGCTCGTAGTACTCAACCAACGGTGTCATCCCCAAATCGATCGCCTCATTGTGCAGCTTGCGCAGGTTGCAGTCGTCGAGACACTCCGCAATCAATAGCACCGCGTCGGCACCCGCAATTCTCGCCTGCAAAAGCTGACGAGTGTCGATGAGAAAATCTTTCCGCAAGACGGGAATGTCCACGGCATCGCGAACCGCGGAGAGGTAATCCAGTTTGCCCCTGAAGAAGGGCTCGTCGGTTAGCACGCTAATACAAGCCGCTCCACTCTCGGCATAGGCGGTGGCGATCGTCACGGGGTCGAAATCCTCTCGGATAATCCCCGCTGAAGGGCTCGCCTTCTTCACCTCAGCAATCAGCGAGACCCCCTCGGGCTCCGCCAAGGCCGCAAAAAAATCGCGTATGGGCGGTCCATTGGCAGCTTGCTTTTCCAGTTCCGATAACGTGGTGTCAGCAAACTGCCGGTCGATTTCCCGGCGTTTTTCCGCGACAATTCGGTCTAAGATCGTTTCAGGCATGCCTATCAGTTTATGGCAACCGGGCCTGCTCCGCGAGTCAGCTATAATGAAGTATCCACAGGAAGACCTTCACGAGTGCCCACTACCGATCTAACCACGTTCGTCGCACAACGCCCCAAGCTCGCTGCTTGGACGGTGGTGCTATTCTTAGCCTGGCCTGCGACGGCGGTGGGACTCGACCGCGTCATATTGGAGAAAGGCTCTACCCTCTCGGGGAAAGTTCTCGTCGAAGCGGCCGATGGTGGCCTGCTTTTCGAAACTCCTAATCAAGAGCTTCATCTCCTCGAACCCGATCAGATTGCCAACCGCTCGAGCGACGACACCAAGTACGCGCGTCTCGAGGGCGATCAACTGGCTGCGTCACTGCTAGACGAACTTCCCGACGACTTCCAGATTCATAAGTCCAAGAACTACGTCATCGCGTACAACACGACGCGCACCTACGCCAAATGGTGCAGCTCGCTACTGGAACGGCTCAACAAAGGATTCCTCGGATACTGGCGGAGACACGACGCCGAGGTCAAGCAACCGAAGCAACCGATGGTCGTCCTTGTATTTAGCGATCGATCCTCCTACGCCCGCTATGCACGCAAGGAACTCGGAGCAGCGGTGAATTCAGTGATCGGCTACTACAGCATCACCAGCAACCGGGTCATCATGTACGATCTGACCGGCGAGCAAGCTAACTCTCGTCGTCAGAGTAATCGCGGCTCGATTCACGATATCACCGCCACGCTTTCCACGCCGGCGGCAGCTCCTTTGGTAGCGACAATCATTCACGAAGCTACTCACCAAATCGCCTACAACTGCGGCTTGCAAACTCGTCTAGCCGACAACCCCCGTTGGCTCAGCGAGGGCCTCGCGCTGTACTTTGAAACACCTGACCTCAGCAACTCCCGCGGCTGGGGTGGACTGGGGAAAGTAAATCGTCCACGCTGGAATCAATTCCGCATGGATTACCGCCAAGGAAAAACTATCACGCTGGAAAAGCTGCTGACCGAGGACAAGCTCTTAGCCGATCCCCAAACGGCACAGTCGGCCTACGCCGCCGCTTGGGCTTGGAACTACTACCTCATCCGTAACCGCCCCAAAGAGTATGTCGCTTACCTGGAGACGCTCGCCGCCAAACCGCAACTCATCTGGGACGAGCCCGAGGGGCGACTTACGGACTTCCAAGCCGCCTTCGGCAACGACTTCGAGACCCTCAAGGCCGACTTCTTCCGCCAAATGTCGCGCATCAAATAGCCAAGTGGCCAGGGGCTAGAACAAGTGCCTACTGAGCCGCTACAATGGTTGCTCTTGCGAAGGCTTCCGCTCCCTTAGCTCAATTGGCAGAGCAACTGACTCTTAATCAGTAGGTTCTAGGTTCGAGTCCTAGAGGGAGCACTCTTTGCCCGACTCGCAAGAAGTGCTCTCGGTGCACATTTCAGTCGTACAAATCTGTTTCTTGGCCTATAGATTCTACTTATAAAGACTGAGCAAGCTTCAATTCAGGCGATGATTCCCTTCGTGACAAGGTTTGCAGGATCTCGCATCGCCATCTGCATCGGCAGCTAAACCAGGCTGGCAGTCACTTTCAAACCTCATTGCTTGGCAGGGGTCCTGTGGCAGTTCATACTTTTCTGCTGCCCTCCTACCATACGGCCAATCAAATTCTTTTCGGATTCTCCCTACCTAACGAGTAGGAACATGCAACCCGACAACCATCTCCTCTTCGGCATCCTCGCTTATCAGAATGGCTTCGTCTCGCGTCAGCAATTGTTGTCAGCGGTTGATCAGTGGCTGCAGGATAAACAGCAAAGCCTAGATCAGCTTCTGTTGCGTGAAAATGTGCTGGCCGAAGGGGAAGCACAACTCCTGCGCGAGTTGATGGAGCAGTTGCTCGCCAAGCAGGGCGGGGCGGAGTCGTTGTACTGCACCGTGGGGCCGGACACCAACTCGTTGCTTGACGAATTGCGCGAACGCAACGATGCAGACATTTACAGCACAATCGGATATGCGCCGGCTGACACGACGCTTGAACAACCCAGGAGGACGCACGAAGGTACGGCTCGATTTCGGGTTCTTCGTCCTCATGACGAGGGTGGGCTTGGGAAGGTCTCGGTGGCACTGGATACGGAACTTGATCGCGAGGTCGCGCTCAAGGAGATCAAACCGCGGTACGCCGACGATCAGGCCAGCCGTGCACGGTTTGTGCTGGAAGCGGAGATCACTGGCGGACTAGAGCATCCGGGGATTGTCCCAATCTACGGCCTCGGTTCTGCTGCGGATGGTCGACCGTATTATGCGATGCGGTTCATCAAGGGAGATAACCTAGCCACTGCGATCCGCGAGTTTCACGAGAACGAAGACCGCTCGCAAGATACCGTTGGACTGCGGCGTTTGCTGGGGCGGTTCCTCGACGTGTGCAACGCGGTCTATTACGCCCACCAACGCGGCGTGTTGCATCGCGACCTGAAGCCGGGCAACGTGATGCTTGGCGAGTACGGAGAAACACTCGTGGTCGATTGGGGTCTCGCCAAGCCCATATCACAAGCAAAGTCTTCGAATAAAACGACTGAAAGCTTGCCACCTCAGGAATCACCACTCACTCCGCGCTCTGGTAGTGTCATTGAAGAAACTCAGCAAAGCTTTGCCATTGGCACGCCTCACTACATGAGCCCCGAGCAAGCACGCGGGGAACACGACAAGCTGGGCCCAGCGGCTGATGTTTATAGTTTGGGTGCCACTCTCTATACGTTGCTGACCAATCGCAAGCCGGTCGAGGGCGAAACGCTTGAGGAGATCTTTGAAAAGCTACAGTTTGGCAAACGCCAAACGGTCCGCGAGTGGAATCCTTGGGTCGACCCGGCTCTCAGCGCCATCTGCGAACGCGCGATGGCGATCGAAGCAGCAGACCGATATGGATCGGTCCGTCGTTTAGCAAATGATGTCGAACGCTTTCTCGCCGACGAGCCGGTCGAGGCTTACCCTGAGCCGCTTGTCCGCCGCACTCAACGCTGGATTCGAAAACATCCACGAATCGTCGGCTCGCTAGCGGCGACGTTGGTCGCCGGCATTGTGAGCGCCGCTCTAATCGCCAGCGTTGTTGCGAGCAGCAATCGTACACTTGGGAAAAAGAATATCGAACTCGAAGAGTCGCGTGAACAAGCCGTGCAGGAGCGGGACCGCGCAATCGAGGCGGAGCGCGAGGCCGAGAGAAAGACACGCATCGCCAATTCAACTTTAGACTTTCTCAGCAAAGACCTTTTTCTACAACTGAGCGCGCACGAGGCACTCCAAGAGTGGAAGAGGAATCCTCAGCCGGATGATCCCGAAGACGACATTTTTGCCGGAGAGTTTGAACTGGACTTACCTGAGGATGCACTCGAAGCGGAAAGGAAAGACTTTGCCTATGAATACGCGGACGATCTATTTCTGCTCTCCCCGGCGATTGTCAGTCAGGCGTTTCACGAAGACCCAACGGTCAAGCGACTCTCCAACATGACGCTGGTCGAAGCGCTCGACCACGCGGCAAAGAGAATCGAGATCCGTTTCGGCAATGACCCGGAAGTGGAATCGCAGGCGCACAAGATCATTGGAAGCGCTTATGCCTCACTGAATAATCTCCCCAAGGCGATTCCTGAGTTGGAAAAAGCCTTGGCCTCGCATCGCGAGCATCTGGGAGATCGCCACCCAGACACGTTAGCGACGGCAGCCAAGTTGGGGATCTTGCAAAGGATGGTTGGCGAAACTGCTAAGGCGGAAAAACTACTTCAAGAAGCCGCTGCAGGACAAAACGAAGTGCATGGTCCGACGCACTATCAGACACTCTCTTCGCAGATTTATCTGGCGAATGTGTATCTCGATCTCGGCAAGCCAGGCTCCGCGGAAAAGCTGCTCTTCAATTCCTGGGAGGCGATTCAAAAGTGGGACGTTTCCTTTGAGCGTTCGTTGCTAACGTTCACTCTTTTCCGTAGCCCCTACCCATCGACTCTCGTCCCCGAAGTGGATCTCGAAAAGGGAGTGGCCCCCAACGAAATGCAAGATATCGTCACGCTTGCGTTGGCTCAATCAATGTACCGCTACTTCACCCTCCGCCGCGAACGCGAAGAATACGCGCTCGCCGTCCGAGCCGCTGAGACGCCTTTGTTGAAACTTGGTATGAATCGGGGAGTCATATTTGACAAAGGGCGAAATAGCTTTCAACGGCAGTTAGCTTTCGCTTATTTAGAACTAGGAAAGTACGACTCGGCAGAGAGACAACTCGAGAAAGTCCTGCACGACATTAGGATTAAGCAACTTCCCGACCACGAGGACGCACAACTGCTCCCCGAGCTTGCTTGGCAGTCAAGCGATGTCCATCGGTTACTTGGCTTCTGCCGCTTGCAGCACGGAAAGTTCAAGGAGGCCGAACAGTCTTTGCGTCGCTGCCTAGAACTGCTCGGAAAGAATAGTCCAAAGGACTGGAGAACTCATCAAGCGAAAAGCCTTCTGGGTGAAACGTTGCTTGGGCAGGAAGAGTATGACTCTGCTGAAACACAGCTTCTCGGAAGCTACGAAGGACTTGTTGCCAGTAAAGAAGGGATTCCTGACAGCGAGGCAGACGTAATCCCAAGGGCCATCAATCGGCTTGTGAAACTCTACGAAGCCTGGGGAAAGCCGAGAGAAGCAGCTAAGTGGCAGGCGTTACTTGAGGCGAAGAATGATCAGGAATAAGCCCTAGATTGGCCGATTCACACATCCTTTGACAATCTCTTGCCGCGACTAGTACAGCTGATAAGATAAGAGCAGGCACTTATTGTCGACAATCCGCAATGCGGCCTTGTCGGACAGTCGCCCCAAACTCTCTGGAACAACTCCCCGGCCAACCTCAGGCAATCAACCTCTATTGCACGTGTTTTCGATGCGCAATCCCTCCATCAAGTGCTTGGCTGCCCTGTTCACCGCCATCCTGATATCGCAGCATCGCAGCACGTTCGCACAGACCAACCTAGTCATCGACGCGACGACGCAGCGATCCATTGGGGGCGTGAGCACGCTCGACCGTGCCAAGTATTTCAACCATTGGGGAACCTTCACCAACGGTCTGGGAAGCTTGGCCGATCAACTGATTAGCACCAGTGGATTGAACACATTTACCGGTCGCGAAACATTCGAACTCGATTTTTTCGTCGCTGGAAATGACGGCGAGGATCCGACGAACCCAGGCTTTTTCCGCGAGAGCGATCTCGTCGCAAACTTACAAGGCAGCTACAAAAACTACGTGCTAAACGATCCTCGTTGGGCTTCGCTCCGTAACCACCCCAATCCGATCTTCGTTCAGTCAGGCCGTGCGAATGGCGCATGGCCCGCTTGGATCAAGGACGGCACCACCCTGCCCATCAAAGGCGATGGGGCAGCTTATGCTCAGCTACTTAACGTCTACCTGGAAGAAGTTGTCTACGGCACAGGGCCGGGACAAGGGTATTTGCCTTTCGACGGAAGCCGTCACTATCTGGAGATCATGAACGAGCCGCAATTGGAGCTTTACAGCGGCCCGACTTGGAACGAGGTCATCGAGTTCCATAAGAACGTCACCATCGCCGTGAAAGAGGAACACCCACAGGCGAACATCGGAGGAGCTTCGGTCGGCGAAGCACCGTTTCCAAGCTGGAATCCTCACCGCTGGGACCTGGCGAAGCAAATGATGGACGACATGACCACCTGGCAAGACTCGTCCGGCAACCCCGTCGAGTTCGACTTCTGGACGTTCCATCCCTACGACGTTCACCGTGTTCGCACTAATGGCAATATCGAAACCCAAGTGCGCGAGTCGGTCGGGCATTTGGAAGGAATCATGGATCTCTTCGAGAACTATAGCGACATCAAGTTCGGCGATCCCAAACAGTTTGCGGTCACTGAGTATGGAGCAACGATTTACACCGAGGACGGCAGCCAGAATTTCGCAGGCTATACGCGTACCCGTCGCCAGTGGGACTTCATGCGCGACACCAAAAAGAAAATGCTCTCCTTCATGGATCGTCCTGATCGGATCATTAACGCAACTCCATTTGTCGCTCCGCAATGGTTCACTGGCAATACTCCCACCGAAGAGAACGGCGCCCACTACGCGTTTTGGGATCGTCAGTCCAACGGTACGTGGAAGGAAACCATCACCGCTGGCCTCTATCGGATGCTCAATGATGTGGAAGGCGAGTACGTGGGAATCGATTCTGATAATCAAAACGTGCAATCGGTCGCCTTCCGCAATGGCAACCAACTGCATGTAATTCTCAACAATCTCACGAACAGCACAGAGTTAATCAATCTTCAGGCACTTGTCGGGGACGCCTCGGTAACCAACGCAACGCTTGATCGAGTATTTTGGAATGGAACCGAGGGCATCTATCAGAACAACGTGAATGTTCTAGGATCCTGGCAAAACCTAAGCCTGACTGGGGAAGAAGGTGCCAAGCTAACGCTTACGCTGAACGAGTCAGTCGACTTTACAACTTCCGTCGTTGAGAGCACCTTCTACGGCGACGATGTTCAGGCTCCGATTACCTTGGCAAACGCAACCTCGAAGGTGATCAAAGTCGATGCCGACACGACGGCTGCCGTCTCCGCCAGTGTGCGAGTCGGCATTGCGGAGCGGAGCAACATTTGGAACCAGACTTACCAGATCTACATCAACGGCAACCCGGTAACCGTCTCCCCCACGAGTTCGGATGGGTTTAACGACTTAGACACATGGCTCTTCAGCAGCGAGGTAGATGTCCCTCTCGAGTTTCTCAACGATGGCAACAACGAAGTGTACGTTGACTTCACGACTAGTGGCGGGCAATTGGTGACAACTGCTCTCATTATTGTCAGTGACCTTTCGACTATCGGCGACTTCAACGCTGACGGCTCCATCGACCAACTCGACCTGACGGAATGGGAATCGTCCTACGGCACCGATGCAGGGGCCGACGCGGACAAAGATGGCTCCTCCGACGCCGCTGATTTTCTCATCTGGCAACAGAACCGAAGTAGTTCGTTGCTTGCCGCCTCAGCCTCCATCCCCGAGCCATCGGTGCTATCGCTTGTATTAGTGATCGGCACACTTACTCTGCTAACTCAGGGTCGTCCTGCTCGGCAGCTTCGCTAGCCGTCATCCGCCACCAGACGGCAAGAACGCTGCCAATCACTGAATGCGTCACAGCAGAGATCACACAGGGGACAGCAGCCAAGCAGACATTGGTTGTTGGATTCGTGAAGTGCTTAGTCGCTAGCACCGTTCCCAGCCCTGAATTCTGCATTCCGACTTCGATCGAAACAGTACGTCGTACGATTTCCCCGAAGCCAAACGCCCAAGAGACGCAGTAGCCTAACGCGAATCCACCAGCGTGCAACGCCGCAACTGCCATTAACAGTTGCGTTCCGTGAGTTTTCACAAGCTCAGCGTTCTTTCCCATGATGTTGGCGCAGATGAGAGCGATGACGATCACACTGACCAGTGGTGCAATCGTTGTCACCTTCTCAACCATCTTCGGCACCGTATGATGCAACGCAATACCCGCGATGACGGGCAGCAGAACGACTTGCACGGTAGAAGTAAACAGCCCCCACGCATCCACGGGTAATCGCTCCCCCACCAGCCACTTCGTCAGTAAGGGTGTAAGCAAGATTGCCCCGAATGTCGAACACATGGTCATCAATAGAGAAAGCGCAAGGTTCGCACGGGCGATGTAAGTCACGACGTTGGAAGCCGTCCCTCCAGGGCAGCAAGAGACGAGGATCAAGCCGACGGCGATCTCGTTCGGCAGCTCCAGTGCCGTAGCGATGGACCAACCCAGCAGCGGCATGATCGAAAACTGGGCGATGCATCCCAGTAGAATTGGCCGAGGCATGCGGAGCACACGGGCGAAGTCGCCAGCAGAAAGCGTGAGCCCCATCCCTAGCATGATCACCCCTAACCCCGGCACAAGGTACGGCCCGAACCACTCGAACAGCGGAGGATGTACCAACGCTGCCAGGCAGAAGCCAAGAACCCAAAGTGGGAAGAGATTCGCAAGGAGATTGAGGAAAGCAGCCACAGATTATCACGGCCCCGAGTAATAGATATGCCGACTACAAGCCGATGGCGAAGTGGTACTATAGTAGCAAATGATCATGAGCTGGCGAAAGCAATCGCCGCGAACCATCAAGCAGGCGGGCTACACGTGTCGACATTTAAGCGAAGAACCTATCCGAAAGTCTTCTGGCTCATTCTTATATTGCCCCTGCCCCTGTGCAGGGTCAGCTTTGCCGCGAACGATCAGCGACCACCAAACATCCTTTGGATTTTTTGCGAAGACCTCTCCCCTTTCTTCGGTTGCTACGACGATCCCGTCAACAAGGAACACACGCCAACCATTGATGCGCTCGCTAGCGAAGGAGTTCTGTTTCGCCGTGCGTACTCAACTGCGCCGGTCTGTTCGGCCAGTCGTTCCGCGATTATTACTGGTGTCATGCAGACGACGACGGGCACTCATCAGCATCGTTCTTCGCGAACTACCGACGGTGAAGTCGTCCCAGAGCGTCTGCGGATCCACCTTCCCAAAGAGATCAAAACGATCCCCGAACTCCTACGCGAAGCAGGATACTTCACCTTCAACAGCGGCAAAGACGACTACAATTTTGATTACGACCGTAGACAGCTTTACTCCGTCGGAACCGAGCCAAATTACCTCGCAGGTATGAATGGCTGGCAGGGCAACAAAGCTCAGTTTTCGACTTCGTTCACGAAGCACACCTGGAATAGCCGTGAAGATAAGACGAAGCCTTGGTTCGGCCAGATTATGCTGTGGGGAGGTAAAGCAAACGCAAAGCATGTCCGTCGAGGGGAGAAACTAGCCGACGACGAAGTCCCTCTGCCGCCCTATTTCCCTGACTCGCCAGCGCATCGAGAATCATGGGCGATGCACTACAACTCCGTTCGCGGCACTGACGCTCAGGTCGAGGAGATACTCGCTCAACTCAAAGCAGACAGGCAATATGAAGGGACGATTATTTTCTTCTTTTCCGATCACGGCAGCAACCATTCGCTGCGCCATAAGCAATTCTGCTACGAGGGGGGCGTGCACATTCCGCTGGTGATTGCGGGCAAGCAGTCCGCGATTAAGCCAGGAAAAGTCCGTTCTGATTTAGTCTCAGCACTTGATATCTCAGCAACAACGCTTGCTCTTGCGGGCTTGACTCTACCCGACTACTTCGATGGTCAGGATCTCTTCGGTGAGAAGTTCCGTTCACACGATCACATCATTTCGGCACGTGATCGGTGCGATTACACAATCGATCGAATCCGCACCGTGCGTACCGAGAAGCTGCGCTACATTCGCAACTACTTTCTTGATCGTCCAATGCTCCAAGCACAGTATCGCGACAACCGCCCAGAAGTCACTGAATTGAAGCGGCTACACAAAGCAGGGAAGCTAAACGAGTATCAACAGCAACATTGGTTCGGTACCCGGCCGAAGGAAGAACTCTACGACTTGGCCGCAGACCCCCATCAAGTGCACAACCTCGCTGAGAATCCAGAGTACGCCGGAGAGCTACAGCGACACCGCGAGATTCTCGAGTCGTGGATCTCCGAAACCGATGATCAAGGGCAGTACCCTGAGTCCGCAGAACAGCTTAGGGCGACCTACGATCTATGGAAGGACCGAACAATTTTCAAAGCGGCGGATACGAATCCTGAATACGATCAGTTTCGGAGCTCAAAGTAAAGCTGGACGATGCCCGCCCATAAGATCGATCATGTCATTTACAGGCGACAGAATAACTGATCGGAGTGGCAGGTCCCCCAGGGTGATTTCCAACCGTGTCTCTCATCTCAATAGCAAGAATGACCACGCCCGTTTCTTGAGCCTTCAAGAATACTTAATATAGATTTGCTAGTGATTTCAATCGTTTGGGGATAGAGCAGCATGGCGAAACGAATCAATAAGACGCATATCAATTTCTGGCTTGATGCGTTTATGCTAGTTAACTTTTTGGCGTTGTGTGTCGTCTCTGTCGTCGTTCGCTACGTGTTCCCCTCGCCATCGACTACTGAAGGTTGGACGCTTTGGGGATTAGACTACTTGGCTTGGACTGACATCCAGTTTGTCACGCTGTGCGTTCTCTTTGGTGCAATTCTCTTGCACCTGATGCTGCACTGGTCGTGGATTTGCGGTGTCGTGACGAACTGGTATCGCAAGCGAACCGGCGCGACGCCGACCTCGAAAGAAGACACTGGCATCCGTACCATTTGGGGAGTCGGGATGCTGATCGTCATCCTCAACGTGCTGGGCATTGGAATTGCTGCCGCGGCCTTGTCGATTCAGGGACCGACACCCTGAGGGCCAACACCCTGAGGGGCATCGGTCTGTTCGCAGAGTGGGCAAGGGGCGGGCCCTTCGGTGGCTTGGCTGATTTGATTGGCGCCACGAACGACGGAGATCGCTCCGGTTAAGACAATGCACCACGCGGCGACTTGGAAGAGCCTTGTCCGGTTGGCCAAGTTCAAGACTTTACCACTGTACCCGACTGCCACCATCAAGGGGACGGTGCCCAATCCGAATGCCGCCATCGTTGCCAAGCCGAGCCAGACGCTACTCGAGCTGGCCGCCTTAAAAAGAAATGCATAGACCAGCCCGCAGGGGATAAAGCCAGTGAAGAGGCCTGCCAACAAGGGGCCGCTCCAATTGGTTGACGTAAGGAACGTCTTCAGCCAAGTCGATGCGCCGCAGGGTAACCCGGAGAGTAACTTTGCTGCCGGGCGAGGCAGTATTCCGACCGTCACCAACCCCATCAGGATCAAAACGACTCCAGCAACGACACCAAGCCAAGCTTGGGATAAGAGAAATCCTGGTGAACTCGTTGAGATCCAAAGTCCCCCAAATCCGGCTGCAGCACCGATAAAGCTATAGGTGAATATTCGGCCCAAGCTAAACACAAGCTGTCGTCGCAATAACGACTCACCCTCTGGCGTCCCTGCGCTGAGCGAAATCGCCAACGGTCCACACATTCCCAGACAGTGGGCCGAACCCAGCAAGCCGCCGACGAAGATAAGTGGAAGTTCAATCATCGTGCCCTCGCAGCTAGCGTCTTGTGCGAAAGAACCGCCGGTGAAACGGCATCTGCAATCGGCAAGGATTTTCGAACGGGAAGATCTTCTTGTTGCGACACAATCCTGTTCTCTGATAAATCGGGGAAGCGACTAAGTCTCAAAGAGTTCACCACAACCAACAAGCTGCTAACCGCCATGGCAAGGGCGGCGAAAATGGGATTCAGATGCCCCGTCGCGGCGAAAGCGATGCCTATGCTATTGTAGAAGAAGGCCCAGAATAGGTTTTGCCTCACCACGCTGACCGTAGCGCGGGCCAAACTGACCGCCCAAGGAAACCGTCGCAAGTCGTCCGCCAGCAAACAAACTCCCGCGGCATCGCGCGCGACATCCGCGCCGCAACCCAGAGCGACGCCGACATCAGCGGTCGCGAGCGCGGGAGCATCGTTCATCCCGTCACCAACCATGGCGACGCCCTCTCCAGTCGCCAATGACCTCAGAGCATCCGCTTTGTCTTCTGGAAGTTGCTTGCCTTGGACGGGGATGTCTAACTCATAGGCCACCGACTCGGCATGATTGAGAGTATCTCCCGTCAAGATTGCCAAATCCAACTCCAAGTTGCGACACATCGCAATTGCTGTCGGCGCTTCTGGGCGAAGTTCTTCTTGGAAACAAAAGGCGCCTCGAATGTGTCCTTCCCACCCCAGGTAGACTTTCTTCGCCTTAGGTTGATTAGCTAACTTCTCCTGAAGACGAGGTGGTATCTTCAAGTCTCGCTCTTCCATGAGCAATGCACTCCCAAGAAAGACCGTGCCTAGCGAAGTTTCCGCCTTCAATCCTTTGCCTGGCAGGGTGGTGACGCTCACTTCCGGGCTCCCATGACGCTCAAGCGGTTCAGACTGGATGAACTCCAAAACACCACGGGAAACGGGATGGGAAGAACCTTCGGCCAACGCCGCAGCAGTTGTCAGCAACTGCTCGCGGTTCTGACCTTCATCCATGATCACCGAGCGCGCAACCGAATCGCCACTGGTGAGCGTGCCGGTTTTGTCGAAGCGAGCGTGCTGCACGTTGGCGAGTTTTTCGAGCATCATCCCGCTACGAAAGAGCACCCCACACTCCGCCGCACGGCCCAATGCGGTCCAAACCGCCATCGGGGTCGCCAGCCCGAGGGCACACGGGCATGCGATAAGGACCACGGCAAGGCTCGTGAGGATGCCTTGGTCAACGCCGCCGGAAACTCCTTGCAGCCAACCAGCGATGACCGCGATCAACAGGACGAGGGGGACGAACCACGCAGCGATGCGGTCTGCCTGTTTCTCGTAACGTCCCTTCTGGCTGCGTGCTTCTCGCACCAACTGAATCAAGCGTGAGATCGTCTCTTGCCCGTCGGCTGCCGTCACTTCGATTCGCAGATCGCCATCAATATTGAGTGTTCCACTGGCAACCGTATCGCCGAGACTCTTGGTCACATGCCGACTCTCGCCGGTGACGATCTGCTCGTCGACACTTGCACATCCGGCGACGATTTGACCATCGACGGGAAAGCGTTCTCCCGCTAAAACACGAATAATATCGCCTGTTGCGGCCTGCACCCGCCTCGCCTCGCGAAACTGTCCGTCCGGTTGCTGAACTCGGACGTTGTCAGGGAGCAGGCTTGCAAGAGCGTCGAGCGATTCCCCCGTGCGCCGTTTGCCCTTCGCTTCCAGCCAACGTCCGAGCGACACGAACACGAGAACCATCGTGCCCACCTCAAAGTAGATATGCCCGCCTCCTCGCAACACGGAAATTGCTGAGTAGAGGTAGGCTGCCAACACCCCGAGAACGATCAACAAATCAGAGGTGATCACTCTTCTTCGCAAGGAATCCCAAACCCCGGAAACGATTGGCCCGCCAAGCAACCACAGCACGGGAAGCGAGAATACCATGCTGCCCCAGCGAAACAGATCGTGTAGCGTTTCTGCGAACCGATCCGAGAAAGCTTCTTCGGGATAGACATCCCGACTCCAGAGAGCCATCGTGAACACCATCACGTTCATCGTGAAGAAGATGGCAAGACCCAACTTCATAAGATGGCGAGCAGCGGCACCCTCTTCTTGTTCGGCCTCTTGAACCGTAGCGACCGTGCGACAGCCTGAGCAGCAATAACCAATTGAGTCTTGGCCTGCCTGCTTGCCGAAAGAAAAACTCTTGGGAACAGGCAAACCGCAGAAAGCACAGTACGACTGACGAGTGGCAGCGTTCACGGGGGCGATTGGATTTCAACTTGCAGCGCAGGGAACAAATAGGCGATCGCATAGTAGATCGCAAACGACCAGAAAAAGAGCCATATCAGGCGAACGTACCAAGGAATACGATTGCCTACGTAAGTATGCCAGCGATTCTCCGTCTGCGGGGCGGAGTGCTCAACGGGTACGTCTTCAGCAGCGGTTTCGAGATAGTCGCTCATCTGGGGCTTGTCCTTATTTCATCACCGAGTTTGCATACTCTTCATCCGTCGTGCCGGCATCCAATTGCTCTTCGGTGTTGAGCATGACCTGCTTCGGTTTCTCAATATCAGTAAACATTCCTTGGGTGGCGGCCCAGCCCAACATGCACAAAAAGCCCACACTGGCCAACAAGTAATTCGCCATCGGCGCAACGGCATAGATTCCTTCGGTTGTGTCTTGCCCCTCGGAACTCACGAGGCGGATGAGCTCAATAAACTTGCTGCCGAATCCCCAGGCGCAGAAGCCGAGAATCACGACAGCCATGACTTGGATAACACGATTCTTCATGTGATAACCGTTGGGCAACTACTCTGAAGGGCGACTACTCTAGGGGATTAACCATCTGTTCTTCCAACGGCACGTAATCTTCGTAATGCGGATACTCTTCTAACCACGAGCCGAGCCACTGGATATAAGTGATGATGGCGATACCGCGTTTGTTCGGTTTGTTGGGATCTTTGTCGTCGTAGAACCAGGGATAGCGGGGCATTGGTGAACTTGGTGAAAGGGCTGCTGGATCAAAAAAGTGGGCCGCATGCCAGTCGTTGCCGCGTCGGCCCCCTTCACGGGCGAGGTCTGGTCCGACACGCCGCGTCCCCCACATCACAGGACGGTTCAGTTCGTTTTGGACTTCCTCCGAGTAAGAAACTTTCCCCCAGCGAGTACTTTCGTTGGAAACGGGACGAATGTTCTGGCTATGGCAGTGCCAGCATCCTTCGCCAACGTAAATGTCACGCCCCAGCTCAAGGGCCTCGGCAAGTTTCTCCTTGCTGGGCTCACCGTAATACTTATCGAATTGCTCTGGATAGCGGACGCTCAAGTCCTCGAATTGATAGATGAGGTTTTGGTTGTCCGCCAATTCCTCAACGGTTTTTTCGGGGAGATTGCGATAGAGCAAAATAGGCACCAACGCATTCGAGAGGAATGCGAACAGGAAAAAACCCAATCCGGCTAAGAGCAAAACTCCTGATTTACTTTCAAACATTGTTTATCCCTGTACGGCCTAAGCTACGCCGTTGCTGGTCTTCGCGTTTTTCTTCGAAAGTCGCCAGGTTTTCCAAAGGTTGTAGACGAACGCAAGTTGCCCGGAGATGATCGCGAGCCCGGCAAAAAGTCGTGTCACCCAGAAGGGTTGGCTTCCTTCGATGGAAACATCCCACGGTTGCAGAGATGCCCAGAAGTAGCCTTGGAACATTCCCCCCAAACTCAAGTCGAGAAACATCACGACAATTCCGCCAGCCGACAACCAAAAGTGCCATTCACAGAGCGAACGGCTATACCAAGAGGTCTTCAAAAGGCGAGGGAAAAGATAGGTCATCATCCCAAAGAACCACATCGAGAACACACCAAACATGACAAGGTGAGCGTGTCCGACGACCCAGTCGGTGTAGTGGATCAACTTCTGGAAGGTATGCGTCACTTGCAGTGCGCACTGAGCACAGGTGACGAAGTAGAGAACCATTCCCGTATAAAACCAGCGGATGGGCAGGTTCGTGACCACCGCTCGCCCTGAGCCCCAAATCGTACCGAAGAAGTTGATCACGACTGTGGTGACCACGAACTCAACAGCAATGGTTGAAATCACGGCCCCGTATTCAAGGAAATCGGGCGTGGCCGTGTAAAGGAAGTGATGGATTCCTTGCAGTGGATAGAAGAAGGCCAAGCCCCAGAAGCCGACGATTGAAAGGCCGTGGCTCCAGATTGGTTTCTTCAAGAGGATGGGGACAAAGTAATACATGAGCCCCCATGCCAGAGGAGTCACAAACAGCCCGACAAGATCGTGAATGAAAAGTCCTGCGATCACACCCGCACTTGTACCCGAGACGAAATACTGAGGAACAAAGTTACCCATCGCATAGGTCAAGAAGGTCCAGACGAAGGCTGCCATGAAGTACCACAAAGTGACGTAGAGTGGCCCCTTCATTTGAATGATCGGTGCCATGAAGTTCACGGCCACTAGAGCCAAGCCTGCCAGGGCCAGCGGGTCAATCCAAACGGGTGTCTCGCCCCACTCGACCCCCTGGGCCTGTCCCATGACGATACCGACCGCCGTTGCAAGCACGACGACTTGCCACGCAAAGAAAATAAAATAGGAGAGCCGCTTATCGAGGACCGGCTTCAGCGTGAGCCTAGGGATCGCCCAATGCAGGGCACCGAGAAAGCTATTGGCGATAAACCCGTAAGCTATGGCGTTGGTATGCACCATTCGCCATCGTCCCGGGGATAGGTACTCACTATCGTGAAGCGGGTTCCATTGCACCAACTGCAATGCCATCATCAGACCGCCACTCATCGAAACGAAGAGATAGCCAATCGCAGCGATGAAGTACCAGTAGACTAAGCGCTCGATGACCAGATCGCCATGCTGAGCAGCGACATCCGCTTCAGTCGGCAGGCCCGAAGATGTTGAGTCCGTACTCATGCTTTTTTAGTGAGTCGTGTGTAAGGTTGGAAGTCGCCCAAGGGGTAGACCAAAGCCATCGCCCAGCCAAAAACTAAGTGGGTTGCAGCGGCCACCCAGGCAGGAACTTTATTGACGATCAGATTCTCTTCGCTCATGTCAACGATTGCCGGCTGCATCCAGGAGAGCAGACCGTAATAGTTGATTGCCCAAATCATCAACGCAACGACCGAAGCGATGACTAATTTCACGGGCAGTGACTTCTCCGCCCCCCAACGTGTCAACGCGAGGTAGACAGGAATTCCCATGACCATGCCCGTACCGATGTAAAGACAGCAGCCGATGGCCAACATCAGCCCGTTCTGCTCGGGCGGAAGGTCGAAGACCTGATCTCCCAGAGGAAACGTGAGGTACGAACGGATCAGTTCCAGGGGATGCTTTCCGGCAAGTGACGAACCGATGATGTTGAATACCAAGCTTGCCATCGCGGCGAGGCCACCCAGCATGAAACCGGTCACCACGTAGTAGGCTGTGTAGTATTCTGTCGGACGAAACGGCGGGTGGGAGGTTTCGGACACAATCTGTGACTCAAGCTCCGCGACTCGCTGCTTCAGTTCGGCAAGCTCAATCTCTTTTGATTTGGTATCCATGACAGAACTCGCTAAGCGGCCTCCTTAGTGGACGGTTCTGCCTCGTCTTCTGGTTCCTCTGAAGGCTCCGCTGCTTCGGTCTGAGTATCGTCGCCATCATCTTCACTCTCTTCGTCCTCGCCATCCGCTTCCTCGGCTTCATCGGACAATTCTTCCGGCTGTTCTTCCGCGCTGCTTTGTTCCGCTGAAACAGTGTCCGGAATGTCTGCCTCTCCTAGAGGTGGAAGCCCCTCACGACGACGGTTACCGGTTGCTTTAATGAAATGCACCAACTGCCAGATTTGGTCAGGATCTTCTTCAAAAGTGTTTGCAAAAGCAGGCATGGGCGAACCGTTGATGCCTGAATAGATGCGGCGATAGAGATCGATCGGCCGTCCCCCGCCGTGGAACATGCCCGAAGAGAGATCAGCCGCGGCGGCCTTGAATCCCCACGCATCGGTCCCAACCTCGACGTTGCCCATCGAACCGCCACGTCCGTATTTGCCATGGCACTTGTTGCACGCTTTCCCCAAGAAGATCTCGTGTCCGGCTTTGATTGATTCTTCGGTCATGGGTGGCATGGGAGTGACGGGCATGACCAGCTGCGTTGAAGCTTCTTGCCAAGGGTCTAAGATTTCGGCCACGACATCATCAACGCCTTCCTCATCAGGTAACTCTCCATCGTCGTAGGCGATCATTGCGAGTTCTCGCTCTAATTCGCCACGATGGGTCAAAGCCACGACATAAGAAACGACGGCATTGACTTGTTCTTCGGAAAAACGATCAAACGAGGGCATGGACGTCCCTATCACCCCCCGCTTGATCGTATAAGCCAAGTCAGAAAAACGAGGCTTACTTCCGTACGGAGTCGAGGTGAATTTGAAGATGCCTTGGCGATAATTCCGCGGCTTTGGGTTCAGTGAGACAGCCACCGGGCCGTTCCCATCACCATTCACGCCATGACATTGCGTGCAGTAACGGGCATAGAGTGCGTAGCCATGCTGCAATTCGTCTGTTGTCTGGTCACTTCCCAACATGATTGGCTTGTCGGGAGTTCCTGTTCGCTGAGCTAGGATGACCGCGATATCGTCTTGCAGTTTCTTGTACTCAGCCAGCTCTTCTTCGTCGTCAATCTCTTCGGTTAGCTCGACGACTTCAGGGCCGGGAGAGAAGCGGGGAGGCTCAACTCGACGACAACCAGAGCTGAACAAGAGACTCGTTGTTACCAGCAAGCCTAGTAAAGAGAACCAACGCAAGAGCCAACTCCTTCTGCAGCAAACAGCTAGGGATGTTTGCTGGGACTAACAAGTGCGGTAACCCAGAGACTACTAGTCATCCGCATCAGTCGGTTAGTCTAGGCAACTTGAAGGGTACGTCAAGGTACTGTTCTCGGATTTCAGAGAAAGAGCTTCTGACGTCCGAAAGCCCTGTTGAGATCTAGACAATCGAGTAGGACGCTGTAATGACACTTGGTCGCCATCCCTTGACTAAATTACTCGTCGGAACCTTCGGTTGGCTTATCAAAGTTTTCTTCGTCAAGGTACATTGACGGGCAAGTCTCTTCGGCCTCACACTCCTTGCAGACGATCCGTACGAGGTCGGAACTGCTGAAGCGAAGTTCGTGCTCTTGGCAAAGCTCGTAGAGTTTCTGCAGGTGGGTACATGCCATACTAACGAGTCACTCCTGTTCTAACGTGGGTGAGGACTCCGCCTCAGCGAGTGCAGCTACGGCGAGATCACTCGCTCCCTTTGATACCACGTGGCATTGGGTGCAATTCAATCGCTCTGGGTGAGAGCATACGATTTCTTGTCGTGCGGAGGGCCCAACGTGGCATGCTTGGCAGTTGGCTCTCATGGCAACGGAATGCGGAATCAATGACGGAGCCAAAGGATGAGCACGCTGCGATTTATGCTGCACTTGTTGTAACCCTTGGAATCGATTCTTGGCAAAGGTTCCTTTCGCACTCGCAAAAACATGGCACTGAGTGCAGTTGGACAGCGCCCCTGATTGTGGATCTCCGACATGAGGATTTGCCGGGGCGTATCCCTGCGGGGGCACCTCTTTGCCAGACTCGGTATGGCAAGTCGTGCAATCGGCCCCGAGACGCTCATGAGGAATCACAGGAGGCGCACCATCAAATGCCCGCCGTGCAGCACGCACCTCAAAGCTGGTAGGTTGAACATTGCTTGCGGCCTGTCCAGTACCCTCTGGCTGGCAGCCGAGGAAACATGCCATTATGCACACCAACGCTACGAGGAACTGATTAAGTCCCGTTACTGGTTTTATCCTCTCAGCATGATGTCGATGGCATTCGCCGTTCACAGCGCTAGACCTTCTCAATTTTGACGGCACACTTTTTATAGTCGGGTTCTTTACTGATGTTGTCTAAGGCATCGAGCGTAAGGCGGTTGATTAACTTCGATTCGTCAAAGAAAGGGACGAAGACACGACCCCGGGGGACGGCGCCACGACCGTTGATCTTTGCCGAGAATTCAACCGCTCCACGACGACTAGCAACACGAACCTTGTCGCCGGTGGCGATCCCAAGTTCAATCGCATCTGCTGGGTTAATCTCCACATAGGCGCTAGGAACGGCTTGATGAAGTTGCTTGACACGACGAGTCATCGATCCCGTGTGCCAATGCTCGAGGACACGTCCGGTTGTGAGCCAGAATGGGAATTCCTCATCGGGTGATTCCGCAGGCGGATGGTAGGGCCTCATCCAAAAAGCGGCTTTCTTGCCAAACCCTTTCGCTTTGTAGAATTCAACGCCCTCGGCCTTTTCAACGTACGGATCGTGTCCGGCCGCGTACCGGTATCTCGTCTCCTTGCCGTCAACAACGGGCCACCGTAGCCCGCGAGACCCCTTGAGCTGATCAAGGGTTGCCAAGTCCTTTCCATTTCCAAGGGTAAACTTTCGATACTCCTCGTACATCTGCTCATGCCAGTTGTCGTCATCCCATGGAAACAGTTTTTCGTATCCCATACGCTTGGCGACCTGTATGATTTGCCAAGCATCCTCTTTGGCTTCACCAGGCGGGTCAACCATCTTCTCCCAATGCTGTGTGCGTCGCTCGGTGTTTCCAAAGATTCCTTCCCGCTCGACCCATGCGGCTGAAGGAAGAATAAGATCAGCGACTGCGGTTGTCGGTGTTGCGTAGATGTCGCTGACGACAATAAAGCGGCCATCGTCGGGCTTTCGCTGAAACCGTTCGAGGTTGGGCATCGTTACCCACGGATTGGTCACTTGAATCCACATCGCCTTGACGTCACCACGTGTTAACGCGCGAAACATGTCAACCGCATGATACCCCGGCTTCTCGTTGATGGTGCCAGGCTGTAGCCCCCAGATTTCTTCGGTCTCGGCCCGATGCTCCGGGTTCATCACCACCCGATCCGCTGGTAGTCGATTCGAGAGTGTTCCGACTTCACGCGCTGTTCCACAAGCTGAGGGCTGACCTGTTAGGCTTAGCGGATTATTTCCTGGACGGCCAATCTTTCCTGTAATGAGGTGAAGGTCGTTAATAAGATTATTCATCCAAGTGCCGCGGACATGCTGGTTGACTCCCATGCACCAGAGGCTGACCATACCGCGACTCGCATCGCCGTACATTTTGGCCAGCGCTTCAATCTGCCCAACGTGTACTCCTGAAAGCTCACTCACTTTCTCTGGAGAGTAATAGCTAAGAAACTCTTCCAGATCTTCGAGCGAGCTTTCCTGAGCCTGATCCTTGAAGGTGTAACGGTCTGCCTGATCTTCGAAGCAGCCATAGCCAATCGCTTCGAGATCCTCGATGCCACGCCTAAAGACGACGTTCTCTTCAACAAAGGCTTCGTTGACCTTGCCGTTCTTCACTAGAAGATGAAGCAAGCCGTTGGCAAGGGCCAAGTCACCTTGCGGCTCAATCTCAATGTACATGTCCGCGTAGTCGCTAGTCGGCGTTCGTCGCGTTGCGATATCGACGATCCGGACGTGAGGGTTCTTGCGTTTATGTTCGAGAATGCGACTGAAGAGCACCGGGTGGCATTCCGCCATATTGTTGCCCCAGAGGACAAAGTCGTCTGCGATTTCAAAGTCGTCGTAGCAGCCCATCGGCTCGTCACTTTGAAACTGCGTAACAAATCCCATAACAGCGCTAGCCATGCAAAGTCGCGCGTTGGGATCGATGTTGTTGCTCCGCATGCCCCCCTTCACCCATTTCAGCGCCGCATAGCCATCGAACACCGTCCACTGTCCTGAGCCATACATCGCGACCGCTTCCGGGCCGTGCTGCATGAGAGTCTCCGAGAACTTTTCGGCAACAAGATCGAGGGCCTCGTCCCAGGAAATCGACTCGAATCCTTTCCCATCGGATCGTCTCCGTAGAGGCTTGGTGAGCCGATCTTCTCCGTAGAGCATGCCTGGGAGGTGGTAGCCCTTCGCGCAAAGTAGTCCGCGGTTAACTGGTGAAAGCTCGTCGCCGCGTACGGCTACGACCTTCCCTTCGGACACGCCCACCTCGACACCGCATCCGGTACCGCAATAGCGGCACGGTGCTTTCTTCCAGTCGACATCAAGATCGACGATTGGCAGATTATCTGTTGTCGCGGTCTTGCGCTCACACCCGAGCATCGCAACAGACAACCCGCCACCAGCCGCTAAAAACTGTCGTCGATCCACAACTCACCCTCCCGCATTCGTATTGTTGGGTAGCTTGGCTGCCGTATCTTCCGCAGGAGGCTCGTTGCTGTCGGCATCCGACTCCTCTGCTGTCTCTTCCAAGGACTTTTCTTCCTGAAACCACTTGTGTTCAGGTCGAGCGAGGATTTCCTCGATAGTTGCCTCAACCTTCTCAGCGGCCTCTTCATTCCCTTCCTCCGCCGCATGCTCAGCGATCTCGCGGGCTTGTGGAATGAGCTCCTGATAGAAACGCTCGGCCACTTCATACATGCCGTGCCAGTGAGCGTAGTCGGGTGCCATCATCGAGGCGCCATGTCGAGCGCGACGCCCCTCGTGATGCCAGAGATAAAACCAGGTCCACTCGATTTCCTCGTCGAACTGCTTCGCAGTTACTAGCTCAGTTTCTTTCAGGATGACCATAATTTTTTGGCCGGGCTTAGCGAACTTCTCGTTGTAGTTGATCACGAAGTCATCGTATTGCTGGTAGAAGGCATTCACATAATTCTTGGTGTGGCAGTGTGTGCAGACCTCTTTCATACGGTCTCGCTTGTTTTGCCAGCTATCGTGAATCAGTTTTTGGCGTTCCGTGGGGTCCGTCTCTTTGATGACTTTGTGATTGAT
Organism: Lacipirellulaceae bacterium; assembly: GCA_040218535.1. Classification (NCBI taxonomy): domain Bacteria; kingdom Pseudomonadati; phylum Planctomycetota; class Planctomycetia; order Pirellulales; family Lacipirellulaceae; species Lacipirellulaceae bacterium. The sequence goes on along the minus strand of JAVJRG010000005.1, from coordinate 919,298 downwards.
GTCGGTGTCCATCAACAGGCTCACGGGCGGACGGTTCGTCCAGGAAATACGCTCACCGGGGTCATGGGTCACTTCTTGCCCGCGCGAATGCGCTGACATGTGGCACGTCGCACAGGTTGGAGCCTGCGTGTAGTCTTTGCCGAGCACCCAACTATCCGCGTCCAGATTCATGTGTGCATGGAGATCGCGATAGGCGACGCCGTGTTTCGATTCCTCGAAGATTTCTTTCTGCGGGTGGTCTGGACCAAGGTGGCATTTCGCACAGTTCTCCGGCTGGCGAGCCCGACGTGGTGAGAAATCGTGCCGCGAGTGACAAGCTGAACAGGAGCCTAGCGAACCATCCAGATTGATACGGCCAATGCCCGTGTTGGGCCAACTCGCGGTATGCAGTACCGGCTGATTGTTCTTGTCGCGTTTGATTTTTGCGATGGCATCTAAGTTGGTAGGCCGCCCCTTTTCGTCAGGCTGTAGATCTTCAGCGGTGATTTCACTTCCATCGGTCGCCATAAGTGCCACCTTGCTGCCGTGGCATTGTTTGCAGCCGGTGTTGACGCTTGCCATGCCATTAACCATGTCGACTTCCATGCCGGGAGTCGGTGAATGCGGATTGAACGGTTCCCGCGAGCCTTCGACCGTCTCCGCCAAGAAGTTGTCGAGCGATGCGAGGATATTTCCGCCCTTGGCATGGTGGCTCTGCGCAAACTCTTTGGTTTCCTTGGGGTGGCAACGGGCACAATCCATCGGAGTCACCACCGTCGCGATCGTTTCGCCATAGTGGTGAAACGCGTCGGCGTCTTTTTCATTAGCGAGATGACATTCCACACAGCCAACGCCTTTGACGGCATGCGTGGATCCTTCCCAATGATCAATAATCCCCGGAGAGAGCTTGTCGTGACAATCAACGCAGCTTTGTGAATTCGCGGGAATCGAAACATGGTGCGGCGTGATCCCGGCTTCTTCATTCTTTCGAGCCACTTCCATCCACTGGACGAAAAGCAAGGACGCTAGGAAGACAAAACCTAAAAAGGCTATCAGAAACTGTTTTGCTTTGATGCTCATTGCTGATTCATCCGCTTAGTTTGGTAAGTCATATCCTTGGAACATCTCTTCCGCGGCTGCGTTTAAGCCAACTTGCCACTGTTCTTCAAGTTCCTTGTCCCACCGGTCGCCGTGGAACTCAGCAAGGGTCTGCAGCATGGTTTGTAGCCAAGGTTCAAACATGGACTTCGGAATGCCCATGTCGCGATGACTGGCTCCCAAGACATGGAAATAAACAGCCGTCTGCACGTAGGGTGACTTGTAGAACTGCTCGACCAGGGTGAATGCCATCGTCAAGACAACGGCTTGACGATGCATGTCGAGCCCTTCGAAAAACTTCTCTGCCTCAGGACATGCCCGAAAGAACTTTTTGTAGAACTTCTTACCGAGCGTTTCGTTGCTCTCGAAGATTTCCTGCAGGCTCTCAGAGATATCCATTGTTTCTTCCGAAATAGCTTATTTAGTGTGCGACTGCCGCTTCCCAAACGGTGAGGCCGACGATTAGGAATACGGCAACAATCCCTAGGTAAGTACTCATCTCCTCATTGCGTGTCACCTTGATCAGCAGTTTGTCGACCCACGGCCACACGAACATCAAGAACACAATCAGCCCCATGCTCAGCACGGCGAAGGTGGGTCCAAATAATTTCAACCAACGAAAAGTGGCGTAGAAAAACCACTCCGGCTTGATGACCTCGGGAGTTGTCAGCGGGTCGGCACGAGGGCCAAGCATCGCTGGGAAGATCGTCGCTAACGCGCTGAGGACAATCATTAACGCCAGCCCTAGCGAAAGCTCAGTGAGCATATGGTCAGGAAAGAAATTGAAATGCTTCTTGGGATCTTCGGGGTCGACATCTGGTTCTAACTCTTTCACACCATGCAGCCGGATGAAAGCGATATGAATCCCGATAAGAAGTATGAGAGTCACCGGCAGGATTGCGGCATGGAGAATATAAAAACGCGGCAACGTCTGTTCGTTGTAGGTGTCGCCAGCGAGCAGCATCTCCTTCAGGGGACCGCCCACCAATGGAACGGTATCCATGATGTTGCCCCCAACGGTCGCTCCCCAGTAGCTGAGCTGCTCGAAGACCAAACTGTAGCCTGTGAAGCCAAGCCCGAGGGTGACCATCAGCAAAGACATGCCGATAATCCAGTTCAATTCACGAGGTCGACGATACGCAGCTGTGAAATAGACCCGCATTTGATGCAGCACTACGGCGGCAATCATCAGCGTGGCGGCCCATTTGTGGATGCTACGGAAGTACCAACCGAAGCGGACTTCTTCGGTGATGTGGCGGACCGATTCATAGGCTGTGTTGGATGCCGGCTGGTAGTAGATGGCCAGCATAATGCCGGTGACGATCTGCACGACGAACAGATAGGCAGGCGTCCCCCCGAGGGCGTACCACCACTTCTTCATGTGGTTGGGGACCGGCTCGTTGGTCAATTCACGCAACTGTTCCGCATCAACGGGAACCCTTTCCTTCAGCCAAGCTACTAGTTGCGACACAAGTAGCTCCTTTTCGCTTGGTTAGGAAGAATTGGCACGACAATCACACGCTTCGATAGGGCATTTCGATGTACAAAGACCCGTCGACGACCTTCAGTGGGTACCTGGGAAGGTCCTGGCCATCGGCCGCGGGTGGACCGCCGGTTGCTTTGCCCGAAGGGTCGAAGACTCCGTTGTGGCAAGGGCAGAAGAATCGATCATTCTGCGATTCCCAATGAACCCGGCATCCTAGATGCGGGCAAATACTTGAGAGAGCAAGGAAGCTCCGCTCACTAAGTTCTTCTTCAGAAACGTCCGCGCGACGGGTAATCGTGACTTTGACACCCGCGGGGGACTCAAAGGGAACCGACTCTCCCGGCTGAATTCCGGCAGCATCGCTCACGAACATCCAAGCGCGATTGACGCCACTCGGGAAGAAATACCTTCCAGCCATGGCGAAAAAGGTGCCATAGCCGCCTGCGAGGCCGCAGGCCATCAAGACGGTCGAACCTGCGGAAAGTACGTAACGCCGATCAGGTGAGTTTGATGTATAATCAGATGGATTTGCAGCGAGCGGGGCCTCGCTTGATGTCTCGACTTTTGGTTTCTCTTGGTCTGCCATAAACCAAGTCGACGAAAGTATGTGTTTGAGGAGTAGTCGTTCGAAGCGTCTCGAACGCCCCTATTTGATAACCCAACCAAAACAGTACGTCAAGGTACTCTTTGCCTCCGTGAGGTCATTCTGTTTTCACAAACTGCTGAATATGCCCTAAGAGCCGTTGCCTACTTGGCCTCCCAGCCGGATCACTTCGCCACGATTCCCGGGATGTCCGAGGGCATCCAAGTCAATCCGCCCTACTTGCGTAAGGTGTTTGATCGTTTGCGCGACGCGAATATTGTGAGCACTCAGCGAGGCTCAGGAGGTGGGGTCGTCCTCGAGATTGAGCCCGATCAGCTCACGATTCTGGATATTGTCAACGCGGTTGATCCCATCCAGCGAATTGAACGCTGCCCACTCGGTTTGCCTGATCACATGGAACTTTGCCCGCTGCATGGAGAACTCGATCAGGCGATGTCACAGATCGAGGAAGCCCTCGGCCGACACACGATCGGCGAACTGCTGGCAAAGCGTCGCAAAAAGGCGAATCAATGCGAGTTCCCCAAGGAACAAGACCTCTATCAGCTCTGATTGCTATCGCATAAGTAAAGCGGATTTGCGGTCTATCCCCACTTTCGTACTTTCGTGTCTATGATGACGTGCGGACAACGACTAGACTCGCGACAGTTGCGACATTGATGCTCGAACAGAGCATCAACAGTCTGCCAGTCCCACCGATCCACCCCCCCCAATTCGAATCCCTTCCGATGCATCGCGCTGCCACTCGGTATGCCGCTAGACGAATTCTAGGGCAACTCCCTCCTGCTGCTTGGAAGTCTCTGACGACCACATTCGTTTGCCTCGGTGTGGCCTTCGCGATTAGCGGACTACCCACTTATGAGGGACTTTCTTCTGAGGGCGTAAGGGCACTGTTCATTCTGCTATTGTGCGCGGGGCTCTGGGTCACGGAAGCCATGCCCGCGTTTTCCGTAAGTCTGCTGGCGATCGGATTGGAGGTTGCTTTGCTGGGCGACTCTGCAAGCAAGAATGGCGACTGGGAGAAATACTTGGCGACTTGGGGAAGCCCTCTCATCTGGCTTTTCTTTGGTGGCTTTGTGCTAGCCGCTGCGGCAAAGAAGACCGGCTTAGATCTCTGGATGGCTTCACAGGTGCTTCGTCGGCTGGGTGATCGTCCCGCGATTGTTTTGCTGGGACTTATGATCGTTACCGTCGTGCTGTCGATGTTCCTTTCGAATACTGCCACGGCAACCATGATGGTTGCCGTGTTGAGCCCCATGCTCGTGAGTTCGAAAAGAGAAGCTCCGTATCCACGCGCGTTACTTCTCGGTATCGCGATGGCAGCCAACGTTGGAGGAATGGGCACGATCATTGGGACGCCACCCAACGCTATCGCGGCCGCAGCTTTGACCAGTGGGCACGAGGTCAATTTCGCTCAATGGATGGTCTATGGAATTCCACCTGCTACTATTATGCTGGCCATTGCGTGGGGTTATCTTATCTACGCCCATCTTCCCGAGGGAAGCTTTTCGCCGAGTGATTCAGCGCAACTCGATAAGGCCACCGTTAGCTCAAGCGTCCCCCGACTTCAGCAGGCGATCGTTATTCTCGCCTTCTCCGTCACGATTCTACTTTGGATGACGAGCCCTCTCCATGGCTTACCCACAACCGTCGTTTCGCTGATTCCCATCTGCCTACTGACTGCAACGGGCGTTCTGGAAGGCAATGACATTCGAGGTCTTTCGTGGGATGTCCTCTTACTAATTGCAGGCGGCCTATCATTGGGAGTTGCCGTCAGCGACACCGGGCTTGCGAGTTGGCTGGTCGCTCAGTTGCCTTTTGAAGGGATGAGCGCTCTGGTAATGACTTTGGCGATCGCTTATGTGACGATTGTCCTCTCGAATTTGATGAGTAACACGGCTACCGCCAATTTGATTTTGCCGATCTTTCTTGTGCTGATTGGGAGCCGAGAACACTTGGCGATTCCCGTAGCTCTGTCCGCTTCAGCCGCCATGTGCTTGCCGATTTCAACTCCCCCCAACGCCATTGTCTACGGAACGAATCGACTTAGGAGTGCCGACCTCTTACGAGCTGGACTGTTGATCGGGCTGGTCGCTCCTCCGATTACGCTCGCGTGGGTGACGATTGTCACCACAGTGACGAAGTGGTGAACTTCATCTTTCGTCTCGCTGTCGCGTTGGAACTATCGTTTTTTTAATCGCGTTGTTATACGAAAGCCCGTTCAGGGCTTCTTGACTACAAGAAATCCCCCTTCGCGGCCTCTGAGATAGCCATCAGAGCAGGGTGCTTCAGGCGTCGTTCTACGGAGATGGCATAGAATCGCTCTTTGACTTCGTCTAGCCGCCCAACAATCTCAACCGAGTAACGTCGGCAGACATCTTTCTCGATCGCAGTCGGCGAAATGAAGAGCCCGTGGCCCGCTTGTCCGAAGATCTTGATCACCGCGCTGTCTTCGAATTCATGAACGGTATCAGGGAGAATTTCCTGCTCTTCAAACCACTGTTCAAGTTGTCTCCGGAGTGTGACGCTGTGCGGCGGAAGTAGCATCGGCGCACCGTCGAGCGACTCAGGGAATTGCTTCTCATATTTGGTTGCCAGCCTTTCGATTTGGCAACTGGCTACTGAGAGTCGGCTGAGCGAGATGGATCTGTTTTGCCGCCTAGGTCATGTTGCCCTCTTTGGCGACGGTCCGAAAGCAAAAAGTCGTTGGTGGTAATTCAGTCAATCCATGATCGAGACCCATTGGTTTTATGAATGGTTGGTAGAGATATATTCTATTTTGTTATCGTCGGTTCTCGCCGTATAAATACTCAAGAAGGCCAAGAAACCTGTTACTTCTTTCCAGGAGCAAGTGCAATGAAGCTATCAATCACCGACCGAAATGACTGCTTGGATTCGAATTCTCGAGAGTATGCGAAGCGTCGTCTGCTGTTCGCACTATCGCGATTCGACAACAAGCTCGACTTTGTCTCGCTAGTCGTTTCCGACATCAATGGGCCCAAGGGTGGTGTCGATAAGCATTGCAAGCTGCGAGTGAAAATCAAACGAGAATCTGAGATCGTCGTCAGCGATGAGGATTCCGACCTGCTGACCTGTATCGCCCGCGTGTCTGAACGTGCGGGGCGAAGTGTCTCGCGAGCCATTGATCGGAATCGACTCGCAAGACGCCGTAGCCGTACCAAAGATTCAGCCTTTCAGACTGGACCTTGGGATGCCCTAGATGCGGACGCAATGCTTCCAGCAACCGTCTAAGTCAATCTGGTTGGCCAATCGACTTGACGTTCAGTTTGATGCCTTTCCCAATCACCCCCGTTCCCCCGGATGCCGGGGGTGATTGGACGTGCATGACTCTCCCCAATGAATCTGGGCGATCATTGGGGCTTGTCGCTAAGAGAATTGGAGATGCATCAAGCATCATGAAGAAGTTTTCTCGGCAACCAAAAGGGAGGAAGAGACTAGAAGATACGAGCGACTTAAGAGGCAGGACCAATGATCGAGAACGAAGAACATGCGACCAGTGGCAAGATCCTGGAGGAACCTTCGCAGGAAAGGCTCTTAACGATCGTCGGCCTGGGGGCTTCGGCTGGTGGTTTGAATGCGCTTGAGCGTTTTTTCGACAACGTGCTGCCGTGCGATAGCTTAGCCTATGTTGTTGTGCAGCATCTTTCGCCGGACTTCAAGAGCCTCATGGGAGAGCTGTTGTCCCGCCATACGACACTCGATATTCAGCGGGTCGAAGATGGGATGCGAGTCGAAGCCAATACGGTCTACCTGATTCCCCCAAAGAAAGAGATGGTTTTGTCGGACGGCAAACTCTTGCTCAGCGATCTGAATCCAGACGCGAAACCTTCGTTGCCTATTGATACGTTTTTCCGCTCACTCGCGATCGACTGCAGAGAAAACGCGGTTGGCATCATCCTTTCAGGGACTGGCAGCGATGGATCACGCGGAGTTCAAGCGATCAAAGAGCAGGGTGGCCTTGTGCTTGTTCAAGAGCCCGAAACGGCAAGTTTTGATGGGATGCCACTGGCCGCGATTGATTCCGGTTCAGCCCATCGCATCTTTTCTCCGCAGGCCATGCCGATGGAGCTCCTGCGGCATGTTCGCGATCCGAGGGCTAACGACGGCATTAGCCCCGAAGTCCTTCCGGAAGACGCATTGAAAACCGTGTTTCGGTTGTTGCATGAGCAATATGACATTGATTTCTCTCACTACAAAGCGGCCACCGTCTTGCGACGCATCGAACGTCGTCTCGATTTGCTTGGAGTCGATAACCTCGAGGCCTACGTCCAACAGCTTCCTAGTGATCACCAGGAACTCAGTGCTCTGTACGGCGACTTGTTGATTGGTGTGACGCGATTCTTCCGCGACAGTGAGGCCTTCGACCTTCTTGAGAGAAGTATCCTCCCGGAAATCGTGCAGACGACAGGCGACATCGAAGAGATCAGAGTCTGGATATCCGCATGTGCGACGGGTGAGGAAGCTTACTCAATCGCGATTCTTTTGCACGAATGTGTGCGCGAGAATGGCCGCAAAAATAAAGTCAAGATCTTCGCAACCGACGTGCATCAAGACTCTTTAGAGTTTGCTAGCCAGGGGTTTTACCCTGAGGAACTCTTGTCGCATGTCTCGCAGGAACGACTTGATCGATACTTCACGAAGGAGAACGGCGGGTGGCGAGTGAGCCCCGAGTTGCGAAAAATGATCGTGTTTGCGAAGCACAATACAATCAAAGACGCGCCATTTACAAAGATTGATTTGGTCACCTGCCGCAACTTCCTCATCTATTTGAAGCCCTCAGCGCAGAAAAAGGCGCTGTCGCTCTTTCACTTCGCACTGAAACAAGGCCGCTTCCTGTTTCTCGGACCCAGTGAGACTTGCGGAGAGCTCAATCACAAATTCTCTGACGTTGACCAGCATTGGCGAATCTACAGGAAGAAACGGGACGTGCGCCTGGTGCCCGAGGCTCGACTTCCTGTCCCCTCAACAGGTCTTCCGCAAACCAGGATCCAGCCCGCCAGAAAACTCATCCAGGATGACGCGGTGACCCAGGCGGGCCGACCGCTGTTAAAAGCCTACGACATCCTGTTGGAAAAATACGTTCCCTCGGGCTTCCTGATCAACGAGCGACTCGAACTATTGCATGTCTTTTCTGGCGCGGGACGTTTTCTCAAACTTTCGGACGGTCGCCCTTCAAGCAATCTCCGCGATTGCCTGGGACTCGGTTTGAGGGGAGCCGTGACTAGCGCCGTCCAAAAGTCCATCAAAAACTCGGAGGCCGTCAAACACGATTGCGTCGCGCTGATCGACAGTCGCGAACTTCAGCTCACCGTTGAGGTGACGCCCTTGCAAGAAGGACTCGACCCTGTCAGCCATTACTTAGTTCAAATCTCACCCAGAAGTGCGGCGGCCACCGAACTGAAGGCCCTCCCTGCACCTAACGGAACGAGTGTGCCGAGCCAAGTTGTGGATGAGCCGACAAGGACGAGAATCGCTACTTTGGAACAAGAGCTTCTGTACTCGCGTGAGACATTGCAAGCGAATACCGAGGAGATGGAGACCACCAATGAGGAGCTACAAGCAACCAACGAGGAACTTGTCGCTTCGAATGAAGAACTTCAAAGCACGAATGAGGAATTGCACTCAGTCAACGAAGAGCTCTACACGGTCAATGCCGAGCACCAGCGAAAAATCCAAGAATTGATGGTGATGACTGATGACATGAACAACCTGTTCCGTAGCACGGAGGTTGGCACGCTGTTTCTCGACCGGAACCTCTGCATCAGAAAAATCACTCCGAAGATTACCGAAACCTTTAGTATCCTCCCGCAGGATGTCGGACGTCGCATCAATGGTTTCACACACAGCCTGCGTTACGAAAAAGTGTTTGAGGATGTCGAGTATGTGCTTCGTTCGGAAGACTCTATCCAGCGAGAAGTCCGCGACAACCAGGGGCGATGGTTCTTGATGCGCATCTTGCCCTACCGGGCTGATAGCGGAGTTGATGGCGTCGTCCTTTCGCTGATTGATATCTCCATGCAGAAGGAACGCGAGTTTCAGCTCGTGATGATGTCGAAAGTCTTCCTCGATGCAGGCGACCCCAAGATAGTCGAAGACTTCTCTGGGCGAATCCTTAACGTGAATAACGCGATGACCCGAATTTTTGGCTGGTCTCGTGATGAACTGCTCGGCGAAGAAACGCTCTCGGTGATTCCTAGCAAGCACCATCAGAAGATCGCCGAGTTGCGCCAGGAGTGTCGCAACACAGGATCCGTCAGGGATATCGAGCTGACGCATAAACATAAATCGGGAGAGTCCACCGACATCAGCCTCACGCTGACCCTACTATCGAATGAATCCGGAGAGCCCGTGGCGATTGCCTGGATGTCCAAGGACATTTCCCGTCGAAAACGGGCGGAAGAGGAACGCCAGAACTACTCAACACAGCTTGAGCAAACCAATCAAAAGCTACGTGATACGGTCGATCGTCTCCTCACCGCTGAAAAAAATGCGGTGGAAGAGGCGACCCGACGCGAAGAGTTTCTGGCAATGCTATCGCACGAACTGCGAAACCCCATGGGTGCGCTTCTTAATGCGACACACGTTCTACAGCGTCGCTTCAAGAAGGAAAGCTCCAAAGGACCGATCCAGATTATTCAGCGTCAAGCACAGCACGTTGGGAGGTTGCTTGACGATCTGCTTGATGTGTCTCGCGTCAGTCGAGGAAAGATTGAAACCCGTCCTGTCGTTCTCGACCTTTGCTCGCTGATTAACGATGCCAAGGAAGTCGTTGCTCCTTTAATGAACAACCGAAAGCATACGTTTTCGATCGAATCCGCGAAGGAACCCCTGCTGATCGAAGGTGATAGAATACGCTTGCTGCAAGTCATCGAGAACTTACTCGTGAACGCAGCAAAGTACACTCCCGACGGAGGTCAGATCACGCTTTCTTTAGGACGCAAACACGATCAAGCGATCGTTGAAGTTGCCGACAACGGCATTGGCATCGAACCACACATGTTGGATGGTATCTTCGACTTGTTTGTCCAATCCAAGACTGGTGAAGATTCTGGCGGTGGAATGGGGGTTGGGCTGACGCTTGTCAGGCAACTCGTTGAGCTGCATGGAGGAACGGTGAAAGCAGCCAGTGAAGGCCTTGGAAAAGGAAGCACCTTCTCCGTACTGTTGCCAATCACTGACAAGCCTTTAGAGCAAACTCCTACGCCTGCTCGTCCGAAGACTCTTCGTAAGCCGGAAGAGACCGATATCCTCCTTGTGGAAGACAACCAAGATGCGAGGCAGATGCTGGAAGAAGTTCTCCAACTGGAAGGGTATCGCGTTCGCACCGCGAGCGACGGCAAAGAGGCGCTAGCGATAATTGACGAGAAGGTGCCCAACGTGGCCATTGTTGACATCGGGTTACCCGAAGTCGACGGGTACGAAATCGCTCGCGCCGTAAGGCAAAAGAACGAGAATCAATCGGTCCGCCTCGTGGCGCTGACGGGCTATGGCCGCGAATCAGATCGCGTGGCAATTAAGCAGGCTGGCTTCGATAAGCACCTCGTGAAGCCCGTCAATCCTGAAGTCTTAAGCAGCATTCTTCTCGAACTGTAAGCGGTTGGAAGTTTGTTGCCGAAAGGCAACCTTCGGTTCACTCAGCCGGTAATCAACTTCAGGAGATCGCCGATTTGTCGGTGGGACTCGATCGGATGACGCAGTGGTTCATCCGTCACGACCTCATAGTGGTTTTTGCGGCCGATCTTCTCACGTCGCAGAAATCCTTCCTCTTCCAGGTCTTGGACGATTCTCTGCACGGCCCTTTCGGTAATCCCCACGAGGCGGGCAACTTCTCTCAGCACGAGATCAGGCTGAGCGTTTAGTGCAATTAAAACGTGCGCATGATTGGTCAGAAAAGTCCAAGTTTTTCCAGACTCCGTCGCCACAGACGGGGGCTTTTTCGGTGCCGTGGTGCTCTTCTTCTTGGATTCACCCGTCGAAGCGCGTTTCGCTGCTGCTTTACCCATAACTGCCGCCTTAATTCAGGGGAACTGTCTGGTCCGGGACTGGATTCACTCAGAGCGGTGCTTGCGAGCATCTCAGCGAGCAAGGGACCTGCTTCGAGGCGTTCCCGACTCACTGAATTCTAACACGCAACACGAGAAAAGAAATTCGCGAAAAATATTTCGCCCTATTTTTGGCGTTTTCAGGGCTTTTAGGGACATTCTCACGCCAACTTCTAAAGATGCGGCAAATTTAACACGAATTTATATTGACGACATACTTGTCGCGTATTAGATTTCACGCAACGATTGTCAGTTTTCATGGAGAACCCGCGATGCATGAATTTCTCGCCCTTTTGATCAGTCTTACCGCCCTCTGCCTCATTGGCTTCGCAGGAGTTCCCAATTCGGTGGCCAACCGTTCCTCGGGCCGTTTCCGTCAGTTAGTGACTTGGATCGCAGCCTTGCAGGCGGTCGCAGCAGGTCTGATTTGTGTTGGGCTAGCGACGGGTTTCACTTCCACGATCAGTGCTGAGTTTTTATCCCTTGGGGAGACAGGTCTTGCGACATTGTCGGTTTACTACGATGGCGTTGCCAGCCTCATGCTTGCTTTGGTCGCTTTCATTGGTTGGATTATCTGCAAATACTCGATTCGCTATCTCGATGGAGAAGCGAATCAAGGCCGGTACTTCCGGTGGGCGAGTTTTACTATCGGTGCCGTTTCGCTGATGGTTGTTTCCGGCAACTTGCTCTTGTTCTTTGCTTGTTGGGTCATGACGAGCCTCGGGTTGCACCAGCTCTTGATGCACTATGGCGAGCGACCAGCGGCAAGGCGAGCGGCCTGGAGCAAATTCACGGTTAGCCGTCTCGGGGACGTCGCGCTCTTAGGCGGTTTCACCATCCTCTACAGCCAATTTGGCACCCTGAATTTCAGTGAACTTTTCGCCGCGATTCAGCAGCAATCGGTACCACCAAGCGATGCGTCGACTTGGGCTAGCTTTCTGCTGATCGTCGGCGCGATCACGAAGTCAGCACAAGTACCATTTCATACTTGGCTGCCTCAGACGATGGAAACTCCCACACCAGTTTCTGCACTTATGCATGCCGGGATTGTCAATGCAGGAGGTTACTTGATCATCCGCACAAGCCCCATCGTTTCGCTTGCTCCCACCGCGTTGGTAATTCTAGCAATCTTTGGTGCGGTCACCGCATGTTATGCAGCAGTGGTGATGCTGACCCAGACGAGTGTGAAGAAGTCGTTAGCTTACTCAACTGTGGCGCAGATGGGTTTCATGATGCTGCAATGCGGACTAGGTGCTTTTTCGGCTGCCATGCTGCACATCATCGCACACTCGCTCTACAAGGCTCACGCCTTTTTAACCAGCGGCAGCGTGCTTTCTCAGCAGGCGGCTACGCTTGGGGCGAAAGTTAATTCGAAGAAACCCTCCTGGTTCAAAGTCGCTGGAATCGGCTTGGCGACGCTCCTAATTCTAGATATCTCACTCGCCATTTTCGCGGTTGACCCGATTGCTAAGCCGGGCGGGCTACTGCTGGGCGGAGTTCTATGCCTCGCGATGACGAGTTGGCTAAGTCAAGTGATGCGAGCTGAGAACAGCCGTCTGCTCTACTACGCCATGGGCGTTACCGTCTCGCTTTGTCTGGCCTATGCCGCATCCTACTCGGTCGTCGACTCGATCGTTGCTGAAAGCCTGCCTTCTACGGCACTCCTGGCCAGTGGATGGTTCTTGCCAGCAATGATTCTTACTGGGTTCGCCGGGCTCTTTCTCCTGCAAGCGTCGGTTTCCAGTATCGCTCAATCCAAGCGTTGGCGAGCCTTTTACGTGCACGCTTCGAACGGCTTCTATCTCGAAAGCTTGCTCCGTCGCTTGGCAACGCAATAGCCGCAACAGAATCGTCGAACATTAAGAAGACTCAAAAGAATACAGCTTAATCTCTCTTGGAGAATGAAAATGTCAGCAGTCGAATCTCTACCGCAAGCCAAGAACTCCTCAGTCGCTGAGACAACGCCGCGACAAGTGTCGTTTTTCGAAACGACCGAAATGATCTCTCAGCTAGAGGAATTGCTCAGCCGCGTCGAGGAGATTATCGCTCCGGTCTGGCCACTGCAAGACTACGTTGCGATTAATCCTTATGGCGGCTTGGCAGACCGACAATTCGCAGAAGCTCGAAACTACCTACAGAGCTTCTCGAAGTGTGAAACCCTGATGCCGCTAGCGTACTATTCGAAGCTCTTCCAACAAGGGAAGATCAAGGCCATTCACATTGAAGAGGCTATTAAGGAACTCCACAACTCGGGCTCAGATCACAAAGTCACGGTCGAGGATTTGATCAGCAAGCTGCTCGATGCAGGAGTTGCCGCAGAGGAAGTCGAATCGACCACAGCACCATCGACAATAGCGGAATATGTCTCACTCCGCTCGGAGTTGGACTGGAACGAGGTTATCACCAACGAGATTTCCAAACACTGTTCTGCCCACTACGACCAAGGGCAGTCCACCTGGCAGAGCCCCTGGAAGGAGATGTCGCTCTTTTTGGCATGGCGATCTGCAGCGGAGCATGACCGCAACGTCGAAGTTCTTGGGCTTAAGGATTTCCGCACGTTTGTCGAGTCAATCCCCCATACCCCTGATGCGGCGATTGTGCACTGCTTAGAGAAGATGCGAGTGCCCGAGCATCTTTGGGAAGGTGTGCTGCTCAGGATGGCCTATTCCATTCCCGGCTGGTGTGCGTGGGCGAAGTATCAAGATCAGTCGCAGTCGAATCAAACTTCAGGCGACCTGCACGGTGTCCTAGCCATTCGTTTAGCATTCGAGGCAGCCCTCGGTGAAGCGTTCTCGCTTCAATTCGATTGGCAAACCAACGTCGACCGCGAACCAGCCGAAAGACAGCTCACTGACGAGCGACTCGTACTTCTGAGGGCCAGCGAGCTGGCCTTCCGAGGCAAGCTTGTTGATGGCCTGCTCGATGGGGGAATCGAAAGTAAGCGTGTCAAGCAAAGTAGAAAGCTGGCTCAATTGGTGTTCTGCATAGATGTTCGGTCCGAGCGCATTAGGCGTCATCTTGAAGCACAGTCGGCCGCTATCGAAACGTTCGGCTTCGCTGGCTTCTTTGCGATGCCTATCGAATTCGTCCCGCTCGGAGCCGAATCAGGCAGTGCCAACGTGCCCGTGTTGCTTCAGCCGCAGTTCCGACTTCGAGAGGGGCTCGATTCGGTTGACCCGGCGCTCGAGGCCGAGGTGATCGCGAAGCGTCAGGAGATCCGATCCTTTAGGAAACTTTGGAAGTCGTTCCAGTCATCGGCCGTTAGTTGTTTCTCGTTTGTAGAAACTGCCGGATTGCTCTTTGCCGGCAAGCTCTTCAAGGGAGCACTTGGTTGGAAGCAATCGCGATCGGACGCAAAGTTCGACGGCATAGACTCCGACCAGCAATACCACCTTGCACCGACTTTACGCGACTTGAACCACCAGGGCATCACCACCAGTAAGCAAGTCGATCTGGCTCACGGCATGCTGAAGAATCTTGGACTGGAGAAAAACTTCGCTAGGCTCGTCGCTTTCTGTGGTCACGCCTGTCAAACCGAGAACAACCCGCTTGCCGCGGGCTTGGATTGCGGTGCTTGTGGCGGTCATTCTGGCGAGCCTAACGCCCGGATGGCAGCACTGTTGCTCAACCAGCCGTACATTCGTCAGGAGTTGGCGAAGCGGGGCGTTGAGATCCCAAGTGATACTTGGTTCTTGGGCGGTCTTCACAACACGACGACCGACGCAATTTCCTATTTTGATCTCGATCAACTCCCCGAAACGCATCAGATCGACTACGAAGAGCTCGTCCGATATTCCGAAGCAGCTACGCATGCGACGCGGATTGAACGTCTTCCAATCGTGGACAGCCAGTCGCTGGCAGGATTGGCCAAGCGAGCAACGGACTGGTCGGAAGTGCGACCGGAGTGGGGCTTGGCAGGGAACGCGGCATTTATCATTGCCCCGCGATCTCATACAAAAAACCTTGATCTTGATGGTCGCTCATTCCTTCACAGTTACGACCATCAGGACGACCCCAACGGTGAAGTCTTAGAGAACATCATGACGGCTCCGATGATCGTTGCACATCTGATCAATATGCAGTACTACGCATCGACCGTAGACCAGAAGCACTTTGGGAGCGGAACCAAGACGATCCACAACGTCGTCGGGAAGTTCGGAATCCTCTCCGGCAACAGTGGCGATTTGATGACGGGACTGCCATGGCAGTCGCTTCATTCTGGCGAGAACTATCAGCATGAGCCAATGCGATTGCAAGCAGTCATTGCTGCTCCGCTAGAGTCGATTGACCGTATCATCAACAAGCAAAGTTCGCTGGCTGCTTTGCTTGAGAATCAGTGGCTCCACCTGATTGCCATTGATGACGAAGGCATCCACCGGTACCTGCCATCTGGAGATTGGCAGCTGCTCAAGGAGGGGACGCGCTCGCTTGAAGGAGACTCCTCTCGGAATGCCGGGAAGCAAACCTCAGAAGAGTTGGCCTTGAATTAGTCACTTACGAACGCATTCGGTAATTTATCGCACCCAATCAAAATTAGGAGACATGTGAAATGGTCGCAGCAGCTTTAGTGGCAAAGGGAAGCACTTTCAGCCTAGAGCAAGTCCGGGATGCTTTCGAGCAAAGTGTTCGTGCCCCAGAAGTATTGATCATTGCTCATTCGGATGAAGTTGCCGTCAACGCAATTGTGAGTGTGTTTGAAGGCCTTCCCGCTGTCGTCGTTAAGGTTCCTCAGAGCGAGTGGGGCCTCGACTCGGATAGTTATCGACGTGTCCTCGAATTCGCAGTTCTTGAGAAAGGGGTCTCGCGCCTCGTTCTCGTTGGGCACTCTCAGGGCTATACCGAGGATCGCGTCCAATCTTGGCAGGTTGAACAAGGCGACTCTTCTCGAGTAATTAATGCGTCCAGAGAATCTGGAAGCCCTGTACTCGAAGGGGCAAAACGCGCTCAGAAGACGCTGCAGGAATCGAAGCAGCACTTCGTTAACCAGATTGACGGACTTTACCGCCACGAACAGATCGGCAAAGCACTGGAAGAGAAAACGTTAGAACTCTACGGCTTCTTCTACCTGGCACAAAGCGGGGCTTTCATGGCTTACGACTCTGACTCAAGCACCTTGCGACCTCTTGCATGACACCCACAAGAGTCAAGCCTCCCAGTAGCCGCCCACCCACTCTAGGTTCCTACCTCTTTGCTGTTCGATTATGACTAACCTAAGCACCATTGAAGAAGCACCGAAAAACTCTGCGAGCAAGTCAGCTCATCTGAAGAAACTGGAAGCGGAGAGCATCTACATTCTTCGCGAAGTCGTCGCAGAATTCGACAACCCGGTTCTGCTCTATTCCATCGGGAAAGACTCTTCGGTGATCTTGCATCTCGCCCGTAAGGCGTTCTACCCAAGCAAACCACCGTTTCCGTTGCTGCACATCGATTCGACTTGGGAATTCCAAGAAATGATCGACTTCCGAGAGCAGTACGCTCGACAGCAACTGGGTTTAAACGTCATCGCCTATGTGAATGATGAGGGGGTGCGGGAAGGGATCAATCCTTTCGACCACGGAAAAGCGTATACAGACATCATGCGAACTCAGCCGCTCAAGCAGGCGTTGACCGAGTACCAATTCGACGCGGCAATAGGCGGCGGACGCCGTGACGAAGAGCGTTCGCGTGCCAAGGAAAGAGTCTTTTCTTTTCGAGACCGCAATCATCGCTGGGACCCTCGCAATCAAAGGCCGGAGCTTTGGCATCTTTTCAATACCTGGAAGCATCCGGGGGAAAGCCTTCGTGTATTTCCGCTTTCCAACTGGACCGAGCTGGATGTCTGGCAATACATCATGCAGGAAGAGATCCCTATCGTCCCACTCTACCTTGCGAAAGAAAGGCCGGTAGTCCAAAGGGGCGACGATCTCATTGTCGTTGATGATCAGAGGATGCGTCTCGAAGATGGGGAAACCCCAGAGATGAGGAAAGTGAGATTTCGAACGCTAGGCTGTTATCCTGTCACAGGCGCTGTGGATTCTGACGCCGAAACGATCGAAGACATCGTCGGCGAAATGCTTACGACACGCGTCTCCGAGCGACAGGGTCGTGCTGTCGACCGAGAAGAAGCGGCAGCGATGGAGAAGAAAAAGCGCGATGGCTACTTTTGAGTCATGAAATAACATCTCGCGTTCTTTCCATCATTTATCCCCCTAAGAAAAGTTGAATTGGTCACTGAACACCATGCTTGCCACCAACGAATCTCCGCGTAGCATCGAATCTCTGATCTCCAGCCATAACGCGAAAGATCTACTGAAATTTATCACTTGCGGAAATGTTGACGACGGAAAAAGTACACTCATCGGTCGATTGCTACTCGACGCGGGTGCAATCTACGACGATCAGATCGAAGCACTAAAGAGCGAATCGACGAAGCACGGCACAACCGGCGCAGAGATCGACACCGCGTTGCTGCTCGATGGCCTTGAAGATGAGCGACAACAAGGCATCACCATTGACGTCGCCTATCGCTATTTTTCAACCGAGTACCGCAAGTTCATCATCGCCGATACACCAGGGCATGAGCAGTTTACGCGAAACATGGCAACCGGAGCCTCGACGGCTGATCTGGCGGTTATTCTCGTCGACGCGACAAAAGGGATTACCACGCAAACAAAACGACACGCTTTTATCGTTTCGCTGCTCGGCATCAAGCAGGTCGTGTTGGCCGTCAATAAGATGGATCTGCTTGATTTTGATCAGATCACTTTTGAGCGTATTCGCGATGAGTTCAAGCAGTTTACCGAAGAATTGCCAGCGATCGAAACCGTTGCGATCCCTCTCTCCGCGTTAAAGGGCTCCAACGTCGTCCAGCCCAGTGAGCAGACGCCGTGGTATTCGGGCCTGACGTTACTCGGCCACCTCAATTCGGTCACGATCGATAGCAGTGCTGAGAAGTCGGAACTACGTTTCCCAGTCCAATGGGTGAATCGCCCCAGCGCAGACTTTCGTGGGTTTAGCGGAACGATCGCCTCAGGGACAGTGCGAGTCGGTGACGAGGTCATGGTGCTTCCCTCAAAAAAACGATCACGAGTGAAAAGTATCGTGACCATGGACGGAGATCTAACCGAGGCTGTCGCCTCTGATTCGATCACCGTAACTTTGGAAGACGAGATCGACATCACCCGCGGTGACATGCTAGTCCCACCAGACGCGTCGGTGAACTCGAGTCAGCACATCACTGCGAAGCTTGTGTGGATGTCCTCCCAAGCCTTGGTCCCAGGGAAGTCGTACTGGCTGAAGCACGCCTCGCAAAGGAATTCCTGCGAAGTGCAGTCGATTCATTACGAGATAAACGTCAATACGCTGCAGCGAAAATCCGCCAGCTCGCTTGCACTTAACGAGATTGGTCTCTGCGAACTCAAACTACATCATGCAATCTTTCACGACTCGTATCGTTCAAATCGAGAAACGGGTTCTTTTATCCTCGTCGATCGAGTTACTCACGAAACCGTCGCCGCGGGCATGATTGAAGAGATCTCTGGCAAGCTTGAGACTGCCGGCCACTGGGGCGAGCAGTCTTCGACGATTGCTCCGCGCCTGGCTCGAGGCCTCGTCTCCGCAGAGTCAAGACAAGAGAAGTACGGGCACAAGCCGTTCACCGTGCTGATTACCGGTTTTAGCGGTTCAGGCAAGACGAGCGTGGCCATGGAGCTCGAACGTCGATTGTTCGAGGATGGTCGTCACTGTCTCGTCCTCGACGGCCAGACCTTAAGGCTCGGCATCAGTCGCGACCTAGGTTTCTCTGCCGAAGAGCGTTCTGAGAACCTTCGTCGAGCGGCCGAAATAGCAAAGCTGACGAACGATTCCGGGCAGATCTGCATTGCCGCTTTCGTAGCACCCAGCGACTGGGTACGGCAGAAGGCGCGTGATCTGGTTGGAGCTGATCGTTTTCTGCACGTTCACCTAGCAACTTCGGTTGAAGTCTGTCGTGAGCGCGACATCACGGGACAGTACCAAGCCGCGGACGACGGGCGCATTGCAAGTTTCCCAGGCGTGACCTTCGACTACGAGCAGCCTCAGGATGCCGATCTTGTCGTCGACACGGAAGACCTTTCAGTTGCTGAAATTGCGACGCAAGTTCTCGCGCTGTTTCTGCAGCGATCTTGGCTGAGCTGAGTCCACTTGAAGGTATGCAAGCGAGGACTTGGGAGTTCGTTCGAAACAAGCAGTGCAAGCAAAGAAGGATGCTCTGGCACCAAAAACGTTTCACTTGCTTCCTACTGTTCGCCTCCGTGGCTAACGAAGGCTAGCAGCTTCTGGATTGGAACTGGTGTTCAATCAGTACCCCCGACAGGATTCGAACCTGTGACACACGGTTTAGGAAACCGATGCTCTATCCCCTGAGCTACGGGGGCTCACGTGTCATGATTCTAACAAGGGCCAATGGAGGTGGCTACGCAGCCGCCGTTAGACCGCCAATCTGGTAGAATCTTCGGAAATTTGGTCGATTCGCGCTTTTTCTGGAACCCTTTCGCTCAGTTCTTGCACTAAAGGTGTTATGAACGCCTTGCTCGAAAAGTCGGTCGCGAAACTGGCGCTGTCGGAAGCAACCCTGCCTACTGAGGTCGAATTGGAACGGATCCGCTTTGAAGCCTTCGTTCGCGAGCATCAGGCAAACATCTGGCGCTATCTGCGTTACCTAGGCGCGGATAGCAACGATGCTGAAGACCTCGTGCAGGAGACGTTCCTAGCATTCCGGCGGGCAGACTACGAGGAGCGCAGCCCGCAAGAGACTGCCGGTTACCTCCGCAAGGTCGCCCGCAACCAACTCCTGATGTGGCGGCGCGCAAGCGGCACGAAGATCAACACGGTCGATCTGGCTAACGCGGAACAAGCCTGGGCGGAGATGACCGAACCGAACGGCTACGAGGGTTTGCTCGCCTTGCTCAAGGACTGTTTGCAATCGGTCGAAGGCCGCGCTCGCGAAGCGATCAACAAGTTTTACGAGGAAGGGCAAAGCCGCGAAGCGGTCGCCGAGTCTCTCGGCATGAAGTCCAACGGGGTAAAAACGTTGTTGCGGCGCACACGCGACGCATTGCGAGCGTGCATCGAACGCAAGCAGCGAGAATGACACTCACGAAACTCCCAACCGAGCCGCGAGGCGTCAGCCCGCGAGTGGAAGCGGGTACAGGGACAACCCGCAGGCTTACGCTTCGCGGCTCAGAAGTTTTTTTCGAGTAGAAGCGATTAACTCTAGAAGCCCCACTCAACCACGAGTGATAACCATGAACGATCAACCCCACACCGACCACCACGACAAGCTTATTGATCGTGCTTTGCGTGAGGCCGTTGGCGACGAAACGCCACCGGATTTGACGGAGCGGATATTGACTGCGGCAAGTTCCTCGGTTCAAGTTTCCCCAGCTACGTCCGAGTCAAGAAAACGTCGTTGGTTCGCTTATGCCGTGGCTGCAAGCTTAGTTTTTGTTGCCTTGGGATTCATTTTGCCCAGCATGGAGCCAGCTTCAGAAACTGCTCGCTCAGCAAAAACCTTGCCTTCAAATGAATTGAGCCAGCCACATCAACCCAGCCCCTCTGGGAAGAGTTCCAGCGGCCCGCCCGTGGATGCTAAGCAAGCACGCATTATGGAGATCGAGGCTGAATTGGTGAATATCCAATCGGCTCTAGAGGCTCGAGTACGTGACATTGGCTCCGCACCCAAAGGTCTGACACCTGAGGAGACAAAAATCTGGACTGAGAGACCGAAGGATGCGATTCAGAAGCAAATGGTTCAACAAGTAATGAAAACAAAGGAACTGCAACGCGAGTTGAATGCTTTGCGAGGAATTGATGCTTTGGAAGCTCCAGTGAGACAATTTGCTAATCTTGCTGAAGCGAGTGAAAGTAAGCTACAAGCATCCGCCCAAACGAGCCCTGGCGGTCAGGTCCCAGAGGCAAAAATGGGCCTCCAGGGCCTAATCAACGATGCCTACGCTGCTACGCCACAAGAACGAGCAACACTAGCTATTGCGCCAACCAGTAGAGAAAAAACCGGACAGTACAGCGTGGAATCGGGCACGCTTCCGGGACGTGACAACTCCTCTATTGCGTACCCAGACTCCGACTTTTGGGAAGACTTAACCAGTCGCCGCGAGAAGAATACCCAAGCCGAAGTAATACGAGAAACACAAAATGAGATTCTTGAATTAGAGGGGCAATTTCGTGCGAGAGGTGGCATCGGACGCAATATGCAGGCACCTGAATTGGTGAGTGTGCAGAAGAAATTACTGGAGAAACGGAGATACCTGAACCATCTTTATGAACAGCTACCTCCCCAACATTCAAACGATCGCTACACCCGCATCTACGAAAACCCGTTCGTCAAAGCCAAAGGCCAAGACGCTCTCAGCACCTTCTCAATCGATGTCGACACCGCCAGCTACGCCAACGTGCGGCAGTTCCTCAACAGCGGGCGACTTCCACCGCCTGACGCGGTGCGACTGGAAGAGTTGCTCAACTATTTTAACTACGACTATACGCCGCCAACCGATGACACACCGTTTGCCGCGCACGTTGAAGTCGCCGGGTGTCCTTGGGAGCCGAAACACCGGCTTGCGCGGATCGCTATCAAGGGGCGCGAGGTTGAGCAAGAGAAACGCCCGCAGTCGAACCTCGTCTTCTTGATCGACGTGTCTGGATCAATGAACCAGCCCAATAAGCTCCCGCTGTTGGTCTCGGGAATGAAACTGCTTACCCGCCAGCTGGGTGAGAATGATCGCGTAGCGATTGTCGTCTACGCAAGCAGCGAAGGGCTGGCTCTTCCTAGCACGCGAGGTGACCAGCAGAAGACGATTCTCGCGGCTCTGGAGAAACTCCGCGCTGGCGGTTCGACCGCTGGCGGTGCGGGGATCCAACTCGCTTACCAAGTTGCTCAAGAGAACTTCATCAAGGGCGGCATCAACCGCGTGATCCTCGCCACTGATGGAGACTTTAACGTCGGCACCACGAATACTGCCGACCTGGAGCGGCTTGCTGAAAGCAAAGCGAAAGACACCGGCGTGTTTCTTACCGTCCTCGGCTTCGGCCGCGGCAACCTGAACGACGCGATGATGGAAGCAATTTCCGGCAAGGGAAATGGCAACTATCACTATGTCGACAACGAGCGCGAAGCCCGCAAGGTGCTCGTCGAGGAAATGAACGGCACGCTGGTGACCATTGCCAAGGACGTGAAAATACAGGTCGAATTCAACCCCGCGAAGGTCGCTGGGTACCGTTTGCTCGGCTACGAAAACCGGATGCTGGAAGCGAAGGATTTCAATGACGACAAGAAGGACGCCGGCGAGATCGGTGCCGGGCATACGGTGACGGCGTTGTACGAGATTGTTCCGGCTGGGGTGGAGATGGACGCCCCGCCCCCAGAAGTTGACGATCTCAAGTACCAGAAACAAAAGAATGGTCCGAAGAATCAAGCCGAGAAGTTAGGTCAAAAGTCAGCGAACCTTGTTGAGAGTGATGATCTGTTGACCTTGAAGCTTCGCTACAAACAGCCCGATGGAGAGAAGAGTACCAAGCTGGAGTTTCCGATTGCTGACGGTGGCGGCTCTTTTTCGGCAGCAACCGACGATTTCAAATTCGCTTCAGCGGTGGCAAGCTTTGGGATGTTGCTGCGGGACTCAGAGCATCGTGGCGACACGAGTTACGCTGCGGTGCTGGAGATCGCCGAGAGTGCCCTCGGCAAGGACAAGCAGGGTTACCGAGCCGAGTTCTTGGAGTTGGTGCAGCGGGCGAAGGAGTTGGCAGGGGAGTAACTATCCTGTCATTTCGACCGAGCGACAGCGACCGAGAAATCTAGCCCAGTCTCTCATCGACATGAATTACCGAGCCTAACTTCAAGCTGGATTCCTCGGTCGGTGAGCCTCCCGTCGGAATGAAACGTGTGCTAGTCCCGCAAGCAATGCATGTTGGCCATGCTAATGCCGCTGACGATGCTGCCGATGATTCCGACAAACCCCTGGTCGGTGCCGCAGATGAACAAGTTCTTTAGATGCGTTGTTCCATCCGCCTGCTTGTCGGGTGCCCCATAAACGGCACCGTTGTCGTGGCCGGTGAAGCGGACGATGGTCGTCGGCGTAAACATATCCGTGTCGACGACGCGGTTGCGATAGTCGGGAATGAACCGTACGGCCGAGTCGGTAATCCGATCGTACCAGCGGAGCTTTTCGAGTTGGTACTCTTGTTCGTCGAGTCCGTTCCAATAGTCGAAGTTGGCGAGTGCCGTAATCCGCATCGTGCCACCGCCATCGGGACCGTCCAATGGCTCGCCATAGTCAAAGTTATTCGGAGAACAGATGACCCCGCTGCGCAAGTCACATGGCTCCTCAGGTGGAGTCCAGGCGAATTGTTCGTTGTCGTTGTAGAACGTGATCGTTCTATCATGACCGAGCGTCTGCGGCTCAACATCAATCGCGGCAATCGTTTCGCAGAAACTAAGACGCCCGGGGGCACGGCTTGTCACGGGGATGCCATCATCGCAGAGCCGCATCGTCTCGCACCAACCGGCAGACGAAAGAATCCGCCGCCCGGTGATTTCCTCCCCGCTGTCCAGGACGACCGTTTGCACCTCGCCGTCGGTAACCTTCATTTGCTTCACGCCAGATCGCAACTTCAACTCACCACCTAAGCCGCGAAACTTGCGAACCAAATGCTTAAGAATCAACCGCACCCCTGCCTGCGGTCTGCCAAGCCCTTCCATAAAAATGCTGCGAAACATAATCGAAAACTGCCCCCAGTCCATATCATGCTCGCGGGCTGAGCCGTAGAACATGAGCGGACAGAAGAGCATTTCGATAAGCAGCGGTTCATCAAGCAGCTCGTTGAGCCGCTCGCGTGCGCTGGTCGCCGCGTGGGTTTCATCAAGGTCGTCATAGTCGACGATCTCAGCGATCATGCGTTCAAAATGATCGACGCGTTGAGGAAACTCGCGGGCTATTTCACTGCGTAACAGATCGAGATCGTTCGAGAACTTTAGTCTGTTCCCTGGGAACACAACCTCCGAGCCAATCTGCGGTGAGATTTCCAGATCGTCCCAAGACATTCGCAGTTGCCGGAGCAGCCGCGCGAGCGGACCTTTACGCGTTCCCTTGGGCGTGATGTTCGTTAGCGCATGGAGGCCAACATCATAGTCACGACCGCGCAGACGGTAGAAAGAGTTGAGACCGCCAATGGTGTAGTGGCGTTCAAGAATACAGACCCGTTGGTCGTAATGGGCCAGCCGAATGCCCGCCGCCAGCCCGCTCATCCCCGCGCCGATGATGATGGTGTCGTACATGGCGAGAGCATGGATGGGTGGCATGGGCAACTTGCTGCCCGTGATGTAAGTCTGAAGGAACCAAGGGCAACAAGTTGCCCATGCCACCCTGTTGGAATCACACCTTCTGAATATCCGCCATCAGTGGCTCAAGGTACTCAACCGTCGAGTTCATGCTCGCCAGGTTGACGTAATCATCCTCGGGGATTTGCACGCGATGACGCTTGCGAAGCTCCATCACGATATCGAGGAAGTCCATGCTGTCGAGCTCCATCTGCTCGCGGAAACTTTCATCGTCTTTCAGGCTCGAAAGATCCTCGTCCGGGGCAATGTCGGCGAGAATGTCGAGGACTTCTTCTCTAATTTCACTGCGGTCCATATCCGCGGGTTCTCCAATCGATAGTCGCTTGCGACATAGCCACCCGGCTAAGCCGCAAGCGGTCAGATTTTTCTAATGATGGCAACTGAGTTGATGCCCAGCATACCAAATGAATTGTTCAAGATGTACTCGACTCCGTTTAATTGTTGTGGCTCATTCAGCACGAGTCCATCAAGCTGGCACTGCTCGTCGAGGTTTTCCACGTTGATCGTTGCATGACAAACGCGGTCGTTGAACGAGGGCAAGTTGCCAGCCAATTCCAGCGAGCCCGCTGCCCCCATCGCGTGGCCGATGAAGCTCTTTGTATTGTTAATTCGTGTGTTCTTTGAGGTGCCAAAAACCTGTCGCAATGCGGCGCACTCTTGGATGTCACCACTGGTGGTCGCCGTGGCGTGGGTGCTGACGATGTCGATGTCTTCCGCGTTCAAACCCGCGCGCTTCAATGCAAGGTTGATGCACTCGGATTGCTGCTTGGGATTCGGCATGACGAAATCGCTGGCGTCGCTGTTCATTGCGTGACCGACGAGTTCGCCGTAGATCTTCGCCCCTCGCTTTGCAGCATCGCTGTAACGCTCAAGCGTGTAGAGACAGCCCCCCTCGGAAACGACGATTCCATTGCGATCGACATCGAAGGGACGTGAAGCTTGCGTGGGGTCTTCGTTCTCTGCCAGAGCGCCTTGGCTGGCAAAGCCTGCAAAAATGCCGAACGTACGAATACTTTCCGAAACACCGCCGGCAATCGCGAAGTCGCACTCGTCGAGCAGCAACATCTGGGCACCCTGGATCAGCCCTGCGTTCCCCGCCGCACAGGCCGCGCCAATCGTATAGTGGGGGCCGGTGATGCCCATGTTCAGAGTGATTTCACCAGCCGGGTTGTTGGCGACGGTACGCGGGTTGTGATGGTGCGACCAAACCTTCGTGTCGTAGTCGAAGGCTTTGATCTCGTTGATCTCGTTTTCCGTCTCAACGTTGCCGTGTTCAGTCACACCGACATAGACGCCGACTCGGCTGCGGTCGATGCTGTCCCACTCGATGCCTGAATCCGCAATCGCTTCGTTCGCACAGTAAATGCCAACGCTTCCGGCCCGCGTGCCACGGCGGACTTCGCGGCGTTTCTGATAGCGAAGCTCGTCGTAGTCGCACTGCCCTGCTAGGGTATCGCCCACGTAGCGGATGTTGTACTTATCGACGCCGCTGCGACCCGCCAGCAACGCCTCACGGTACTCGCCCAGAGAATTCCCGTTAGGGCTCGTCAGGCCGATGCCAGTGATGACAATTCGGTGATCGTCTTGAAGACTGCGAATCATGGAGGCGGCAAGGCCAAAAAACAAATGGTGGATGCGACGGTCTTGAGGATGCCCGAGGGCCAACAGCAATAGACTGCGAAAAACAGCTCAGGCGAACGCTTTACAGTAGTGTTCGAGGCCCTTTTTGGCAACCGGCGAGGCGGGCGAATCGCCCAATCCGTGCGTCCTGGCAACGCCAAGAGCTTCGGCTATACTCATGCGACACTTGCGAGCAACGGCGACCCGCATCTGCAAGTCCTTTCGTCGGAAAGTATTACCAAATGGACATCTCCTCATGAGCAACCTCATCGGCATCGACGTGGGCACCTCGGGCACGAAGGCCCTGGCTATTTCCCCCAGCGGCAAGATCCTGGCCGAAGCTAGTGCGGCCTATCCGTGCGACCATCCGAAGCCCCTCTGGAGCGAGCAAGACCCTGAGCATTGGTGGAAGGCCACGCAAAAGGTCGTGAAATCCGTGGTGAAACAAGCGAAGCTTAAACCGGCGGACGTGGCGGCGATTGGGCTCTCGGGTCAAATGCACGGCTCCGTGTTCTTGGACAAGAACCACCAAGTGATCCGCCCTGCCCTGCTCTGGAACGATCAACGCACCGCCGCTGAATGCGACGAAATTGAGCAACGCGCTGGCGGACGGAAGAAGCTCATCAAAATGGTCGCCAACCCGGCGCTCACGGGGTTCACAGCTCCGAAGATTCTCTGGCTACGCAATAATGAGCCCAAGAACTTCGCGAAGACTGTCAAAGTGCTGCTCCCGAAGGATGACATCCGCCGCCGTCTGACAGGTGAGTTCGCCACCGAAGTGAGCGACGCCAGCGGCACTCTACTGCTGGATGTCGTGAAAAGGCGTTGGTCGAAGACGCTGATGACCAAGCTCGATCTCGATATGGACCTCCTGCCAACATGCGTCGAGTCGGAAGAGGTGACCGGCACACTCACCAAAGACGCCGCCAAGAAGTTGGGCCTCACGACAGCGTGCAAAGTCGTCGGCGGCGCAGGAGATTGCGCTGCAGGAGCAGTTGGCAACGGTATCGTAAAGAAGGGCTTACTCAGCACGTCGATTGGCACCAGTGGTGTGATGTTTGTCCACAGCGACGAGCCCCAATACGACCCGGCTGGCCGTCTCCATACCTTCTGTCATGCTGTTCGTGGTAAGTGGCACATGATGGGCGTTACCTTAACCGCAGGCGGTGCGCTCAGTTGGTTCCAAGAGGCTCTTTGCAGAGGGTTGGGGAAAAATGGTAAGGCCGTTTCCTTCGATCAACTCGTCGACGAAGCGAAGGCAACCCCTGAAGGAGCCGAAGGACTACAGTTTTTGCCTTACCTTGCCGGAGAACGCACCCCACACCTCGACGCCAATGCCCGTGGTGCACTAGTTGGATTGACACTCGCTCACGGACGAGGCCACATCGTGCGTTCGATTCTTGAAGGTGTTACCTTCGCGTTACGAGACAGCCTGGCAATCATGCAAGATTTAGATGTCCCAGTGAAGGAAATCCGTGGCTCAGGTGGCGGCAGCAAAAACCCTTTTTGGCGGCAAATGCAGGCCGATGTTTTCGGCAAACCAGTCAGCACGATGACCGCCGACGAAGGTCCCGCCTATGGGGTCGCTTTGCTCGCTGCCGTTGGCGCGGGGGAATACAAATCGATTGAAGAAGCCTGCAAAGCGACCATCGAAACGGCAGAGAAAACGAAACCAAGCACTAAGGCACGCAAGCAATACGATCAGCTATTCCCCGAGTTCCAAAGCCTGTATGGGGATCTCAGAGATCGGTTCTCGCGTGTAGCAAACTGAATCAAACGCTGGTTCTACGTCACAAGGCCGTCTCAGTGACGCTCTCCAACTCTCGTTTTCGCTGAGCGAGTAGTTTCTTCTGGTATCGCCCCTGCACGATGTCCACAATCACCAAAACGAAGATCACAAAGTAGAAAGTACTCTTCGTCATTGCGTGGACCTCGTACCCAAACAACTTTAGGGCCGCCTTTTCTCCCCCTTCGGAGATCAACATGATGCCCACAATAAACAGGATGAACAGCCCAAGCACTTCATACATCCGATTCTTGCGCAGAAAATCAGAGACATAATCCGCAAGCAGAAGCATCATGACGCCACTGATCACGATGGCTGTTGCCATGACCAGAAAGACCTGCGTCAGTGCCAACGCACTAAGGATTGAGTCGAAAGAGAAAATCAAATTCATTAAAACAATGGTCGTTACAACCGCGGCTGCCGACTTGGGCTGCTCTTCTTCAGCGTGCTCCAAGTGCTCGACTGCAAGCATGTGCATGATCTCGCGTAAGGCGGTGTAGAGCAAAAATACGCCACCCGCAAATTCAACCAGCGCTTGAAGAGTCGCTTTGAATTCAAGAACTCCCTCCAGGGTGACGTCGAACAGGGACTTCTTCACGAGATTGAGGACCATCATGATGACGAACAAGAGCACCAAGCGCAGGCCCACTGCAATCAGAATGCCCCACTTGCGTACATTCGCTTGATGCTCCTTGGGAGCTCGCTTCGATTCGATCGAAATGTAAAGCAGGTTGTCAAATCCCAGAACCGCCTGAAGCAGGATCAGCATGAGGAGCGTGAAAAGGCTCTGGATGGTAAATACGCCTTCAAAGTTCAAGAATTCCATCTTGAGAAGATTCCGTGGTTGCTAGGACAGTTGTGAGCTTCGCGGAGACGTCACCGCAGGGGTAGGTTTGCCCTACTTGTTGGCTTAATGTAGGGGGATGGAGCGAATTGGACAACAAGAACCGAGCCGACCTTTCGAGTTCGTCCTGATTCTTATGGTGTTTTTCATCGCTGGCGGAGCGCCTGCCCCGCACGTGAATGAGACGCAGTACCTCGCCAAGGCGAAACATTACTGGGACGCCAGCTTCTGCCCCAGCGATACCTTCCTTGATACGGCGGACGCTCATCTGGTTTTTTATTGGACCGTCGGCTGGCTGACGAAGTTCTTTTCCTTGGAGGCTACAGCATGGATCGGTCGCGCGCTCTCGTGGGGGTTGCTCGCTTTCGCATGGCAACGGCTCGCACTGGCGGTAGCTCCCGTACGCTGGACAGCGGTGCTTGGTGCCGCTCTCTTTCCGACGCTGATCGCTTGGGGAAACTTCGCCGGTGAGTGGGTGATCGGCGGCGTCGAAGCGAAGTGCTTTGCCTATGGCTTTTTCTTGCTCGGCATGACAGCCATGGTAGAGAATCGCTGGCCCGCGACGTGGATCTGGCTCGGTCTTGCCTCGGCGTTTCACCCTTTGGTTGGCGGCTGGGCCGTGCTGGGAAGTTGGTTCGTTCTGGCCACCATCGACAAGTCGGACAGGCCAAACGCTCGCAGCGCCGCGCTAGGGTTAATCGTAGGCGGTTTGCTTGCCGTTCCGGGGTTGCTTTTCACGCTCACGCTCAACTTTGGCACCTCAAGCGAAGTCCGCGCCGAAGCGGCTGAAATCTATGTCTTTGAGCGATTGCCCCATCATCTCGCGCCGCTGGAACTCAAGCCGAGTGAGCTCGCCAAGAAGGCGATGCGTTTCTCTTGGCTGATGGCTGCAATGCTCGTTGTATGGCTCGCCGGCAGACGACAAAGCGAAAATTGGGATGGCGAGGAGCAGCGACACGATGGATTACGACGGCTAATCATGTTCGCTGTTTTTTCTGTCGGAGCGAGCATCGTCGGCTTGGCGTTCGAGCGTTTGCTTGTCGGCAACCGGGAGTTCGCCGCTCAAGTGCTCCGTTACTATTGGTTCCGACAGGCCGATGTCGCCGTTCCTTTGGCGGTTGCGACAGGTGTTGGATTGCTGACGCTTCAACTTTCACAGGGAAGCCGAAGCTGGCTGTCCGGCCTGTTGGTGTTCGCCGCCATCTGCGGTTCTTGCGCGCATCTAGGCGGAACCGCGCTTGCCCGTTGGAAAACAAAGACACCGCCCGCAATCAAAAAGATGAAAAGCACTGAGGACTGGCGAGACGCTTGCTCTTGGATTCGTGAGAACACACCCGAGCGAGCGATCTTCCTTGTCGATCGCCACGCGCAATCGTTCAAGTGGTACGCTCACCGCGGTGATGTGGCCAACTGGAAGGATATCCCGCAAGATGCAAAAGGAATCGTTGACTGGTTTGATCGCTGCCAAAAACTCTACGCTCCCGATCGACGAGGGCGAACAGTTTCCGTCTTAGCCAAGCAGCGGTCACAAACCCTTATTGACACTGCGACAGAATACGACGCAACTCATCTGCTTACCAGAAAAAAGCCGACGCTACCTTTCACGGTACTTCACGAAAACGAAACCTACGCAGTCTATAAGTTACCGAAAGCTCGCACCAATCAAGACGCCGAAACAACGCAACAGCCGCAGATGAACTCAGATAAACGCTGATAGTCTTGAATGCTTATTCATCGGCGTTAATCAGCGTTCATCTGCGGCTAATCATTCGACATCTCAGGAAAGAAACTAAGGAAATAAACCACGTGCAATCAACTCAAAACATTAAGGCCGTCACATTCGATCTTGATGGCTTGATGTTCAATACCGAAGACATCTACCAGCAAGTGGGCACGACCATCTGCGAGCGTCGCGGGAAGGCTTTCCCCGAAGACTTGCGAAATCAAATGATGGGTCGCAAGTCAACGGACGCATTGCAACTGATGATCGACTACCACAGCTTTGAAGATTCGACGGACGAGCTGGCAGTCGAGTCCGCGGAGGTCTTCGGCTCGTTGCTACCGGGTCGACTCCAACCAATGACCGGGCTATTGGACCTACTTGAAGCTCTCGAACAGGCAAACGTTCCCAAAGGAATCGCGACAAGCAGCGGAAAGGCGTTTGTCGATCACATCATGAGTTTAATGAACATTCGTGAGCGATTTACATTCATTCTCACCGCAGAGAATATCGAACACGGCAAACCGGCTCCTGATGTCTACTTGCTAGCAGCAGAGAAGCACGACGTTCTCCCAGAGGAGATGCTTGTCCTGGAAGATAGCGAAATCGGCTGCCGTGCCGGCGTTGCTGCCAGGGCTTTCACCGTGGCGGTCCCGAGCGAACATAGCAACACGCACTCATTCGAGGGCGTGAATTTCGAAGCAACTTCCTTGCGAGACGCGAGGATCTATCAAGCGTTGCAGCTAGCAGTTGGCTGATTCGGTCAAAAACGCGAGGGGTTTCCGTCAACCGAACAATCCGCAGATGCCGAATAATCGATTAGGACCACTTGTTCCCTGATCGTACAGGACCCTCCCACCGTGAATTGCCGACTCGCCTGCTTGCTCTTGATTCTCGCCGCCAGCGGAGGTTGTCGCGCGTGCAGCAATTGCTACGACTACAGCTCGCCCGTTGCTCCAGGGCCTTATTCCGGTCGTGGTCGTGCTGGGTCCGTGTTTGCCGACGGCACACGGCAAACTCCTCGCAAAACGGAACAGCCAGAGCAACAATTAGCAGTCGCGACTGAACAGCCTCAAGCTGAGCACGCTGAAATCGATTACTCGCTGGCGATCGAACCCGCCAGCTATGAAGTTCCCGCCGGGGAAGCCGTCATCCTCGCTCCCCTCCCTGAAGTGACCGATGAGCAGCCGCAGGCAGAGCTGACCATGGCCGATAAGCCAACGTCAGCAGACAAACCGCTTCCAACCGTTCAGGTCGTGATGCCGCAGATCCCAAACGAGCCCACCGTCACGAACCTGCCACCGTTATTCGTCCAATGAGGATTGAGCGGCGTCCTGTTCGACTTGCTTTGAACGGCGGTTAAAGATCGCCGGGTCGAACTCGTCCCGGATAGGTGAATCCTCAGCTTCATCGATTCGCAGATCACCCTCTTCGACAGTTGCTTCGCTGTCAGCCACCTCGCCAGGCTTTGGTACCTCGAAAACAGCGTAACACCAATCTCGCAGTAGAATCGCTTGGTGTCGGCGTAAGGGCTTCGAACCGCTAGGAAACGCTCTGCTCTCTTCCTGGCCATGCGTCTGCTTTGCAAATGCTAGAAGTTCGCTATCAAGGGTCGATTCTTGATCGATGTAGTTAGCCACTGCAAGAAAGTTCTGGCCGATGAGGTTCGCGTCACCGCTGCCGTTGAGGGCAGCGCGACTGAGCTTAAACGCTCTATCAGAGTTCTCCGCGTGACACTGACAACAATTGCGAATGAGCATCGGCTGGATACTACGAACGAAGTCCTGCCGTACTTTGAGAGAGAATCCTGCTAAGGGTGCTTCCTCTGCCACACGATTCACTGGTGCTACTTGTGGAGGAACTTTCGATGGGGCAGTAGAGGCCTTAGCAACCTCGGTTCTCTTGAGTAGCTCTTTCTCAAGTCGCACCTTTTCCGTTTCGAGCCCGGTCATACTTTGGGCTGCAGAGAGCTGTTCCCTAGCCGCGTCAATCAGATCGTGCTCCAAGCACCAATGCGCCAAAGCGAGATGCCGACGCGGCGTAGCTTGCTGCCCACGCGGTTTGCTTGACTCGTAAGCCTCGCGCAGGGTACGGAAATAGCCAGCAACACGATCTGCGGGAATCTCCAGCTCAGCCCCATTCGCTTGACGCACCTGATACCAATCGCCCGCACGCTTCACGGTCCCTTCGATCACTCCCTCGGTATGAAGCAGCAAAACGGCGTTGTCAGTCGGATTTATCGATTCGACCGGCAAGCTCTCTTTCTCATCGCTCTGCCCTACCAAGCTAATGCTTAGCAGCAGCACGACGGAGCCAAGAAGACTCGCCCAGGGAAGCCGGCGTACATTCGCGAAAATAGTGAAAAACATGGCTGCGGAGTCTACGAGGCTCGCCACCCGTGGACAAGGCGAAATAGGCTGTGCGACTGCCTAGAACGGGCGATTGCCGCTGGATATACTGGCGATATGTCTTCGGACGATGCAGCTAGCAGTGAAGCGGAACCGACAGGTCCTCAATGCGCTGAGTTCCAGAGCACGGATCTCCAATGCACAGAGGTCTTCTATACCGGCAACGTGCAGGGCGTTGGCTTTCGCTACACGGTCAACCAGATCGCGAAACGATTCGCCGTTGTCGGCTACGTTGAGAACCTTGCTGATGGCAGAGTGCACCTGCTTGCCGAAGGGGAACCGAGAGTACTAAAGGACTTTTTAGCAGCAATTGCCGAGCGGATGGCCAGGAACATATTCGACGTGCAGCAGCATACCGCCAGTACGGCAAGCCAGCCCGAGAGACTCACCACGTTTTCAATCCGCCGCTAGAGTTCTGGGACAGTCCAGGCACAAGTTTTCTACCGAACAACACTCGAAGCTTTTCATGTCAAATATCGCGATTTGGTTTACTCCGCTCTGGTTGATCGCTACGGGGATCACTGCTGGTGCACTTGTTTTGTTTCTCGCTTGGTTGGTGCTTCGCGCGGCCAAGCCGCAAGCAGCTGGGAGTGTGACGCGGGCGATGGGCGAGGGGATTCTGTTGCCGCTGAGCTACTTTATTGGTGGACTTGCGCTGATTGCTGCTTTGGCAACGACCTCAATGCCGCTGAAAGAATCTTGGCAGTCACTCCAGAAGCTCGGCTCCGTGTCGCCCATTTCCAAGACCGTGACCGTCCCCGCAGGCGAAGAAGTGGAAGTCGCTGCAGCTTTCGAAGCAGATGAGCTCCAGAGTTACACGATCACCAGCGAAGAAGAGATCGTCCTCAACACCGAGCCCGATAAAGGCTACGCTTCACCGTTGCTGACCGTCGAGGGCGAGACTCCTTACATATGGAACACTGGCGGCCTTCGCTCTCGTGCGTTTGAGGGCGATGTCGAGAAGTTCTACTTGGTGAACGAAACAAAATCGGATAGCGAAGTCACTCTCGACTTCGTACGCGACGTCGAGATGCCGCAGGTGCGTCTGATTCTGGACTCAGCAATCTCGGTGATCGGTCTGGTGCTGCTCTATTTCTTGATCCAGTTGCTTGCACCGCAGGTCTCGGTGATTGCTTCGGCCACGAGCAAAGAAACGATCAGCCAGCCGATCTTTCTGCTCCTGCTGATGGGCGGGGCTGTGCTGCTGTTCGCCTACGTTTGGATTCCGTACAACACGTTTGGCGAGGACGTGAAGATGGTCAAAACCACTGGCATGACGACGATCAAGGTCCTCTCGATCATCATGGCCCTCTGGACCGCCAGTGTGACGATCGCCGACGAAATCGAAGGCCGCACGGCACTCACTGTACTCTCTAAACCCGTCGGTCGGCGTCAGTTTGTTCTCGGCAAATTCCTCGGCATCGTTTGGCCCGTCACGTTGATGTTCATTATCCTGGGCATCTTTTTCGTGGGACTTGTTTCGTTCAAAGTGGTCTACGACGCCCGTGAGGCGTCAAAGGGAACACCGATCTGGCAGGATTGCTACCGCGAAGTGATCCAAATCCTCCCCGGCCTAACCCTCGCCTTTTTCGAAGCGGTCATCATGGCCGCCATCAGCGTGGCGGTCTCCACTCGCCTGCCGATGATCCCCAACCTAGTGATCTGCGGATCGATCTACGTGCTTGGCCACTTGGCAGCACTAATCGTAAACTCCAGCGTGGGCGATATCGTCTACGTCCGCTTCATTGGGCAATTGCTCGCGGTGATCCTACCGGTGCTCGATCACTTTGAAGCGGAAGGAGCGATCGCCTTGGACTCCGTGACGATCCCCGGCAGCTATTTGCTCTACGCGGGGCTCTATAGCGCGCTGTACTGCGCCGTGGCGATGCTGCTGGCGCTGATTCTGTTTGAAGATCGGGACTTGGCATAAGTCGCTCGCCGGCTTAGCCGCGGAGCGAAGCCTAGCCAGCTTTACGATAAACCACCGTATCCTCAACATCTGTCGAGGCCGGCTCCAACGACCCGGCAATCGGCAGTGGCAACGCAGGCATGGCGAGCGGGCCGATGCGGCCCCCTTCAGTGCCGTCCCATTGGTGCTGGGCGACTTGGTCGAGAACCATCGCCGCTACGGCAACGGCGTCGCGGCCATCGGCACCGGTTACCCGGGGTGTGCTGCCCGTTTGAATCGAGTGGGCGAAGTCGCGAATTTCTTCGGCGATGGCGTTGCACTCCTCGACTTCGAGGGACTCTTTCACGAGCAGTTCGTCGAAAAGGTTCTCGTGAATCTGCTTCTTCTCTTCCGGCGTATAGTCGTTCTCATTGAACTCACGTCGCAGAACGCCTTCGGTCGGATCGACGACCGTTGCGGTACGCGTGGCAAAGTCGATGGAACCGAAACCGCGTGACGAGAACACCTGCATCGTTCGCTGCGGCTGGTAACTCACGCGCGATGCGCTCAGGCTGGCGACGGCTCCGCTGGCAAAGTTCAACCGGGCGCTGACCATGTCTTCGTGTTCGCCAAGCACGGCAATACCGAGCGCTTCAACGCTCGTCACTGGCGAACGCACCAGCGCCAGCGTCGCATCGATATCGTGAATCATCAAGTCGAGAACCACACCAACATCGGTCGAACGAAAGGTGTAACTGCTTTGTCGTGTTGCCTGGATGAACTTCGGGTCCCCGATGCGCTCTTGAACGGCTTGGTAGCCGGGATTAAACCGCTCGACATGCCCGACTTGTAGCGTCAGTTGACTCTGCTTGGCGAGCTGGACCAGCTCTTCGGATTCTTCCAGAGAAAGAGCCAACGGCTTTTCAACCAGGGTATGAATCCCGCCTCTTAGCAAGTCACCGGCGACTTCGCGATGCGTAAAGGTCGGCGTGGCAACAACCGCGGCGTCGACTTCTCCGATTAGATCGCGATAGTCGGCCAGCGGCTTTGCACCAGTCTCTTCTGCGGAAGCTTCGCGATTCGACTCGAACGGATCAACGACGGCCACCAGTTCAACCTCATCCATTGCAGCGGCGAGACGCGCATGGATGCGGCCCAGGTGTCCAACCCCAACGACTGCTAGACGCAGTTTCGACGCGTTCGTCACGCAGCTCGCCTCACTTCCCGGCCTCGACCGTGCTTGCCTTCCTGTTGGCCGGCGACGAAGGCGAGTAGCTTCTCAACTTCTGGCGTGTTCTGGGCGTTGCCGCGGAGGATTTCTTCCGCATGTTGTAGCCCGACTTTCGAACGATAAAGCAATCGATGTGCAGCACTCAGGCTATCAATCGCTTTCTTCGAAAAGTTATTCCGCTTGAGAGCGACGATATTAATGCAACGCGGACGGGCAGGAATCCCCTCGCAAAGCATGTAGGGCGGAACATCATGCAAAGCACGACTTAGTCCGCCGATAAAGCTATAGCTGCCGATGCTTACGAAGTGGTGCACGGCACATGCTCCGGAGATCGAAGCGTAATCGTCGACGTGCACGTGACCTGCCAGCAACGATCCGTTGGCGATAATGATGTGGCTGCCGAGCTTGCAATCGTGGGCGATGTGGCTGTTGCCCATCAGAAAGTTGTGATTCCCAAGCCGTGTGATTCCGTCTTCCTTCTCACTGCCACGGTTGACGGTCACTCCTTCACGTAGGAGATTGCCGTCGCCTATAACGACGCACGTCTCGCCACCTTGGTAGCTGATGTCTTGTGGCTCTGCCCCGATGACGAC
Source organism: Lacipirellulaceae bacterium (assembly GCA_040218535.1). Taxonomy (NCBI): domain Bacteria; kingdom Pseudomonadati; phylum Planctomycetota; class Planctomycetia; order Pirellulales; family Lacipirellulaceae; species Lacipirellulaceae bacterium. The sequence goes on along the minus strand of JAVJRG010000005.1, from coordinate 882,612 downwards.
ATTGGGGTAGAGGACGTTGTTCTCACCAAGGGTTACATCCCCCATGAGCGTCACGTTATTCAAGAGCCGCGTGCCGCGGCCAATCTTTGCGCCGGCGCCAATGGTGCAGAACGGTCCGATCTCGACATCCTCGTCAAGTTCGGCACGGGGATCGACCCACGCGTTTGCGGCGATGCTGGTTGCCATGACTGGGTTTCTTTTCTGGGACGTTCGGTCGCTCTTGTGGTAAGAGACAACACCGGTTTGGTCTTTCCTCTTGGGCTCTTCCGTGAGCTCCATTTCTTCTCTGGATCCGCTCCTCAATCTTGTACTTACAGATTTCTCTCAAACAGAACTAGGCTGATATCCTGATCTCGGGCTTCGAGCTAGCAAAACGCTCAAGCAACAATTTGGCCAACGCTGCGTTTAAACGATGACCACTACGGTAGGCAACGATATTTCCTGTGATATCGCAACCCGTCAGTGCTAGATCTCCCAGTACGTCGAGTGCCTTGTGGCGGGCACACTCATTGGCGAAACGCAGCGGATTGTCGATCGGTCCATGTTCGTTGAAAACCAACAGATCGCTGGTGCGAACACGTGTACCCATGCCTTGCGAAGTTAACTGAGCCGCATCCGATTCAGTAATGAACGTCCGACAAGGAGCCAATTCGTACTGGAAGCTCTCAGGGGTCACCACACTATGAACTGATTGACGCCCGATCCGTGGGTTATGCGGATAGTCGAGCTGAAACTCGATGCTGAACTCCCCTTCTGCCGAAGGGTGAGCCTCGATCCAACTGTCGCCATCGGTAACACGCACCGATTCCGTGACATTCAATTGCCGTGCCGGCATCGGTTGGGCAACGATTCCTGCCGATTGCAAGCTTTCAACAAACGGCAAAGCGGAGCCATCACAGCCTGGCATTTCTGCCGCGTCGACCCAAATCTCGCAGTTGTCGATTTGCAATCCAGCTAGAGCGGCTAAGACGTGCTCAACCATTTCAACGCGAACCTCTCCCCATTCGAGATTTGTCCGCCGCGGCACTTCAACCCGCAAGTCAGGACGCACGGGGATTCGCGCGTGTGGGCCTATGTCGCGCCGTAAAAAGTTGAGGCCGCAATTCTGAGGAGCAGGCCGGAACTCGACATCAATGTCTTCTCCGCTCCAATATCCAAACCCGGAAACAACCACGGGTCGGGCGATCGTATTTTGACAACGCGCTGCAATCATCGAAGAAGTGCATCCCTCTGCGGCGTTCGACTCGAGCCAACCTGCGTTACGCGAGCCAAGTGTATCTGATAAGCCGCCATGACGATGCCTCGACGGTCTGAACGACCGTCGAGGCACGTGCGGCGTTTCCAAAGAAATCGACTAGCGAGTGGTCCCGCGACGCGAGGCAACTCCGCTGCTCTGCTGAAGCACACCCAAGATGTCTGGGGTGATGTCGATGTAGTTCTGATGCACAATCGGCTGGCTGATCGCCCGCAAGACATCGTCTCGCTTGGTAGGATCAACTTGGTTGCCGTTCCAACGCAAGACCAAGCCAATGCTGTTCGCCTCGGCGTAAGACTTTACAGCGTTGTTTACTTCCAAGTAAGTATCGTAGTAGACCTTCGCTTCGCGTTCGAGGAAGTCGCGACGGATACCGCCGGCTTTGATGTTGAAGTCCGCTTTGGAGCGAGCCAATGCTTCATCAAGCCGCTTGAAAGTTTCGCTGCCGACTTTGGCTTCGTTGCGTTGTTCTTCCTGCTGCTGAATCTTCTGGCGTTCGACCTTCAGGTCAGCCTCAGCCGCTTCCATTTGCTTTTTCATGCCATCCATCGCTTGGGTGAAGCGAGGATATTCTTTGAAGACGTAGCTCACGTCAACAACTGCCACGCCGAACTGCTTTGCTTTGGCGCCGGCTGGGTTCTGAGCGACCGCGGTGGAAACTTGGGAAGCGACCAGGCCGCATACGAGGGTAGAGAGCAAAAGCGTTCTCACGTCAGCACTCCTTGCTGAAAAAGGCCATCCATGACCAGTGGGATTGGGACCCGTCCTCAAAAGGCGGACAACACGCCCCGAAAAACACGGGCGGGGGCGTTGGGTCAATTCGCGGCGTATTGTGTCGAGTCCTGGGCAGCGCGTAAATAGCAGTTATCCGCTCCCGTAAAATCCTGCCGATTTCGTTTATTCTCAACAGCAGACACCCGGTTTCCTGAAGAACTCGATGCAGTGCGAGCCTCACAATCGCTCCACTTACCCGTCAGATGAGCAAATCTGCTCGAAAGGGCGTTCGGCGAGGCCTACCCTCAAGGCCTAGCCGCTCGTAAAATCAAATAACTTCTGGAGTTCAGGCGGCGGTCTCTCCAGACCGCCCGGGGCACCTATCTTATCTTCGGAGAGTCGTTCGGTCGTGGCTTCGCTGTTTGTCATTCAAGGGCGTGATCAAGGTACGCGTTTCCAGCTTGAGGACCCGGTCTACACGATCGGGCGTACGCACTCCAACGGCGTTCGACTTCACGACACCGAAGTTTCCCGCGAGCACGCGGAGCTCTCCATCAGTGGAAACAGTTACCGGCTGAAGGATCTTGGAAGCTCCAACGGCACCTTTGTGAACGGGCGGCTGATCACCGAGCATGAGTTAGCCAGTGGCGATCAATTGCAACTTGGTCGTTCGTTGCTCTTGTTCACTGGCGCGATGGAAGCAAACCCATCGGACCTCGCCGACCAGATCGATATTATTCCGCGTGTGGATGACGATGGATCACGGATTGTCGCCTCACTGAGTCAAGCCGGCAGTGAAAGCGACTGGCTTCGTCCCAGCACTGGCGAACCCTCGAATCCCTGGCTCGCCAACGCCAGGAACAATTTGCAAATCATGTATCGTACGGCTCTAGCAGTTAGCCATACGATGGACATCGACCAGTTGCTCAATCGCATCATGGAAATGATTTTCGATTGGGTCGATGCCGACCGCGGTTGCATCATGTTGAAGAACCTAGAGACGGGCAAGCTCGCTCCCAAGGTTCGCCGCCAACGTCGTGGCGTGCGCGATACGGATAAGCTCACGATCAGCAAGACGATTCTCGATTACGTCGTCGATCACAACGAGGGCGTGCTCACGAGCAATGCCCGCGATGACGAACGTTGGGATCCGGCCCAAAGCATCGTCAGCCAAGGCGTTCGCGAAGCGATCTGCGTCCCCATGCAAGGCCGCTACGACATGGTTGGCGTTATTTATATTGACACTTCAGTATCGCCTCAGCGAATGCTGCTTAACCAAGGTAAGGGACCACAATTTACCGAAGAGCATCTCCGACTAATGGTGGCCATTGCTCATCAAGCGGCGCTCGCGATTGAAGACACCTCCTACTACAAAGCGCTTGTCCAGGCAGAACGCCTTGCCGCGGTCGGTCAAACAATCGCTTCACTCTCGCACCACATTAAGAACATCTTGCAAGGTGTTCGAGGCGGCAGCTACCTCATCGAACTTGGTCTGCAAGATCATGACAAAGCGAGCGACACGCAGGCTGGTAGCGAAGACTCGAAGAAAGCCGTCGACACGATTCGCAAGGGCTGGTCAATCGTTGAGCGGAACCAAGATCGCATTTCGACTCTAGTCCTGGACATGCTGACCTTCAGCAAGGAACGCAAACCAGAGCCACAGCCCAGTAGCCTGAACGAGATTGTTGCCGATGTTTTGGAACTGATGACATCACGAGCAAAGGAACTCGACGTGAAGCTCGATTGGCACCCGTATAAGGGAATGCCAACTCTAATGTTCGACCCCGAAGGCCTCCATCGGGCGGCTCTCAATATCGTGACCAACGCCATCGACGCCTGTGATGAAACCGAGTACGGCACTGTCAGCGTAGAGACACGTTACTCTGAGGAGGAAAGCACTGCTGAATTGATCGTGACTGACAACGGTGGTGGGATCGACCCCGAGGAGTTAGAGAATATCTTCACCGTCTTTGTCTCGCACAAAGGGGGCCGCGGCACCGGTCTCGGTCTGCCCGTGAGCCAAAAAATCCTCCGCGAACATGGCGGCGACATTCTTGTCGAAAGCGAAAAAGGTAAGGGCAGCAAGTTCACGCTAAGGTTCCCCGCGAATCCCGCTCAACCCGAACAAGCCGCGCCCCCACGCGTCACGGAGTCGATCGAGCCCGAGGATTTAGTCAGCGACTCGTCCTCAGTGCACTGATTTTTTTTCGAAACGCTATGAGCGAGAAGGTGAAACGACTTCCGAGCCGAGAAGCGTAAGCTCTCGGGTTGAAGCGTCAGAGAGTGCAACCCGCCGGCTTACGCCTGGCGGCTCAGAGAAGCTTCACTCTACTGCACCAACGAACGGATTGGTTCGCTTCTCGCGACCAATTGTTGTTGTGGGTCCATGGCCTGGAAGAACTAACGCTTCGTCGGGAAGCTTGTAGAGCTTCTCGCGAATCGAATAAAACAGCGCCGCCGGGTCGCTGTCGGGGAAGTCAGTCCGTCCGACGCTTCCTGCGAACAGCACATCGCCACCGAGAATCAGCACTTGCTGGGAATCCCTCGCAACGAACACGACGTGCCCGCTGCTATGCCCCGGTGTATCGAGCACTTCAAAAGCTATGCCTGCATAGCTGAGCGTATCACCTTCGCGGACCGTTCCCGTTGCTGGAGGGCTGGTGAAGCCGAGGCCGAATCCTTCCGAAAGATTCGTTACTGGGTCGAGCAACTTCGTCGCGTCCCCTTTGCCAACGATCAACGGCAGACCGGGCCAACGCTCGAGCAAACCGGCATTACCAGCGATGTGATCTGCGTGGCCGTGCGTGAGCAGAATCGCCTCCGGCTCCAGCCCCGCCTCTTCGATGACTGTGATGATGCGGTCTGGCTCCAGCCCAGGATCCACTACCACGCAAGCTGTGCTAGCTTCGCGGTGGACGATGTAGCAGTTCTCTTCGAACAGCTGTGAAGTCACCACGAGAAACTTCAGAGGCGACTGGTCGTTTGAAGCCCCTAAGTTGTTAGAGTCTGGGTTGCTAGCTTCTTGTTGAGTCGAAGTATTCTCGGCCATGAATTCCGTCTTTTCAGTTCCTGGGCAAAACAGTACGATTCGCCGCGATTTTGCTAGTAACCGGCTCAGACCAGGCGAAAACTCGCCCGAACTGAACATGCTCGCAAAACGTAAGTGAAACGCCTAGGCTGGTAGTTTACACGAACTGGCCCAAGTTTATCAGTCGGCGAGAATTCCCGCGTTGGGTTGCCTCTCGGCATCGAAGCGAAAATTTTCATTGTTTCGTCTGTAGCAGGCGATACACCAACGATAGCCACCACTGGTAGGCGTTCCTAAGAGATCCCGCACGTGCATCCCTAACTGGGAGAGTCGAGTCCTATGAAGTATCTTTTCCCTACCGTCAATTATTCGCGTTTGGCAACACTCCTAGCGACACCTGCCCTGCTCGCAGCCGCAGCCTTGAGCGTTCACGCCCAATCGACTCCTAATCTGACGGAACCGATCTACCGGGTTGCCAATGAGCAAGCCATTCAGGATCAGCACATTCAGCTCGTCGCCAACGAAGAGCCTGCAGCGAAAGTTGCCTCGCGGATCGTCCCGGCGACAACCACGTCGGCAGGGTTGAATCTTGACCCAATCCCCGGCCAGCATCCTTTGATGCCTTCGTTGCGTCTCGCGCAGCAAAGCCTGGCGGACATCGACCAGAACATCAAAGACTACTCGGCGATCATGTACAAGCAGGAACGCATCGATGGCGAGTTATTAGATCAGGAAGTCGCTTTCGTGAAGGTCCGCCATCAACCGTTCGGCGTCTACATGTTCTTCCTTTCCAAGCAGAACAAAGGCCGCGAGGTGGTTTACAGCCAGAACCCCGATGGCTCGATCGGCAAGTTAAACGCTCGCGATTGCGGCTTCAAGAAACGCTTGGGAGTCTTCTCACTCGACCCCAATGGCAAGCTCGCCATGAGCGGCCAGAAGTACCCGATCACCAAGCTCGGCATCCGTGAGCTGACTAATGAGTTGATCACCGTCGCCAGCAACGACGTTAAGTACGGCGAGTGCGACGTCCGCACCGCCCAAACCGCCGTTGGCCCCAAGGGCAACAAACGCCCTGTGACGTTGATCGAAGTCACCCACCCCGTGCCCCGCCCGAAGACTTTCCGCTTCCATAAAGCACAGGTCTACATCGACAACGAACTAAAGATCCCCATCCGCTACGCCGCGTACCTGTGGCCCGAGAAGCCAGGCGAACAACCCCCGCTGGAAGAGGCTTACACGTACGTGAACCTGAAGATCAACAACGGCTTCACCGACCTCGACTTCAGCAAAGACAACCCGGACTACTTTAAGCCGTAGGGTTGGTTAGAAAACTTTGAGACTCTTAGGCCGTGCCGCGTTAGCGGGACGGCCTTTTTTTGTTTCTGCTTTACCAGAAAACGGAACGAGCCTAATCGAGGCTCTGGCAAGCAGAATCCCTAATGCCGTTACTTCCCATACCTTCCGTACTTTCCTGCATTCGACTTCCTGGAACCACATCTCTAGGGCTGAATTCTGCACTCGAACGCTTGCCCCCTGAAAGGATGAAACTAAGTTTCAGCAACGAGTCAATCATTGCATTCGTGGCCACACTCTTGACGGATAATAATGGCCCTAGCCCCACCAACAATTTCTCCGACGGATGAGTTCGTCAGCGTCCCGAATTGCATCTTGCGGGCGCTCGATACGATCTGTGTTGATCTCTTTCTGCAGCACGACGTCATGGAACCGCCCGTGCTGTATCGAGATGCTGGATACCCACTGTCCCGAGATCGTGCCAATGGCCTCGCCGACGAATGTCACGACGCGCTGTTCGTTCGCAGCCGCGACTACATGGAGTTCAGCAAAGCGTTTGTCAATTCCCTGGAAGACTGCCTTGAGCTTGACAGGCTGCCAGCTACCGAGCGATACGAGTTGTTGCAATGTGCTGTGTCGCTGGAAATTGAGCAGTCGCTCTGCATGATGAACAGCAACACGTATGTGGCGCAGACCCAATCAATTGGTCGCCAGATTGCACGCTTGGTGAATGAGAATCAGGTGTTGCCAGCAGATCTGTTCGACATTGTTCGGCATGATCATCACACCTTCGTTCATGTCACTAATGTTGCGGGCTATGTTACCCTACTTGCTAAGGAATTAGGGATTAGCGACCCCAATGAGTTAGAGCAGCTGGCTATCGGCGGACTCTTGCATGACCTGGGCAAACGCCATATTCCTCGCTCGATTCTCAATAAGACTGAGCCACTCACACCAGATGAATGGGACACCATTCAAGAGCACCCACAACGGGGGTACGAAGAGCTGTGCCAACGCGAGGATTTAGTTGATGGCCAACTCATGATGACTTACCAACACCATGAACATCTCAATGGCCAAGGCTATCCCGTGGGAATCATGGGGGATGAAATTCATCCGTGGGCCAAGATGCTGGCCGTCGTTGATGTGTTTGATGCACTGACCGGCAACCGACCTTACCGCAACCCGATGAGTTGTAACGAAACACTTGATTTTCTTAGTAGCAAAGCAGGGGCACAATTTGACCAGGAGTACGTAAAGTGCTGGAGCTCAGCGATGCAACAGAGATAAGCGACTTATGGGAGAGCCTCCCCTCGAAAGCTATCTTACCAACGACGCCGGACGAGTTCTTTGGCAAGTCAGGCCCGACCCAAACAGCGCACACCAAGCGGGCCTACGAACGACACTACTTGCGTTGCCAAGCAATCATGGAACGCAAGCTGGAAACGCATGCTTGCTATATGAGAGACTGCTCGCGCATCGGCATGGGGCTCATTTCGCCTGTCCAGCTTTTCCCAAGAGAACACGTTTGGCTTCGACTCAAAGACAATCGTTGCTATACGCTGGAGGTGATCCGCTGCCGACGCCTCAGCGAGAACTGCTATGAGTGCGGGACGATCTTCGTCTTGAACCGCTCATCTAGGCAGTAAGCTGCGGAACCGAATGACAACAGGCCGGGGTGCTTCAGCACCCCGGCCTAGCTCATTAATTTTGCTAATCAACCTCTAAAACCGAGTCTGATTCGGCTTATAAGGCGGTGGCGACTGCTGAGGGATCGGTTGGGTGAAATCGCCCAATTGCGAAGCCGGCTTGGCCACGGGGGCACCGTTGGTGGTGGGCTCGGGGGTCGTGGCTCGGGGAGCGGGCGTGCTGCTGCTTCGCTCGTTGGGGATCTTTGCTTCGTCGATCACTTGCAGCAGCTTCGAGATGCACAGCTTGTTCATGCTGGTCCGCAGGTCGTGGGCCTCGGTGCGCAGATACTCATGCATGCTCTTAGGCAGGCGGACGGTGATCACGCGGGTCGGCTCGTTGTCGGCATCTGCGGATGCCCGCTTCTCGCGGAGCTTGACCAGCATCTGCTGGATGGCGTCGTATTCTTCGCTCTGCTCGAATTCAGTGAGGGCGTCGTGAGAAGGGAAGGCCGTGCGGACGATGCCCTCAACCCCAAGCACTTCGCGGAAGAAGGTAACCCAATCGGGACTTTGGCGACTGAGCTTCTCTGCGACTTGCAGAACTTCCTGATACTTTTCCTTCGATTGGGTGAGCATGGCTGAAGTCTCCTTACATGATCAGCGGGTGAGGGGCACTTCGAGCCGGGCGTCTGTCAGAACGGCTCTGCAACCCGAAGCGTTTCCCCAATGATTGATAGCGGTCAAAGTGCATCACCTAGGTACTTGCAGTGACAGCACTTACGGCATTCCCTGCCGCCTGCCTATTTTTGTGCACGGGCTGCCTCGCCGGGATTTCGCCGGCCTGCACACTTTTTAGGCAGGGGCCAAATCCCAGAAAACCAAGTGTCCAGGCCTAAAAAGAGCTAAAGATCCTGTTCCATGCAAACAGAGAAAGAGCCGCCAGGCGTCAGCCGGCGGGTGGCAGCGTGAGAGAGTACCACCCACCGGCTGACGCCTGGCGGCTCTAGAGATGGAAAAAAGAAGTCCAGTGGAAGCCAGCGCCTGTCGAGTTAGGCCGACAGTTTTTCGCGGACCTTCTCAAGCAAGTGCTTGGTCAGCATGATGCCTTCGATTTCGCTCGGTTTGCCGCCTTCCCACTCGATGCCAACGTAGCCCCGGTAGCCAGCGTCGAGGACGATCTTCATCAGCTTGTAGTAGTCTGACTTTGTCTCGTTCCCCTCGGCGTCGAATTCGTGGGATTTGGCGCTCACAGCCTTGGCGAACGGCATAAGCTGGGTAACCCCCTTATAGCGGTCGTACCATTGGTCGCCCTGGATGCGAAAATTGCCGAAATCGGGCAGTGTGCCGCAGCCTGGCAGATCGACGAGTTTCATGACGCCGGAGAGCCAATCCCCATCGCTGGAGAGGCCACCGTGATTCTCGACGATGACGTTGATCTCATGTGGTGCGGCCCATTCGGTCAAGCTTCGCAAACCGTCAGCGGCCAATTTCATCTGTTCCTGTCGCGACCCGCTGGAATGGGCGTTCACGCGAATCGAATGGCAACCGAGGAACTTCGCTGCCTCGACCCATTTTTTGTGATTGTCGACCGCTTTGGCTCGCTTTGCCTCGTTGGGGTCGCCCAGGTGCCCTTCCCCGTCGACCATAATCAACAGGCTTTTCACGCCCAGGTCGTCGCAGCGGACCTTCAATTCAGTCAGATACTTCTTGTCTTCAGCCTGATTCTTGAAGAAGGCCGTCACGTACTCAATCGCATCGATGCCGCAGAGCTTCTTTGCGATCCAGGGGAACCTCAGGTTGTCTTTGCCGTCTCGGCCAAAGGCATTGTGCAGAGACCACTCAGCGAGGGAAATCTTGAAAAGTGGTTCATCGGCGGACTGCGACACGGCTACTGACTCCTGAGCTTGGGTAGGTAAAGCAAATCCCGCGAGGGCGGCAGCACCGGTGGCGAGTACCCCGCGGCGAGAGAATTGCGGATCGTCGAACATGAAGTGCCCCTGGGAACAGAGAGGGAGGGAGTTGAAGTGGAGGGAATCATCTTACCGTGAAGTAGAGCCGCTCGCAATTTCGTAGCCGTTCTATAGTTGACCTCTCGCCCATTGACCACCTTTGGGCAGAATCCGACAATAGACAGCTTCGCAAGCTCTCACCACTCCAGACATATTCAGGAAGCACCACCATGCCAAGCGCCACTGCCGAGCCTATCACCATGCAGGACGGAACGCTTACCGTTCCCAGCCACCCAATTGTTCCTTTCATCGAAGGCGATGGCATCGGCCCTGACATCTGGGTTGCTAGCCAGAAGGTTTTCGACTCAGCAGTCGAAAAAGCCTATGGCGACGAGCGGCAGATCCAGTGGCACGAGGTACTTGCCGGGCAGAAGGCGTTCGACCAGACCGGAGAGTGGCTCCCCGATGCGACGCTCGATGCATTTCGTCAATACTTGGTCGGCATCAAAGGCCCGCTCACTACGCCAGTTGGTGGCGGCATCCGTTCCTTGAACGTAGCACTGCGGCAGATCCTTGACCTTTATACCTGCCTCCGCCCGGTGCAGTACTTCCAAGGCGTTCCTTCGCCGGTCAAGCAACCCGAGCTGACCGACATGGTGATCTTCCGCGAGAACTCCGAAGACATCTACGCGGGCATCGAGTTCGAAGCGGGCAGCGAAGACCTGGAGAAGTTCAAGCAGGGCTTCAGCCAAACGTTCCCCGAGCGTTGGAAAAAAGTACGCTTCCCTGACTCCGTCGGCATCGGCATCAAGCCGGTCAGCAAAGAGGGAACCGCCCGCCTGACGAAAGCGGCGATCCAATACGCCATTGATAACGATCGCGAGAGCGTCACCCTCGTTCACAAGGGCAACATCATGAAGTTCACCGAAGGTGCCTTCCGCGATTGGGGTTACCAGTGTGCGAAAGACCACTTTGGAGCAACGGAACTCGACGGCGGGCCTTGGTGCTCATTCAAGTCACCCAAGAGCGGCAAAGAGATTATCGTCAAAGACGTGATCGCCGACGCCATGCTGCAACAGATTCTCACCCGCCCCGCCGAGTACGACGTGATCGCCACGCTCAACCTCAACGGCGACTATATCTCTGATGCTCTGGCCGCGTGTGTCGGCGGCATCGGCATCGCTCCAGGTGGTAACATCAACTACGACACCGGCCATGCCATCTTCGAAGCCACCCACGGGACCGCTCCGAAGTACGCCGGCCAAGACAAGGTGAACCCTGGCTCGGTAATTCTCTCCGGCGAAATGATGCTCCGCCACCTCGGCTGGAGCGAGGCCGCTGATCTAATCATTAAAGGCATCAACGGTGCAATTGGCGCGAAAACCGTCACGTACGACTTCGAGCGTCTGATGGAAGGTGCCACGCTCGTGAAATGCAGCGAGTTCGGCGAAGCGATCGTTCAGCACATGGGGTAATTCCCCCCCTACTTGCCGACACTGAAGTAGCATCCCGAGCCGACAGGCGTCAGCCGTCGGGTCTCGTAGCATGTTGCGAGCTTCAAACCCGACGGCTGACGCCTGTCGGCTCTGGCGGATCAAAATTGACCCCTATCGACCATCAACTAGAATAGAAGGTACGAAAGCAACCTCCGCAGCATTCTTTTCCAAGCGACGATTGTCATGAAATCCCCGACTCCGTCGCCTTCGAATTCATCGCGGACTGTGCAGCCGTCTCAGGGATCTTCGATCACCGACACTCACACCCCTGCGAGTCCCAGTTCCCTGAGCGGTAACCAAGACTCTGAAGTCACGGTCCTCACGCCGACATCTTCTCTTTCGCCCGAGCAGTATCCCTCGGGGATCACCTCGCGAGAGCTCGCCCATGCACTCAAAGGCGAAACACTTGGGCATTTCTTGCTACAAGAGTTTGTCGGCGGCGGTGGCATGGGGGTGGTCTTCAAGGCATACGACGCGCGGCTAGACCGGACCGTCGCCGTGAAGGTGGTGGCCTCGCAGCGAGTCAGCACCGAAGAACTCGAACGACGCTTCATGGTCGAAGCCCAGTCAGCCGCCCGGCTCGACCATCCGAACATCGCTCGGGTGTACGAGGTCAATCAAGCGCGCGGACTGTCTTATATCGTCTTTGAGTTCATCGACGGGGTGAACCTGCGCGACTTGGTTTCGCAACGTGGTATCCTCTCCGTCAACGATGCCTTGCACTACACCTACCAATTGGCTCACGCACTGGCCCACGCTGCTGATCGTGACGTTGTGCATCGCGACATTAAGCCATCGAATATCCTCATCACGTCCGAAGGACAGACCAAGCTTGTCGACATGGGCCTAGCACGGTTGAAGCAGCTCGGCACCGAAGACAATGATTTAACTGCGACTGGGATGACGCTGGGGACCTTTGATTACATCTCCCCCGAACAGGCCCGTGACCCGCGGACCGCCGACGCGCGCAGCGACATTTATTCGCTCGGCTGCACGCTTTTCTACATGATCGCCGGTCGCGCTCCGTTCGCTGACGGCACGATGGTTGAGAAGCTGATGCTTCATCAGACAGAAACACCACCTGACTTGAGAAGCTTCCGTCACGACATCCCTGATTCGGTCAACGTGCTCGTACGCACCATGCTGGCAAAGTCTCCCGCCCAACGCCAGCAACATCCCGCGCAGTTAGCTCAGCAAATTCGCCTGATTCTGCAAGAGCTGGGAAGCACCGTCACACACCCCTTAGGGCCTGTCAGTTGGAATAAGCCTCCGTCGGTCTCACCGCTGCGAAATCATTTACCGTGGCTGATTCCACTGGGCGCATTGTTGCTTGCGATTCCATTGCTCAGCGGCCCGTCGAATTCTAACTCGACAGATACTCCCTTTGCTCCGTTGCGAGTAACGACCCAAGAAAAGGTCAGCGCTCTGCCGAGAGAATCTGTACCTGCCGAGAATTCAGGAAGCTCAGAACTAGCACCGGAAATCAACACGCTCAACTTGGCAAAGGAAAACGAAGCCGTTCCAACGGATACTGCTCTCAGAAACAGCTTTTCTGATACTGAAGTCGATCAGCCAAAACTCAATAACCGCGAAGATGTAGAGGAAGTACTGTTTGACCCTGCAACGATAACAATCGTTGATAAGAATGATTCGGACAAAGAGGAGGTAATCAGCCCGATCACGAATTTTGATTCTATGGATCCCCTCGACAGATCGGCTGAGGGCATCGAATTCAACCAGCGGCCCGCGTTTGAATAAGAGAATTTGCTGAAAATTGAGACTTTCTGGATGAGTCAGTCATGATTGACACTCATCTTCAGGCTAGTTCTATTATTAGTAAGGACTCAGCAAGCAAATGCCCCTGCTGAGTACGCCCCGCCGAGAGATTGCCTTCGCCGCAAGGCGGTTGTCTCTCATATATCTCCGCCCTCCTAGTCACTCAAAACGTTTATCTCAGGAGAATTCTCTATGCCTCGTTTCGTTGGTTTCGCTCTCGCTACTTTGGTGCTGTTCGCAACATTGGAAAGTGCCCAGGCATTGCCGGGCTTCCAGAAGCTTTACATCAAAAAGTATGCGAGCGATGAAAAGCAAGCCGAGTACAAAGAGCTTCTCGAGAAAAAAGCAAAGTGCTTCACGTGCCACCAAGGCAAGAAGAAGAAAAACCGCAACGACTATGGCGTTCAGCTGGCACGAATCCTCGATAAGAAAGAACATAAGAAGTACAAGGATGAGAAAGTTGCCAAGCAGATCATGCAAGCGTTCGATGTCGTCGGGAAGATGAAGTCGAACCCTAAAGACGAAAAAAGCCCCACTTACGCTGAATTGATCGCCAAGGGCAAACTCCCGAACGGAAAACTCGAAGATTCTCAGAAAGAACCTACCGAGGAAGAAATCAAAGCGCGAGAAGCCGAAGAGAAAAAGCCGATCAAGGACGACAAGAAGGGCAGCGACAAGAAAGAGGAATAGTCGCTTCGAATAACTAACTGACCAAACGAGCCGTGGCAGTTTTCTGCCGCGGCTCTTTTTGTTCCACCGTTGCCTTAGCGGAACGAATCCCTTTCAGAGCAACTGTCATCAATAAAACGGTCACAACGGTCCACATCGCTGCTTTGCGGGAATCAGCTTGCGTGACCTTTCCCAAGGCGATGTTCGCCAGGCTGCCACAAAGAAGGAGCGTGCTGAAGATTCCGCCACCGAACGCGATCGCCGCAATCATGTCTCCGCCGAGGAGACGATCACGCGACTCAGCCGGCAGACTTGCCAACAGCCAGACACCCACGCCAAACTGCAACAGGCTAATCAGCAAAGCCACCCCCGCGAGCATTCTGCCGGAGTGCTGCAAGTCTTCGTGTGACCACTCACTTGCAAACAACCACAGGACGTAAACTAACGCGACCGCTACTGAAGCCATCGCGAAGTGAACGCTGATCGCCAAGATGTCAGGTTGCTTCATCAACAATAAGAGTTCTTTCCGAGGTAGCTGCTCAAGTCGCGACCAAGACGGATTCGCTGTCAGCTTCCCCAGCACTGACATCAGAGAAGGAAAGTGATACAGCAGATTCGATGAACTCAAAACCGCCAATATCCAAGCAAGTGCTGACCGCTTCCTAGTAAGCTCAATACCGCCAGAGATTGGTGGGAAGAGGAACATCAGCCAACCGATGCAAGCTGCCGAAAACGCGAGTTCGCTGAGTGCGAACCTGTAAGCACGTGCCGGCAGACGGCTCCATGCCTCACGTAAAGAATCCTCCCCCAACCAGTACTGCAATCCACCCAACAGGCAGCCGAGCACAAGAGCCAGCAAGCTGTGCCATGCCACCTGCCGCGGCGAGAACCTGTTCGCCTGCTGGGGTGTCCCCTCTCTACCAGCCAACCAGCACGCATGCAGCGGTAAAACGCAGGCCAAATTCATGGCCAGCAGGTGGACGGCAAGTAGTGGGGCAGAGATCAAAGCGAATCCAAAGAGAGAATTACGTCTTAGGGAGCGGCGGCTTTACACAAACCGCAAGGCCTGTAAAATAATGCACTTGCTGAAGAGCGTGAAGCGGAATGCCGAAAGACGTACTACCGGCTCCCGTTTGAGCTTCACAACAATCAGATCATGGGCGATTAGCTCAGTTGGCTAGAGCGCTTCGTTTACACCGAAGATGTCGGGGGTTCGAGTCCCTCATCGCCCACACTTACCAATTGCAGGGAGTCGCGTTCACTCGCGTCTCCCTGTTTCTGTAGGATTTTCTCATAATCGCTTCTCTTCGGCGTGCAAACCTGAACTACCCCGTTGATGCAGAGTGCGAGGCGCGCTTTGCGACGCGTGCGAATCGTTTCCGCCAAACGCGTCATCGCAGAGTGGGCTCTTCCAGATTTGTCGCCAGATTGCATCTCTTGGCAACCTTATTCACGGCACCGCCGGCTGAGTTCCGCTATATTGTGCGCCTATGAGATACTTGCCACGGCTTTCAACATCGCTTCAATAGTAACTCACCTGCCACGTCTCCAGGCTCAGCCATGCCGTTTTCAATTCCATCGCCTCGCCGTAGTGCTTCCCGCCCGTTCATTGCGCCGCTTTGGCTATCGATCGTTGTGACCATCGCTAACCCAGGGTTCGCCGTCGCAGAACCATCTCCTGTAACCGAGCCCAAAAGGATAGAAGTCGGCAAATCGGTTGAAGGCCGTCCGATCGAGTGCATCGTCTTTGGTAAAGGGCCGGATGTGTTGCTAGTGATCGCCACAATCCACGGTGACGAAGATGCCGGCACGCCGCTGATGAAACCCTTCCAAGCGTGGCTGAAAGCAAATCCGCAGGAACTTCGCGGCAAACAAGTGGTAATCGTCCCGGTGGCGAATCCAGACGGTTTCGCCGCACAGAAGCGATTCAATGTTCGTGGCGTCGATCTGAACCGCAACTTCCCGGCAGGAAACTGGAAGCGGGAGAAGGTCAACTTGCACGGCGGCACGCCACTCTCCGAACCGGAGTCGCGCGTGTTGATGCGGGTGGTCTGCCAGTATTTTCCAAGCCGTGTGATTAGTATTCACCAACCCGTCAACTGCATCGACTACGACGGCCCTGGCGAGGAGCTGGCGAAGCTCATGGCAGAAAAGTGCCCGCTGAAGGTCAAGAAACTGGGTGGCCGCCCCGGCTCGTTTGGCTCTTTCGTCGGCGAGACGCTAGGCAAACCGATCATCACGCTGGAAATGCCGAAGGACGAAAGCGAAGACCCCGACGAACTGTGGCAACGGTACGGCGAAGCACTGATTGCCGCGCTGCGTTGGGAACCGAAAGAAGAACGCACACCTGAGAATCCGTGAGCATCCGATTCCGCAAAGTACCATCTGCTGGAATACGCGGATCGAAGACCACAACTAGTCAATGCAGATTGCCGCTTTTCCAGCATCTGTACCGCTTTAGTCAAGCTCAATGGTTCTTCCCTCCTCCGCAGACTGTTTCGCTGCTTCCAGGATTTCCATTACGAGCAGATTGTTTTCCAACGAGGAGAGGTCGGTGGGTTGAATTTCAACCTTACCACGTACCGCAGCGGCTAGCAGCGAAAACGGATCGTCGCGAGGTGACGGGATCCTCGGGGCGGTGATCTCTCGCTCTTTCGCATCATCGTTAAATCGCACACGCAGACGACTGCCATCAACGCATATCACTTGGCCCGTCTCACCGTAAATCTCCATATCTTTCCGTGGGAAAGGCCAATTCCAAGAGGCTTGGACGATCCCGATCATTTTTGGATAACGGATGAGAATTGTCGCTTCATCCTCGACGTCTGGATAAACATCAGGCTTGAACTGCTGGGTGATCGCCGTGACCGAGAGCGGTCGCTCATTATCCATCAACTGCGAAACTAGATTCGCACCGTAGCAGCCGAAGTCCGGCAACGCCCCACCGCCGTTAAGTTCGGGATCGACGAGCCACTCCAGAAACTCTACATTGACGCCGATCTCTTTCGGACCGGGGTGCCCATCGTGGACGACCACTTTCCGCAGCTTTCCCAGAGCTTGCTCACGAACCAATTTCAGCGCTTTAGCATTCGAGGCGTACCAGGTGGTTTCGTAATTCGTCAGCAGCAGAATATTGTGCTTCCTGGCAAGTTCCGCCATGTCGCGGGCATGGGCAAGGCAAACGGCCAACGGCTTTTCAACCATCACGTGGATGCCGCGAGGCGCACAAACCCGGACGACCTCAAGATGGCCATGAATCGTGTTGAACGCCGCCACCGCGTCCGGCTGTGTCGCCTCGACCATTTCCTCCAAGCTGGGATAGACCAAATCCATTCCATAGCCATGCTGCTTGGCATACCGCTCGGCAAGCTCCGTGTTCGGCTCTGCAATCCCAACAATCTCGACATCGCCACGGTCAGGACGACCCAAGATCGCGTGGACGTGCGTGTGTACGAGGCCAACAACACCCAGTCGAACTGGCTTCGAAGTTGTCTGGTCTTTGGCCATGGAATAGGTCGTCGCAAAAAGGATCAATGATGCAAGAAAGCCTGTAAGTGTTAGGCGTGTTGTTGGATTCATGACGAACTCGGAGGTACAACTGGTAACGATTCTGCAGAAGAGCAGGGACATCCGCTAGCGACCACTGCTGCAAACCATTCTACGGTAGCAATCCGTTCCAAGCGAAGAGCCGCGGCGTGCCCCCGTTTACGCTTTCTGCTCCGCATGCGTAAGGTGCTAAGTGTCAAGTCAAGCTCTTTCGAGAGTCGCCTCCGGCAACTCCGGCGTCGCCCCTGACTGCGACGCCACATACGCCCCCACTTCGTTCGCCAAGCTCAACACCTGCTCCATCGGTCGCTTGTGCAGCAGCCCGACAACCATCGCTGCGCAACACGCATCGCCGGCTCCGACGCTGTCGGCATTTTCAACCGGGGCGTAGTTGCCGGGGGCTCCTACAAAACGCTCGTTTTCGGCGAACAGGAGCGTCCCCTGTGAACCACGCGTGAGAGCCAAGGCCTGCAGTTGATATTGCTGGCAAAGGTAAAACACTTTGGCGTCGACAGCTTGATCTTCGGCTGTCTTGAAATCGAGCAGCCGCCAAACCTCGTCGAGCTCTTCCTCGTTCAGCTTCACGACGTTGGCTCGTTGCAAACCGTCTTCGATGATTTGCACGTCATAAAACGCTTGTCGCAAATTCAAGTCGAAGACGCGCAGCGCGTTCTCTGCAATGGCGAGAAATTCTTGGATGGCAGCGCGGCTTTGAGGAGAGCGTTGCGCGAGTGTCCCGAAGCAGACGGCGTCGCAACGCTTGGCGAGTTGCAAAAAGTCCGGCGTGCTTTCTAGCGCATCCCAGGCTGCGTTCTGAGAAATCTCATACTCAGGCTGACCCTGGGAATCAACTGTCACCACAACGCTGCCGGTGGCAAGCTGCGGGTCGGACTGAATGTAATCCGTCGCCAGACCGCGGGCGGTTAGCTCGGCGAGTAACTGCTGCCCGAGATAATCCGTGCCCACGCGACTCACTGGAACGCCGCGGCCTCCCGTGACTCGCAAGAGTTGATTCGCGTGAAAAGCAAAGTTGACCGGTGCTCCGCCCAACACTTTCCTATCATCGAAACAGTCGAACAATACCTCGCCAATACCGACCACTATAGGGCCAGACCAAGCATGTGTCTGTCGTCTTTCGGAGGTTTGTGACACTTATTTCAAAACGCCCAAGAGGTTTTTGATAAGTTCGTCAAGATTTGAGCGCGACCAAATGGGACAATCGACCTCCGGGGCATCGTCAGACACGACCGCCACGATGCTTGCGTCTTCTTTTGCCAAAGGTTCGCTGCCGACTTCAGCTCGCCAGACTTCGATTTTCTTCCCGTCCGTCTGAGTATCACCCTCGACGAGAACGAAGTCGCAAGAGGCGAACATCTCAGAAAACTGTGCGTACTGATCAAGGTCGTCGCCTGCATTTTCGTCACTAGCATTACGCGGCCAGAAAAAGGCACTTTGATCGCGAGAAAGAATCCCCACGCCTGCCGCTCCAGCTTCGCCGAATCGATGGGAATCCTTCCCAGGTACGTCCAACTGATGAGCGTGGTGAGTGTGCTTGATAGCTCCGACCTTGTAGCCCAGTTCAGCAAGCTTCTTGATCAAGCGGACAATAAGGGTTGTCTTGCCATGATTCTTTCGACCGAGGATGTGAATTCGTTTCATGCGGAGAACTTTCATTAACTGGGTGATGGACGCACCAACCACGTCGACAGAGGCGTAACCCGCTGCTCTGGGGTCACTCAGATATCGATAAATAGCAGTGAATCAGTGGTTTTCCCAGTTCAGCAAAGCCTCTTCAGGTTCTTTCGTGGGGGTGCGTGACCAGGACTCGCAACACGACTATAATAAGCTTCCTAGTATTGCAACCTCTACAGAACGGTTTGTGCGACTACTTTCTACCGACGCATGTCGAAGGTAGATAATTCAACCAATATAAGCAGCCGATTCAAGGAACTCCAAGGAGTAAGAAAATGGGCAATTCAAGTGATCAAAAACCGGCGAGTTCTCGACGCAAGTTTCTTCAGACGACAGGAGCGTTAGCAGCAACTGGAGCGTTAGCCAGTTCTGCGGGAATCGTGCGAGCGGCCCATCCAGGTGGGAAGGACGAGATCAAGATTGGCCTCATCGGAGCAGGTGGTCGCGGTTCGAGTGCTGCCGCTCAAGCGATGAATACCGAAGGGCCTACCAAGCTTGTCGCTGTTTGCGATGCTTTCGAAAGTCGTCTGAAGCAGTGCATGAAACAGCTCAGCAGTTACGGTGACAAAATCGATGTGCCTAAGGAACGGCAGTTTTTGGGTTTCGATGGCTACAAGAAGGTCTTGGAAAGTGATTGCGATCTGGTAATCCTCGCCACGCCTCCTGGCTTTCGGCCTCTGCACTTTGAAGCAGCCGTCAAAGCCGGCAAGCACATCTTCATGGAGAAACCGGTCGCCGTCGATGCCGCCGGCGTGCGACGCGTGTTGGACAACAACAAGATTGCCAAGGAAAAGAATCTGGCCGTTGCCGTCGGACTGCAACGACGACATGAGAAAGCTTACATCGATACGGTGAAACGTATCCGCGAGGACAAACAAATTGGCGATATCGTTTCCGCGCGAGCTTTATGGAACGGTGGCGGCGTCTGGGTCCGCCCTCGCAAGCCCGACCAATCGGAGATGGCCTACCAGATGCAGAACTGGTACTACTTCAACTGGCTCTGCGGAGATCATATCGTCGAGCAACACATTCACAACATCGACGTGATCAACTGGATCAAGGATTCTTTCCCAGTCAGTGCCCAAGGCATGGGAGGTCGCGAGTTCCGCGACGGTGTCGATCACGGCCAGATCTTCGACCATCACTTCGTCGAGTTCACCTACGAAGATGGCTCGCAGATGTTTAGTCAGTGCCGTCACATCCCCGGTTGCTGGAGTAGCGTGGGCGAGACGGTGCAGGGAACGAAGGGCAGTGCAGATGTCGCGAAGGGCGAACTTTACGGCCCCGACGGCAAGTCAATCTGGAAGTTTGGTCGCGGTGGTCGTGGCGGACATCAGCAAGAACATCACGACCTGTTTGCTGCTCTTCGTGCTGGTAAAGTCCCCAATGAAGGAGACTACGGCGCCATGAGCACCATGACGGCAATCCTCGGACGGATGGCGACCTACTCCGGCAAGCACATCAAAATGAAAGATGCGCTCGCATCTGAGATCGTGGTTTCGCCGGTCGATCAGTTTCATTCCTATGACGATACCCCCCCGGTCACTCCAAACAAGAATGGGAAGTATCCGGTTCCTATCCCCGGGAAAACGAGCATCGTCTAGGCGATCACTCCCCATCAACTGACCCTGCCTACATTCGATCTTCGGGATTCTGGTTTTTCTATGAAGTTGCGCTCGCTTTGCGTCCTGGTAGTCTCTGCTGCTTGCTCCTTCCTTGTTCCCTTTTCGTTGGGTAACGAACCGGCAAACGCTAAAACGGATGAAGCCGAGCAGGTATCAGCGTCAAAAGAAAGCACCGAAGAAGTAGCCGTAACCACCGCTGAGACGGCTAACGATCAGCCAACAATCCTCGGGCTGCAGAAGACGAAACCTGCCGACGGCGTGTTCGTCGAGAGTGACCACGGGTACATGGTGCCTTATGTGGTCACCATTCCAGGTAGCGATGTGAAGTTCGAGATGGTCCCCATCCCTGGGGGAACCTTTTTGCTGGGTAGCTCCGAGTCGGAGGCGAACCGTGGCGATGACGAAGGGCCGCAGGTCGAAATCGAGGTTCCACCCTTCTGGATGGCTAAGACGGAAGTCACCTGGGCCGAGTATCGCCAATTCATGAGTCTTTACGACAAGTTTAAACAGGTAGCGACTCTTCGCACGCAACTGAAAACAGACAAGCAAGCGAAGAAGACGCTTGAGCGAACAAAGGCTTTGCAAGAGCTGGTCCAGTCCACGCCTGAAGAAGTCGATGCCGTAACAAGCCCTACTCCTTTGTATTATCCCGAGGTGACCTACGAGTCGGGCGAAGACCCCGACTTGCCCGCGGTTACCATGACCCCCTACGCAGCCAGACAGTACACCAAGTGGCTCAGCTTAGTTGCCGGTCAAACCTACCGCCTTCCCAGCGAGGTGGAATGGGAGTACGCCGCCCGTGCCGGCTCGACGAGTGCTTACTCCTTCGGCGATTCAGCCGAGGACATCGGAAGCTACGGTTGGTTCGTTGAAAACAGCGACGACCGCAGCCAGCCAGTTGGCAAGAAGAAAGCAAACCCCTGGGGCTTGCACGACATGCATGGCAACGTTGCCGAGATCGTGCTCGACGAATACGCTGCTGATACTTACGAGAAGCTAGCCAAGCTCGAAGGCGCAACTTCTCAACAAGCGATTCAATGGCCCGCGAAGCAATTTCCGCGAGTAGTCCGGGGCGGAAGTTGGCTCGACGACCCTGCCGCACTCCGTTCTGCCGCTCGCTTTTCCACGGACGACCTGGAGTGGAAGGCCTCCGATCCGAATCTTCCCCTCAGTCCGTGGTGGTACACCGAGATTTTCCCCGCGGGTGGTGTCGGTTTTCGTGTGATGCGACCCCTAGAGCCTCTCAGCAAAGAACTACAGAAGAAAGCATGGGAAATCGATGCTCCTGAGCTGCGTTTGGCCGTTGAAGCCCGATTGGAAGAGGGCCGCGGAGCCCTGGAAACAGTAGGACCAAAACTACCCCGGGCGCTTGGCCAGCTCGAAGATGCCGAAGTCCAGAAACTCTTGGACTAACCTCCCGAGCCGACAGGCGTTAGCCCGTCTTGAACTTCGTGAGCGATCTCACAGACGCCGTGAGGGCAAATTCCTAATATTCCGCGATCTCTTTCTTGATCCCTGGGAATTTGGCATGCTGAAATGGAAAAGATCGTTGCGACCTCTCCTCTATCTTAGTCTAGCGGCATTGTATTTCTTCACTGCCACATCGAGTGCTGCTGACCGCTGGACCGTTGGTCAAAAGCATCCGTCTGCTGAACTAGTTTCCGCCGACCAGATCGACCACACGGCGTGGGATCGCCTGCTTCGGAAGTACGTCGACAAGCAAGGCATGGTCAATTATCGCGGCTGGAAGCGTGATCTGCAGGATCAGCAGTTGCTTGATCTGTACTTGCAGACCCTTTCCCGTTGCAATCCTGGAGTACGAGCTACGAAACCTGCCAAGCTTGCCCTTTGGATCAACGCCTACAACGCGGTCACCGTGAAGGGAATCTTACGCGAATACCCGACCACATCGATCCGTAAACATACGGCCAAGCTCATTGGTTACAACATCTGGGAAGACCTGCTCCTCGTGGTGGGTAATAAGGCTTACTCGCTTGAAGACATCGAACACAAAGTGTTGCGGAAAATGGAAGAGCCCCGGATTCATTTTGCGATCGTCTGCGCTTCGATTGGCTGTCCTCCGTTGCTGAACGAAGCGTACACAGCGAAGAAACTGGAAGAACAGCTAGCAAGTAACTCACGCAGGTTCTTTGCCGACTCCGAAAAGTTTCAGTATGACGCGAGTTCACGTGTCCTACGTATTTCTCCCATTCTCGACTGGTTCGCCAAGGACTTCGGCGAAACACAACAAATGCGTCTGCAACTGCTATCGCCTTACTTCCCCGAAGACGCACAGCAAGTGGGCCAACTCCGGGACGTCCGCATTAGATATTTGCCCTACGACTGGGATTTGAACGAACAGAAACCAAAAGCTTCGGACAACAGGTAAGCTGTCTCACACAGTACCTAGCTTGGCTGGACGAAAACAAGCATAGATTCACTGAACACACAACCACGGGAAAGGATTTCCATGGCTACGATGAAACGGATTTCATTGGCGTTGACACTGCTGGCCGCAACAGTCGGAGGCTGTCGCACCCCAGGAGGCTGCCCGGGCGGACAATGCGGCGTAGGACAATGCTCAGGCGGTTCGTGCAGTACCGGTTCCTGCAGCGGTAGCTCTTGCAGTCTTCCGTCCTCGCCCCAGCGATCCGACTACCCGGGAGAATCCCTTGCTCCTTACAGCGGTTATTCCGAACCTGCGTCAGCGCCGTCTCCTGCGGGAAGTGGCACCAGATAACGATCCGCTTCGGACCGTAAGGAGTTGATCGTGTCGATTGCTTACCCTCGCATCACACGTTACGCTGCACGGTATCGGAGCAAGAACGAGTTGTCACTGCAATCTACTATCAGCACGCAAGACTACGCGAGCGTCGTGGTCGTCATACCAGCACTCAACGAGGAGCAATCCTTGCCTTTGGTGCTGCGCGACTTGCCCGCTGTTGGACGTGTGATCGTGGCCGACAATGGGTCGACTGATAAGACGGCGGAACGAGCACGCTCCGCGGGTGCCACGGTCACCCCTGAACCCCGCAGAGGCTACGGGTCGGCTTGCTTGGCAGGGCTGGCTGCTTTGGAGGAACTTATCTCCAGCGGCAAAATCGCTACGCCACAAGTCGTGGCATTCATTGATGCCGATTTCAGCGATCACCCTGAAGAACTACCCTTGTTGGTCGATCCCATCCTCAACGACGAGGCAGACCTGGTAATCGGCTCGCGTACCACAGGCCACCGAGAACCAGGCGCGTTGCCGCCGCAGAGCCGCTACGGAAACTGGCTTGCGTGTACGCTGATGCGGTTCTTGTTTGGCGTGCGCTACACCGACTTGGGGCCGTTTCGTGCTATTGGGTATCAAGCCCTCCGCCAACTTCAAACGGACGACGTCGGCTTTGGGTGGACCATCGAAATGCAGATCAAAGCGGCTCAAGCGAAGCTCCGTATCTCAGAAGTACCCGTTTCTTACCGCTGCCGAATTGGTCAGAGCAAGATTACTGGCACCCTAAAGGGCTGCCTGTTTGCAGGGGCAAAGATCCTGGTCACGATAGCGAAGTATGCGATGCCGAGGAGAACCTCGAAAGCCACAACCGGCCAATCCGATTCACTGGAAATTGCTGAGCGAACATCGTCATGAACGACGCTCCCGATCATCGGCAAACTTCAGCAGGCATTGCACAACGAGGTTCGCTCCTTCTCGTTCTCACGCTGATTAGCTGTGGCGGTTACTGGTGGCTCAATAGGCTCAGCCACTTCTATCGCCCCGAAGTTGAGGCCGATCAGCAGCCAACGCTCACCGTCATTGCACTGCTGGCTGGACTTTTTGCCGTCCACTGGATCGCACTCTGGATTGTGCTGCGTTTGCCCTCGGGCAGAAACCTTTGCTTGGGTATTCTCCTTTCGTCGGCGATCTTTCGTGCCATCGTCGTCCCCTCGACGCCGATCCTTGAGATCGACTATCACCGCTATATCTGGGACGGGGCTGTTTTGGCTGAGGGCGTGAGCCCTTATCGTTATGCCCCCGAAGTGGTGATTGACGCGGCTAAGCCACAATTGGACGTCAATGATGAAGTACTTGCGAGCCTCGTCAAGCTGAGCAGGAGTAGCGATTCACTTGATGCGAGCCTGCGGACCATTCACTACGAAGACCATACTTCCCCCTACCCCCTCGTTAGCCAAGTGGTCTTCGCGGCGGCGGCTTTGGTAACACCGGATAACTCTTCCGCTCTGCTGCGCGTCACGATCATGAAGGCGTTCCTGACAGCTTTTGACCTGGCGACGCTATTGCTAGTAATGGCTCTGCTGAAGTCCTGCGGTCGGCATCTCGGTTGGAGTCTCTGCTACGGTTGGTGTCCATTGATACTGAAGGAAATCGCCAACGGCGGGCACCTCGACTCGATTGCTATCTTCTTCTGCACAGCCGCTGTCTGGGCGCTAGTAGCTCAATGGCGTTTCAAAAATGAGAGTTCGGCTAACTCAGAGAACGAGCAAACGATTGTTTCAGCGATCTTGCTCGCTTTGGCAGTGGGCGCAAAGCTCTATCCGATTGTGCTCGCTCCCTTATTCGCAGCAGTGTGGCTACGACGCTTCAGCTGGGAACGGCTTTTTATCGGCATTGCAATCTGTGGTACCTTTTCTATTGCATTCCTTTCTCCCCAAATAGCATCTAAGCTCGACGCGTCGGTAGAATCCAAGGATGGCATCTCGGCTTTCCTTCGCCGCTGGGAGATGAACGACCTGCTGTTTATGGTCGTTCGCGAGAATCTAATGCCGCAAGCGATGATCGCCCCTGAGAAAACGCCCTGGTTCTCTTTCATTCCAGACTCGTGGTCGAACGAAATTCTCGATCAATACTGGCTGATCAAGCTGGGGAACGCCGGCAACCCACGGCCTAAGGAGAACGGCCCGCTCTCGTTCGAACTGGCTCGGCTCGTGACCGGCCTCGTGACGCTGACGATCGCTTGCGTGCTTGCCTGGCGCGCTGCACGGCCAAACGGTGAGAGGGAAAACGTGGTGCGAGCCGCCTTTCTCAGTATCGCCTGGTTCTGGTTGCTCTTCCCGGCTCAGAATCCTTGGTACTGGTGCTGGGCTATTCCGTTGCTCCCCTTCGCCCGCTATCGCGCCTGGCACGCTACCGCTGCGCTGGCGTTGCTGTACTATCTTCGTTTCTGGTTTGAAACTCACTATGCCGAATCTCGAGTGGCCCAAACGCCCTACAACGGCGAGTACTTTTTCTACTTTGTAGTGCCCTGGTTTGAGTTCGGGCCGCTTCTGATCGCTCTTTATATTAGCTGGTCGGTCAGTAGGCAGAAGAATCTCTAGGGAACGCCCTTCGTGGAGTTCCGTGTCCTGAGATAAAACTCGGAACTCCACGAAGGGCGTTCCCAACAGCAGCGTTTCGAGTGTATCCCAGCATACAGAACGCTCCGAATCGACCGCCTAGTATTGAAATAAGAGGGACGAGTGCCCTTTCGCCCTCCAGGTGCTATGGTCGACGGAGATCCCCAACCCCAACCCTGGTCTGCTGAAGTCCGCATAGCTTCGCAGGCCATACCGTCGGCCATAGCACTGTTTTTTGCTTGAAATCTAGCCGCTAGCACCCAGTGACTGCTGTCGCTCGCACAAGCCCGCCGCAGTAAACTCTCCAAGCCTCGATTCCTCCCTGAGAGCGTGCACTGACCGGTGAGTTTTCTTCCCGCTAGAACTGTTCAAGCAGTGTCACTAATACTGCTGTTTTCCGTGCTTGCGCCTCAGCTCGCTTTCTCCCAAAGCGCTACCCGCCCAACTACCTCTCGATCCGTGGCGCCGCCAGCAAGCCAACCCCAGGTCGCCGCCCCAAACCCTTTTCTTCCCAAGTCGTTCGTAAAACAACCCACTAGGCTCGCTTGCAAAGGTTACTGCGTCGTTTCGCTTGTGAAAGAGGGAACATGGGCAAAAGGGAATGAGCAATTTCAAGCCGTTTACGATGGGCAAACCTACCGCTTTTCCAGCTCTCGCAATCTGGCCATCTTCGCCGCAAGCCCTCAGAGGTACGCTCCCGTACTCGGCGGGGATTGCGTTGCTTCGCTCGCCGAAACCAACCAAAGAACTCATGGCAAATTGCAGAACGGAATCGTTTACGACAATCGGCTGTTCTTCTTCAAGACGCAAGAACAACTCGAACAATTCAACGCCGCTCCGAATGACTACCGCGATCTTGATTTAGCGGCGTCAGGAAACTGCCCAGTTACCTTGATCGATTCTCAGCAGGAATTGCAGGGCAATGAAAAGTCGGAGACCGTGCTGAACGGATGGCGTTTCCGTTTCGCTGGCACACACCAACGTAGAAAATTCCTCTCTGACGCAGTCCGTTACCAAAGATTGCTTGGCCTTCCATCGCCAACAACCCAAACGGATGAGGTACCCGACGCAGAGACTTCGAAAGAGACCGCTGTCCGCAGGATTCCCGCAGCCGCGACGCTAGTGGCTGAAGGATACTGCCTAGTCACTCTGCTCAATACCGGCGACTGGAGCCGTGGACGAGAAGATCACAGCATGATGCACCAAGGGCAGAAGTATCTCTTTGCCACCGATGAAGCGAAGACGATCTTTGCTGATAAGCCCGCGAAGTACGCTCCCGCATGCCTGGGGCTCTGCCCGGTCACGCTCAAGGAAAAGAGCCAGCGAACGGCGGGCAGCATCCATCACTTGGCAGAGTACCAAGGATTGCTCTACCTCCTCGCCGGGGAAAAAGAGAAGCAGCGATTCCTCGATTCGCCCGAGCGTTATCTTGCCGTCGCCGAAGAAGCGGTTCCGTCCCGTCCAACCGAACCTAATACCAGCGACGATCAGGAAAATCCGTACGAGTTGACCCGAAGGCCGTCGCTTGAAGGGCGATGGAGTACTCAGCGATAAGGTCACGGCTATCGTGGCTCTTGTGACTTAGAAGTCCCGGATACATTTCTGAGAACTTCCCACGACAGAGATGGCACCCGGCCAAGTGCTGCCGCATTTGCTCAAGCAACTCAGGACTAAGCGGCTCTCCTTCTGGAGGCAACTTCCCCTCCAAGTGAGCGCTATAGGCGACGAAGTTTGGCTTGCACTCCGCGCAGACGATTCCCCCGATCCGATGGCCACTTGGGAGCGATCGGACAAACAACGCCCCGCAAGCTAGCAGCACGACGCTGGCAATGGTCACGCCACGGAGGGTCTGCTTCCTTCGCTTCAAAGCGGTCAGGTCATGTGCCATCGTCACCAGCAACCCTGAGGGGCAACCCTCCCAGGGAGTTTCATTGCTGGCATCGCTATTACTTGGCTGGTTAGTCATCGTGAAACACCCTCTCACTTGGAGAAAAGCAAGCGTGCTGCCTCTCTAGTGCTTAACCCCAACGCTTGTAGTATCGTCTTTTCCTGAGATTCGCTCTGTAAAACAACCCACAATCTGGCATCTCGGCAGTACTTTTCTAAGTAGGCTTTTCTGCTTGAATCATGTGGCTGCGATGGCCGGCGAAGGCAAGTTCACACTCTCCGCCAGCCTAGCTAGCTCAGTGAGAATAATCTTCCTCCTGCCAAGCTGGATTTTTCCTTCGTTTTGCAATTCTCCAAGAACGACCGTCACCGTCTCGCGTGTGCTGCCGATGACGCTTGCCAGATCTTGGTGAGAAAGCTTGATCTTCAACTCGATGCCCTCAGCCGTTCGCTTGCCGTAGGCTTCAGCGAGTTCCAAGAGCAAATGGACGAGTCGCTCGCGATTCGATCGGAAAAGCAAGTACTTCAGCCGACGTTCCACTCGTTGGCGACGCAATCCGAATAGCTTGGTCACACCGAGTGACACTTCCGGGTTCTGGCTCATCAACTCCTGCATTACCTCTCGAGGAATCGCCACGATCGTCGACTTCTCGACCGTCTCCGCGTACTCCTCACGCTCCTCGCCCCCCATCAGCGATAATTCGCCGAAAAGCTCGCCCGGTTCGATAAACGCGAGAATGGTCTGCTTTCCTTCCTCCGTAAAGCTGCCGATCTTTACTCTCCCCCGAACCAGCAGCATCACGCCATCGGCATGATCAGCCGGCAAATAAATCGGCGTATTACGAGGGAAGTCCCGGGCACGACTGCGAAGCTCGACCTGTTGAAGTTGGTCGGGTCGTAAGCGCTGAAACAGATCGCACCGCTTCAGAAACCAAAGTCGTTCAGACATATCGTACTAGGCCGCAGGGAAGGATCGCATAGAGGTGCGGGCTTGATCAGTAAGAAGTCAATCTTACCCTTGCTATACGCTTAGGTGAACGGCAAAGGTCACGGCCAACGGGCCAAACGGAGCAAGGAATGCCCCAAGTGTTAGCTATCTAACCAACACTCGCCCAATAACCACCCCGAGCATGGTCGAAAGTCGCTTCGGTGCCTAGACGCGTCTCAATAACCTGCCCCTCACGAAAGACCTCATGCCCACCAACCCAAGTCCGCACAGGCCAGCCGGTAAGCGTCTCGCCATGCCATGCACTCCAACCGCACTTGGCAAGTTGCTCTTCGTTGCGGATTTCCGACGTTTTTTTTATATCCACCAGAACGAGATCCGCATCGTAGCCTTCAGCGATGCGTCCCTTATTGACGATGTCCCACACTAAAGCCGGCGCTTCGCACATCCAGTGGACAACTTGCTCCAGAGTACAATGGCCCTGATTCACTTGATTGAGCATCAGTGCCAGACTGTTCTCAACATTGGGCATTCCAGAAGGAGATTGCGGATACGACTGCTGCTTCTCTTCCCAAGTGTGGGGAGCATGGTCGGTCGCAACGACTTGGATTCGGCCATCCAACAAGGCCTCCCAAATCCGTCGGTTGTCGTCGGCGCTCTTGAGCGACGGGTTCATCTGAATGAGCGTTCCCAAACGCTCGTAATCGTCGGTGTTAAGGAACAAATGGTGCGGGCAGGCCTCGGCCGTGATCAAGTTGCCGTGGTCCGTAAACAGTTCCGTCTCGTCCCCCGTTGAGACGTGAAGCACATGGAACCGATGGTTATGACGCTTCGCTAGGTCGATCGCCCGCTGAGTGGCAATCATCGCCGCCTTCACATCGCGAATACGTGAATGATCAGCCACATCCGTTGTACCAGCGTACTTCTGCTTGTTGGCATTGACGGTCGATTCGTCTTCGCAGTGAGCGGTAATCGGAAGCGTTGTCTCCGCAAAGATTCGTTCCAGGGCATCCTGCTCATCGACCAACAGATCGCCCGTGCTCGAGCCAATAAAAATCTTGATCCCCGGCGTGTTGGTCGCCTTGGCAAGCTCACTGACATTCTCGGGCGTAGCTCCGATGTAAAAGCCGTAGTTCACCAGCGATTTCTGCGATGCCAGCTTGCGTTTTTCGTCCAGCAACGTCTGCGTCGTTGCGTTGGGAATCGTATTTGGCATTTCCAAGAAAGTTGTCACGCCACCTTTCGCGCAGGCGCGTGATGCGGTTCGCAAGTCCTCCTTGTGGGTGAGCCCCGGCTCGCGAAAATGCACCTGATCGTCAATCACGCCCGGCAACAAGTGCAATCCCGACGCGTCAATCACTTCATCCGCATTGGAGTGTTCCGCCGCATCGATCGCGGCGATTCTCCCTTCAGCCAGAAGTACAGAAGTGACGATCGTTTCCGTTGGTGTGACCACGGTTGCGTTGCGGATGAGCGTTCTAGTCATTTTTTGTTTCTTTCATTCCTTCGGTAACACCTCGTTCTGAGGCAGAGGCCGTTGGTGCGCTTAATGTTTCTCGCGAACGCCCGATCCAACCTTTGCCGCGAAAAAAGAAGAATTGCCCAATCGCTACCGCAGCCATGAGGCCCAACGCGAAAGGGTATCCCCATCGCCACTGGGTCTCTGGCATATTCGCACCAGAAACTTCGGGATTGAAATTCATCCCGTAGAGACCCGCAATGAATCCCAGCGGAATAAAGATCGTCGAGATGATCGTCAGCAGCCGCATCGTCTCGTTCATGCGGTTGCTCATCTCGGTCGAATAGTGATCGCGAACGTCGCTACATGCCTCGCGGTAACTGTCGAGTGAATCAAGGACCTGAACCACGTGATCGTGGCAGTCGCGGAAGTGGATCAATGCCTCTTCGCCGATCCAAGCTCGATACTTCTTCATGAGCGAATCAATGGCATCCCGTAGCGGCCAGACAATGCGTCGGAGTTGGCGGATGTCGTGCCGTGTGTCGTGAACCTCTCGGATCAGGTTGGGGTTCTCACCGTGATCGACCGAATCGTCCAGATCGTCTAGTTTGTCACTTAGTTTCTCGAGTGCCGGAAAGTAGAGGTCGATCGTCTCATCCAGCAGTGCATACAGCAAATAGTCCACACCCGACGACCGCGTTGTCCCGCCCTTTACTTCCAGCCGCTTTCGCAAGAACTCGAAGGGCGGGCAGGTCTTCTCTCGCCAACTGACAACGAATCCTTTCCCTGCGAAAAAGCTCACCTGAGAAGCCCGTAACTCTCTCTCGTAAATGATTGTATGAGCCACGGCAAACAGATGCTTCGGATACTCTTCCACCTTGGGGCGTTGGGGAACGTTGCCCATGTCCTCTAATGCCAGCGGGTGGAGTTCGAGAATCTCACCCACTTGCCGAATCAAGTCATGGTCCTTCAGCCCGACCGCGTCGACCCATAATACTGGATACTCACCGACCAGCTTCTCGATATCCGCCGGTCGGCAATCGGGATAGTCGACCATCTTGTTCGGGCCGTAGGCTGTCACCCGCAGCTTCGTCGGAGCTGCTTTCGCCGGCGAAACGATCGTTCCCGGTCGGGTGTGAGGCTTCGCATGATGCCGCAAGCGCCAGCGGCGGCGACGTTTTTTCTTCGTACCCGCTGCTTCTTTACTCATCTCAGGAAACCTTTTCGAGAAAAGTGGGTAACGCCCAAGCGACCTTTACGCTCACCAATGTAGCAGGCCCCATGTCACAGACAACGGCGCATGCCCACGACTCCCCAAACACTCTAGCAATTCAGGAGAACCAAGCCATGTCCCTCTGCACTGATCGCAAACTCCGCATGCAAGGCCTTGAACAACGCCAATTGATGGCCGGCGACGTCGCTGCCTACGTCCAAGATGGTACGCTCTACGTCGAAGGCGACAACGCCGACAATCAAGTCGTCGTCAACGATTGGCACGGTGGCAACAGCACGACGCTGCAGCTTACCGGTGAGAATGGAACACCCATTGATTCCGAGTTCACCTTCTTCAATCCCGAGGGCACCGGTACGCAAGAAGCTTTCGACAGCATTGTCTTCCGCATGGGCGGAGGCGGCGACAAGGTTCGCTTTGCCAACACGGGTGGAACTCAAAACTTTGACGGACATATCACGGTCGATATGGGCGCCAGCGGAGGGGCTGGAGACCGCTTCGAGATGGCTGGTTGGGATGTGGACCGTGGAATGAACGTCTACAACTCTGTCATCAGTGCCGACGTTTCCGACTCCAATATTGGTGGCTATCTAGGGATCAATGCCCTTTCGATTGACATTGATGAAGTGATGGTTGGTCAGACCGATGATGTCACTAATTACGGCACATTCCTCCATGGTGCAAACCAGATTGACGTCAATCTGCTGACGACCTCTGATCTTTCCATCAGCACTCATGATCTTCAGAACTCGCAATCTGAAACGAATTATGTTGATCTCAGAAGCGTGAACGTCGAGGGCGACGCACACTACCGTGGTAACATCGCCGCCGATCACCTCACGGTTAACAACATGTTTACTGGCGGTTCTTTCGATATCAAGACGTACAGTAACGTCAGCGCAGCAACCGAAGCGCAATCCGCTCGCGATGTCGTCGAGCTGAACAATCTGTGGATCGAGCAAGATCTGAAGGTTGACGCCGGCAGCAATAACCGCGGCGATATCTTCGAGCTGAGCAATTCAACGATCAATCGCGATGCACGCCTCGACGGTGGCAACGGCGGCAACCGCATGGATCTCGAAAATGTCGACGTAGGCCGCGACCTCCGCATGTATGGCGGCAGCAGTCGCGACACGATGACGCTCAAGAATGTCGATATCGACGACGACCTCTGGATGTACACCTACGCCGGTAACGACGACGTCACCATGACCGACGTCGATGCCGTCGACAACCTCTACGCCAATCTCGGCAGCGGTAGTGACGACCTCACGATCCTTGCCGGCTCGTCGGCTTACCGACTCTGGCTAGTCGGAGGCACCGGCAAAGGTGAGACCGACTCACTGACGCTCTCCAGTCGGACTTCATTCCAGACGAATGACGTGAGCGGGTTTGAGGACATCCTCGTCAAGTAACCAAACTAATTGACTCTCTCTCCCCGCAGGTCGGCTGAGCTCGCTCAGTCGGCCTGTACTTTTTCTGCCATCACACTTGCACGGGTCGCGGCATCTCCGCTTTCACATCAGGAATTCGCGTAAACGCAATTCGCATCGGTGCCGCCTCACGAGTGTCGTGCATTGAAGCGAAGTAGAGCGAGTTGAGCCCGAGTTTCTCGTTGACCAAATCCATCGCTTCAGTGGCGCGCTTCCCGCGGCGATCTTCCTCGAACAACGGTAGTGGAATCTGGGCCGCCGGCCTGATGTCGAGTAGCGTGATAGCCGCTTGCAATGGCGTGCCACCCGGAGGACGTTGCTGCCAATGGCGATTCAAATGATGCAATAGAGTGCACGTATCTTGCACCCGCCCGAGATAGGGCTTCACCTTCCAGGAAGGCATCTCGCCGAGATACTTGAGCTTGATTTCCATGCGGCTGGCTGAACACTTCATCCGCCGCAACCGGGCAGCCGCCTTGTGGAGCAGTCTCACCAACACCGCGTACGATCCCTCGTCATTACGGAGCGAAGGGGGCAACACGTGCGAGTGGCCAACGGTCCGGCGAACCGGTTCCTTCTTCTGGTAGACATCCCCACGGAGCATCAACCAGTACTGCTCGCCTAGAATGCTCTTCCAAGCGAGCTTCATTTCTTGTCGCGAAAGCGAACAGAGCTGACGTACCGTGCGAATGCCACACTTCTGCAAACGGCGGTGCATGTTGCGACCAATCCCAGGCAGATCTTCGAGCTCCAGCGGGTAGAGTCGCTCGGGAAGTTCATCCTTTCCAATGAGTACCAAACCATCCGGCTTCTGCATGTTGCTGGCGATTTTGGCCAGGAACGGGTTTGGGGCGATACCGATAGAACTTCGCAAGCACTCCCCCACTTGATCGTAGATTGCTTGTTTGACTTGAGTGGCTAAGCCGCGAGCGGCTTCCCTCGCGCGATCCGGGGGAGAGAGCGTACAGTGCATCTCGTCGATGGAGCAAACCTCTTCGACCGGCATCACGGAGTTCACCGCTTCGATGATTTTGTGGTGAAAGTCAATGTAATGCTCGTGCCAGCCTTCCACCAAGTTAATCCCCGGGCAAAGCCGCTTCGCCTCGCCGACGCCGACGCCGGTCTTCACGCCGTACTTGCGGGCCTCGTAGCTGACCGCAATGCAACACGTACGGTCCGTCATTGTGGGGACGACCGCTGTCGGCTTTCCCCGCAGCTCAGGATTAAGCTGCTGCTCGCACGAAGCGAAGAAGGAATTGAGGTCGAGGAATAGGGAGCGAACGAGTGACATCGCACACCACAGAAATAAATAATGAACTAATGTTCACTATACCTCGGCTGCGTTACAAGTCAAGCATGAGCCAATAATTCGCGAGCATTCAATTCCCTAGATAAGGATCGCCATAAATACGTTGCTGCTCCTTCAATAAAGCCTGCATTTCGACGAGCTTCTCAGCATAAGCCGGATCACCCACCAGGTTCTTTTGCTGCGGCTCAGGCTGATTGCCCGTGAGTTTCACGACTTCAGGAGCGTGATGCTCCTCAAGCAGTTCGTTGGGATTCTCCTGTAAATCAAACAACTGCGTCTCCTGAACTTCGCCATCCAGCACGTCATAGGTGATCAGTTTCCAGCGATCATTCCGCACGCTGCGAATCCCCGGCTTCGTGCCACCAGAGTAAACGCCGTAGAGAACTTCGTGCGACTTGTCTGCGTCACCACGAATAACGGGGGCGAAGGACTTGCCTTCGACAGCCTCAGGAGCTTCAACCCCGATCAGATCGCAAATCGTCGGCAGGACCTCGTGCAAATAAACCAAGGCTTCATTTCGACTGCCAGCTTCGACTCCAGGCCCCATCACTAGCATCGGTACCCGCCATGTATGCTCGTAAAGGTTCTGCTTACCCATCAAACCGTGTCGCCCCACGGCGATGCCGTGGTCGGCAGTAAAAATAACGTACGTATTGTCGAGTTCTCCCATCGCCTCCAACTTGTCTAGGACGCGGCCAATCTGGTGGTCCATGTTCTCGATGCACGCGTACTCGCGCCCCTTTTCGTTACGAACCGTCGCCGGGTCGCGCTGCTTCATCACGCCCTGCACTTTTTCTTCATCACGAAGGCCCGGATGCCCATGATGAAACGGATGCTCAGGCAAGTAGTTCACGGGAAGCTCAGGCGATTTCGGATGCGGCTTCATTCCCTCGCGGAACGGCCCTGCATCGTTAAACGCTCCGTACTTCTCTAACAACTCCGACTTGCCATTACGAGGATCATGCGGATGCGTGAATCCAAAGTACATCAAGAAGGGTTTCTCAGTGCTTGCAGCCTCACGCGACTCCAAATACTCAACCGCGCGGTCACCGTGCCAATCGCTGTTCGTGGTTTCCTTGCGGTATTTCTTTTTTGGGTTCTGAATCTTGCTTACCTGGAACAGGCGGTTCGCTTCGTCGTAACTATTCCCTTGCTTACAAGTGCGGAACGTTTCGTAACCCGCACGACTAAAAATGACAGGCATGCTTTGCTGAGCAGCCTCTTGGCGATACTGCTCGTCATTCTCCAGCGGCGTCGCTTTCGCCCCCGGAACGTGCCAGACGGTCCGTCCGGTCATAATCATTGTTCGCGATGCCGTGCAGACAGCTCCCGTCCACGCACCCATGTGGTGGGCACCATCGAACGTCATCCCGTCTTTCGCCAATCGATCAAGATTCGGCGTGTGACAAACTTCATTGCCGTAGGCGGAAAGCGAATACGGCGATTGGTCGTCAGCAAGGATGAAGAGGATGTTGGGACGGTCATCGGCTAAGCAGTCGGTAACCCAGACGAGACTCATGAACGCAAGGATCAAAGGGGCAGCAAGCGGCTTCATCTGGTATTCCTAACAGCGGAAAAGTGTGAACTAGGTTTTACCACTTTATACTCGAATTGGGTAAGTTTTCGTAGCTTCGGATGAGTACGATTCCACAGGGGAGGGCCTTGGAGTTCGCAAGAAACTCAAATAACGTAGAAATAGCTGAGGGGACGCGGTCGGGCTGCACGACTATGTTGAGCTAATGTCAGCCCTTCGCAGCCACGCCCAGAAATCCTCTGGTAAGAGAACGCCTAAGAGAACGACACCTAACGTGAATTCTTTGAGCTGCCATGCCGTTCTCCTCAGCATAACGCTAGGCGTCACTGTTGCGATCGGCTCATCGTACAGCAACAATTCTCAGGTTGCTCAAAGAGAAGAGGAGTTGACTGCGACCAAGGCAAGGAAATCACAGCTCCCACACCTCCTCAAACACTCAGACCGCATCTACTGCGGCGGTGAGCCCCGGAACGAAGCAGACTTCGAACAACTCGCCAAGCTGGGCGTGAAGACCGTCGTCAGCGTCGACGGCATCAAACCTGACGTCGCAGCCGCACGGCGGCACGGTTTACGTTACGTGCACATCCCCATCGGGTACGACGGGATCGATGAGCACGCCGGTTTGTCGCTTGCGAAACTCGTGCGTGAGACAGAAGGCCCCTTATACATCCACTGCCACCACGGCCTCCACCGCGGCCCCGCGGCAGCCGCCGTCGCTTCGCTAGCGGCAGGAACGACCGACCACAAAGCAGCGCTGGATTTCCTCGAACGAGCCGGCACGAGCAAAGACTACCTGGGTCTCTGGAAAGCCGTTGAGAACTACCACGCCCCGCCAACTGACGCCCCGCTGCCCGAGCTTGTCGAAGTCGCCAAGATCGATTCCTTCACAACCGACATGGCCAACCTCGGCCGCGCGTGGGAAGGCCTCGAAGCGTGTCGCGATGCCAACTGGCAAACCTCACCGAACCACCCCGACTTGCAGCCTCTGCATCAAGCGCTGCTCGTAAAAGAAGCCCTGGTCGAATCCCGCCGCGGCCTCGAAAAAGACGCTAGCCAAAACTTCCGCGATCAACTCGCCGCCGCCGAAAAAGCCGCGAGGCAGCTTGAGCTAGCACTGTCCGCAAGGAACATCACAGAGGTCGTAGAGCAATACGAGACGCTGTCGCGGTCTTGTGTTGATTGCCACGAGAGACACAGGGACTAAAGCCGACGAATGCCTGGCATTGACCGAGAGTGGCTTGATTTGCTACTAACCGCAAACCGGATCTGTTAGCATCCTTCTCGTTCATTGACCCCAAGTTCCGCGTCTCGTGAAACGCCTAAGGTATAAGACTATTCGCGGAGCAATTGCCAGCCTGACTGCCACGATTGCTGTAACTTGGCTGATTGGATGTCCATCCTGCTGTTTTGGAATCTTAGATGGTGACGGTATCGCTGATGATATCGACCGAGATGGCCACTTTGGCCCCGACATCCAAGTTTCGTTTCAGTCCAGCAATGCAGGTCTTGGGAGTGTTCCTGACTTCGATGATTTGGTGATTCTCCCAGTCTCATTCCAATCGATTGAGCAAGAACATCACACGCTAATCAACGGTACGGAACTAATGCAGCCCCATCTGCTGACGGAAGGACGCATCGCTGGGAACGACGAGAATAGTCACTACGAAATCCTCACCGGGATTCGCTATTATCAGCTAGACGATAACTTCCGTGTCGACGGAAATGGAGGCGTTTTAGGGGAAAGCTTCTGGTATACGAGAGTAGTCAACAATTTGGTCGGTCCTCAGATCACTCTTAACTACAAGACCTCTCTCAAGCAGTTGTTATTCGACTTCAGCGGCTGTCTTTTTCTCGGATATAACCTTCAGGATATGACTCAACGTTCGGCGATGGGCGAAGACCTCATCCCCGGCCAACACAATCACCCACTCTACTTCGGCCCCACGATTACCAACCACGAGAAGATCGAAGAAGACTTCGCCCCGTTGCTAGAACTCCGCGCCACGGCCAGCTACCAGTTCACCGATCGCATAGCTTTGAAGCTGACCTACACAGGCACGTTCGTTGACAACATCCGCCGGGCGTCGGAACAGGTTCGCTATCAATTACCCGACATGGGCTTTCGCGAAGAGGCCAGCACACAACGGGCGACGATCAAC
Source organism: Lacipirellulaceae bacterium (assembly GCA_040218535.1). Lineage (NCBI taxonomy): Bacteria > Pseudomonadati > Planctomycetota > Planctomycetia > Pirellulales > Lacipirellulaceae > Lacipirellulaceae bacterium. The sequence continues at coordinate 844,646 of JAVJRG010000005.1, read as the reverse complement.
AACTTATTCGCTGGGTTCGAGGCTGTGTACTAGAGAAGCTGACCTTCGCTCAATTCATCATGGAGTTCGTTCAGAGAGGGTGTAAGCCACTCCTCGTACGTTCTGGCTGATCAAGATTGAGACTAGCGATGAACTCACTATCCGGGATGTTCTCTAGATTCTTGAGGTTGATGCGAAAAGAACATCACCAAACCCTCGATGGTATTCACTTGAGAGTAGTAGGGATTGGTTTCGCAGGCAATTAAAGGACGTCCCGTGCGTTGAGCGATTTCATCGGCGAGATCGTCGACATCATCCGCAGCAAGTTTTAAGTCTTTAGTTAGATTATCCGTCTTACGAATTGGAAACCCAACATGGGGCTGAATCTGCTCGTAAACAGCACGCAGAATCCAAGTGTCGATGTTACGATAGTCGAACGAACGGACGAACGAACAGAGAGACTCACCTTGACGATCGGCAAGGTTGCGTTGAATCCTAGATTGATCGAGCTTCAGCTCAATGAAGCAGAACATCGCGACGGCTAGAATGGCAAGCAAGACTAATGGCTGTAGCCAGACGATGGTCGCCATCAGGGCGATGAAGCAGCCACAAGCAAGAATACACGTGATGCTGCACTCTTCTGGCTCATACGGTGGCATACGATTCGATGGGACGCGTCGCATCGGAACTAATCTCCTTACCGTCAAATTGTTCGCCTTGCCGCATTGTAACAAGAACTCTACTTCAAACCGGATTCCTCCGTCGCCGAGACGACTGTCGGAATGACACAAACTGAAACTCCGCGACCTCCGCGTCTCTGCGTGGGAGCTTCCCCACAGCGCAATAAAAAACCGGTCTAAGGAGGCTAACCCTTAGACCGGTTTTCTCAATACAATATTGGTAAGCTGTTGGATTGAACCAACTAACCTCTTTGCTAACACAAGAATCGTCCCCAAATTTATCATCACAGCGATCACTCACTGTGAAGTTCTAAGAATCCTTAGAAAGGAGGTGATCCAGCCGCAGGTTCCCCTACGGCTACCTTGTTACGACTTAGTCCCAATCGCGGAGTTGACTCTAGGCGCCTGCTTCCGAAGTTAGCTCAGCGACTTTAAGCCCCCCCCACTTTCGTGGCTTGACGGGCGGTGTGTACAAGGCTCAGGAACATATTCACCGTGGTATGCTGACCCACGATTACTAGCGATTCCGGCTTCATGCAGGCGAGTTGCAGCCTGCAATCCGAACTGGGGCATTCTTTATGGGATTTGCGTGGTCTCGCGACTTAGCTTCCCTTTGTAAATGCCATTGTAGGACGTGTGCAGCCCAGGCCATAAAGGCCATGAGGACTTGACGTCATCCCCACCTTCCTCCGGTTTAACACCGGCAGTCTCTCTAGAGTCCCCGCCATTACGCGCTGGCAACTAAAGATAAGGGTTTCGCTCGTTAAGGGACTTAACCCGACATCTCACGACACGAGCTGACGACAGCCATGCAGCACCTGTATACGTTCCACCCGAGGGCGTGGCTCTGCTTTCACAGAGTTAATCCGTATATGTCAAGGCCTGGATAAGGTTCTTCGCGTAGCCTCGAATTAAGCCACATCCTCCACCGCTTGTGTGAGCCCCCGTCAATTCCTTTGAGTTTCAGCCTTGCGACCATACTCCCCAGGCGGAGCACTTAACACTTTCGCTTCGGTCGGGAACCTATGGGGGGATCCCCAACCAAGTGCTCATCGTTTACAGCTAGGACTACCGGGGTATCTAATCCCGTTCGCTACCCTAGCTTTCGTACCTCAGCGTCAGAAGAGACCCAGTAAGCCGCTTTCGCCACTGGTGTTCCTGATGATATCAACGCATTTCACCGCTCCACCATCAGTTCCGCTTACCTCTGTCTCCCTCAAGCCATGTGGTTTGGGGCGCAGTTCCCCGGTTGAGCCGGGGGATTTCACACCCCACCTACATGGCCGCCTACGTACCCTTTAAGCCCAATAATTCCGAATAACGTTTGGACGGTTCGTATTACCGCGGCTGCTGGCACGAACTTAGCCCGTCCTTCCTCTGAAGATAGGTCAACCCAAGGGGATAGCCCCAAGGGATTTCCTCCCAACTGACAGCGGTTTACAACCCGAGGGCCTTCATCCCGCACGCGGCATCGCTCGGTCAGGCTTTCGCCCATTGCCGAAGATTCTCGACTGCAGCCATCCGTAGATGTCTGGGCAGTGTCTCAGTCCCAGTGTGACGGGCCACGCTCTCACGCCCGCTAACCATCGAAGCCTTGGTAGGCCATTACCCCACCAACAAGCTAGTAGTACGCAGTCCCCTCCCAGGGCGGAATCTCACCTTTGATCCGGAGATATTATTGGGCATTACCCACGGTTTCCCATGGCTATTCCCAACCCTGGGGCAGATAACTACGCGTTACTCACCCTTACGCCGCTTTCCACTTTAGAAATCAACCGAAGCGTCAATCTAAAGCTTCTCGCTCGACTTGCATGCCTAATCCATGCCGCCAACGTTCATTCTGAGCCAGGATCAAACCCTTCAATTGGTATATGCTTGAATCACAACAAGGGGCGCTGCTGAAAGCAAACTTTCAACCCGCTGGCTCGCTGTGACTTAAGAGCCTTTTGAAACGTTTGAAAATGAAATCAACCGAAGTTGATTCCACAAGTACGATCTTGTGCTGGCATCTCCATCAACGTGCTGCAAAGAACACGTCTCCGAAGACTTTCTCAAAAAGAGGTTACTCACCAAATTGTCAAAGAGCATCTGTTAGACCCAAACCAGAGATTTGGGTTCGCATAGTTCGCCTTGGCGAATTGTTGCGAGCTTCGTATTCTACCGCGAATCAGCAGGCCTGCAAGTGCTAGCTTGAAGATTCTGGGAAGAAAAAACCTCGCCTGAATCACGTGGCGTGGCCACGTGGCACAACCGAGGAGTAGGAAATATACCCATCGACACCGACGGGTCAACGCCTCTTGTTAAATTTTCGTGAAAGGCTTCTGTGGGCTTGGTAAACCGTAGTGTTTGGCGAAGCTAAACCGACAGCTCGCGGCTTAGCCGGCCCCCAGCGATAAGCCCAGCGAGCAGCAAGAACACGACGCTAGGCTCCGGGACCGACACTTGGCTCCCAACCACGGAAGTAGTGCCGTACTGCATTTCCCACAGGCTTAAATCAGCTTCGTCGACGGAACCATCGCTGTTGAAATCTCCCCCAACCAATCCCGACGGAGCCGAACCAAAACCCGCCTGCCACGCCAGATAATCCTCGCCTGCGACCAAACCATCGCCATCGGCATCGGCCCTGGGGAACGATGAGTCGTGACGCAAGATCACTTGCGAGAACGGCTCCAATTGCAGCTCACCGCTGGCAAGGGGCGTGTAATTCCACGAGCCGACAAACGGGTCGGCTACGCTTGGCGTGAACTCGCCATCCGCAATCATTTCTGCCAGCGCGAAGTCAGTCGGTTCGTCAATCGAATAGCTACCCGTTTGCGGCGAGGCATTCACCAACCAAGTCCCCCAATCGAATTCCCAGGCGATCACTCCCGAGGGATCGATCCCCGGATCGACGCCATAGACTCCGCCGGTCTCCGCAACCGGCAACTGCGGCGTTGATCCGGCCACCGTCGGGTTGGCCAAGTTGTACCACTGGTTACCTGAAAACGTAAAACTCTGCGGCAACGTCTCCGGGCCGATGTTCACCGCTTGGCTGTATTCGCTGGGCGTATTGTTGAACACCAGCACGTTGTCGCGTACCGTGCCGTTCTGTGTATCGACGATCGTGTTACCTTGGTTCTCGTTGAGAATCCTCACGTTCCAACGATCGGGCCGCTCCGCGTAGTTGTGGTGAAACAGCCCGCCATCAATGTTCACGAAGGAGAACGACGAAGCGGCACCAAGCACCACATTGCCTTCGGCAATAATGCTGTCGGCTTCGTAGTCAGAATCGCCATCAATGAAACGAAAGAACTGCGGACCAGTCGATCCACCCGCCTGAATCGCCCGCCCTGCCCCGCTGGGCAGTTCAATTCGATTCGCCCGGATGGTGATATCCTTGCTGCCACCTTTTGGGCGAATCCCCGACGCGGCATTCGCGTCGGTATCGCGGAAATAGGAGTTCTGAATCAGCCCGCGGTGCGAGCCCACCATATCCACGGCACTGCCGCCCTCGCCCCAGTCGAACACCTCGACTTGATCGAGCAAGAAATCACGCACGCCTGAAAGCTTCACTCCATCGTGATTTCCCGTGGATCCAACATCGCGAAACGTCACCCGCCGGAGGGTAATGTCCGACGCGGGAGTCGCGAGGTTGCCGTTGTCGTCGATGTTTATGCCGTTGAAGGTCTGCTGTTCGAAGATCAGGTCCTCAAGCGTCACCGACTGGGGTGCACTGAGCTGGATGCCATTGATCCCACCGCGGATGATCGCCCGATTGCCCGGATCGCTGCTGCGGATCGTCACGCCAGTGAGCCCCAAACGGTAGCGTCCACCGCTGTAGATGCCTGGCTCTAGGAGGATATTGTCCCCTTGAGCAGCGCTGTTCAAAGCCGTAGTCAGCTCAGCGTCGCTGGAAACGAGGTAGTCAAACGCGTGCGCAGATGTGCCCCAAATCGACCAGACCACAATTCCCCAAATCACAGTCCCCCAACTGAAGCCCCACAATGTCCGTACCTTCATCGCCTCCGACCTCCTTTGCCGAGCCTTCCCCCTGAGAAGTGCTCAACTACGTGGCGTGTCCCGCGTCGGTTCAAGATAGCGGCAGAAGCCATGAAGACCAAACTTTTTCGCGAAGCATCGCGTCCCAAGCAACGCGGCAAAACACTGCCCCCTGCCCACTGCCCCCTGCCCACTTTATACTAGCAGCATGACGACCCGAGGCGTGCGTGGCGCGACGACAATCGAGAACAACGACCGCGAGGAAATCCTCGTGGCAACCCGGCAACTGCTGGCGCTGATGATCCGTCGCAACGAGATCGCCCCCGAAGATATCGCCAGTGCGATTTTCACGACCACGCCCGACATCGACGCGGAGTTCCCGGCCCTAGCCGCCCGCCAACTCCGCTGGCTCGATGTGCCGTTGATCTGCGGGCACGAAATGGCCGTGCCAGGGGCGCTGCCGATGTGCATTCGAGTTCTTTTGCACTGGAACACGGCTAAGCCGCAAGCGGATATCCAACACGTCTACATCCGCGACGCGAAGAAGCTGCGGCCTGATCTTTCCAAGTTGCCGCCGGTTGATTGGGAAGAGCTGGAAGAGTGGATTAGCGATCAGATGGGATAAAGCCATTCAATCAGTAAAGCCCTAAGCGTCAGCGCCGGGATCGTCTCGGCGCTGACGCTTAGGGCTTTAGTACCCGAGAGAGGATTTGAACCTCCACCCACTTGCGTGGACATGGACCTGAACCATGCGCGTCTGCCAATTCCGCCACTCGGGCCTACGGCTTTAGCTTCTCAAAATGAATTCCAACCCGCAAGGGTCCGTAGCCCACGGCTCCGCCGTGGGATCGAACAACAAGGGCAGCCTCCATTTTCGTTTATTCATCCGCACCGAAGCGTCATCCCACGCCAGAGGCGTGGGCTACCGTTAGTATCGCGGTACGCTGTCGTCGATCTCCACCGCCCACTGGTCGATCCCGCCGGCCATCGATTGGGCTTTCTCAAAACCCTGCTCGCGTAGCCAGTTCGCCACCCGCAGGCTCCGCCCGCCGTGATGGCAATGGACCACGATTCGCTCTGCCTGCTTGCCGTCGAGTTCGCCAATGCGTTCCTGTAGCTCGCTCATCGGCAACAGCGTCGCCGCGTTGATGTGGGCCGTTTCATGTTCGTCGGCCTCGCGGCAATCCAGGAAGAGAAAGTCCTCACTGGCGTCGAGGGACTGCTTGACGTCTTGGCAGGAAACTTCGAGGGGGAATGATTCGCTCATAAGGGCGCTAGTTGTTGGGCGCTAGGCGCTGGTTAATTGATAATCAGACTTCATGGGATAATTACGTCAACGATCGCACGAGCGGATTAGGCCGCTCAGCATCTTGCCGAGTCTGTTGGCCATCTCATGTACTTGCTCCGTTTCGCTTGCATTGAGGAGGCCGAGATCTTCGGCAATCAGTAGCTGGGTCTCCACTTCTGCCAGCGATCCTCTTGCGATTGTACAAAAACGACGTAGCTCGTTGCTAGAACCACGCGCATGACCTTCCGCAATGTTCGAAGGAATTGAAACGGCAGCCCGACGAAGCTGACTGGTCAAGCCGAACTGCTCGTGCTTCGGAAAAGAACCAGTCAGTCGGTAAATTGCTGAGGTAAGTTGCATCCCAATCTTCCAAACTTCAAGCTCCCGATAACCAGCCATAAAAAGTCTCCCCCTAGATCACGGCCACAGCAAAACAACTAGCGCCTAGCGCCCAACAACTAGTGCCCCAATAAAAAACCGTCGCGTTGGCGATTCAAAGAACCGGCCAACGCGACGGTGCGTTAATCGTCGGATGCTAAGTGCGAAGGCACTTAGTTAGTAGTCTGCAGCACTTCACCGCCAGCACGGGTGATTTGGTGCATGTAGACCGATGGGTCGATATTATCAGTAATCGACGAGCCGTGAGCGTCCATCCAGCCGTGCAGTACGATACCGCCCGAGTGGGCACTACTAGGACCGAAAATACGGTCTTTGTTGCCGTGCGGATTATCAGCTGCTCTTTGATATCTGATTCCGTCAGTTGGATTACGCTTTACGTCGGTTCCAACATTGAGGGCAACCTTTGTTGAGCCGTCATTGGCTGCCTGCAACACAGCAGGTTGGCCGGTTGCTGGTGCAACTTTGGTGATGCCTCCATTATTAGGAAGAATACCTACAACATAGGTAGAGTATCCACTAATCCAGGATCCATACGTTTCCTCACGCGACTCTGTAAAGGCAATAGTGTTTGAAGAGCCATCACGAGCAATGCTAGCGAACGTAACGCCTCGCATACGTTGGCCAGCGGCAGTAGGTGCTTTCGAAAACACGATTGCACCGTTACCTACCGTTTGCGAATTGAATGGGAACAGTGCACCTGAAGGAGCACCTGCATCAGTAGCACCAGCACCACTTCCGTCAGCGTTGAAATGCGTCGAAGCAACGGCAACGTAGTTGCCGACCGCAGGCTTCGTAGAAACGCTGTAGTCGGCTGCAGCTTTCACTTCTTCAGCACCCGGATAACTTGGACAAATAAATGCAGAGATCTGCTGCTCGTAAGCAAACTGGTTTGTGCCATTTGGATCCTGACCAATGATCAGGTTGCGTGTCTGGTCACCAGTTCTGGGATTGAAGGGCCCCACTTTTCCCTTCAAAGAGGCAGCATCGGCGCGTTGCGCTAGTACGTCGCCTTCCATGAAGCCCAGTAACTGGTAAAGCCAACTGTAGCCGTCACCATTGTCCCAGTCAGCGGGGAGGCGAGCACTTTGGTCATTCTGTACGCCATAAGCTATTGTTGGGTCGTAAGCAGCCGTTGAAGCAAGTGGCAGGCGATCTTGCTGCGCACTAATGTGGTTCTGGATGGCCAGATTGATTTGCTTGATGTTGTTCAAGCAAGAGTTACGCCGGGCGGCTTCACGCGCGGCTTGAACAGCCGGCAACAATAGGCCGACCAACACACCGATGATGGCAATCACCACCAGCAGTTCGACAAGCGTAAACGCTCGTCTTGAAGTAGAACACTTACGTTCCATTTCGTGCCTCCTCTCAAGAGAAAAACGGAAAAAAGAAAATAATACAGCCCGGCTTCTTTTGGATAACGCAGATTCAAATAAATATAGATTCTGCAAGTTCGCCGGATAAAAACCAGAACTAGTAAATCCTGTGACGCTTCATCGCCAATGGTGAATAGACCTGCCCGCAGCGACGAGTGCTGAGAATTCTCCGCCTCGCTACTAAACCCCAGTACCGTAGACGTTTGCAACAATTCTCAGGACAATATAGTGTAGACGGTATTGATAGCGGTTGTCAATTAGCAGCCCGCTGCCCGGATGGCGAATTCTGCTGAGATTTCACAACTTTTTCCGCTTTTCGGCGATCCGCGGCAACGGTTACCCACAGGTTTTAGCCCACAAGATCCTCCTCGAAATGGCACAACTGCTGGTTCAAGGCGAAGCCCTCACGGGTGCCGAGTCGATTGAGCGATACCGTGCAGTCTTGCTGAACGAGCGTTCTCGAGACGCGGCGAACGACAAGGCTTTATGGATCTGTGCCTCGCTCCACAGGGTTGAACGCGTTCGCTCAACCCTGATGGCTGATCCCTCAATCGAGGCGGAAGCGGCTCTGCTTTCCCCAGGGGTAACGACCTTCGCCGCGCTCGCAGAGTCACTCTTGATTAAGGCGGACTGCAGGATTCGTCCGTTAGGCAGTTTGGCACGTCGCTGGGTTCTGGGCGAGCTAGCCCGGAGTCTGCTTACCGAGAAGAAGCTGAGCTACTATGAACCCATCGCCGCCAGCACGGGCTTCGCCGTTCAACTGGAATCGCTGATCACCGATCTCAAGCGTCGCGACATCTGGCCCGAGCAATTCGGGGAACAAGCCAAGTCGCAGCAGCAACGCGAGCTGGCCCTGCTCTACAATCGCTATCAGGCCTATCTGATTCAAAACGAACTTTACGACGCCGAGGGCCGCTTCTGGGCCGCGCGAGAGTGCCTGACGAATGACGCAACTCTCTGTGCACAGTTGTCGTTCGTTTACGTCGACGGCTTTACCGACTTTTCTGTTGCCCAAGTCGACATCCTCAAGCTGCTTGCCGAACGTAGCGAGGAGATGCATGCCCAACTTCCGCTGGAAGTCCCCGCCAATGATCAAGCGGGACGAGCGGAATTGTTCAACAAAACCGAAGGCACTCTCCGCACGCTACAGAAAGCAATCGGCACACCTGAGTCGCTGCCAACCTCAAGTGAAGCTCTTAGCAATTGGCCGGCCCGCGATCATCTCGCCAGCCAACTCTTTCGCAAGTACGGCGAAACCGCCCCGCCCTCATCAGAAACTGAAAAGTCGCTCGAAAACCTCAAGATCGTCGCAGCGACCAGCCAGCAGCAAGAAATCGAGGCGATTGCAACGCGCATTAAGAGGCAGCTCACCCAATGCGTTGCTCCCGAAGAAATTGTCGTCTGCTTCCGATCTCTGCCGGAACAGGCCGATCGTATCAGGAGTGTGTTCACTGATTATTCCATCCCCATACGGATCGACTCGCCCCGATCGCTCAGTACTTCCCCTGTGGTGCGGCGTCTAACTCTCCTACTGCGTATCGCGACTCAAGATTGGCCATACCGCGACCTTTTGCGTTTAGTCGGTGACGATGCTTTTCAACTGGAAGCTACTCAGCAAGAGCAAGTTTTCCCGACACGACGTCGCTCGATCGAGCGTTTGATTCGTTCGGCCCAACTCCCACGGGGGCAGAAAGAACTACTCGACCAACTTGCCGTCTGGTCAAAGGCCGAAACACAAGCCAATCAAGAGGGCAGCGAGCAAGACCCCAGCGGCTCGGCGCTGGAAAGAGCGACTACCTGCCTGCAGCAACTTGCTGAGAATCTAACTGCGTTGCCCAACCAAGCGAAGCCGCTGGAATGGATTGCCGCGAGCGAGACGCTACTAAGTTCGCTGGGCGTCCTTCCTGCTGAGGACGATCCGCACCGTGCCGATTGGGAGACGCTCAACGAAGGCTTATACGACATCGCCCAATGCTGGAGTCGATTAGAAGCAACCGAGGCTTGGTCAGCTCATGAGTTCCTTGCAAACGTCGAATACGTGGCAAGAAATACCGATCGCCGCGACGCGCAAAGTCCGCCGCGTGCTGTGCTGGTCACTTCCGCGGAGAACGTCCGCCACCTGAACCCGGGTCATCTGTACTTAGCCGGTATGGGCGAAAGAGCATTCCCCGCGCCAGGTCGGACCGACCAGTTGTTAAGCGATGTGGAACTTGAGCGGCTTACACAACCGCTTGCGGCTAAGCCACCAAATGACAGCCTCGACAAGCACCTCGCCGACGAGATGCTGCTCTTTTACCAGATCGTCACGCGACCGACCCATTCGCTCACGATCAGCTACCCGGCTCTTGACGACAAGGCGCAGCCGTTAGAACCAAGCCCCTACCTGGCCGACGTTCACCGCGCGTTCGGCGAGGCTGAGATCCCGACGACGGTTCTCCCACTTGACGAATCCTCAGTCACGTCCTCTCCGCAAAGTAAGCCAGCGTCACAAACCCAACAGCGTCGCCACGCTGTCGCCGCTCTATTGGAAGGTGACAGCAAACCGCTCGTCCAATTGCACACGAACACAGCGCATGCGATCCACTCCGCGTTGGAGCTCATCGAGAGCCGCAGCCAGCGCGAAACTTTTGGCCCCTGGGAGGGAATCTTCACGGGCCAACGATCGCAACAGCTTTTCACTCGATCATTTGGCCCGCAACACTTCTGGAGCCCTAGTCAACTGGAACGTTACGCCGAGTGCGGATTCCGGTTTTCTTGCGAGCAGGTCCTCAAGCTAGAAACCCTGCCTGAACTAACGCTCGAAACCGACGTCCGCCGTCGCGGTAGTCTGTTGCACGAAGCGCTGGCTGCCGTCCACGAGCAACTCCTCGACACTTCAGACGAGGCGGTTAAAACGGAAATCGTCGAACGTTTTCTCAACATGCTGGAGACCCTCTCCGCAACGCAAGGCGTCTACGGCTTAGTTGCCGCCCTGAAAGAGATCCAGCGGCGCGAGCTAGCGATCTGGGGTGAGAACCTCGCAGACCAAACCGATCACTACCAGCGCATGTGGCACGACTTCGAAGAGCCCCCGCGGCCCGCGCACTTCGAAGTCCGCTTCGGCCCCGGCAGTCGCGACGCGGAAGGTGCCGAGTCGCCGCTCTCCACCAACGAGCCGTTCGCGCTCGAGGTCGTCATGCCCAATGGTGAAAAGGAAACCGTTCTGTTCACGGGTCAAATCGATCGACTCGACATCGGGCGCATTGACGCGACCACCGTGTTCAATGTGATCGATTACAAATCGAGCGCGAAGCAAACCGTGAAGCGCGAGAAGATCGAAGCAGGGACGCAGCTCCAATTACCGCTCTACGCCCTGGCCGCTGAGCAGTTGCTAATGCGCGACCAGCAAGGTTTAGCCTGGGAAGCGGGCTACTGGAGAGTACAAGGCAACGGCTTCGGCAAAGCTTACAAGAAGGGGACCCACGATACTCAGCTCAAACTCCGCGAATCAATCGACGGCCAGCCAACCGTAACCGCCGCTTGGGAAAGCGCCAAAGCAATCCTCATCCAGCGGATCGGAGAACTCATCACCGGCATCCGCCACGCCGAGTTCCCCGTCTACAACGAGAACGAAAACTGCACGGAGTTCTGCGAACTCCGTACCATCTGCCGGATCGGCCAGGTCCGCAGCCTTGAAAAAAAATGGCCTCCCGAGTCGCCAGCAGCTGACCAACAAGCGGAGCCTGAGCTGTGACCACCAACCTCACTCCGCAACAACAGGCGGCTCTCAACGCCTACGACCGTAGCGTTTCGCTGGCCGCGGGCGCCGGCTGTGGCAAGACGTTCGTGCTCACCGAACGGTTTCTCTCCTACATCGATCCGCTCGTCATTCAGCCAGCGGCTGAACTGAAACAGTTGGTCGCCATCACGTTCACCGATGCCGCGGCACGAGAGATGCGCAGACGCATCCGTCAGCGGTGCTGGTCTCGGCTCACCACGGCAGCCACTGCCGAGGAAGCCGCCGCTTGGCAGCGACTACTACGGGCGATCGATAGTGCCCGCATCAGCACGATTCATTCGTTCTGTGCCGCTCTCCTGCGCCAAAACGCGGTCGAAGCGGGGCTCGACCCTCAGTTCGAACAGCTAGAACCGGCCGCAGCCGACCTATTGCGGATCGAAACCATCGACGACACTCTCCGCAGGCTACTCATTGACCGCGACGAGCGTGTCCTCGACCTAGCGGTCCACTTCGGACTCGCCCAGTTACGCCGTCACCTGATGAAACTCGTCGGCGACACCCCGGCGACGTTCTGGGAAAAATGGAGTGAGGCAACTTCCGAAGAAGTCATCGCCGCTTGGCAGCAAGCCTATGTCACCGAGTTCGTCCCACTGTTGCATCAAGACCTCCTCGAACTTCCCGCCCTGAAGGAACTCGAAGAGCTCATCGCCGAAGCAGTTCCCGCCACCGAAAAGCTGCTGCCCAAACTGGGCGAACTGCAAGACGCCATTCACGACGTTCGCAACGTCCCGGCTTCTAGCGCACCTTGGCAAACCGTTCACGACTGTGCAAACGCCAAAGGAGCGACATCAAAAAATCATTGGGCAGATGAAGAGCAGAAAGATCGGTACGGAACTCTTTGCGAGAAAGTACGCAACGCGATCAAGAAGAGCCTACTCCAGACGTTCGAGCTGACCGAAGAATCGCAGGAATACGCCCAACGAGGATTAGACCTGCTGGCCATCGCAACGGAAATCAGAGAACGCTACGAGTCCGCAAAGCGGCAGAGTAACCAACTCGAATTCGACGACCTCCTGGAGCGAACCTACCAACTACTCACTTCTGAGCAGCACCCGGCGATCCGCCAGCGATTGGCACAAGAAACTCAACTGTTGATGGTCGACGAATTTCAAGATACCGACCCTCTCCAAGTGGCTATCGTCCAAGCTCTCTGCGGCGAGGATTGGCGGAAGGAAAAGCTGTTTGTTGTCGGCGACTTCAAACAATCAATCTACGGTTTCCGCGGTGCCGAACCGGAAGTCTCCAGTCGACTTCGCGAGGAACTCCCACCCGAAAGCCGCCTCTCGCTCACCACCAACTTCCGCAGCCAGCCGGCCATTCTCGACTTCGTGAACTCACTTTTCGTCGATTCCTTTGGCGAAGGATACGAGCCGCTCGTTGCGAATCGTGATCAAACGACTCCCGAACCGGCGATTGAGTTCCTCTGGTCGCCCGTGGAAATCGACGAAGCTGGCAAGAAAGACACCGCGGACGAAGCCCGCAAGCGCGGAGCAGAATGGATCGCGCGACGGTTGGTCGAGCTGCTCGAAAGTGGCGAGCCAATCATCGGCGAGTCAGACAGCAGCGAAAAAGGCGGCAACTCTGCCGGGCGACCGCTGCGATTGGGCGATATCGCCGTACTGGTCCGAGCGATGGGCGACGTGCAAGTCTACGAGGAGGCGTTCCGTCGTCACGGGCTCGAGTATTATCTGGCCGGCGGTCATGCCTTCTATGCGCAGCAGGAAATCTACGATGTGCTGAACCTTTTGAAGGCTGTTGAGAGTGTCGCTGATGAAGTCGCGTTGGCGGGTGCCCTGCGATCTCCCTTCTTCTCGCTGCAGGACGAAACCCTCTTCTGGCTTGTCGAAAAAAGTCGCTCACTGAATGAGGGCCTCTACGCGGAGCAGCCGCCCCAAGAGCTCTCTGCGAATGAGCAAGCGAAATGCCTCCGCGCGGGAGTTATACTCAGGCGACTGCGTGCACAGAAGAACGAGCGACTTGTCGCCGATTTGCTCCTAGAGGCTTTTTCTCTCACCGGATACGACGCCTCACTAACGGCTGAGTTCCTCGGTCATCGCAAATGGGCGAACGTCCAAAAGCTTGTCGAGCAAGCCCGCACCCACGATCGCAACGCACCGGGCGACTTGGCGGGGTTCATTACCCAGCTTGGCGAGTTCGTTGTGCGTGCGCCCAAAGAACCTTTGGCAGCGACCCAGTCTGAAGGCGACGTGATTCGCATCATGACGATCCATAACTCGAAAGGGTTGGAGTTTCCCCTCGTCGTTCTGCCGGACCTGGAACGAAAGCAGCCAGTGATCGGCCATGCGCCCGTCTTCGATCAGTCTCTCGGTCCGCTCGTGGCCAGCAAAGAGAAGGAAGCAACGGTCGGGCACGATCTCTATCGCAACGCCCAGCAGCGGCGTGAACAACAGGAGCGTGACCGCGTGTTCTACGTTGCCTGCACACGGGCTGCCGACTACCTGCTGCTTTCCAGCAGCGTGGCCGACCTCGAACGACCGCAGCAAGACAGCCTGAAGTTGCTGGCCAGCCGCTTCGATTTAGCCACCGGCGAGTTGCGATCCGAACTACCCGTCGGCTACGCCACGCCGCGGATTCGCGTCACGACGGACGAGCCCGAACTGACCGGCAAACTGGTCGGAGCAGAGCGAGGAAGCGATCTTTCCAAGACGCTCGCCGAGGTTGCTCAGCAACTTCCGAAGCAAACCCTAGGCGAACTATCCACCTCGCCAACAACAGAACTTCCGCCGACGAAATTTGCCGCGTCGATTAATCCCGAGCGCTATTCGTTTTCACGCCTCTCAGGCGCTTTCAGCCCCGCGGGAAGACGCCACCGTGGCTCTACCTCCTCCGACTCCCAAGCCAAGGCGCGTGCACTGGGAACTTTGACTCATGCCGTACTGGAACGAATCGACTTCGGCCAACCCGCCTCGTTCGAGAAATCGAATCTCGATTCACTCTGCCAATTCCTCAGCGAGCAACACGCCCCACGCAGGCCGGGCGAAGCCGCTGCTCAGGCGAGCGAAATGATCGCGGACTTCCTCAACTCGCCACGGGGAGTTGGTTTACAAGCAGCTTCGCACCACCGCAAGGAAGTTGAGTTCCTGCTACCCTGGCAAAGCACTCACCCAAAGGCACCGCCCCGTTACTTCCAAGGCTACCTCGATTGCCTCTACAGGGACGAACAGGGACGATGGAATCTCCTTGACTACAAGACGAATCACGTCGCAAACCCCACCCAGCGGCAAAAATTAGTCGAACATTACGCTATGCAGATGTATCTCTACCGGCAGGCATGCGAGTCAGCACTGGGCGAGTCGATCGCATCAGCAACACTCTGCTTTTTGCAGGACCGTAGCGAACATGACTATCAATGGGATGCCGCTGCCGTCGAAGCATTGCACTCAAGAATTGAAACGAAGATTAACGAATTGAATGATCTCGCGCAGAGTCGCGGAGACACAGAGCTCTGAGTTGGCCGGTCTCTGCACGAAACTTCAACGTCGAAACCTATGTCTAAAGATTCCTCAATCAATCAATCCGAACAACAACGCCAGCTCGCGCTCGACGTGCTGTGCGCTTTGCGTGAGGCAGATTACGAGGCACTTTTCGCCGGTGGTTGCGTACGGGATCAGCTTCTGGGCATCACCCCCAAAGATTACGACGTCGCCACCAACGCGACTCCCGAACAAGTGCGTGAGTTGTTCGGCCACCGGCGGACGATCGCGGTCGGCGCTGCGTTTGGCGTCATTGCCGTCTTGGGTAAAAAAGGGCAAGACCCGATCGAAGTCGCCACGTTTCGCAGCGATGGCGCGTATGTCGACGGTCGTCGCCCCACCGAAGTTCTCTACACCACCGCCGAGCAGGACGCCCAGCGTCGCGACTTCACGATCAACGGAATGTTTCTTGATCCGCTCGCTCAGGAGTCGGAACAAGTCGTTGACTATGTCGGGGGACTCGCCGATCTCGAAATCCGCACATTGAGGGCAATCGGCGATCCGCAACAGCGCTTCGCCGAGGACAAACTTCGCCTCCTCAGGGCCATCCGTTTCGCCTCGACCTACGATTTGCAAATCCAGAGCGAAACACTTGCCGCGGTTCGTCAAATGGCGTCCGAGGTAACCGTCGTTAGTGCTGAGCGGATCGGCATGGAACTAGACCGGCTACTCAGGCACAAGAACCGCTCCAAGGGCGTTGAGCAACTTGCGAAGACGGGACTCCTCAAAGCAATCTTTCCTGAGCTGGCAGATGCCGTCGAACAAACCGATCAGTGGCAAGGACGGCTCGAAGTTTTAGCGCGCCTTCAGTCACCATCGCTCCCTACTGCCCTCGCGGCACTGCTCTCCGGACAGACTTCCCCTAAAAAGGCAAAAGCTCTGTGCCGCCGCATCAGACTGACCAACGTGCAAGGGGAACAAACCGCCTGGCTGTTGGAGAAGCTGCCTCACATAGAACAGGCCGAGGAACTCCCTTGGCCGCAACTGCAGAGGATACTGGTTGCCGAAGGGAGCGGTGAGCTCATGGAACTGGCAACAGCAACTTGGGGAGGTAAACATCCCGGGGTGGTTCGCTGCCGTGAACTTCTATCCCAGCCGCCCGAAGTACTCGATCCGCCAACGCTGGCCACCGGCGACGACCTCATCGCTCACGGCATCGCCCCAGGAAAGCACTTCAAGGCGCTGCTCGACTACCTGCGCGATGAGCAACTGGAGGGCCGCCTGAACTCAAAAGACGACGCCCTTGCGGCGGCAAAGCAGTGGATAGCGCGGGAATAGCCTGCAGCAAGGTTCCAAAAGAGCAGCCGTTCAGCCCCTCCGCGCCTGGTGGCTGGGGACGAGCGGAGCGAGCCCCCAGATACTTCCTTTTCCCAACTGAAACTGGCCGCGAAATCCGTTAGAATAAGAATTTCACCTATTAGCAGTCGATCGAGGCAAACATGCTGCTGGCCAGTCCACTCAATCAACGTAAGTGTGGTGTGTCAGCTTAGCCACGCAGGGGGCCTAGAGAGCAAAAGTCGATAGGCACGAGCCTCTAATCCCGCTACAAACCATTAGCAGATATAGGCTTACTAGATTTTGCCCGATCTAATGGCAGAGACTTTTGCACAGAAGAATCGACCTTTGGAGCAAAAGTCCAATCGTCGTCGTCGACCACTTACGTCAATTAACGAAAGCTACGAATGACCCTAGAAGCCCTTCCTATTTTGCTCGCTCAAGCCGATCCCCCAGCCGCGGCTCCCATGCCAACCGTCGACGCCATGTATGTCGTGGGCATAGCTAGCCGCGTGCTGCACATCCTCGGCGCAATCATACTCGCCGGCGGTCTCTTCTACATGAAGGCAGTTCTCTCGCCCAAAGGTCCCGATGCTTGCTTTGCCGATCGACGTGGCATTTGGGCCAAATGGGTTGGCATCGCGAGCTTCCTGCTGATCGCCACCGGGCTCTACAACTTTTTCGCCATCAACAGCGGAGTAAAAGCCGACGGTGGAAAGCTTCCTTCGACTTACCATATGCTGTTCGGCATCAAATTCCTGCTCGCGCTGTTCGTCATGTTCATCGGCTCGATTCTAGCAGGCCGTACCGAAGCCGCCGACAAGTTCCGCGCCGCCATGCCCAAATGGCTAAGCCTCGGCTGGGCCGCGATCCTGGCAATCGTCGTGATCGCCGCCGTGATGCGTAGCGTTAGCGTGCCGTTGCTGAAGTAAGTAACTCGTATTTGAGTTGTCAACGAATTGAAGGAGAGAAATGGATAAGAAAGCCAAGAAGCGAATCGAAGTTATTCGCAAAAAAATCGCATCGAACCAGGTACTCCTAGCCGCGGCTAAAGAGCAGCCAGACGATCCCGAAGAGCCCGCACGCCTGGAAGCGGAGATTGAAAAGCTGAAAGCAGAAATGGCCAAGCTGAAAGAAAGCTAGCGAACCTCTGTTTCTTTCTCACGGTGATCTTCAGGGACTTCGGCAACCTTGACCGATGCTTGCGAAGCCTCGGCCGTTTCGACGATCTCCGCTTCTGCAGTGGAGTCGTCTCGTGCCTCCGACACCAACCAGGAGAGTGGTTGAATTACCGCATCGCGAAGGACTTCGGCATTCCAACTGACACGGTCAAAAAGTTCGTCGACAATCGCTTCCCGCACGCGATCAAAAGCTGAGCCGAACCCCTCCGATGAGGAGACACGATCTAGGTCGCGACGGGGACGCGTCGCAATATCGCCAAAGTCGCTCACAAATGCAGAATCATAGACCGGCAACTCCTCAGCAGTGCTTCGATCCTGTGAATCGCTCTCCTGACTCGAGCCAGCAATGACGGGCAGGCTGCTTGAAAGTTGAACGGAATCGAGAGCGGATTTTGGGTTTTGCAGGATGACATTCGCCACACTCGAAGTCACCACGCTGCCCCCCTGGCGACCGAGTTTCGGCGGGCCATCGTTGAGCGAGTCGGTCGCCGTTGATTCACAGAAGTCATATCCAGAAAGAGACTGACCGGCGGAGACCTCGATTTCACCAACTAGGTTTTCCGACAGAAACTGCCCACCTCCTGAACCAATTCGTAATCCTGCATCAGCCAGCCCCGCTGGCTGTTCCTGCAGAACCGCGTAGAGCCCAGGAGCGAGACCAGAGAACGAATAACTACCGTCGTCACTCGTCGACGTCGATTGGACTGGGTCCCCCTGCTCGTTCAGCAAATGAATCGCGACATTAGCAATGCCCGAGAGATGCTGACCTGAATCGCACGAATCAGAAATGGAGAGAGTAACTCGTCCTGCAATGTGGCCGTCTGTCAGATCAATTGCTTGTGAAGCAATGTCCGCGGCTAGCAACCGTCGGAATTCCAATTGCTCGAAACGACAACGACGAGCCAGATCGGGAGTGGAGAAATTCACGAGAGCGACATCCAAGACAAAAACCGAGTAGGGGGATAGGGTCTGTATCGGATCGCTCCTCAGCGGACCAAGAGCCGGTGAGGGCTAAGCGTGCTGACCCGCAGAGTTTCGCTAGGCGGCACAAGCGTTACATCGAGTGAATCGAAGAGAAATCAGCAGCGCGCGGTCCCGCGGCTAAAAAGCTAACGCGTCCGCCAGAAGCTGGGAAGCACGAGGACGAGAATCGCGAACAGTTCCAAACGCCCGAGCATCATCAGAAAAGTGAAGAGAAGTTTCGCGGGTGCCGTGAATAGGGCGTAGTTACGCGTCGGGCCAACGATGCCAACAGCCGGGCCAATATTATGCAAAGTCGCAGCAACCGCACCTGCAGAATCGATCAGTTCGTTCTCCTCGGAGAGTTCTGCCGCTTTCCAAGTGTCTGCCGGCTCAATGGCGACCAAAGCGATCCAACTGGTCACAAAAATCATCGCCACCAGGCCCACGTAAGTCAAAATCTGACGCGTGAGATCGGGATCGGTGATCGACTCGCCACCCAAACGCAAATGACGTATCACCGAAGGATGATAGGCTTTCTCAAACTCACGACCAATGATTTTCACGAACAGAATATGCCGAATGACTTTCATGCCACCGCCAGTGCTCCCAGCACAGCCGCCCACGAACATCAAGAAGATAAGAATCGCCCGTGAAGTGTCGCTCCAAAGATCGAAATCAGCGGTACCGAAGCCTGTCGTGGTGACAATCGAAACAACCTGGAAAAGAGAATCTCGGAAGGCCAGCTCCGCTTCGGCTGCACCCGATAGCTCACCTTCTGGGTCGAAGTCCGCGCGGCCCCACGTTCCTGCTCCGACAATCACCACCGTCGCCAGAAGAATTAACCCGACGTAAGTCTGCCATTCAACGTCCTTGAGCAGCGTCATCGGTTTGCCCAGACACGTTAGATAAATCAGCGTGAAATTCGTGCCAGCCAGGATCATGAACAGAATGACCGTGTATTCAATCAGCGGGGACTCAAAACCGCCAAGGCTGCTATCCAAGGTGCTAAAGCCCCCAGTTGCCATGGTCCCGAAAGAATGGCAAATCGCCTCGAACCACGTCATGCCTTCCAGCTTCAACAGCACCGCAAGGAGGACATTCAACCCAAGATAGATTCCCGCAAAGGTCCAGGCAGCGTCTTGCATCCGCTCTTGAGAACCTTCTTTGTTCGGACCGGGCATTTCGGCACGCATCATCGCTTTGCCGGCAGAGCCGTGACCAAGAATGGCGACGAACAGAACGATAATGCCAAGCCCGCCGAGAAAGTGCGTACTCGACCTCCAGAACAGCAAACAGCGTGGCACCCAGTCGGTGTTCTCAATCGCCGTGAGGACCGTCGCCCCGGTGGTACTGAAGCCCGACTGCGATTCGAACAGACACTCGGCGATGCCCATCGGTAACGGTTGGTCGTCGACACTCAGGTAAACGACACGGCCAAGAAAGAACGGCAAGCCACCAAGAATCGTCGCTAAAACCCAACTCAACCCGACCACCGCCATCGCCTCTTTGCGATAGAGGCTATCGTTGTCCTTCGCATCGCGTCCGTACCGTCGCAATCCCCAGCCAACAATTCCGCAGACAGCCATCGAAGCAATGAGGGCAATAAAACCCGCCCGTTCGAACTCTTTCTGACCGGCTCCCAAAGCTGGAAAAGCCCACGGCAGACTGAAGGCCATCGTGGCGCCAATCAACCATGAAACGATTCCCAGCAGTCGCGCGACAAGTTGGAGATTCATGGAGGTAGGCTTAGCAAAAGGAAACGGCAGCTTGAAACTCTAACACACAAACCAGGAGAATCAGAAAAACGCTAGGTCCTAGGCCTCAAAAACCTTGACCGCGTCCGCCTCTATCTCATCAGCCAGCAAGACAACCACGGTGTCACCCGCATGCAGATGATCGTCCGCGCCAGGGACACTAGCGAAACCCTCGCGAATAACCGCTGCAATTAGACATTGCTCAGGAAGATTCAAGCTGGCCAGTACGTGCTCCGTCGCGGCAGAGCCCTCCGAAACTTCCAGCTCCAGAATACTCAGTTTGCTTTCCTCACTGAGAGCCGTTTTGGAAATGACGGAACCTGTGTTGAGGTAACCGAGAACTTGCTTCGCAACAACTTCTCGCGGACTGACGGTGTGATCGATTCCAAGTTTCGAAACAACGTGAGCATAATCGGGCCTACCGACGAGCGACATGACCAACTTGGCTCCAACATCTTTCGCCTCGACGGCCGCAACAATGTTGGTTTCGTCATCGCCTGTACATGCAACAAACGCATCAGCGCTACCGACTCGTTCCTCCTCCAAGTTTGCCCGACGTGTCGCGTCGCGATTCACGACGACAGTGTGCTTGAGATGTTCGGCCAGGAACTCGCAACGCTCTCGATCTCGCTCCATGAGCACGACCGCAATCCTCGGTCCCTCAAGGGTCGCCGCCAAGTGATAACCCGTCTCCCCCCCGCCGGCAATCACGACACCTAGCTTTGAGGTCGCCTTCGCGCAGAACAGTTCCTTCACGCTTTCGACGTCTGCACGCTTTCCGATAATGGTGAGCCGATCTCCGACGTTAACCTCGTCACTCGCCCCAGCGATCCAAGTACGACCGTCGCGAGCGATCGACCCAACTCGGACACCGCGCGGCATGCCAAGATCTTGCAGTGATTTTCCAACGCACGTGCCTGACTCTGAGACAACCAGTTCATGGACCTCGAGGTCTCCGCCCGCAAGGCTTTCGACGGCTACGGAGCCGGGATGCCTAATCCGTCGGGCGAGTTCCATCGCTGTGAGATGCTCGAGGCTCAACAGACGATCAATCCCGAAGTGACGCTGGTAATCAAACGTGCTGAGATCGCGGAAAACAGGAGCGTAAACGCGAGCAACCGCCCGCCGTGCTCCCATCGCTTTGCCCATACTCGCCGCCACGATGTTCACTTCGTCGTCACCAGTAACCGCCAGCACCAAATCCGCGGAAGCGATCCCGGCTTGAAAGAGCACAGAGGACTGCGACGCTGAGCCGGTGAGTGCGCGGGCATCGACGGTTTCGTTCAACTGCTTTACGCGATTGGTATCGGTATCCACAATCGTCAGACTATGGCGATGCAGACAGAGCAGCGAAGAGATCGAGCCTCCAACAGTTCCTGCACCTAGAACAACTATACGCATCGTTAAACCGTGAACGAGAAAGCCGGGAACGGAAAGAACTTATCAAGCTTTGAAAGTTGCTGATTCTAAGCTTGGTCGAATTCGGAAGAAAGGCGGATTTCAGCAGCGTCTCGGCAATACGCCAAACTTCGGCTGGATACTCAAGAGCATCAGCGGCTGCGAAAGGTACTCACTGTTCTCCCAACCGGACTAGCGGAACATGTCAGCCGGATTAACCAGAGGGCGTTCCTGTTCTGGGAGGTTTGCAGGGTCCGACTGACGACCACGATACTTCTCGAAAGCTGCCGTAAGAGAACGGCTATCCGAATTCGCCTCGACAATGTCCCACAGCGGGAAGGCATCGCCAATCTCAGGATCAGCCAAGCCGAGGTCAAGCTGAGCGAGAAGTTTCTCGTAGTCTTCTAGGTGCTCCATGATGTCGCTACCGATCGAAGAGTCAGGCTCGATATCGGGGTACTGGTCCAAAGCACTCGCCCAGAGTTCGAAGCTGCGGTCGTAAAGCCGCTTCGCTTCTTGGGGAGCCCCCTCTTCGAACTCTTGATTCGCTTCATATGCCAACTCACGCGCTTCGAGGACATCACGATCTTGCTCAAACTCGCATCGATCTTCCCAGAAAACGTAAGCGGTCGTATCGCGATTTGTCCTTATATAGCGTTCCCGCGCGACGGCGTCGGAAATACGTGCGATCAGACGCCTCGCTTCAACCGCCTTGTCGGGCTGAGTACGGGCAAGCTCATCGGCGACACGTTCGTAGGTAATGTCGAGTCGATCCGAAGCGGCGGTCGCGAGCTTCGATTGCGCGGGCGTTCGCTCCATGATATCGACGTTCATGGCGTTGCGTTCTTCTTCGGTAATCGAGGCCTCGGCTTCTTCACGCATTCGCGTGATTAAGCCGGGATCCAATCGATCAAGTTGCTCACCCAGGTCCTGAGCTTCCTGTTGCCATTTCTCGAGATCTGCCAGCCGAATCATCATTCCGTTGCTCGCGCGGAGCTCTCGGTTGCCAAATCTCAACCATTCATCGTAGGCATCTTCCCAAGCGTCTTTGGCCCGACGCCCAAAGATTCCTTCTTCCTCGATCGCGTCTGCGTAACTAATGAGTGAACGGGCCGGTTTCTCAAAGAACACCGAGGGCGTCTTATTGCCGATGCTGCCACGTTTCGAGTCGGCTGCTTCTACACCTTGATCGTAGTAGATCTTCGACACGAGCCAGCTATCACGCTGAGATTGGGGTCGATCGGCGGGGTGAAAGTCGTCGTCAGACTTGAACAACTTCCGATACAGCACGTGCTCGTCGGCACGTCCAATCTTATTGCCGATAAACCAACCTAACTCATCAAGCAGGTACGGACTGTCGCGGATGAAGCCGGTCCCTTCCTTGAGGAATTCGATTCCCTTCCGCACGTAGTAGTAACGATCTTCGACCGCGTCGACTTCGACCGAGACGTTGTAGCTGAGGTTCCAAGCTTGATAACGCCAGAACGAGACGAAGTAAGGCTGCAAACGAGAGAGTTGTCGGAGCGTTTCACTGAACTCGGTCCAGTTCTCCGTCATCTTGAAGTGGTTGGCTTTGTTCCACAGCATCGTCACTGCGATACCGCGCATGCCGAGAGTGGCTAGGCGAATCGTTTCACTCGCCGGGTCGATCTCGCCGAGGTTCGCTTGCCCCAGGCGGTTCTCATTACGTAACTGCGCGAGTGTTCCGCCCTGGTTACCCTGCGAGCTAACGGCGGGGGCTCCCAGAAGAGCGATCGGATAGAGCAGCAGCGCGATGATCACGCCATAAGCGATCTTGCGATAGTAAGAACTACGACGGTTCATCGAGCAACCTCACGCGTTCTCAAAAGGAAGTACCCAAGAATGGAACAACCGACCACGTACCCTCCACAAACTGTTAGGTCCTGGAGGATACGGTCCCAGGGCATATTATACCCGTCAGCGGCATAGTTCGAGCCGTCAAGATAACTCAAGTCTGGCAACAGCTGTCCAACGCCCCACATGAATGGCCGGGCAATAAACTGGTCGATAAAGAGGACAATTGTCGTTCCTAGGCTTTCGTCGAGCTTCGTTACCATATTCGCTTGCTTCTGCATCCGGACGAGTGCTTCGGCTGGTCCGCCACCAAAGGCGGTTCCATTGGCAACACTCAAGAAGAACTCGCGATAGAAACCTAGGATAATGAAAGCTGCTGTAAACAGCATTGCGACCGAACCGCTGACTAAGGGGCTGATCGCAACCCCCACGGAAATGATGATGACCATCTGAACCCAGATGCACAGGTGCACTTTGATAAAGTTCAGCAGGGGAGAACCTTCGGGCTTTCTGATGTAGAGATCCGCTTGGGCGAAGCCAAAATACTGACCGCCCTCAGCACATTTGACGAGGACTTCAAGTTCGCCCGACTTCGAAACGAGATCGTCGATCAGATCGATCTCTTCGCTATTTCCATCCGCATCAGGCTCAGAGAGTTGGGCGCGAGCGATGTCCACCTCATCAATCTGAGCATCTTTCGCCTGAAAGGTAATCTTATCGCTAGCGAGACCAGTCTCAGGATTACGGAAATGAATCGTTCCAGAAATTGGGCGACCGATAACGCCCTTGTGGGTCTTAAATACCCGGACGACGATTGCCAACGGCAACACTTCGCCGACCTTCTCACCTTGCTCGTCAACTTGGTTCAGCAGCACACTTTCGTTGACGTCATTAAACTTCCAGATCGCTGTGGCAAGAGTGTTACCATCAATGAAGCTGCGATAGGCCCATTCGTTGCCGACACTGATACCGCGGTCTTTTGGAACGCCAGTGCGGTCGACAAAAGATAATTCGCCGTACTCGGGATCGCGGGCTTTCATGATCCCCTGGGCGGATCCAACCGTGAGGCTGTCGTCCGTGGTGCCAGCTACCTCGTGCGTGTGTCCACTTTCGATAGCCGCCAACCCTTGTCCTTCGGGGGAAACCTCAAACTGGTGGCGATGCCCTGCAGAGTTGGTGGTTCGCCCAGAACGCCCCTGGTCCTCACCAGCGGAATTTGTGATTCGCTCGACACTTTCCAATTCAGCTTCGTGCGTGTGATCGAGCGAGCGGGTCACGAACAGGTAATTGCAAAGGCCCATCGCGGCCAGTAGCAACGTTCCGATCGCGGTGAATCCTAAGATCCGACCAAGGATGATTTCGCCAGCTCGGACGGGTTTCGTAACAACCGTGTAAATCGTCTTGGTCTTGAAGTCGCCCGGCAGGCTAAACGCGCTAATGAGCAGTGCGATCAGCAATGTCAAATAAGTCGTCGCGGTCAGCACGAAGCTGAGGTAAAGCCTCGCGGGTTTTGCGTGTTCGACACTCAGGAACCAACCGGCAAAGAGTAAAAGCACAAGATAGATCGCTAGTGCAATGACAATTTTCTTTCGCCACGCTTCCTTCATCGCCAGTTTGGCGAGCGCAAAGACGCGGCTCGGCGAGGTTGCTGAAAGCTCGCTGATGCCACCCTTGAGCGTCTGATAGACGCGGTCCCCAGCGTGCAGGACGTTACCGATGAATCCATAGCGTTGCTCGTTTCGCAACAACGAAACCAAGAAGCCAAGCAGGATGGCAAGAAGTCCCAACCCGGCAACCACGGCAAGGAAAATCGGTAGTGCGCCGATCTTGCTGTCACCACCTCCGGTCGTGAGCCATTCAAGGTAAGGATAGATTTCGCGTTCAAGAACCATGGATAGCGGGCGTTTGCCAGTGTGTTGTTTCGATGATGCCGCTCGAAGTTTTTAGAACCAAAATAGGTGAGCGATCTACTGTCGTCCGTGGGCGAGTCTTTGCGGGGGTTATTCTGAAGCGGCCGGTTCCGTGCTCTCGACATTACCGCGTCGACCGGGCCGTGCCTCGCTGTCGCGGACAATCGACAGGAACAAATCTTCGAGCGTTGTGGTTGGGTTACTCATTTCGAGGAGTTCGCCTTGATGCCGCGAGATGCAGTCGCGTATCTCCTGCTGACATTCGTCGGAAAGACCCTTCGCTTTCACTTGGGTTACGTCTGCCACGGTTAGCAATGAATCAACGCGACCAAGCTCTTTCAGTTCTCCCTGATGCAGAATGGCGATGCGATCACAGACGTCCTGAACATCGGCCAGCAAGTGGCTGCACATGACGACCGTTTTCCCTTCTTCCTTGAGCCGCAAGATCATGTCCTTCATCTCGCGGGTACCAATCGGATCGAGCCCACTGGTGGGTTCGTCCAGCAAGATGAGCTCAGGGTCGTTAATCAGTGCTTGGGCGAGGCCAATACGACGAGTCATTCCCTTTGAGTATTCCTGCAACTGACGCTTGCGGGCGTGGTTGAGACCAACCAAATTGATTAGCTCGTCAGTTCGTTTCGCACGGACATCAGCGGGCATGTCAAACAGACGGCCGTAGAAGTCGAGCGTCTCTTCAGCGTTCAGAAAACGATAGAGGTACGACTCTTCAGGCAGATAGCCGAGTCGCTCGTTCTTGCTGACATCCGAGGCATCTTTGCCGAACAGGAGCGCCTCGCCTTCGGTGGGGAAGAGCAGACCCAAGAGCAACTTGATGGTCGTGGTCTTCCCGGAGCCGTTCGGCCCGAGCAAGCCAAAAACTTCCCCGCGCTTTACTTCCAGGTCTAACGACTTCAGTGCGCGAACCTTCGAGCGTCCCCAAAAGTCGCGATAAACTTTTGAAAGGGCTCGTGTTTGAACTACGGTTTCTTCGCTCATGTGGATTCTTCGCAAGTGTGTTGCGTCTGTTGCCTAAACACTTCGCTGCCGCGATAGGATCGTTAATCGAATGTCGCACATCGTCTCCCGCTGGAAAGCGGAACTAAGAGGAGAAGCCCTCTCAAGACAAGCCAACGGCGAGGGGGAAAGCCGCCGCCAGTCAACTTCGTGCCAATCTCTCTGAACAGGCCAGTATAAATCCCGTTTCCAGGGTCAACAAGGATGTTCGCCCTGGCGTCCGATAACGGAGGCCAAAGAAGGAGATAGGCCGCCTAACACTCAAACAGACTAACGCCGGCCCGAGAAGCCGCTGTTGGCAGATCGCAGCTTGGGCAACTTCTGGACGGGTCCCTCCAATCGGGTCACTGGCGTGACGCGAAACTGCAGGTCGTCGATTTCAGCAGTTCCCGCTCCACCGAGAGCGAACGTTAGGTCGATCTGATCCGACGAACCAGCCAAACGCACCAAATGAAAGTCTTTCCATGAAGGGCTCTCGCGGATACGCAAGGCAGAGCTCTCCCCTCCTAGAGAATCGAAGATGAGCAGGCCGCCGAAAACACCCAGTGGTTGCTCGCGAACTCGAACTTTGCCGGTTATCTCGATCATGCTGCTCGCGGCGAGCGGGATGTCGGGGGAAGTGACCCAAACCGGCGGTGTCGGAGCATGGGCTGGCCGCGTTTGAGATTGGCCCGCATTACAAACCAGCTTCAAGCAATAGTTTCCCTCCGACGGTGCTTCGCCAGACAACCTTACCGAAGTTGTCAGGCCGGGGGACGCATGCTGGAGATGCCTCCATCCGTTGCTGAGAAGATTCTCCAAGTCTTCGAAGCTACCTCCGGCAACTTTTTGCCACGGGGCTCGAGAACGTGCCGCTGCTTGTCGAAGCCGATGGGTGGCTGGCAAGGTCGACCAGGTTGTCGGCCAAGGAATTTCGCCGGGTGGTATTCCGGCGAGCATTTGTCTTGCGAGATTCTCCCTAGTTTGATTGAGCAACCGCTCTGCTTGCTGAATGGAAGCTAACGCCGCCTTGTAATTTCTCGCTTGCCTTTGCGAGTCGCTATGCCGAAGCAAAGTGTCAAGCTGGGCCATCACCGCGGCGACATTCGAGTCTGCCAGGAAAATCGTCGGCAAAGCTGCCAGCGCTCGCTCCGCATCCTCAACCTCATAGCGGAGAAGATCGTACCGTAACTTCGCTGCTCGGCCTTTGTGCTTTTGCAAGTACCGGCCTACCTGTGCAATCGCACTCGGGTCTTGCGTTAGTAACAACATGGCATCACGCGGAAGGTTCGTGCAGCTAACTCGAATTCCACCAGTCACACGTTGCGTTCGCAAACGCTTGGGTCCGTCCCAGGCCAGCAAGTAAGCGTCAATCGACTCGGGAACTCCTGACACCAAGATGGAGATCGTTGACGACGCGATCGTAGGGGCGTTTCTGCTTGCATGGGTGGCTCCCGCGTTCCAGTGAATTGGGATCAAGAGGTGAGAGCGTTCTGTTTCTAACGCGACTGCCGTCACACCTGGAACAGAGGTTTGAGCCTGCCCTGGCTTGCCCGAGTCGAGCCAAGGCTCTGCTAATCCAAGCCGAAGATTCACTAGTTCCGCCGCTGCGGCTCGCTTCTTGGCATTGCGGTCGGTTGTGGCAAGGTTTTGCTGCGACTCAAAGTAAAAACCACGCGGTCGACAACCCATTGAGGCAAAAGCGGTATCGAGGAGCTCGTGATAGCCCACCGACTCGAAGTTTTTTGCACCGGCCCAAATCGCGGAGACTTGCTGCACTTGCGCCGGCGCGTACTGCGTATTCAGATTGACCCAGAACTTACTGCCCGGACAGCAATGCCGCTGCGTGCCGCTTAGTTGTTGAGCGAAATCGGCAAGTGTAGCCGTTGAACCGGCCTGTTTGCTTCCCAAGAGGAGGAGATCGCTCGAACGACTTGCCCGACGTAAGCTTGTCTTGGGACGCAACAGAGTTGGTCGATCCGTTACCGACTCACGCTGCGTGAGTTGCCGCTTCAATCCTCGGACTTCATCAACTTGGTCGTTACTAACGATCTCTCCAAGGTCCCACGCTAAGACCCCGTCGTACTGGCTGCCAATACTCGGCTCACCATTGCTGAGAATCGGTCCAGGAGGACAGATCAGAAACAGCCCTGCTTGCCGAGCTTCTTCAAGTTGTTCCGCCGCAGGTGTTTCAGAAAGACTTGCCGCGTCGAAGCCGAGCTCACGGACCTTTTCAAACGGTTCGCCTTGCCACTGGAGGATGCGAGGGATTCTCGGGCGCGACAATTGATCGACAGCGCCTCTGGTAACGGAGGCTCGACGCGTCGCTTGATCGAGGCGTGCGCGACTGGAATGGAAGACGCCGTGCATGGCGATCTCGTCAACGATAAGCTCTGTTCCGCTTCTGGAACCGGGAACTAGGAAGACCAACTCCTGGAGGATGGCACCGCGCTCGTCGATGAGACTGCCGTGCTTAGCCCGGGCTACACGGGCTTGGCGCGCTAGCTCCTTTGACAGGTCTCCCAGTTTCATTTTCTCCCAAAGTAAGCCTTGTGAGCTGGCCGGACCTACCAGTAACAACTGGTAGGGTTTTCCCGTTTCTGGGTTGATACTTCTTGGCAACGAGACTCGTGCGGCAATTCGTACTCCTGGTCGATTACATCGCAACCAAACCTGAACCACCAACTCATCGATTACCGGAGTGCTTGGAAGAGAATAAGCGACTTTCGTTGTACTTCCTGGTGCAGCGAGGAACTGAATTCGCTCCGCTGGGCTGTTCTGTCGTCCGCCTGTTTCTTGAACGGACTGCCCGAGAAGGCGGGCGTTCGCTCCCTCTTCGCTCACTCGCAAACTGGGTTTCTTGCCCCCCATATCGTCCAAGAGCACAGGAGCCTGAGCTCCCAAGAGTCTAGGAGCAAGCACGACCAGGAGAGAAAGGAGAAAGCCCGCACGCGCGGCAATCTTTACCGAACAGCGTAAGGCGGAAACTCTGGAGAAGACCGCGACGCAAGAAGAGTGTCCCCATTCCATAGATTTGGTTCACAAGGCTTCGAGAATTGCTAGGGAACCTCACCAAGTCCTTGACCGTATTGGTGACGGTGAGAATATTGATTCATAAGTACAACATCGCTCGGGCGCTACATATCGCCCCTAAGTCGTGCTTGTATCAAGCGTTGTGGCTGGGAGCCAGATCATTTGTGGCGTTTGGGCATCATGGTGGATGGCTTGGGCCAGTTTTCAGACCAGATGCTTGATCCGATGCAAGTCGCGACGTTACAATGACTTACGGTGGGCAGCAGCAGTGCGGGAACGGGTTTCGGTATGCGGCGTGCTTTTCTCGTCCCCCATCAAACTCATCAATTCGGAGATGCACCCATGAGCCACCTGCCCTCATCGACCGCCACAGAAGTCCAAGTGCCAGCAGATCTTGAGAAACTGGCCGCCGCGATCCAGTCGCTCCCCGAGCCCTATGCTAGCGAAGTTGCCCCTCTCGTCGATGCCGTGGTCGAAAGCACCAAACGCCGTCGTCGTATTTTGACGCTCGTTCAAGATGCCCTCAGCCAGCTTCGCCTCGACATGAAGTACTTGATGTTCGATCTCGAAGCCACTCGACGCGAGCGTGATGAGTTTCAGGCGAAGCTTGAAGAGACCGAAGGCTAACCGAGTAGTTTTGCACAAAACTACCGAGCCTCGTATGAATCTTCGTGCTCTTGCGATGGGTCACTTCGACCAAATGACTCGATAGCTCTTTTCTGCTATTGTTTAGATATCGTTGGGGCTAATCATTTTGTTCTATCCTCCTCGCAGCACCTCTTTAAGGCTGTTGCGACTAGCAACCGGCAAGGTAGTGCCAGCTGGTTGAGATGACGGGACCGACTAGGCAACATGGGCGATTTAACTGCGGAAAAACTTGCCCAACGCGCCATCGACGTGAACGTGGTCACCGAGTCTGACTTGCAGCCCGTTTGGAGTGAGTTCGGTACCCGAAATGTGGAACTGGAACCCTTCAAGCAATCGCTCCTCAGAAGCGGCCTGCTGACCAACTACCAGCTTGATCGCCTGTGCGACGGACAGCGCACCGGTTTCTTCTACGGCGACTATAAAATTCTTTACGGCGTGGGTGCCGGGACCTTTGCTCGCGTTTTTCGCGCGACTCACAAAGTGACTGGCGAACAGTACGCGATTAAAGTTCTTCGCAAACGCTATAGCAGCGTTCCTGAAGAGGCAGAGCTATTCCGTCGTGAGGGCGAGCTTGGGATGCAGCTGAAGCACCCCAATATCGTTTCGATTCACGAGGTCTACTCGAAAGGCTCCGTCCACTACCTCGTTATGGATTTCGTAGAAGGTCGCAATCTGCGTGACTTCTACAAGGTGCGAGGCAAGTTCGATCCGATCGAAGCTACCCGAATTGTCACGGGCATGATGGCCGGCCTGCATCATGCGTTTCAGCATGGGGTGTCGCATCGCGACTTGAAGATGTCGAACGTGATCCTCTCCAGTGACGGTGAGGCGAAGCTTGTGGATTTCGGACTTGCAGGGCTCGGTGGTGCCGACGCCGACGATGTGAATCCTCGCACGATTGACTACGCGGGACTCGAGCGTTCAACCAACGTCCGCAAAGATGACGCACGCAGCGATATCTTTTTCGTAGGCAGCATCTACTACCAACTGCTAAGCGGCCGCCCTGCCCTCAGCGAAACCCGCGAACGTGCTCAACGCCTCGCCAAGAGTCGCTTCAAAGATATTAAGCCGATCAACACCGTAGCGCCAGATGTTCCGCTCGCTCTTGCACGCGTTGTGGGCAAGGCCTTGGAGTTCGATCCGAATCGCCGGTATCAAACACCCGGAGAGATGTTGGCAGACCTGAAGCTAGCTGCAAAACGTGTCGCCGAGGGCGTCGGAGGATCGGTCGAAACCGAACAGGCTGGCAAGAAGCTCGAAGGCCACAACGAGCAGGGTGAGTCGCGCCGGCTGATGATCGTCGAAAGCGACGTGAAGATGCAGGATCTTTTCCGCAAGCTCTTCAAAACTTGTGGCTACCGAGTGCTGGTGACCAGCTCGCCCGATCGAATTTTCGAAAGTCTGTACACCGATGCCAGCTCAATCGACATCCTGCTCATCTGTACGGGCGAAATTGGTGAGGAAGCGCTTGAGGCGTTCAACCGATTAGGGCACGAAACGGCTACGAAGCACCTACCAGCCGTCTTGCTTCTGGGCGACCAGCACATGAGCTGGGCTAGCAAAGTCGAAACCTCGCCCCATCATCTGGCCGTGAAGATGCCCGTGAAGTCGAAGCAGCTTCGTGCTGCTTTGCTAAAGGCCAACAATGCTGCCGCTAGTGTCGCTTAATGACGCTGGTGTCAACAAACGCAAATGGCACACTGGCGAGAATGGCACGCTGGGGGCTCGCGGGGCTCGTCCCCAGCCACCCGAATTCGATGATCTAGCCGCAGTTACGTTCTTCCGCTTGGCCAATCTTATCGATACGGCGTTGATGGCGTCCGCCTTCGAACTCGGTATCGACCCAGATCTCGACCATCCGTTCTACCGAACGGGGACTAAGCATATCTGCTGAGAGGCAGAGGACGTTCAGGTCGTTGTGGCGGCGGCTAATCTCCGCGGTGACTTCATCGGTGCAGGTCGCTGCGCGAACACCTTTGAATTTATTAGCCGTGATCGCCATTCCGATTCCGGTGCCGCAGATCAAAATGCCGCGTTCGACTTCGCCCTTGCTCACTTTCTCTGCCACGACGACAGCGAAGTCTGGGTAGTCGACGGCTTCCTGAGTGCAGGTACCGACATCCTCGACTTCGTGCCCTTTTGTTTCGAGCAAGCCGGTAAGTTTCTCTTTGAGATGGAATCCACGGTGGTCGCTACCGATCGCAAAACGCATGGCTGAGACCTCCTCGTCAAATGATTTTCAGTTTCTAGTTTCGTCGGTTGGTCGAAGCGACCAAAGTCTCACGAAATCTGCGAGACAATTTCGTCTAAGCGTTGCTGCAAAGCTTGTTCGATCTGTGCGGCGCACTTCCGGTAAACCTCTAGGGGCGCTCCAATCGGATCACCGATATCGCCCCCGTCGCTCCGCAAGGTCTTTGTCTTGGTTTCTAGTTGCGGCCATGTTCTCAGAATTGCATCGCGATGGACATTCGTCAGCGTCAGGATGAGGTCGGCATCGTTCGCCAGCTTGTCCACCAAGGGTTGCGAGCCATGCCCCGTGATATCTCCACCCATTTCCCCGACGATCTCAACGGCCTCGGGCGAAGCTGGAGATCCGGGAGCGGCAGCCACACCCGCCGAACTCACCTGCACACCTCGTTCTTCAAGTTCACTGATGGCGCACTTCATCTGCTCTGCCAATAGCTTCTTCAAAATAGCTTCAGCCATCGGACTACGACAAGTGTTGCCAGTGCAGACCACAAGTACGAGCATATTGGAAAGTCTCTTCAGTGCCGTTTCGGGGACTACCCCTTCTCGCAAACGTTTCCAGCCATTGCCATCCGCGGCAACGACCGTCGAGGGTTGCCCGTAGTGGCAAGCTCCGTCATCGAGTACGAGTTCTACATATTGTTTTAGGCTTTCTGCCGCTGCTTTTCCATCGACTGCCGGTGGTTGGCCACTTCGATTCACACTCGTCAGCACCAACGGTCCGGCGAGCATGCGTAGCACTTCGTGAATCAACGGGTGCGCTGGAACACGAATTCCGATACGGCCCTCCGGCGAGATTGCTGTCCTCACTCGCTCGTCGCAATGCTCGATGAGGCTTGCCGGGGTCGAACTGTCCTCGCTCGCATAGGGCACAACAAGTGTCACCGGCCCAGGCCAACAACGTCGAGCCAAACGCCCCGCCGCCCGCATGGAAGTACCAGCAGCCGCCAAACAAGGGGCATAGTCGAGCGCGTCGTCGTAACTTTTCACCGCCAGCGAAAGCGGATCGCCCTGTGACCTGCCTTTTGCCGCACAGACACGGTCCACGGCATCAGGATGCTGCACACTGGCGGCAACGCTGTAGACCGTCTCCGTCGGGAAAACGACCAGTTTCCCCTCCGCTAACGTCTGAACGGCTCGGTGGACAATATCACGACTGTCGGACGCCTGACGCAGATTAATAACCAAAGGCGGCATAAGCAGCGTCTAGCGAACATCGGAATTTACGCGGAGCGGCAGGTTTCCTTCCACGTGAACAGGAGAGGGTAATCGACCTACAACGTGGACGGTATACTTACGCTAAGCCCGTACCCACTTGGTACAAACCGTCTCAGCAATATATCGCCTCTTTTCGGGCATGGTCAAGTCAACGCGATGGCAGCCAGCTCGCAGAAATCACCATTGTCTAAGCCTGTTAGCCAATCCCGAATGTTTATTCGCTTGTCTATTCCAAGCGATCGCCCCCGTTGGACTCACCAGGGCCAATGTGACGGCAGCGCGAGCCTTCGACGGTTCACACTCGGGATACTTCTGCTGCTCGTAAGTGTCACGCTAGGTTGCACAGGCGGTGCGGGAGACAACCCGGCTGGCAAGGTTGAAGCCATTTGGGGCAAGCAAGGCGTGAAGGAAGGCGACTTGCAGAAGCCGCGAGCAGCAGCGATCGACCCCGAAGGAAATCTGTATCTGGTCGACATGACGGCTCGCATCCAGGTTTACGATGCGGAAGGAAAGTACCTACGCGGCTGGAAGACTCCCGTCTCGACGAATGGTCGTCCTTCAGGTCTAAGTTTTGACGGCCAGGGGCGTTTGCTGGTGGCTGATACGCACTACTACCGTGTGCTCAAGTACGCGACCGATGGGACACTACTCGAGGAAGAAACGCTTGGTGGCACCCAAGGGGAAGCCGCTGGTGAGTTCGGGTTCGTGACCGATGCGGTCGAAGATTCCCAGGGAAATCTCTATATCGGCGAGTACGGAACGAACGATCGAATTCAAAAGTTTTCTCCCGAAGGCGAGTTTCTCATGCAGTGGGGGGGTCACGGAGAGAGCTTGGGGCAGTTTCGGCGTCCGCAGAATCTAGCCCTCGAATCAGGAACCCCTGAGGGAGACCGCATCTGGGTCGTCGATGCTTGCAATCATCGGGTGCAAGCGTTTGATACGGAAGGCAAGCTGTTGGTGAGTTGGGGAAAAGAGGGGAGTGGCCCCGGAGAGCTTTACTATCCCTACGATCTTGCCTTCGACGAAGATGGCAATCTTTACATCTGCGAGTACGGCAACCACCGCGTCCAGAAGTTTACGCAAGAGGGAAAGTCGTTAGGAATCTGGGGCACGAATGGCCGCGAACCGGGCCAACTGCATAACCCCTGGGCACTCGCACGAGACAAGCAAGGGCGGCTATTTGTTGTTGACTCAAATAATCACCGAGTGCAACGGATCAGATTTTGATAGTTACGATGAGTCCAGCCGTTCAAAGTCTGTCATTCCGAAGGGAGGCTCGCCGACCGAGGAATCCGGTTTGCGCTCTTGTTCGCGATGCCAGCGAACCAGAGTACGGGCCGGATTCCTCGGTCGCTGTCGCTCGGTCGGAATGACATGAATCATCGTCGTTCGCTACAATAAGTCTACATGTTCGAGCATAGCCTTACCTTCGATAGCCCTGAGTATCTGCTTCTGCTGGCAGTGATTCCGCTCATGTGGTGGCTTGGCTATCGCAGCCTGGCGGGGCTGGGAAGGTGGCGGCGTTGGTTGGCACTAGGGTTGAGGACCTTGGTGTCCCTGCTGATCGTATTCGCACTGGCAGACGTGCAGTATCAACGCAAGAGCGACCGGCTCTCGGTGGTCTATCTGCTCGACCAGTCTTTGAGTATTCCCGCGGAACTTCGCGAGGAAATGCTCCAGTATGTGCGCGATTCGTTGGAGACACATGCTCAAAGTGATCGGAACGATCGTTATGCAGTCGTCCTCTTCGGACGCGACGCTGATGTTGAGGTTCCGCTTGTCGACGTCAACATTCCTGTTGGCAGAGTAGAGACGCTACTCGATCCTGAGTACACCGACCTAGGAACCGCCATCCAACGTGCTCAGTCGATCTTTCAGGACGATGCCGCTCAGCGAATCGTTCTGGTAACCGACGGCAACCAGAATCTTGGGGATGCTTATCGCGAAGCACGCTCGGCAACCGATTCGGGAACGAGCCTCTGGGTCGTCCCCGTGATGCTGCCTCCGCGGAGCGAAGTCGCGGTCGAGAAAGTCGACCTACCCGCCGGTGTCCGGCGTGGGCAACCGTTCGAGATGCGGGTCGTCTTGAATAACGATGATCCCGACCCGAACGGAAAACCGGTTCAGGGAAAACTACGAATCGTTCGCCGCGCTGGTGATCGCGAAGAGCCGCTCAGCGAACAGACCGTGCAGCTTCCTCCCGGTAAGCGCGTGTTCTCCATTTCGGAGAAGATCGACCAACCTGACTTTTACACGTACATCGCGCGTTTCTCCCCGGAAGACACCGCTGACGATGGGATGACCCAAAACAACCGTGCTACGGCCTTTACTCACGTGCGAGGAAAGGGGCACGTCCTGCTCATCGAAAACTGGGAAACGCCTGGCAAGTTCGACACGATGGCCCAGCGCCTGCGAGAGAAAGAGATCGAAGTCACGGTGCGTGGCAGCGATCAACTCTTTACCTCGCTTGCGGAACTGCAACGCTACGACGCGGTGGTTTTAGGGAATGTCTCGCGAAGCTCTGGTTCAGACGCGGACAACGTCGCCAGTTTTTCTGACGCACAGATCGACATGTTGGTGCGGAATACCCGCGAGTTAGGTTGTGGCTTGGTGATGATTGGCGGGCCCGACACGTACGGAGCGGGAGGCTGGAATGGCACGGAGTTGGAAAAGGCGATGCCGGTCGACTTCCAGATCAAGAGCACCAAGGTCGTTCCCGTGGGAGCCCTCGTGCTGATGATGCACGCCGGCGAGATGCCCAAGAGCAACTACTGGCAAAAACGCATTTCGGTGGAATCGATCAAGCTGCTCGGCAATCGCGACTTCTGCGGCATGGTGCAGTGGAACGGCCGAGACCAGTGGCTGTGGGGCAAGGACAAAGGTGGCATGCTGCGGGCCGGACCGAATCGCAAGATGATGCTCGCCCGAATTGATCGTATGGCGATTGGCGACATGCCGGCTTTTGATGGGTCGATGGCGATGGCTGCGAAAGCGTTCGCCGGGTTGCCGCCCGGCGAAGTTGCCGTGAAGCACATGATTATCATCAGCGATGGCGACCCCACGCCACCAAAGCCTTCGACGATCAAGGCACTGATTCAGCAGAAAGCAAAGGTCTCTACCGTCGCCGTGCGCTCCCATGGCAATCTCGGGAGCAAGACAATGCAAGATATTGCTAAGCAAACTGGCGGCAAGTACTACGCCGTGAACAGCGCGAATGCCTTGCCCAAGATTTACCAGAAGGAAGCTCGTCGCGTCTCGCGACCGTTGCTTTATTACCCGAAACCTCCTGTCAGCCCGTACGAAGTCACGCCGCATGACATTCTGAAAGGAATCGACGTGGAGTCGATTCCTCCAATCAGCGGCTTCGTGCTGACGACCATCAAAGAGAATCCGCTGGTCGAGACGATCCTACGGTCGCCTAGCCCCGAAATGGAAAAGAACGCCACGGTACTCGCCAGTTGGACCTATGGAGCGGGTCGCTCTGTGGCATTAACCACTGACGCAGGCGACCAGTGGGCCAGTTCGTGGACCGCGTGGGAAGGTTACGACAAACTGTTCAGCCAAATGATCCGCTGGGCGATGCGGCCTTCGGGAGACACCGGCAACTACACCGTGGCGACCGACGTCCGCGATGGCAAAACGCAAATCGTGATCACGGCGCTCGACTCTGAGGATGAGTTCCTCAACGATCAATCAATGACCGCCACGGTTGTTTCACCCGACAACAAGCCGATGCCCGTCCGCATCGAACAGACTGCCCCTGGGCGATATGTCGGCGAGTTCGATTCCGAGCAAGCGGGAAGCTACCTCGTGATGGTCAGCCCGGCTGCTGGACAAGCGCCGATCCGCACTGGCGTGAACATCGGCTATTCCGCTGAGTATCGCAGCCAGGAAACCAACACGACACTCCTGGAATCGCTCGCTGAACTCCCCGCAGGGGATGGTCCAACCGGAGAGTTTCTCACGGACGGACTCACCAATACCTCGATCGAGAACGCTCCCAATCCATTCCGATTCGATTTGCCGCCCGCGGTTGCGAATCAATCGATCTGGCCGTGGTTGGTCGTCGTCGGAAGCTGCCTGTTCTGGGCCGACGTTTTCATCCGCCGCGTGCAAATCAATCTCGACTGGCTAAAACCTGTCTGGGTGAAGGTGACCGACTTCGTTCTCCGCCGCCAAACGGAAGCCCCCGTTCCTGAGACCATGTCGCGCCTTCGCAGCCGCAAGCAAGAAGTCGGCCAACAGATTGCCAGCCGAAAAGCTTCCACCCGTTTTGAGGAAAAAGAGCCAGAACCAAGCGAACGCCCTCCAGTCGACTCGCCCCAAGCAACCCAGGCAGCGCCGCCAAAGCCGGCGTCGAAACCGAAAGCGATGGGGCAAGAAGAACAAGAAGCCGGCGAAGAGACTTCATATACTGAGCGATTGTTGAAAGCGAAGAAGCAGGTTTGGCGAGATCGGGATAAGAATCAAGGTGATGACTAAATCACAGAATGAAACTTTATTTAGGACACGGATTTCACAGATCACACGGATGCTATTGCCAAACTCAATTGAAAAAGAGTCCGTGTCAGCCGTGCAATCCGTGTTCAAAAACCAACGTTGGAAGTGACAGAAAGCAAAGTTCATGAGCAACGCAGCTGAGTTAGAGAAGCAAGCCGAAGAATTTTCCGCACGGTACAAAGCCGTGCGGGAAGAGATTGGCAAAGTGATCGTTGGACATTCGGACATTATCCACGGTGTGTTGACCTGCCTCTTCGTGGGCGGACACTGTCTTCTGGAAGGCGTTCCCGGCCTGGGGAAGACCTTGTTGGTGCGAACCTTGTCTCAGACGCTGGACCTCGACTTTTCGCGCATTCAGTTCACGCCCGACTTGATGCCGGCTGATATTCTGGGCACGAACATGGTCGTCGAAACGCCTGACGGGAAGCGTGAGTTTCAGTTTCAGAAGGGGCCAATCTTCACGCAGATTTGCCTCGCGGACGAAATCAATCGTGCAACCCCCAAAACGCAGTCGGCGATGCTCGAAACGATGCAAGAAAAGCGGGTGAGCATCGCTGGGAAGGTGTTTCCGATGGAACCGCCTTTCTTCGTGATGGCAACGCAGAACCCTTTGGAACAGGAAGGCACCTATCCGCTGCCGGAAGCTCAGCTCGATCGCTTCTTCTTCAAACTAATCGTTGGCTATTCGGGCCGTGAGGAACTCGCAACGATTATCGACCGCACCACTCGCGGCGTCGTGATCGAACCCGAGAAAGTGATGGACGGTAGCGAAATCGTGAAGTGGCAACAACTCGTGCGCGAAGTAATCGTCGCTCCACACGTGCAGGATTATATCGTGCGATTGACACTTGCGACTCATCCGGAAGGACCCTTTGCTCAGCCCGCCACCAACAAGTATCTCCGCTGGGGTAGCAGCCCACGTGGGGCTCAAACGATTACGCTTGCCGCGAAAGTTCGAGCGTTATTGGCCGGCCGCTTCAACGTCAGCTTCGACGATATCCGCCGCGTCTACCTGCCAGCGCTACGGCATCGCGTGATCCTCAACTTCGAGGCCCAAGCTGAGGGAATCGAAACCGACGCCGTGTTGGTAGACATTCTGAAGAAGGTGCCTGAAAAGGCGGACGACACGGCGGCGGCTTAACAAGTCCGCAGTTTTCAGTTTTCAGTGTTCAGTTTTCAGTGTTCAGTTTTCAGTTACGAAAACGACGCCATTGAGTGCTGAAAACTGAACACTGAAAACTGAATACTATCCTAATGCCTACCGCTCCTGAATCCGAACTGCTCACCCCCGCCTTGCTTAACCAGCTTGAGCGGCTTGAGCTTGTCACGCGCAAAATATTCCGCGGGCAACTCAAGGGGGAACGTCGCAGCAAGCGGAAAGGGCAAAGCGTTGAGTTCGCGGATTTTCGCAACTACGTCGCCGGTGACGACCTGCGGCTGTTGGATTGGAATCTCTACGCACGGCTCGACAAGTTGATTATCAAGCTCTTCCTCGAAGAAGAAGACCTGCACTTCTACACACTGATCGACGCCAGCATGTCGATGGATTTTGGCGAGCCGACGAAACTGCAATATGCCAAGCAGTTGGCCGCCGCTTTAGGCTTTGTGGGCCTTGTGCGTGCTGATCGGGTACGTATTGAAACGCTTGGGCAAACTCCCAGTGAACGCTCCCCGGTGCTGAGGGGGCGGCACAATGTGTGGAGGATGATTGAGCAGCTAGAGGCCGTCGAAGCGGGAGAAACCGCTTCGCTGGCCGAAGGGGTCAAGAACTTCTGCCTGCGAAATAGCGGCCGCGGAATCGTATTGCTGTTGAGCGACATGATGGACAAGTCAGGGTATGAGCCAGCCCTGCGTTATCTGATGTCGCACGACATGGATTGCTACGTGATTCAAATCCTCTCGCAAGAAGAACTGGAGCCGGACGTCAAAGGTGACCTCAAGCTGGTCGACTGCGAGGATCAAGACGAAGCCGAGATCACCGTGAGCGTCCCACTCTTGGCACGCTACGACCGCACATTGAAGGCGTTCACCAGCGGCGTGCAAGACTTTTGCAACCGCCGCGGCATGAATTACTTGCTGACAAACACACAAACGCCCGTTGAGCAGTTGGTAGCACAGCATTTGCGCCGACGCGGGCTGGTGAGATAGCAATGAATGATGAGTGATGAGCGATGATTCCTTCGCAAAGCCAAATGAGCAACCAACTATTCATCACTCATCATTAATAAGTCATAGTTCACAATTATGGACTCGCTTTTCCGCAACACGTTAGGCCCTGCCGCTTGGACCGCCATTGCTTTGGTGCCGCCGGCGATCTTTGCGTTGTACTTTCTGAAGCTACGTCGCACGCCGGTGGAAGTGCCAAGCACCTACCTTTGGCATCGGGTGATTGAAGACCTGCGGGTCAACAGTCTGTGGCAGCGACTGAGGAAGAGTTTGCTTCTGCTGCTCCAAATATTGCTCGTCGCTCTGGCAATGCTTGCCCTGCTGCGACCGGGTTGGCTTGGGCAGCGGCTGGAAGGGGAGAAGTTCATTTTTGTCATCGACAATTCAGCCAGCATGAACGCTGAGGATGTCGATGGTCAATCTCGCTTGGCGATTGCGAAGCAAAAAGTTCTCGCCCTAATCGATCAACTTGAATCCGACATGTCGGCGATGGTCGTCACGTTTTCGGATCGGCCCGATCTGGCTCAGGAGATGACCGATAATCGCAGGCTTCTC
The DNA here is from genome assembly GCA_040218535.1 of Lacipirellulaceae bacterium. NCBI lineage: Bacteria > Pseudomonadati > Planctomycetota > Planctomycetia > Pirellulales > Lacipirellulaceae > Lacipirellulaceae bacterium. Next base: position 804,021 of record JAVJRG010000005.1, on the reverse strand, counting down.
AGACAGTCCGTCGAACGGATCAAGCCAACTGCACGACAAACGGACGTCCGTGGTGCTTTGGAACTGGCCGACGGATTCGCCAACCGGGAGAAGGTGATCATTGAGGATGCCGGCCCGGCGTTTGATGCGGCTGCCCCCGAGCCGGTAGAGCTATTCCTCTTCAGCGACGGGCGGTTTGGGCCGGTCGATGATTTTTCGTTTGGAAATCTGCAGCCCAAGTACTTGCCGATTGGTTCTTTCGACGCCCAGAATCTTGCCATCACGTCGTTCAACACGCGCCGTAGCGAGAACTCGGTGAACGAACGGCAAGCGTTCGTGCAGGTAGCAAACGCAAGCAAAGAGGATGTCAAAGCGGTCGTCGAAGTTTACCTCGACGACGCACTTTTCGACGCGGCTGAGGTCGATTGTCCCGCGGAAGGGAGCAACTCCTACACCTTTCGTTTGGGAGAGGTTGGCAGCGGCGTCCTCAGAGCGAAGCTTACTCCGCCATCCGAATTCAACGATGCACTAGTGATCGACAATACCGCTTACGCGGTGCTCGACCCCGTGAAAGATACCCGAGTGCTGCTAGTGACGCCTGGCAACACGACGCTGGAGGTTGCGTTGACCACCGAGCGCACGAAACGCTTGGCCGAAATCAAAGTCGCCAGCGTTGAGGAATTCAAGTCTGAAGAATTCCAACGTCAGGTCCAAGCCGAAGTCTTCGATCTGATCATCTTCGATCAATACGCCCCCGAGCAGATGCCTCCCGCCAATACGCTCTTCATCGGCCGCATTCCACCACTGCCCAGTTGGCAGGAGGAATCAGGCAAGGAGCCTGTGTTTGGGCCCCAGATTATTGACTGGCAGCGAAGCCACCCGCTGCTGAATCTCGTGGAGTTGGGCAACGTGCAGATCATCGACACCTTGACGGTCGATCCGCCACCTGGCGGGAAAGTCCTTATCGACTCGACGAAAGGCCCGATCGCTGCAATTGCTCCGCGTGGTGCTTATGAGGATGCGGTGCTGGGTTTCGAACTGATCGGCGTCGACAGTGCCGGCAATGTCAACGTCAACACGAATTGGCCACGGTCGTTCAGTTTCACAAATTTTTCGCTCAATACGATCGAGTACCTGGGCGGAGCGTCGCAACTGCAAGACTTGAGCTTCAAGCCGGGCAATACCGTCGAACTCGATCTTGTCGGTGCGGGAAAAGACTTAACGATAACATTGCCAGATGGCCAGAAGCTGAATCGACAACGCCCAGAAAAAGGGCAATTCTCTTTTCACGACACCGAGCAAATCGGCGTTTATGAGATCGCCTCCGGCAGTGATACAATACGCCGCTTCGCAGTCAATCTGTTCGATCGCGCGGAGAGCGACATCCCGCTACGAGTTCGTCAAGATGATGAGGATAAAGTGAAGACCGTCGAATCGCTCGCAATCGGCTACGTGGATGTCACCGCAGAGGAGCGAGAAACGCCTGCTCGTAAGGAGATTTGGCAGTGGCTGCTGATGGCGGTACTGGCCGTGCTGGTGCTGGAATGGTACATATACAATCGTCGAGTTTACGTGTAATTCGCGGATTTTCAGGTTCTCGCGGGTGGTTGAAAACTGGGGGCTCTCTCCACTCGTCCCCAGCCACGCAACACTCACCAAGGACTACTGCCAGATCTCGGCTCACAACTTTTTGAGATGGAACGAAAGTGCGTAGCTCATTGAAACCGAAACCCTTGAAACCACTTCGCCGAAGTCGAAGGGGGAAAAAGCCCCGCAAGCGCTCGTTACAGAAGCTGATCGAGAATGATGCGATCCGCAAACTCAGTGGTGACGACTACCGCGATAAAGTCAAACGTGTCTATGGCGGTCCGAAAGGTGCGTTGCTTTCGACGTGCAGCACGCTTTCACTGCATATCCCCCTGGGGAAAAGAATCTTTCGCCGTCGTAAGTTTGACCTCCGTGGGGCACGTTCGATTCTCGATGTGGGCAGCGGTGCTGGCCAAATTGCCGGGCACGTGCTTCGCTATTCTGACCCTGAAGCCGAAGTGACTTGCACCGACCTCTCGCGACAGATGCTTCGCCGGGCTCGTAATCGGTTGAAAGCCGGCTCGCCACGATTTGTCACTGCAGACTTGGCCCACTTACCTTTCAAGGATGGTGCCTTCGACTGCATTACTTGCGGCTACGTTCTCGAGCATCTGCCCGACCCTGAGCCAGGACTTGCTGAGATGTCGCGAGTCCTCGAGAAGGGCGGTCGGATGTTTCTGCTGACCACCGAAGACAATTTCTCAGGCGCATGGACCAGCCGTATGTGGTATTGCCGCACTTACAATCGGGCAGAGCTCATGCGACTGTGCGAAAGTTTGAATCTTCGCTGGAAGCAAGAGATTTGGTTCACGAAGATGCACAAGGCAATCCGCGCTGGCGGGATTTGTGTTGAGATCGAAAAAGTCTAGCGACTTGCCCGCTTAGCCGTCTGTCAGTGTCAACACGGCTACCTCCGGCGGGCAATTCAGTCGAAGAGGAGTCTTGCCCGAGAATCCACGGGTAACGTGCAGCACGGTACCGCCGCCCAAGAACACGCCGCAACAATATTTGGTGCCGTACAAACTGGGACTAAGGATTGGCCCCAGGATTGGCGCGCAGAACTGCCCGCCGTGCGTGTGCCCAGCGAGTGCTAAGTCGGCTTCGGCTTCGATGCACCAACGTAACTGGTCCGGCGTATGCGATAGGGCTAGCCGAAACTCGGCAGGCCGCTTTGGCTGCGGCTCGGCCGGCGGGCCTTTCCAGTGCAGCTCATTGCCACCAATGCTTACTGGGACACCTTCCCACGAAGTCTGTTCCCACTGGTCGCCGACGTAAGTCCAACCAAGCTCTTGCAGCCTCTTGATAGTCTCCGCTTCGTCAATGAACAGATCATGATTGCCGAGGATGAAATAACGGCCTAAGCGGGCACGCATCGGGGCAAGGGTGGTTTCGAGCCACGGCCAACACTCCGTCTTCTCGACAATGTCGCCCGTCACGAAAATCACATCCGGCTGCTGCTCGTTGACCACTTCAACGAGTTGCTCATAGTACCGTCGTTCAAGCCTCCCAGCCATGTGGATATCGCTCAAATGAACGATCCTGGTCCCCTCGAGTTCCGCGGGAAGGGCAGGCAGCTTGAGGCGACGATTCTCCACGTGAAGCTGCATCGTTTGGTTGCCAGGGACCCTTGCCAGCCGTTTTGCGAAGTCTGTCAAGTAAGGTTCCTCTGAAAGACTTTCCGACAAGTCGTGAAGCTGCGAAGTTGATTCGACGACAACCTTCGAGTCGTAACGATTCCGCTCTTCAAAGACTTTCGCAAAAAGTGAGAGGACACAGACCCAGATGCAGAGCCAGCAATAGTAAGTCGCCCAAGTCGCTTCGGAAGTGAAAGGCTGAAACAAAGAAGAGGGCTGTTGAAAGCCGATCCACGCGATCACCACCGGAAGGCACAAGAAAAGGAGCAAGCTGAGGCGGGTGAGTGCTTCTAGCAACCAACGCACGACTGGGCAGGCATGCAACCGATTCACGATCGCCACCCAGAGAAACCCGTGGCCGACTAACGCTACGGCAATGAGAAACCAGTTCACGCTCTCCAACTTCCTTGTCTCGCACCAAGACTACTCATCGAACGCTTGCAAATTATCCTCAAGCGTACTGACTAGCTGATCGAGCCGGAAGGGTTTATAGAGGACTGAGCGAACACCCTCGCGGCGAGCCTTGACGATCGAGTGTCCCGGATCGTAGCCGAATCCGGTCATCAAGACCAAGGGGACCGGATCAATGACTTCGCGGAGTTTCAGGAGAAGTTCGTACCCATTCATGTCGGGCAAGCGAATATCGGCGATGATGACATCGTACTTCTCACCTTCTGAGAGGTTACGCACCATGTAGGTCGCTTCGTTGCCGTTGTGAGCGGTCTCGATAAAGCAGTGGTAGCGATCAAGCAGTTCGTGTGCCGCCGAACGGACCGTATCGTCATCGTCGACGACCAGAATCCGCTTCCCGGAGAGCTTTGGCCTCAACTCGCTCTCGTCCGACCCAACCTGAGCGGTCATCGGGGCCAGGCTTTGGCCAACCTTCTGAATCACACGCTTGATATCTCGCGCATTCTTGAGGATTCGTTGCAAACGCTCGACCACCGGCTGATCGTGGCCAATGTAGCTTTCCATCACGTTCACCGCGTCATTGAGGATGACATCCACAGGCAGCGCGACCGCGCTGTGAATGGCCTCGACGCTAGCTGCCGCGGTGCTGGCCTTTTGGGCGTCTAGTAATTCCAGCGTGTTCAAAGCCGCGGCAACACTACGAGCAAAGATTTCGAGGAACTGCAAGTCACCCTCGTCAAACGCATTTCCATCGGGACTTTCGACATTGAGCGTACCAATGACCATATCGTGCAACATCAGTGGCACGGTAAGCGAGCTTCGCGCACCTTCGGCACCTTCAAGATAAAGCGGATCTTCAGTCGTGTGCCCGCAGAGATAACTCTTTCCTGTCGCAGCGACGAACCCAGTGACTCCGTTGCCTTCACTCTCAGCGAGGAGCTTGCGTTCGACGGCTGATTGAACCATGCCCACAGCCATGATGGGCTCGAGAACTCGCGTCTGCTGATCCAGCATGCGAATCTCGATCACGTCCAAGTGCAGGACATCCTGCATGCAGTGCAGGATGTTGTCCTTGAGTAGCTCGACACGTTCTTTGTAATCGAGAGTCGAAACCTCGTCGGGCATCAAATCCGCCAGGTCGGTACCCGCCTGATGGATGGCTGCCAATTTTTGCTGTTGGACGACTTCGTCGGTGACATCGTGCACCGTCACGATGAGGTGCTCGGGGACACGGTCCTCTTCGGTGACTGGTGTGGCGTAAACCTTGTAGTAACGATTGTCCTCTGTCCGCAGCGTAGAAACACTGCAGGCTCCCGTCGAGAAAGCGGAATGGAAGGGACAGAAGTCAGGTCCCAAAATCTCCGGGCCACCTAGCGCTCGATAGAAGTTTTCTCCGGCAATAGGCTCGACCTTGCTCCAGGAATCGAACGCATCGTTGCTCCACAGAACGAGATTCTCCTTGTCGAGCATCACAACGCCATCGGACATGCATCGCAGAATGCGGTCGTTGTGCAGCAGCCGGCCGACGTCCGTTGCCTCAGCGAAGTACTCGGCATCCACATAAACGGCTGAAAAGTCTTCACGGGCGACTTTTGCCAAGGCTCGCAGCGTCGAGTTGATCTCAACGACTTCGACATCGCTGCCTAGTCGTTCTCGCAGAGCGACCGCGGCATCATTTGCTCCGCCCAGATAGAGAATCCGCGTAGGTGAAGCTTGAGTGCCTGCTTCTGACGCGGTTGTCTCAGAGGAAGTTGGTCCCGGTGGCACGGTCGTCAAGATACCCGGGGTGGGTGCGGCTTCAGGCAGCGGCAATACTGGCGTAGCTTATTTCTCTTAGCTTCTATTAGTTACTTTAAGTATAGGAACGGGTTTTGGAACAACAAGTTTGATAGATTCTCGAACTTCTTCTGAAATATTTTTCGTTAGCCTTTGCAGTTGAGAATGGCTGAGACTAACGCGACACGTCGAAATCGCGTAGAATTCGACTCCCTCCAACACATCTCGAGTCCTGAAAAGACTGTCACCTGCCGCCCTGCTATGGGCCCCACGCTAAAACCGTTTCATGCCAACGACCCAAGATTCGATCCAAGCCGCGAACCTACGTAATGTGGCGATTATCGCCCACGTCGACCATGGAAAGACGACGCTCGTCGATCAGATGCTCTATCAATCGGGCCTCTATCGCGAAGAGGAACTCTCCAAGCTTGCGGGTGGACAGCACGGGCTGATCCTCGATAGCAACGATTTGGAGCGGGAGCGGGGGATTACGATCACCAGCAAAAACTGCGCCGTCACTTATACGACTCCCGAGGGAGAAACCTATCGAATCAACCTGATCGATACCCCAGGTCACGCCGACTTCGGTGGTGAGGTCGAGCGAGTTCTCGGAATGGCCAGCGGCACGCTTTTGCTAGTCGACGCTTACGAAGGGCCAATGCCACAGACGCGTTTTGTACTACAGAAGTCGCTCGAGCGTGGACTCAAGCCGATCGTTGTGGTCAATAAAGTCGATCGTCCGGATGCACGCCCCCAAACGGCCGTTGATGAAGTGTTTGACCTATTGGTCGATCTGGATGCTCCCGATGAAGTACTCGACTTCCCAGTGATTTACGCCTCAGCGAAAGAGGGCTGGGCCACCGATGACTTAGACAACAAGAATGACAACCTACAGCCTCTCTTCGATCAAATCGTCGAAAAGGTTCCGCCACCACACGACGGCAGCCGCCAGGACGATCCACTGCAGATGAAAGTGACGACCCTCGATTATTCCGATTATGTGGGGCGTATTGCCATCGGACGTGTCCATGCGGGCAAGGTCGAGCGACGTCAGCGCATCCAGGTGATCGACGCTGAGGGCAAAGTCAGCTCTCGGCAAGTCAGCCAAGTTCTCGGCTTCCAGGGATTAGACCGCGTTGAGGTTGAAGAGGTATCGGCCGGTGATCTTTGTGCACTCGTTGGGCTCGAACCAATCGAAATCGGTGATACGGTCGCCGATGCGGACTCGCCCGTGGCGCTGCCCTCAACGCCGATTGACGAACCGACGTTGCATATGGTTTTCCGTGTCAACGACGGCCCCCTCTCAGGCCGTGATGGAAAGTTCGTGACAAGCCGTCAGATTGGCGAGCGTCTGGAAAAGGAACTTCGCTCGAACGTGGCCCTCCGTGTCGAGCCGGGCGAATCACAAGAACAGTTCCGCGTCTCCGGACGGGGACTGATGCACCTGGGCATTCTGATCGAGAACATGCGTCGCGAGGGTTACGAGCTTTGCGTCGGCAAGCCGCAAGTGATTTTGCGCGAGATCGATGGCCAGAAATGCGAGCCAATCGAAGAACTCGTGGTCGATTGCCCCGAGGACTGCCAGAGCGCCGTGATGTCGCTCTTGGGAGATCGCCGAGCGGAACTCGTGAAGATGGGCAGCCGTTCGAACACCAGCGGGTTTGTCCACTTGGAGTTCAAACTTCCAGCCCGCTCACTGATGGGCCTACGGAGCCGCATGCTCAACGCGACCGCAGGGCAGGCGATCATGCATCACACGGTACTCGGGTACGAACCGATTAAAGGCGAGGTGCCTCAACGTTCGATGGGCGTCCTGGTTGCGAACGAATCGGGACAAGCCACTGCCTACGCGTTGGACGCGCTCTACGATCGGGGCATTTTCTTCGTGAAACCTGGCGACCAAGTCTACGAAGGACAGATCGTAGGGGAAAACTGCCGCAGCGGCGATCTCGTGGTCAACGTCGTCCGGGGCAAGAAACTCACGAACGTCCGCGCCGCCGGTAAGGACGATAACTCGCAGGTTCGCCCCGTGAGGGAGATGTCTCTGGAAGCTTCGATGGAGTATTTGGAAGATGATGAGCTCGTCGAAGTCACGCCCAGCAACATCCGACTGCGGAAGACGCTGCTCATCGAAGCCGAGCGACGGCGTGAGGCTCGACGGAAGTCTTCCTAAGGATATACGGACACCCTCACCCTACCCCTCTCCAGCAAGCGGGATAGGGAACGAACTGTACCGCTTAGCGGTCGATCGGTATTGTCGTTACGACTGTCGCAATCGGACCGTTAACCATTCGACTCGGTCTCGAACCCACGGGAAATCTTACCCTGTGGAATTCTGGCATCCTCAGAAAGCTATCCTTTCGAAAGCGCACAAGGTCTGCGCAGCCACGTCTGCTATCTGGATGTCCCCATGACTTCAAACCCTACGAACCGTTTCCCACGATCCGCCCCACGCCGTGGGCTCTCCTTCTTCGAGTTCACAGGCTGCTTTGTCGCGGTAATCGTGGGGGCTGTCCTTGGTGCCATGTACCTTGGCGTCGATGTCAAAGGGATCGCTCTCTCGGTTCTCGAAAAAACGGAACTCATCGAGCCGACCGGCGAGGAGAGTGTCGCAGGCGTGGAGTCTACAGAAATCGAACAGCCTGTCGTCGCCGGCGATGCCTCAACAACGCTGGCAGAAAATCAGGACGAATCCATCGTACCTGCGAACGAACCTGCCGCTGAGCAGACCTGGCAAGAGACGATCACCTCAGCGGTGAACGAACATTTGCCTCCAGAGGTTCCTGTCGAAGAGCAACGCAAGCTGACGCGTGCTTATTGGGAAAAGCTACTAACGGCATTGGACGAGAGTAAGCGAGCTGCCGCTAAAGCCTCGCAGTTCTCTGGTCAGCCTCAGCTTTACGATTTGCTGGCCAACCGCAAGCAGGTTCACGTCGATACCCTGAAACGGATGGACGACCTCGATACGCATGGCGTCAATGTCCGCGTCGTCTCGTACTCGGCAGCAATCAAGCAGTGGCACCAGGATGGCGAAAGACTCTACACACGAGCGATGGACTTGCTCACCGATACGGCGAAGGCTGAGCTCTCCGGTCCTTTTGCCCAGAGCTGGCAAAGCGCTGCAACGCAGCACCGCATGGAAGAGCGGTTGCTAAAAGACCGTCGCGCTGCTCTGGAGAATTACGTCGATCACTGGCTAAGCGAAGCGGAGTGAGAGGCGTAGTCCACCCTGAGATTTGCTCGATGATTGCGGGGTTGGTAAAATTGGCAATAGCTCTAACGACCTCGCTGCCTTGATTATCGAGTTTCTTCTGTGAAACGATCTCGTGCTTTCCTGATGCTTGCTTCAATCGTCCTCTTAGGGATGATCGTTGAAGTCACCGTCGGCAGAAAGTACTTCCGTGGCGAGCAGGCACCTGAAAAGTGCTACGTCTGCCCCATTTTTGCTACCGGGGAACAAGCGAACTGCCCAGCGGGCGAAGATTGCCAACGCTGCAATGGCGAGCAGTGCCAAACAGAGTCGCCTGAGTCAGCCATCGAGTGAATTCAACACGGCCTTCGCCGCACGCTTCCCGCTGGCAACGCAATGGGGGATACCAACGCCGCGGTACGCATTGCCCGCAAGCGCTAGTCCTTGATGCTCAGCTGTGAGATGCTCGATTTCCTCCACAAGGTCAAGATGCCCTACCTCGTACTGCGGCATCGCGGATTGCCAGCGTGCAATATCCACCGTCAGCGGTTCACCCTGTACCCCTAACAGTTCTGCTATCTCGGATTTCACGAGTTCAAGCAGCGGCTGATCCGCAAGCTCAACCAACTTGCTCTGTAGCATTCCTCCAACGAATGCACGCATCAGGGCGACTTCTTCAGGGGCCCGGCCCGGAAACTTAACGCTCAGGAAACTCCCAGCAAGAATCTTCCGTCCCTCCCTCTCAGGAATGACAAAGCCAAAGCCGTCCAGCTCGCGGCCTATTTGGTCAAGCGGGTAAGCACAGCTCACTACAATGCTGCTGGCCGACTTGATTCGACGAAGCTCTTCACCCAATTGCGCATCTAAGGGCGAGAGAAGCTGACTACTGACATGGGCAGGTGTTGCGAGGACCACCGCGTCGAATGCAACTGGCATTTCGGATTCAATCGTTGCTACTTGCCAACGAGAATCAGCACGATGGATCGAGGTGACCGGTTGATTCAAGAGAATGGTACCCTCAGGCAAGGAGGCCGTTAGGGCTTCAATAAACTCGCTCATGCCATTAGGAAAACTCAAGAAAGCCGAATAGCGAGCCCCGCTGGCACCAGTCTCCTCGGTTTGTATCTCGGCCTGAGCTTGCACCGATGCATAGAGGCTTCCATATTTACGCTCCGCTTCGAGAAAATCGGGCATGGTTGCCCGGAGGCTTAGCCTGTGCGCATCCGCAACGTAGATGCCCCCCATCAGTGGCTGGACGAGCCGATCGTAAACTTCCTGGCCAAGTCTGCGGATGGCAAAACCCGCGACGCTCTCGTCGTGGTCGGGCTCGTTGCAGTTCGGATGGGGCGGGACATGCTTCTCTTCAAGAAACCGCTGCTTGCCCGCGTCGCTGAGAATCGGCGAGGCCAGAACGGCCTCCTCGGACATTGCCCGCATCAGAACAAAACCTGCGGGAACCGGCACCAGTTGGCCATTGTGGACGATCAACGCCCGACGATGCTTTTCATTGGTGGGAATCAGTCGGCTTTCGACACCAAGCTGACGGCATAACTCCAGTGCGTCGGGTGTCTTGGTGATAAAGCTGTCGGCTCCTTGCTCAATCAGAAAGTCTTCTCGCGGCAGAGAGCTCAAAGCCCCGCCGAGCCGAGACGAAGCTTCGTAAAGCCGCAGCGTTGCCGTTGGCATCTGGCGATGCAGCTGAAAGGCAGCCGTCAGGCCGCTGATTCCGCCTCCGATGATGGCAACTCTTGGGCTGGGCATGGAATCAATGGCTGCGGAACGCCACGGAGGGCGGCTCCTAAGAGTCGAGAGAACGAGAAGTAATCCGTTCTACCAAACGTTACGGCTTGATCGCCAGGGCCAGTAGGAGCGGGGGCGTGCTCCCAGTCGGAGCTCCATCCCGGCGGTCAGCGAGATGTTGTGCATCGTCGAGACCCCATCGGCACCGAATGCCAAATTGTCCAAGACCTCCAACCGCCACACGAGCCAAGGCGTCTGGGGGAATTCCACGCCACCGCCAAAAGGCATTCCCAGCAACGTGATTTCATTGCCAGAGCCGTCGGGGTTCACCGACCCCACTTCCGCCAGCCCCACGCCCAGCAGCATGTAAGGGCGAACCTTCGTATCGCCCCAGGGGTAGTAGAGAATGTCGATGTCGCCGACGAAGTAGTTCCCGCTAGGCGGATTTCCCGCGGTCGCAGCGGTCTGAATGTCGGGATTCGACCAACCAAGTCGACCCTGGATGCCCCAGTAGTAATCAAAGTCCCAACCGATTCGAATTCCGCCGAACAGATCATTCGACTGCCCGACGCTGCCGGTGACGAGGTCGTCACTCAGCAGAGGACCAAGGAACCAGTCGACGTGGTAGGGCCGGTTGAGCCAGCTTGTGCGTTCCAGTGGAACGCCGCGACCTACATGCCGCCCATGTGTTGCCGAATGTCGGAAGCCAAAGTCCCGTAGCAGATCGAACGGCCGCCAGAGAGCCGCGTCGTATTGCATGTAGAGCTCGTCGTCGTAGACGGGCTCACCAAACGCGTCGCAGCCTTCACACTCAAGCAACTCGCCCCCGTCAGGGGCCGTCGATTGGTCCGGCGGATAATAATGCTTTGCAGGAACTCTCAGTTCGTCTGCATTCCGCGCATACTCGACCGCCTGCGCATTTTCTGTTGCCAGAAGCAGAAGGCAAGAAGTCAGCGCACAGAAAGCCAGCGAGAATCGAAAGGGATACTCCATCGTGGGCGGAGTATGTCAACGTGCAGTTAGTACGTCAATCGAAGTAGTACGGCCACTCTTGGCCGTCTCTCTTGAATGACGAACGGGCAGGAGTGCCCGTTCTACAGACTAGCGTGCGTTGCTAGCAGCGGTGCGAGTCGCTTCGGCTTTCGGGGCCACGATCGCTGAAGCGACACAAGTCGCCCCGCGTCCCGCACCGCGATCGGTGATGATTTGGATCGGAGCACGCAGCTTGCCCGCATCATCGCCCGCTTTGAAACGCAGTTCGACGAGGTGGACGCGTTTGCTAGCAGGATCGACCTTGAAGTCGAAGCTCTGGTCTTCGCACTTGACTTCTTGAATCTTGAACGGCTGACTGCCGCGCACCACGATTCGCCGGGTAACTTCTTGCCCTGGCGTAACCGTGCCTAGCACAATGTTTTCTGGCGTGACGGAAAACTCGGGTCGAATTCTTCCGCTGATGAACAGCGGGATACGTTGTGCATCGGCTCTTGTGTCGTTCGTAACAACAGTAAGCTGGTCCTTCAGATAACCCACCGGGAGATCATCTTTCAAGCGAACCAACAAGCCGTAAGAAACTCGACCGCTAGCGCGTGACATTTCCTTGAGCTCGACTTCGAAATGCTCGTTGTCGTTGGTGACATCGACGATTTCCCAGTTTTCGCGACCTGCGTAGCTGACGTTGATCACTTGTTCACGCATGTCACCTTCAGCGACTTCGCCAAACTCGACCGCTCCGGGTGTGAATACCACATCGCTGCGGATGTTGCCGTGGACGCGGATCTGCACTTCCGCAGGATACGGAGCCCCAAAAGTCACGGTCACCGTCGCCGCCTTCTGGCCAGTGTGCGTATGCGTATTGAACTTACAGACGATGTAGGCTTTTTCGTGGGTTTTGAAGGTTCCGTTTTCGATTGTAGGCGTCGTGCATCCGCAACTGGTGCGGACTCCGACGATGTTCATCGTCTGCTTATAGATGTTCGTCACTTCAAACTTGTAAACCGTCTCAGCCCCGCGAGCCACCGTGCCGAAGTTGTGCTCCCGCTTCTCGAACATCTTCTCGGCCCATTCCTGGGCGGAAGCGGTGCTTGTAATCAATAGGGCAAGCGTTGACAGGCCGAACAATTTGAAACGGATCATGGGTCTTCTTTAGCTGCGAGGGAGGCCAGCCCCTCTAACTGATAGTCCTCTGGCCACTAATGCGGATAGCGGCTATTGAATTGAATTGATGCCGAACGACACGGTTGTCGTTGGCACCTAGGCTCTCAGGCCGAATTGTACCGCGGCAGTCCGCAAAAGGCATAGCTTGCGCTGATTATCAACTGATTTTTCCCAGTTTTCTGGGATCATGGGAACAGCAATTTGCGTAAGACCGATTAGAGGAACCTTGCCGGGTTTGATGCTGCTCTGAGAAACCTCAAAGTGAACCCACTCGCTATGGCTTATCGACTCTTCGAACAATCACGAGCTCGAAACCTTCTCGTTGGACTACTAATGCTAGCTTGCTTGGACAGTTCGTCCTGCCAGGCTGGGGTTGGTGGCTGGTACGAAGTAGGCGACACGAACATCGCGTTCGCACCAGAATTATTCGGCGCGTTTCGACGACCCTTTCAAAGCCAAGGGATCGGTACTTCGGTCGCGAACGACGCAGCGGATGGCTTTGCGGGCTGGCGTGTTCAGGTTCCCAGCGGCACCCAACTGCCTGACTCCGGCTACGAGGCTGTTCTCTACAACAGCTTCGTCAACAACGCGACGAATCAGGGCTGGTGGTTTCGTAGCCACTTTCGATTGCCGGGCGACACCACGGATTCGAGCACCGGCATGAGCGTCTACTTCAACAATCGGATTTACCTTGCGTATGTCGAGCTCAATAGCAGTAACAATCTGCAAGCCCGGCTCGTCGGCACGACTCAACAAACCATTCCGCTTACCACCGACGGCTCTGGGACCGACTATCACACCTTCGAATTGAGAGCAAACCCGGGCGGCGGCAGTGGCCAACTCTTTTTCGATGGCGAGTTCCTCACAAGTTGGTCGCCGATCATTCAGAATCACCCGAACGTCTTCAAATGGGGAGACGAGGGCCCCGCAGGCTCCAGCGATATTCGTATCCGAACACTCGCTTACGGCTGGGGAACTCCCCCGACCGATTCGCCCGCGGACCTAAACCTCGACGCGGCAGTCAACGGACTGGATCTTGCCTTGTGGTCGGATGACTACGGTGGGCTCACAAGTGAAGGCGACATCACGGGAAACGGCTTCGCCGACGGGGCCGATCTATTGGATTGGCAACGGGAGCGAAACTGGTCGCTATTCGCTCCGACGGCTATCGCACTCATCCCCGAACCTTCGACGATCGTACTCACGCTTCTTGGACTGGTGTTTTGGGAACCACGAATAGGACGAATAACACGAATGAGGTGATGCTAAACAACCCTCCAAGCGACCAGAGAAGATTCGCGATATTCGTTTCATTCGTGGTTCAAAATAGTTCAGCAAGATGATTAAGGTGAGAGAAAAGGCGACCCCATGCCGCTCGGGAGCTTGATTTGTTAGACTGTCAGCTTTGCTTGTTTCCCCATGCCGCAAAGCCCTATGCCCAGCTTCCAACGAATTGCGATCGTCGGCGTTGGTCTGCTGGGAGGTTCGATCGGCAAGGGGATCCGTCAGCGTGAGCTGGCAGAAACTGTTGTGGGCGTCGGTCGTCGGCAGGAGAGCCTCGATAAGGCGCTCGACGTTGGTGCGATTAACCAAGCGAGCCTCGATCTGGCTAGCGGAGTGGCCGGCGCAGAGCTGGTGATCGTCGCCACGCCCGTTCAGCAGATCGCTGAGCTGACAATAGCCGCCGGGAAGGCCGCTCCTGAAGCCTTGCTCACCGACGCGGGCAGTACCAAATCAGCAATCTGCGAAGCGGTAGCGGCTCAAGCCCCTGATATCGCACCTCGTTTTGTCGGCAGCCATCCGATCGCCGGAGGGCATCGCAGCGGTCCTGAATACGCGGACGGTGATCTCTTGGTGGATCGCAAGGTAATCGTCACGCCCACGGCTGCGACTCCTCAAGAGACGACCGACGCTATTTCGCAGTTCTGGCAGCGTCTGGGGGCTGAAACGATGCAGCTCACCCCCAGCGACCACGATCAGGCTTTGGCTGCCACAAGCCATTTACCCCATCTGGTCGCTTACGCACTGGCAGGGACAACCCCTGAAGAGTTCCTCCCCTTTGCCGCCGGAGGCTGGGGCGACACCACAAGGATTGCTGCCTCTGATCCAGGACTTTGGAAACAAATCTTTGCAACCAACCGCCCTGCCCTTCTCGAAGCCCTCGCAGGTTACGAAGATAACTTGACCCAGTTACGAACCGCCTGCGAACAGCAGGATTGGGACGCCCTCGAACAACTTCTAACCAAAGCTCAACGGATACGAAATGCTCTGGGAGATTGACCTCCACCCCCGTCACCAGGACGACGATCGTGCGGCAGCGCAACTTGCCCGTGACGCGGCAGACCTTCATTTGGCGGAAAGCCTCGAAGCCGCGTCGGCCCGTGGCTACCTCGTCCAAGGCGAATCACTCGACGGGGCAGCCGCCCAGCAATTGGCTCGCGAACTGTTCGGCGATCCGGTCGTTGAGCACGCGATCGTTGCTCCGGTTGGAAATGCGGCTCTCATTAAAACGCCTGAGCACCACACGGCCAATGGATCGGCCCAACTTGTGCACGTGCTGCTGAAGCCAGGCGTAATGGACCCCGTAGCCCAAAGCGCGGAAGCCGCCGCGCGTGATTTCGGCTATGACATCGACGCCGTGCGTACGCTGCGCAAGTATTGGATCGGCGGTATTGATGACAAGCGGGTCGATGAGATCAGCAAGCGACTGCTCGCCAACGACGCGATCGAGCAAGTGATCGTCGGACCACTACCGTTCGACAAACTACAACTCGGTAGCCGTTACGAGTTTGAAATCCGCCACACCGCGATTCGCGATCTCGACGACGCGGGTCTCGCGACGCTGAGCAAGACCGGCCAGCTTTACTTGCAACTGGCAGAGATGCAGACCATCCAGAAGTTCTTCCAGGAACTAGGACGAGAGCCAACCGACATCGAGCTGGAAACCATTGCGCAGACCTGGAGCGAACATTGCAGCCATAAAACACTCGCTGGTCGAATTGCCTATCGCGACGAGAAAGGCGAACAGCGTTTCGAAAATATGCTGAAAGAGACCATCTTCGCCGCCACGCAAGAATTGCGGGCCCGCTGGGGTGAGGACGATTGGTGCGTCAGCGTGTTCAAAGATAACGCGGGCATCGTCCGCTTTGACGACCAATTCAACATTGCCTTCAAAGTCGAAACCCACAATCACCCCTCCGCACTGGAGCCCTACGGTGGAGCAAACACGGGCCTGGGCGGGGTGATTCGCGACACCATCGGCACGGGCATGGGCGCCAAGCCGGTCTGCAACACCGACGTGTTTTGTTTCGCTCCACCAGACACCCCTGCCGAATCGCTTCCGCCAGGGGTGCTGCACCCAAAGCTCGTGATGCGTGGCGTGGTGGAAGGGGTACGCGACTACGGCAACCGCATGGGCATCCCCACGGTCAACGGCGCCGTGTTCTTCGATCCACGGTACCTTGGCAATCCGCTGGTCTATTGTGGCAACGTCGGAATTATCCCGAAGGAGAAGTCTTTCAAAGAGCCGCAACCCGGCGATCTAATTGTCGCCGTCGGTGGTCGCACGGGTCGCGACGGAATCCATGGGGCGACCTTCTCCAGTGCGGAACTCACCAGCGAAAGTGAAAGTCTTTCCGGCGGAGCCGTGCAAATCGGAAACGCGATTGAAGAAAAGAAAGTCCTCGACGTGCTCCTGGAAGCTCGGGATCAGGAACTCTTCACCGCCATCACCGATTGCGGTGCCGGCGGGTTCAGTAGCGCTGTTGGCGAGATGGGCGAGGAAATCGGTGCCGAAGTCTGGCTTGAAAAGGCACCCACCAAGTACGACGGGCTGACTTACACCGAGATTTGGATCTCTGAAGCGCAAGAACGGATGGTCTTGAGCGTCCCTGAATCGAACTGGGAACAGCTTCATCAGCTTTGCGAGTCTGAAGGAGTCGAGGCGACGGTCCTTGGTAAGTTTGAACCGACAGGTCGGCTTGTCCTGAAATACGACGGAGAGACGGTCTGCGATCTCTCGATGGACTTGCTCCACAACGGCCGCCCGCCGGTCGTTCGCGAAGCGACGTATTCTCCTCCCGAGGTGAAGCCACTCAGTTTGCCCACGAAAGAGAGCTACAACGGCGACCTGCTGAAGATCCTTGGCTCGCTGAATGTTGCCAGCAAAGAGTGGATCATCCGGCAGTACGATCATGAAGTGCAAGGTGGTAGTGTCGTGAAGCCGTTGGTTGGCGTCGAGAACGATGGCCCCAGCGATGCGGCGATCGTCAGGCCCGTGCTGACTTCACGAAAGGGGATTGTCATCAGCAACGGCATGAACCCGTGCTATGGAGACCACGACCCTTACCATATGGCAGCCAGCGCCATTGACGAAGCGATGCGCAACTGCGTTGCCGTAGGTGCCGACCCGAGCCGTATCGCCGTGCTTGATAACTTCTGCTGGGGCGATTGCGAGCGGAATGAGACGCTCGGGGCACTGGTTCGCGCAGCACTCGCCTGCCACGACCTTTCGCTGGTCTTCGAAACGCCCTTCATCAGCGGCAAGGATAGCCTGAACAACGAGTTCAGCTATGTCGACGACAATGGCGAGAAGCAAACGATTGCGATTCCTTCATCGCTGCTAATCAGCGCCATGGGCCAGATCGAGGATGTCGGCAAAGCCGTCACAATGGACCTCAAACAAGCGGGCAACCTGCTCTACTTGGTCGGGACCACCGCCGATGAACTGGGTGGTTCGCACTTCGCGCTCGTCAACGAGCTTGAAGGTGGACAGGTACCTGTTGTGCATCCGCAACAGGCGAAAGCGATCTTTGCCGCCCTCCATCGGGCCATTTCCGCCGGCCAAGTCGCTGCCTGCCACGACCTCAGCGAAGGAGGTCTGGCTGCCGCGGCAGCCGAGATGGCATTCGCTGGCGGACTTGGTGCTGAGCTTTCACTAGACGCGATGCCGGTGAAAGAAGTTTCCTTAGGAATCATCCAAAGACTCTTCAGCGAATCCAACAGTCGCTTCTTGTGTGAAGTGCGACCCGAAAACCAAGCCGCGTTTGAAGCGACCCTCGGCGGGGTCGCGTTTGCCAAGATCGGCACGGTTAATGATTCAGGGCGGCTTACGATCGACCTCGCGGCTCAGCGACAAGTCGATTGTTCGATTGCCGAACTGAAGCAATCCTGGCAGGCACCGCTCGATTGGTGAGCGTGCGAGAGTTCAACCCGAGAGCTTACGCCTACGGCTCAATTTCGTTATTCATCACTCAATATTCATCACTCCCCACATGACACCCCGCATTCTTGTCCTTCGAGCTCCTGGCACCAACTGCGATGTTGAAACGTCTCATGCCTTCACCTTGGCGGGCGGAGAGCCGACCGTTCTGCATCTGAATCGCTGGCTGGAAGCTCCAAAACTGGCCGACGACTATCAGATTCTTTGCTTGCCGGGCGGATTCAGCTATGGCGACGACGTTGCCGCCGGGCGTATTTTCGCCAATCAACTGCAACATCACCTCGCCGATTCGCTTAAGAGCTTTCGTGAAGCCGGGAAACTGATCCTTGGCATCTGCAATGGTTTTCAAGTGCTAATCAAAAGCGGCCTACTCGATCATGAAGAGGAGAACGGCCCGACGGCAACACTCGACTGGAACGAGTCAGGGCGTTTCATTGATCGCTGGGTCAATCTGCAAGCTGACGATTCGCGTTGCGTTTTTCTCAAAGGAATCGATCGACTGTATCTTCCCATCGCCCACGCGGAGGGTCGTTTCGCAACCACGGATGAGGCCACCTTTGAGAAACTCGTCGCAAAAGGTCAGCTCGCTCTCCGCTACGCCGACGGAGACAATCCCAACGGTGCAACTGGTGATGTTGCCGGAATGACCGACGAGTCGGGGAGAGTGTTTGGGCTCATGCCGCACCCGGAGCGATTCGTTGATCGCACACAGCACCCGAGGTGGACACGCACGCCTGACTTGCCAGAAGAAGGGGCGGGCTTGGCTGTTTTTCTGAACGCGGTGAACTACTTCAAGTAATTCCAAAGAGTGGCTGGGGACGAGTGGAGCGAGCCCCCAGTCTGCGTCCTCAACTTTTCTAGGTTCCTGGGTCGTCACGACGAGCTTTCGCTTGCAACTTCAACCGCTGTCAGCTCGCTCAGGCACCATGCAAGTCGCCCAATGAGCCGGAAGTAAAGCAGCGTCGCCCCGAACATCAGAGGTGCGGCTAGAAATATCAATAGCGGATGTTTTGACACCAGCCAGCCGCTGGCCATCGCCGTGCCGCCCATCAGCAGAATCGATTCGGCGTAAAAAAACAGCCACGTGGGAAAGCAACCGAGCAAGCTCTTCCCGATCTTCGGCGAGAAAACCGCCAAAGCTGAGCCCTGCTCCAATGAGGAAAGAATCGCGATCGGGAAGACAACCAGCCATCCGATCACAGCGATCGCACCAGAAGGCAGATCGACATTTAGCAAATCAGCCTGCTGGATCTTGGTGATAAGACTACCCAGACCGACGGCTGGCGCGGCACTGGCGGTCGCGGCAATGACGAAGTAGGCCGTCTCACCAAACCAGTCGGGCAGATTCGTGCTGGGCGGGTGATGCAGCTCATCATGCCCGTCGGCGCTCTCGGTCAGGATCGCAAGCCAAAGAGCCGCAGCTGCGGCTAGCCAGATTAGACCGAGGATGACGGCGACCACGAAGAAGCAAACCATCGCGATAGCCTGGAATTTACTCTGCGCATCGGTCATTCCAAAGTTGCCGAACCACACCACGACTATCAGACTCAGTGACAAAACCACCCAACGAGAAATCACCGGCACCGTAAGCAACATCGCCGGCACCCGTTGCACGAGCGGAAACTGGACAGGCTTCTCCCTGAGCGCGGCCCGTTTTTTCTTCTTTCGCTTTCGTCCGGCGTTCTCGCGCTCCTCGGCTGCTTTTCGCGTCTCTTCCTTGAGTTCCGCATGACGGAGAGCAACCGGCTTTGGCACCGGACGAGGAGTCGGTGCAGACTCGGGATCGAGTTGGTACTCCTCGCCGTCGGGAACACCAACCGGCCCAACGGGCGACTCAGCCTTCGGGCGAGTGATCGGGGTTTTCGTCCCGCAATCGGGACATTTGGCCTTTTTGCCCAGGTGTTCTTCGCGAGCGTACATCAGCGTCGCGCAGTGCTGACAGCTCACGGGGACAAGCTTCGGCTGGTTGGCGACCATCTCCTCGGGCAGCGGTGCTTCATCGACTCCCCACACTTCAAATTGCTCGCCCTCCATAGCCGCTGGTGTTGGAACCTTCTGTTTCGGCTCTGGCGGCGGAATACGATTGACTGTGCCGCAGTCGGGGCACTTTGTCTTTTTGCCGACGTGTTTGATTTTGAAGCCGAGCCGCGTGCCACAGAGCTTGCACCCAAACGATGTGTATTCAGGTTGGTCTGCTTCGTCAGGCATGTGGCGCGTAGAGATCGAAGTTTTCGCTAGCTCGCGGGCGAATTGAGATTATGACATAATGCACATCGTCGTTAGCTTACTCAACACGTACGAATTCGCGAGAAGAGAAACCATCTATGTGGCAGGGAATTCGAGGCCACGACGGGGTTGTCGAGCGATTCCGCCAGAGTCTGGCGTGTGGTCGGCTGGCTTCGACGTACCTTTTCGTCGGCTCAGACGGAATTGGGAAGCGAGCGTTCGCTGAAGCCCTGACGAAAGTTCTGCTGTGCTCCAGCGCCGATGAGCAGTCGCTTTCCCCGTGCGAAACTTGCGAATCGTGCAAGATGCACGCCGCGGGGAATCACCCTGACATTGATCGTATCGCGCGGCCTGAGGGGAAACGGACCTTACCGATCGATCTCTTTCTGGGAGATCGAGAGCATCGCAATAAAGAGGGAATGTGCCACAACTTGGCGATGCGCCCAATGCTGGGACGTCGCCGAGTGGCCATTATCGATGACGCCGACTGGCTTTCTCCCGAAAGCGCGAACTGCTTGTTGAAAACCCTCGAAGAGCCACCTCCGGGGGCTGTGATCATCCTTATTGGCACAAGTCGCAGCCGGCAACTGCCGACGATCCTGTCGCGATCACAGATCGTCCGCTTTCACCCACTGCCGGCCTCAGATCTCGCCTCGCTGCTTGTCGAGCAGGGCATCGCCGCTGATGCTCAAACGGCTGATTCGCTTGCGGCAGAAGCCAATGGCAGCCTCAGCAAGGCGGCTGAATTAGCTGACGCTGAGCTTCGCGACGCCCGTAGCCGGCTCGCCACCCAGCTTACTAGTTCCCAAATGGATTTACCGCGACTATCCACGGACCTGATGGGCATCGTCACCGCTGCCGGCAAAGATGCTGAGGCCCGTCGGCAACGGTTCCGCACTCTCCTCTCTTCCGCAATCGGTACGTTTTCTCAGCTTCTGCCGGGAGAAAACACTGGGGAAGCGGACTTTGCGCTGGCGGCTCTCGATCGCTGCCTGGAGGCGGAAGAACAGCTCAGCCGAAATGCCAACCAGAACACGCTGATGGAATGCTGGCTCGACGATCTTGCCGAGCTTCGCTCCCGCTACTCAACGTAACCTTTTTATCTGGGCCTTCTTGTATGGGGCATTCTTGCTTGGGGCCATCTCGCTTAGGCGACATATTTAATCGCTAATCCGCGGTTCCCCGCCCTGTCACTCTCGCTTAAACTCACGATCTACGCTTGATCACAGGCAATTCAGGTGTTGGAGCCGCGGTATTGAGGCATCCGCAGACTGAGACATCAAGCAGCAGACTCACATCGGGCGATATCTCATAGGAAATAGTTACGCAATGAATGGAATGCCTTGGCGGGGAGCAGCAAAATGGGGCCTGGGCGGCCTCACGGCCACTTTGATTTGCAGCTCGACAAGTAGCGCGTTTGCCCAGCCTACCGAACAAGCGGCAGGAAGCAGCACTGGCGATCCGGTTGAGAAACTCGTCATCACCTGCTGGGCGGTTGCTTTTGTCGGAGCTCTAGCCGCGCTGATCCAAGCCCGCTTGTTCTACGCACAGATGCAACGTGCCAGCCAGGGCAACGAGCGGATGCGGGAAATCGCCAGCTACGTTCGCGATGGTGCCAAGGCCTACCTCGATCAGCAATTTCGCGTTGTCGCAGTCTTCTTTGTTGTGATTGCCGTACTGCTGGGCCTAGCCGCCTTCGGTTTGAAAGTACAAAGCCCCTTTGTGCCGTTTGCCTTCCTGAGCGGCGGTTTCTTCTCTGGGCTCGCTGGCTGGTTCGGGATGCGTACGGCAACAAACGCAAGCAGCCGAACTGCCGCTGGCGCCGAGCAGTCGCTCAACCAAGGTCTGCAGGTAGCCTTCCGCAGCGGCGCGGTTATGGGCCTTACGGTCGTCGGCCTTGGGTTGATGGACATTGCCCTCTGGTTTGCCTTCCTCTATTGGATTTGGCCGGCCATGGGTGGCGAGCCGCTGAGCTTAGTGAACATCACCGCAACGATGCTGTGCTTTGGCATGGGTGCCAGCGCTCAGGCTTTGTTTGCACGCGTTGGCGGCGGCATCTTTACGAAGGCGGCCGACGTCGGTGCCGACTTGGTTGGTAAAGTCGAGGCCGGCATCCCCGAAGATGATCCACGTAACCCGGCAACCATTGCTGACAACGTCGGCGATAATGTCGGCGACGTAGCTGGCATGGGTGCCGATCTCTATGAGTCTTACGCCGGTTCGATTCTTGCCGCGGCGGCTTTGGGAGCAGCGGCCTTTAGCGCCGTTGCTATCGTCCCTGAGGGTATGACTCAAGTTGAAGCACAACTCCGGTCCGTCTTGCTCCCGCTAGTCGTCGCCGGCATCGGGATCGCCTGCTCGATCATCGGCATCTATTTCGTCCGCACGGGCGAAGATGCTTCCCAGAAAAGTCTCCTCCACGCCCTCGCCAAGGGAATCAACCTTTCCACAGGGCTTGTGATCATCGGCTCGATCATCGCCGCGAAGTTGCTCATGCCCTCGACCGAGGCGACGGAAATCGGCTTCGGCATCCCAGGTGTTGGCGTGAGCGTAGTCGTCGGTCTGGTCGCTGGGGTGCTGATCGGCTGGTGGACCGAGTATGTCACAAGCGATGAGTATAGTCCGACCCAGAAACTTGCTGATCAAGCAGAAACAGGCGCGGCGACGGTCATTATCGGTGGCATCGCCGACGGCATGGCTAGCGTCTGGGTCCCCGTGTTGTTGGTCTGCATGGCGACGCTAATGGCCTTCGGCTTTGCCAGCGGCTGGAATTTTCAGGACGTCAGCTACTTCTCGTTAGGCCTTTACGGTGTCGGCATCGCCGCCGTGGGAATGCTTAGCACCTTGGGCATAACGCTCGCAACGGACGCCTACGGACCAATCGCTGATAATGCTGGCGGCAACGCGGAGATGAGCGGCCTTCCGGAGATCGTTCGCCAGCGGACCGACGCGCTTGACTCGCTTGGCAACACAACAGCGGCCACCGGAAAAGGTTTCGCGATCGGCTCCGCCGCACTGACCGCCTTGGCATTGCTGGCCGCCTACGTTGAAGGCGTCCGCGTTGGTTTCGAGCGCTGGGGAGAATCCTTCGCTGCTCAGACAGAAGTTGCCGCAGCAAAGGATCACGCTTACTACAAGCTGACCGACCGTTTTGTCGTGCGGGTCGACAAAGGTGAGGAGGGGAAGCCGAACACGTCGACTCCCTACCTCATCATGCCTGAACAACTGCGCGTCCCTGAACTTCGCGAAGCTTGGTCAGAGCTCGAAATCAAGCAAGAGGTTCAAGTTGCGAAAGTGAAGAATGGCCTGCTGGAACAGCCTGACAAGTCGTTGGTCTTCGCTGCGACGGGCGGAAAGTTGCTTCCTGTCTCGAAAGCGACTCTGCCTCAGTTCACCCAATACTATGACGCAAGTCTGATGAATCCCAAGGTCTTGGTCGGGGTTTTCTTCGGAGCGATGGCGACCTTCGCCTTTTGTGCGATGACCATGAAGGCCGTCGGCCGGGCAGCTCAAGGCATGGTGGAAGAGGTACGGCGTCAGTTCAAAGAAATCGCTGGCATTATGGAAGGTACCGCGAAACCGGATTACGAACGCCCGGTGGCAATCAGTACGAGAGCGGCTCAACGGGAAATGGTAATCCCCGCGTTTCTTGGATTGTTCTTACCCGTTGCGGTTGGCTTAGTCTTGGGTGTGGCGGGCGTTCTCGGCTTGCTCATGGGAACTCTTACCACAGGGTTCTGTCTTGCCATTTTCATGGCCAACGCGGGCGGTGCCTGGGACAATGCGAAGAAGTACATCGAAGCCGGGGCCCAGGGTGGCAAAGGGACCGAAGCCCACAAGGCGGCCGTCGTTGGCGACACGGTCGGCGACCCGTTCAAAGACACCAGCGGGCCTAGCCTGAACATTCTCATCAAGCTGATGAGCATGACCAGCGTGGTCATCGCAGGCTTAGTCGTTCGGCACAGCCTGGAAGCGTGGGGGATTTTCTGACCCCATTCCATAACCCCATGAGCCGCCAGGCGTAAGCCGGCGGGTTGACCCGAGAGCTAACGCTTCTCGGCTCTTTGGCCTTCCCTGCCACACTTTTTCTCACCTTGCGAACCCTCTCGGATCGAATAGAATCTTAGAAGTCGCTGAGCTTACTAGCTCCGCACCACCTGGAGAGGTGGCTGAGTGGTCGAAAGCGCCGGTTTGCTAAATCGGTGACCGGTTCACGCTGGTCCGCAGGTTCGAATCCTGTCCTCTCCGCTTATCAATTCTGCCGGGATTATCGCCTCTACAGGTGCACAGGAATTGAACGGACATGTTCGCCTTCTGACGGCTCTGGCGGCGGTTCAAGCCAGGGCATTTCTTGCTTCTCTGCATATCGTTTGGCGACCTCTGATTTGAATTCTGACACTAACTTTCCAAGCACGTCTCGCTCGGAACTTCCGCTCGCAGCTAGGTCCGGCCAATTCGCGACTCTGCCGCTGACCGTTGAGTCTTCATTGGTGCGAACGTAGACAAGGCATACGAAAACCGGGACACTCGGTTGCGCGTCGTCAGTGATTTCTAGGGGCGACGGTTTACTGGGATCTGGTTGCATAGCTGCTCTTTCCTAACACTTTCAAGTAGAAGTCGTTCAAATAATCGTAACCCGAAGCGTAAGCGAGGGAAAAACTTCTACGGCGAGCCCCCTCGCTTACGCTTCGGGTTATGAAAACGAACTTCTGAAACTACTTCTAGCGTGCCTCAATGAAAAATCACAAGCGAGCACACCACAATGACCGCCGCACCAAGCAGATTCAAGGCGAACCCCTCGCGAGCCATCTGACCGACGGTTAGTTGATTGGAACCAAAAATAATCGCATTCGGCCCCGTCGCGACGGGCAGCATGAACGCGAAGCTCGCGCTAATTGCCGCGGGGACCATGAGTAGCTTGTGGTCGATCTCAGCTTGGGTAGCTGCCGCGGCTAGGATGGGCATCAGCAAGTTACTTGTTGCCGTGTTGCTGGTGATTTCCGTCAGGAACGTGACCGCCAAGCAGATGAGCGCAATCATGAGCCACGGTGAGAGCTCACTCAGCCCCGCCAACTGCTCGCCCAGAAGCGTGCTCAAACCTGAAGCGAGGAACGCTTTGGAGATGGCAATTCCTGAGGCAAACAGAATGAGGATTCCCCAAGGAATCTTTACGGCTGTCTCCCAATCGAGCAGTCGCTCTCCCTTTCCGTTGGGGATGAGAAACATCACCACGACGGCGAGCAACGCCACACTCGAATCGACCGCATTCGGCATGTTCAGCCATTCGCTCCAGCCGCCAAAGGGTTCCTTGCGCGTGATCCACAGCAGAGCTGTCACGGCAAAGACGGCAAGCGTGCGGATTTCCTCGATACGCCACTGGCCAACTTTGGGAAGGTCGATCGTCGTTTGCTTCCCTAACCCGCGGGTCAACCAGAGGGCCATCAGGGGAACCATCACCAGAACAATCGGAAGTGCCCAGCTCATCCAAGTGCTAAAAGTGACCTCGTTGCCTGTTACTATGCGGTAGTTCTCGATGAAGATCAAGTTCGGCGGCGTGCCCACGGGAGTTCCTACGCCACCGACGCTCGCGGCATAGGCAACGCCTAGCAATAAGGCGATCCGCAAACGCTGGTCGGTCGCTTTCTCAACAACGGCCATCACGATGGGCAACAGCATGAGCGTGGTCGCCATGTTGGAAATCCACATGCTCAGAAGTGCCGAGGCAGCCATGAATCCAAATACCAAACGGCGACCGCTGCCGCCGCCGAAGAGGTTAACCATGCTCAATGCAATCCGCCGATGGGCTCCACTTCGCTCCATGGCGGAAGAAAGCATTAAGCCGCCCAAGAGCAACAGAATGAGCTTGTCGCCGTAAGCTTCGGCCACCTTGCTTGGTTCTAAGACTCCCACCAAAGGAAACGCAGCAAGGGGGATCAACGAGATGGCAGGGATCGGTATGGGCTCGAAAATCCACCAGACTGCCGTGAGCGTCGTGATGGCGGCGGTCCAAGAAATCGAAGCGCCGTAGTCATTCCAGAATAGCCACACGCCGACGAGGGTCGACAAACAGGGGCCCGCGGCAAGGACCCAGCGTTTGACGGGGCTAGTTTCGACCGCCGTTGACTTGTTGGGATCTGAGTTCGACATGGCAGAAGCTCAATGGACGCTTCTCAGAGAATACTAAAACAACAGAGTGAAGGGCAGCGTCAATTGCTACAATACTTGGCATCTTGTCTCAGAAATTCTCACCAGGAATCCTCATGCTGATCCAAACGCTTTGTCGACTTGCCGTAATTCTGGTAACGCTGTTTGGAATTGCGCCAATGATGGCACAGGCCAATCAGCTTCCCAGTTTTATCGTCATCTTCTGCGATGATCTTGGCTATGGCGATCTTAGTTGCTTCGGCCATCCGACCATTCATACGCCTCATCTCGACCGCATGGCGGTCGAGGGGCAACGCTGGACGAATTTTTACGTCGGCGCGAGCGTCTGCACGCCCAGTCGCGCGGCCTTACTCACTGGGCGACTGCCGATTCGTAACGGAATGATGTCCGGCAAGCGGCGTGTGCTGTTTCCGAATTCGATGGGTGGGCTGCCCGACTCTGAAGTGACCATTGCTGAGTTACTCAAGCAAGCCGGATACGCAACTGCCGCGATCGGAAAGTGGCACCTTGGCCACCATGCGCAGTTCCTGCCAACACGACACGGCTTCGAAAGCTACTGGGGGATTCCCTACTCTAATGACATGGATCACCGTCGCGGTAAGGTCAACTATCGCGAGGAGGCCCGCAAGGATGCGGACTTTGTGCCACCGTTTGAAAGCTTCGACGTTCCTATTCTAGAGAACGAACGAATCATCGAACGGCCAGCGAATCAGCACACCATCACACGGCGATATACGCAAAAAGCGATTGAGTTCATCGAGAACCATCGAGAAGAACCCTTCTTTCTGTACCTCGCACACAATCTCCCTCACATTCCTTTGTACGCAGGTGAAGAGTTCCTCAAGACCAGCAAGCGCGGCTTGTACGGCGATGTCGTTGAAGAGATCGATGACGGCGTAGGCCGCATCCTAAACACGCTGGAGGAGTTGGAACTCGCTGACAACACCCTGGTCGTCTTCACTTCGGACAACGGACCGTGGCTTTCGATGCACCTGCACGGCGGTTCCGCGGGGCTTCTCAAGCAAGGTAAGGGGACCACCTACGAGGGCGGCATGCGGGTCCCTACGATCTTGTGGTCGCCCGGTATGCTGGAACCGAAAGTAGAAACACAGATCGGTTCGACACTCGATCTGCTCCCAACTTTCTGTGCGATGGCCCGCGTGGATTTGTCGAATGATCGCAAGCTCGACGGGTACGACCTCTCAGGCGTTCTGAAAGGCGAAACCGAAGAAAGTCCCCGTAAGGAAATGTTCTATTGGCGCTCAGCCGAACTATGGGCCGTGCGCTGGGGTCCCTGGAAGGCTCATTTCACCACACAGGGCTGTTACGGAATTGGCGAAAAGCGGGAGCAGCATGACCCGCCGCTCGTTTTTCACCTTGGGCACGACCCCTCAGAAAAGGTCAACGTAGCGGCACACCATCCAGAAATCGTTAGAAAGCTCAAGGCCCTTGCAGAGGCTCATCGCAAGTCGATTGAGCCCGCGGAAGACCAACTCGTCAAGAAATAGCTCTCGGGATGTGTTCTCCGAAGTATTGCGTGCGACGACTCAGCGAAACTGAGGAACTAGCAGTCGCGATTCATAAGAGTTCCGATTAATCTGAATAATGCGACTCCTTCCCGCCAACTGAACTAGCCCTTGCTCTATGTTTCGTTCGACCCCTTGGTCCTTAGTTTTACAAGCAGCAGATCCAGCTTCGACCGCTGGCAAGCAAGCGCTCGGTGAACTCTTCGAATTAAGTTGGTTCCCGCTGTATGCTTTTCTGCGACGCAGCGGCCACTCCGCCGAAGCGGCCGAGGAGTCAGTACAAGGATTCTTCGCCAAGCTGGTCGAAAAGAAAATGCTGGCGGGTCTTTCCCAAGGCCGTGGGCGGTTTCGCAACTTTATGTTGGTCTGCCTCAAGAGGCACGTCGCCCATGAGCGTGAGAAAGCCAACGCCCAGAAGCGTGGCGGCGGGGTCACCCATTTTCGCATCTCCGCGGCAGATCGCGAGGACGCTGACCGCCGCTATCAGATGGAACCCGCAACAAATCTTACGCCAGAAAAAATCTATCAACGTCGCTGGGCCGTGGCCACGCTCGATCGCGCACTAGGCGTACTCGCCGAAAGTTGGCGTGAGGCAGGCAAGCAGGAACAATTCGACGTGCTGAAAGTCTATCTCACTGGCGGCACGGCACCGTCACATGCTGAAGTGGCGAAGCAAATTGGTATGAGTGTCGGGGCCGTAAAAACAGCAGTTCATCGCTTGCGCAGCCAGTTCCGCGAGACCCTGTGCAGCGTTGTGGCGGACACGCTTGACCGACAGGAACTGCTGGAGGACGAGCTACGGCAACTTTTTCTCGCGTTTCAAGTGTAACTTTTTACTCGTAGTTCAGTAATTATAGTACAGCATCACCTAATATCTCCTATTTTCTTTCTTTCGGAGTAGCGACTCATGAACGCGATTCGCAGCTTGATTTGCCCGCTATGGCTTGGTTTCTTCTTTATACTTTCCGCTCCCTCGGCTCAGGCGGCTGTCGCCACGACCGGCCTTCCCGCCAATGTCGCCCTTTACGCAGGCGGAACAATCGAGTTCGGGAGCTTTAGCGACATCACGGATGGCAATGTGGTTGCCGGTGGCGACGTCACCCATCTGGGAGGGACACTCAACTTAGAGGCTCTCTCCAGTGCAGGCGGTTTTTCCTCCCAAGGGCCCGCATTCCAGAACTCGAATGGAACCCTCCTATTCAATGGCGACGTGACTAACCTGGGAGGTCCGGGCTCGACGTTTCATGGCTCGATCACCAGCACCGGTGGCAATATCGACTTTCTTGACAGCAGCCAAACCATCAACGGCAATGTAATTGCGATAGGCAGTGTTGAGTGGGAGTTTCCCTTCGGCACAGTCAATGGCGATGTCACCGCTGGTGGCGGAATAAATGTCACCGCCTCGGTCAGTGGCTCCGTCACACCAGGAGCTTCAATCAGTCTAGATCCATACGTACTGCCCAACCTTCCGAGTGGTCGTAACTTACTGCCCGGAACGCAGAATGTCACGCTAAACGCGTTCGACGAAATTACACTCGCCCCTGGTGACTACGGAACGCTCAGCTATGCCAGTGGCAATACGGTTACACTGAGCGCTGGGAGTTATGTGTTTGAAGACATCGTTTCTAGTTTTTCTTTGAACCGACTCAATTTTGACACCACGGCTGGACCTATCGACTTATACATTTCAAGCTCTGACTTCAATCTCAGCGACTTGGTCCAGGAGATCAATGGCATGGCGATATTTTCCACTATCAAGCCGGAACGCAGACAAGCTCAAAACATCTTCATTGAAGTTGCTGGCTCGATGACAGTAGACGGAAACTTTTTTGGCACCCTTTTCGCGCCCAACGGTGATGTCAGCTTGGAGACCTTCACGGATATCACAGGAAGGGTGTTCGCTGGGGGGAACGTCGTCTTGGGGGATGCTGACATCACCTTCGTCCCTGAGCCCACGACACTCGCATGGCTTGTGCTGATCGCAGCCACTGGGACGGGTAGGCGACTGGCCCGAAGTCCTGACGCCTAGCTCAAGAAGCTCTTGGAATGGACGATAAGCAATCTCAACCAAAGCATTCGGCTGTTGCTTCCGCCTCTTGCGAGGCGTGTGGGCTCGCCCTCGGATTGCTTTCCACGAGCGATAGTCTCTGTCCGTCTTGCCTCCTATCGACGGCGATCGAAGAGCTTCAATCAGACGAACTGCTCGCCCTTGGTGCTCCCACTACCCACCAGGGCGCCCCAAGCTCGGAGGAACTCAGCAAGAGTATTCCCCAGTTTGAATTTCTTGAGCTGCTAGGCGGGGGCGGAAGTGGCTGGGTCTATTTGGCGAAACAGATCAGCTTGAATCGCCTAGTGGCCGTGAAGCTCTTACGACAACGCGTCGGTCGGTTGCTTTCGACCCACGAACGTTTCGGCGCGGAAGCCCAAACGCTCGCGAACCTTAACCACTCAAAGCTGGTGACGGTCCACGATTATGGAACCACCGAAAACGAAGATTCAGATGGAACTCCGCATTGCTACCTAGTGATGGAGTATATCCCCGGACCAACCCTGCGACACAAACTCCGCAGCGGCCCGCTCTCGGTCAGACAGGCGACTCGTATTGCATGCCAGATATGCGAAGCAATTCAGTATGCGCATTCTCAAGGCATCGTGCATCGTGACTTAAAGCCTGAGAATATTCTCTTCACATCAGATGCCGAAAATGCAGATCTGAAAGTGGCCGACTTTGGAATTGCCAAGCTCATCGGCGAAGGAGAACTGTCAACTTCCTACACGGCTACGGGAACGGTCGTCGGAACGCCCTATTACATGGCACCCGAGCGCCATCTGGCGAGTTCGGCAGCAACTCGACAGAGTGATATTTATTCCTTAGGTGTATTACTGTACGAAATGCTGACCGGGCAGATCCCGATCGGTAACTTCCCGCCGTTGGAACAGAGCCACGGTATCCCTAAGCCCTTGAGCGACGCTGTTCATCGTGCAGTCGCATCGAACCCAGCAGAACGGTTCTCGACCGCTGCAGAACTAGATCAAGCAATCCAGTCTCCTAGCGGTGTTCAAACTGCTGCCAAGGAAAGTGGCCGATTGAATCGCTCGCTCAAACGGGCAATCGTAGGGCTACTTCTGTTGACCCTGGGGATTGCTGGCGGATACTCGTTCTCCCAACGCAGCAGCTCGCCCTCTACGGACGCTAAAGCACTAGCGGTTGCCCAAGAAGCTCCCGAGCGTACTAAGCAAGGCGAAACCGAAAGTGCAACTCAACCTGATGACTCGCCGCCCGAGGATGCTAAGCCGTCCGCTAGAAGCGAACGAAGTCGTACCAGTCCCAAGTTTGAGGGCTCGGGAGCAGGGTCGGAAACGCTCCGACGGGGTCGAGAAGCAAGCGGCTATGAAGTCGAAATCCTAAACGTAAGTATCCGTCGTGATCCACCCTTTGGTGCGGACATTCAGTTTGACCTTCTCTTCAACGATGCCGAAAGGACGGCTCGCAAAGGATCAACCTATCACTGGGTTTTTCGTGACTCGCTTGGGAACGAATATGAGAATGAGATTCCATCACTTGAGGGTCGTACGGAAATCACCATTGACGAGCCCGTTCGTACTCGTCACGGCGGAGGCTTTTGGCCTGGCGAAATCCACGTTGAGGAACGCTGGGGCGAAAACTCCAGCGGCAAGCGTCGTATTTCCGAAGCCTTCCAGGTGCAAGGCTGGCACGTTCGCATCGGTGCCGGTTTCTAGCGGAAGCTCTCTGAACGGCATAAAAAAGGACTCGCCCAATAGACATTGAGCGAGTCCCTATCGAACATGAAAAAGTCGCTTCGAGCTCAAACCCGAAAACTAGATCAATCTCTTTCGAAATGACACAAAAGCCAACAGAGAACCAACTACAAGTACGGCGCTAGCAGGCTCGGGGATCCGCACAGAGACATTGTCCACGACAACGCCATTAACAGCGTTGCTGGAATTAAAGACATCCATACCTCCGATCAGGATGTTGCCCGTGCTGTAGAATCCGCCACTGTTGTCGTACGTGTCAACGACAAGACCGTTCAGAAGCCACTCAATGGTTGTACCATCTGAACGAACAACAACATCGACCCAGGAACCACGCGGGTTGGTTGCAGACGGACCAGAGGAAGCGTCAAATCCAGGCGGCAAGGTGGCCTGTGCACTGTAGTCACCTAAACCTACATACCCGACGTTGCCGGGCCCACCTTCTTCGTACGTGCCCAGATCGCCACTGCCATCGCCACCTTCTCCTGAGTAAACCCATGCAAGTGGTCCGCCGTCAGTACCGAACTCATAAGGCGAGACAGGATTACTTGGGTCGAGAAACACGCCAACCATACCGTGCTCGGTGGACCCGCCACCTCCGTCGTTGTACACGAACATGTCGAGACTCAGTTCGAAGGACCCTGAGAATAGCTGTCCGTTCGGATAGATGCTATAAGATTCCCCTTCGTCAACGGGGCCATCATCGGTGACATTGAATTGGAGAAATGCACCAACGGTGTCGGGGTCCCCATTGGGATTGGCAATACCAAGGGAACTGTAATCAAAGGCGAAATCGACACCACCATCGGGACCAACGACGCCCTCCTGCTGACTCACCACCGACCAACGCGTGCTGGCAGAACCGTCATTAAAGTCTTCTGAAAACAATTGCGCACTAGCTTGACTGGTTAGTGCGACGCCGACTAAGCCGGCGAGCAGAATCGTCCACTTCATTAGTACCCTCCTAAATGTGAAAAATGCAAACAACCGATCCTCAAACTCCGTTGCCGCCGTCTTTACGATAACAAGCTCGATCACGGTTATCTTGCTTTGATCATGAGATAATTGGCATTTGCGCAAATCCGAAACTAATTCTCGCAGAACCTGCCGCTGAAATCCCGATAGAGCGCAGGCTGCTATGGCTTTTGCGTAGAGTCCAAGTTTCTATGATGAGCTGTCTGAGAATTGAGGGCCACTACGAAGTCTATATCGAGCAACATTGGGGAGAAAACATTCTCGGTAAGAGGAAAGTGTCTGAATTATCCGGTGCAGATTTGGCACGATTCTATGAGAGTGAAGAATATTATTCTTTTCAGCCAGCAAATCGAAGTAGCGTAAAAGGATTATCGTCCTCGGCAAACTTTGATTATTGTGAAGGCTGACTTTACCTAGAACTTTCACCGCGAATCCAAAAAGGGAATCGACAATGAAAACCGGCAAGCCTTCAGAAGTGGTGAAGCATTTAAAAGCCATTCTGATTATGGCAATGCTTCTCTTCGGTATTAGCGTTGCGATCCTCTCCACAGTTGCTCCGCAAGCGACAGCCCAACAGACTGACGCTGTAGCGAGCAGCCCCCAAGCCACCCAACAAGACGTACCAACCGGAAAAGTCATCGGTATCAAGTATAACTGCGTGCACGTCTTAAAGCTTGAACAAACGCTAAAGCTCTATCGCGAAATCCTTGGGTTCAAACTGGTCGATGCAGAGATTCTTCACGGTGAAGGAATCGAGGGGATGCTGGTCATGAAGCTGCAAGCGGGCGACTGCAATGTCTACCTCTCGCTCACTGCCCCCGAGTATCTCGACACGATCGGTGAGATCGGCAACACGAACCATAATCACTTCATGCTGTTGGTCGACAACATCGTCCCCATCTGCGACAAGCTAAAAGAGGAAGGCTACGAACTCGAGAACGAAGCGTACGCTCGCGATAAGTATTCGTTCTTCACGGGCCCCAACGGCGAAATCATCGGGCTCACGGAATACAAGTGATCGGATCGCAACTAGGCAATCGCTAGTTTTGCCTCCGAACGCCAACGACCTTTTGTAGCAGAATAAACGCCAGCAAGAGGCCGCCGATTGCGAGTGTTGCTAAGGAAGAAGGTAGTTCCGCGAAGAGCTTGATTTGGTAGATCGTGCCATAGATCAGCACTCCTAGCAGCGTACCCGTGACATAGCCAACACCGCCGGTGAGCAGCGTGCCCCCGATGACCACCACTGCAATGGCATCGAGTTCTAGTGCCATACCCTTTGTAGGATCGCCAGAACGCATAAACAAGGTCATCGCAATGCCAGCAAGTGAGGAGCAGAACCCGTTGATGGCATAAACGGCGATCTTGGTTCTCGCCACCGGAAGTCCCATGAGTAACGCCGACTGTTCATCCCCGCCTAAGGCATACACGTTGCGACCAAACCGCGTGTAGTGGAGAACGACGATCATGCCCCCCAGAAGGGCCAGGAAGAGCATCGCAGCAAAACTCAGCTCCGCCCCACCGCCAATTGGAAGAACGATCTTGTTCATAGTTTTGTAGAAGGGATGGCTGATTTGCACCGATTCATTCTTGATGACAAACGCCATTCCACGGGCGAAGAATAACCCGCCAAGCGTCACCAGAAAGGCGGGAAGGCGAAATCTTTGAATCAGGATTCCCATGATAAGCCCAAAGGCGGTACCTGCCGTCAAAGCGAATGTCCAAGCTACTAGGGGATGGACTTGATGATCGGCAATCATGGTGGCGATGAAGATCGTCGTAAACCCGATGACTGAACCGACTGAAAGATCGATCCCACCGGAGAGGATGACGATCGTCATGCCGAGAGCCGTGATTCCAAGAAAAGCATTCTCTGAAAAAAGATCTGCCACGACATATAACGAGCAAAAGTTCTTATCCCGGTAGATCACCGATCCAGTTGCAAACAGCAACACTAGCAGAACGGCCGTTGTCGCCAGTGGTAGGTATTTGCGGGAGAGCCAGCTCATCGTTCTCCTCCGCGGTTTTCACTTGCGCGGAATACCTTCTCACGAAACGCCTCAGATTGCAGCAGGCAAACTCCAATGATCACCAGTGCCTTGGGAATCGGCGCCGTATCGGACGAAACGCCAAAGGTATACATCGTCGTCAGCAGGGTTTGCAATAGTAGGGCCCCGATCACTGAGCCCAGCAGCGTAAAGCGGCCACCGGTTAACGCGGTTCCGCCTACGACGACGGCGAAAATGGCGTCGAGTTCGGTGAAGATTCCCGCATTGGCGGTATCGGCGGCGTTGATGTTCGAAGCGTCAATCAGCCCGGCAACCCCGGCACAGAATCCGCAGAAGACGTAAACCAGGACTTTGATCCCACGAGCATTAATCCCTGCGATGTGGCTCGCTTTCTCATTGGCACCCACGGACTCAATGAACAGCCCTAGGACGGTCGTGCGAACGGCAAGCAGCGTGAGTATCGTTAACACAACGGCAATCGTCACGGGAAAAGGCAATCCGAGAAAGTGGCCGCCAGCGATAAAGTCGAACGACTCGCTGAAATCATCGTTCACCAGCGCGATCACTTTCTCACCGGTGATGTACCGGGCGATTCCGCGGCCTGAAACCATGAGAATCAAGGTGGCTATAATCGGTTGGATTCCCACCTTGGCAACCAGAATCCCGTTGGCAAGCCCCGCGATCATGGCTGCCCCCAGCGCGCAGGGAACAACCAGGGGCAGCCCCCAACTTGTTTCAGTGAGCAGTAACGCAGCAACCGCGCCGGAGATCGCCATGACTGAGCCGACCGAAAGATCAACCCCACCGGTGGCGATCACCAGCGTCATGCCGAGCGCGAGAATCACTCCAATCGAACCTCGATTCAAGACATCGACCAAGCTACCGTAAAGATGACCTTCACGGATTTCTAGCTGGTAGAACGATGGGGTGAAGAAGGCATTGAATAAGAGGACAGCGGCTAAGCCGACGAGCGGCCAGAGCAGCGGTGAACTTTTCCACTTCGCAATCCGTTCCCTACTCATTCCACCGCCTCATGATGCTGGGCAATGAGGTCGATGATCCGATCTTCGCTGATTTCCTCACCACTGAATTCACCAATCTGCCGACGATCACGCATTACTAGGACTCGTTGACAACAACGAACGACTTCGTCCAACTCAGAAGAAACAAAAAGAAGCGCCTTTCCTTCCGCAGTCAACGAACGGATGAGCGCTTCGATCTCCGCCTTGGCACCAACGTCAATTCCACGAGTCGGTTCGTCGAGCATCAACAGCTTCGGCTCCATAGCCAGCCAGCGGGCGAGCAAAACCTTCTGCTGGTTGCCGCCGGAGAGGTTCTTGACGGGCGTCTCCGACGAGGGTGTCTTAATCCCCAAAGCTTGAATGTAATGTTCCGTGAGTTCTTGCTGACGTTTGAGCGGCAAGGCACCCGTTAGGCCACGAGATGCTTGCATCGCGAGCAAGATGTTTTCGCGCACCGAAAGATCGAGCAGCACGCCTTCCTCTTTGCGATCCTCGGGACTGAAGGCCAGCCCGGCGGCGATGGCGTTACGTGGAGCCGGATTCTCTAAGGGCTTTCCTTCGATCTGAATCGTGCCGGTGGTAGCGCGGTCAAGTCCGTAGAGAAGCCTAAGAACTTCCGTCCGGCCCGAACCTAAGAGACCTGCTAGCCCGAGCGATTCACCCGCCCTCACCTTCATATCGAACGTCTCCACGGATCCCGTGCGACTGAGTCCTTTCGCTTCAAGGACAACTTCTCCGTGATGCGCTGCTTCTTTTCGGGCGGACCCCTGCGACTCCAGCTTCGCAACTTCGTCAGCTTCCTTCCCTAGCATCTTGCTCACCAACTCAAGCCGCGGCAGTTCTCTAACTGGGTAAGTGCCTACGCGTTGGCCGTTACGTAAAACGGTGATGCGGTCAGAGATCTGGTAGACCTGGTCGAGGAAATGCGTGACGAACACAATCCCCATGCCCTGCTGGCGGAGTCGGTCGACGATCTTGAACAGGTCGGCCACTTCCGACTCGTCGAGACTGGAGGTCGGTTCATCGAGAACCAGCAGCTTCGCGTTCAGATCAACCGCGCGAGCGATGGCGACCAACTGTTGAACCGCAGTTGAACAAGCGGACAGTTCGCGGTGCAGATCGACCTTCAAGTCGATCCGCTCGAGCGCAGCCCGCGCACGGCGAATCGTCGCCTTCCAAGACAACAGTCCAGCGCGAGTCGGCTGTCGGCCGAGCATCAGATTCTCGGCCACCGAAAGGTTGGGAACCAGGTGCACTTCCTGATAGACGGTGCTGATTCCTGCGGCTTCAGCCTCGCTCGGCGCTTGCGGAGTGATCGGATCACCTTGCAGGCGGATCGTTCCAGCGTCCGGCTGATGGACGCCAGTCAGCACCTTAATCAGGGTCGACTTCCCGGCACCGTTCTCGCCCATCAACGCATGGACTTCGCCGGGGCGAACTTCAAAGTCAACACGATCAAGTGCCCGCACGCCAGGAAACGCCTTGCAAATCCCTCGCATGTCAAGCAGGGGTTCACTGGCAGTGGCGTCGGACATGGCGATCTGCCAGCGGCAATTAGAAAGGTGTTTCTAAAATCACCCGGAACGCGTTAGCGTCCGGTTCCAGGGACAACCGGGGGCTAACTCGCCCTGCGGCTGATTTAGTACTTCCGCGAGTCAATCAACCCCGCTGCGTCCGACATCTCGAAGACGGAATCTTCAATCAATGTTTTCTTCTCCAACTCGTCGGCTTTGCCGGCAAGGATCTTCTCGACCGCCTCCATCGCGAGCGGACCTTGGAGCGGGTTACACTCCACCGTGCAGTTGAGCTTACCAGCCACCATCGCTTCAAAAGCAGCACGCACGGCATCCACCGAAACGATGATGATGTCCTCGGCCGGCTTCATCCCCGCTTCTTCAATCGCCTGAATCGCGCCGATGGCCATATCGTCGTTGTGGGCATAGACGGCATCGATGTCTTTGCCGTGCGTTTTCAACAAGGCCTCCATCACTTCCTTCCCCTTCGAGCGTCGGAACTCGCCGCTTTGGGTGGCGATGATCTCGATGCCCGGATGATCTTTCATCACATCGCGAAAACCGTTGAAGCGATTGATCGTTGGCGAGGCTCCCGGATTGCCTTGAAGTTCGACGACTTTCGCCTTGCCTTCAGTTTTCTTGGCGAGCCACTCTGCCGCCTTGCGACCCTCCGTGTAGGTATCCGCGCCAATGTAAGTGACGTAGAGTGATTCATCCTCGGTCTTGATCTGGCGGTCGAGAATCACCACCGGGATGTTCCGCTTCTTGGCCTTCTCAAGCACATTGTCCCAGCCAGTTTCGACCAGCGGCGCGAAGACGATCACGTCGACGCCCTGATTGATGAACGAACTGAGTGCCTTGATCTGATTCTCCTGCTTCGACTCGCCCTCGGCAAAGCGAAGATCGTAACCCTTCTCCGCCGCAGCTTCTTTCACCGAAACCGTATGGGCATTCCGCCAGTCGTTGTCGGCACCCGTCTGGACGAAGGCAATGACCGGCTTGCCTGATTCCTTCTTCTGGCCGCCACTGCAGCCGATTAGTGAAACGAACAAGCAGGCAAATAGGGCAGATATGGGGAAAAGGGGGTGTTTCAGTTTCATCGAAAAAGGTTCCATTCGTTTGAACTAACGCTCGACTTACCAACTGAGAGTTAACGTAGCAAAACACATTTATTAGCCCCGGGATTTATCCCGGGGTTCGGTAAAACGCCTCATTCCTCGGTCGAGCAATCGGGCCTATTCCGCTTCGGAGGTTTGCCGAGACCGAAATCAACCGCGGCTTTTTTCGACCTCGACAACGCTCATTGATAAAAAACCCGATCTGCTCGGTCGATCTTCTTTTCGCACTATTTCAACCCCGGGATAAATCCCGGGGCTACTAATTCCAATGGATTGGCAACAATTCCGATTACTGCAGAACCACTTCACGCTTGTACTTCCGCACGCTTGGCTTCTCTTCACCCGGGAAATCCTCGGGCAACGGGATCGTCACTTTTCCCGTGGCGGCCCACTCGGTGCCTCGTTGGAAGCTGCTGATGAAACCGATGCATTCCATCGAGTAATCAGCATGTCCCAAGGTCGAGTGGAAGATGCGACCATCATGGTAATCGATGGTCATCAGCATCGGCTCGTGGCGACCGCTGCCGCGCATCTTGGGATGAGCGTAGGCGGTCGCGAGGATCGTCATGTTTTCAGCCGGGCCGCGGAGGCGTTCGTACAGTTCGTCCTTCGCGTGGAGCCAGCGCTTCGGCATCCCTTTGGTGATGGGGTGATCGGCACGGGTGACCAGTTCGAATTCGTGCTGCGGACCGTGGCCACCGCCACCACCCTTGTCGGTGTTGCGGACGATTTCGCCCTCGTCGTTGTAGTAGACGTAAGGGCCGCTCTTCTCATTCCGCCCGCCCCAACCGCCAAGGCCGATCATCAGGTTAAACTCATCCCATTTGCCAAACGAGTTATCCGCCGCATGGACCACCACGAAACCGCCACCGGTGCGGACGTACTTCTCGAACGCCTGGTTGGTTTCCTCGGGCCAGGGGGCCGCATTAAAGCCGAAGTTGGAAATCACCACGTCGTACTTGGCGAAGTCCGGCTTGAAATCGGGGTCCGTCTTTGGCTTGTCGAGGTTCTGCGACGTGAAGCCCTCCAGCGGAAACTCCTCCAGGTGAGTTTCGCCTCGCCAAGTGTATTTGGTTCGCTCAATATCCACTTCAAACAGCCCCGTTTCCTCCAGGTACTGCTTCATCATGAAGGTGGTCTTCGGCCAAGCGACATGGTTGTTCTGACCATCGATGATCAGGGCCTTGAGCTTCTCGCCGTGGTGCTCGGCAAAGGCCGGACTGATCGAGGCGAAGCTGATGAGAAGGGCAGAGAGAACGGCGAGATGCTTCATCGAATGAGATTCCTTGAGTGCAACAAACGGTAGATTGTCTGCACATTAGGATACACGACTTGCATCGCAAGAAAAATAGCCCGCCCTTCTAGGGCGCCGCGGTGCGCTTCCAACTGCCCGGTGTGATCTGGAACTCGCCGGAACCGCTCGATGTCGTGTAAACACCGTGGATGCGATATCGAATTGATTGACTCGAATTGGAACTATACCAAGTACCGCTGCCACCAATCAGGTAGTGAGAATCAGTTTGCGAGACACCCGTCGCATAGGGAACTTCGGCAGCATTACCACTTCCGGTGCCTTCCAGCGCTAAACAGTACCCCGCAGCGGGGTCGAGATTCGTCGCCGCAGAAAAAGGCACGGGGTGCCAGTCAACACTACCATCAGGAGGCAGTTCGGATTCCGTAAAGCTTGCCAGATCGATTTGCGCGGTTGGCATTCCCCCTGCGTCGCTTTCATAGAGTTTAACTTCTAACGTCCCGCCAGCGGCCCCTTGCGCTGAAAGATAAACGTCGACTAAGGTGATTTGCCAAGAGATTGCTTCAGCAGGCAGGGAAGGCTCGAAGTACTGGCCAACGTAATCCACGGTTCGGACAAATTCTGATGTGGCCGTTCCGCCCTCATAGTTTGCCGCAACAACTGGTCCAACTTGCTCTGCTGCCGTGATCGCATTGGCACAAGTCACGCTGTAGACGTACACGGCTGAGCCCCAGCGACCGATGCCGTGGATTTCGACCGGATCGGAAGTGTCGTCGCTCAAGTCACCATCGACGGGATCGAAGAACTTGAACGCCAAGTCTTCGGTAAGACCAATCGGGCTTTGATTCGTTTCGACATTGTGCGTGTAGTTCGTCCGCCAGTTCGCGTCGAGTTCCATCCTGGCGAGCCCGAACTCGACACTCGATTGGGCCAGCCGCTGCGCGTAGGCCATGTCGCCCCGCGAGACCGAGTCGCGCAGTTCCAAACGCGCCAGGTGCATCGACGTGAGACTGATCATGGCAATGATCAGCGACGCACCGGTGACGGAGAGATACGCCGAGCCACGTCGGAGTTGACAACCTTTACTGCGTGCGACTCCAGCAGCAAACCATCGTAACCCGAAGCGTAAGCGAGGGGCCTCGCCAACCGGTTTTTTCCCTCGCTTACGCTTCGGGTTATGATTTCTGCGACTTCTACTAAGCATTGGGATCCTCCGCATGATTCAGGAGGTTCGTGCACCACTCGGCAGCTTCGCCCGTGCCAATCTGGAGTGTCCCTGTCAGCTCGTGCACCACAGTCCGATCAACGGTCGGAGGCTGCTCCAAGGCGCCATCCCGGCTGCGGTAGCCGTATCGCGTGGTAACGGTGCCATCGGGCGCGGTGACCGTCACCCGGACACGTTTTAGCCCGGTATCATTAAGATGCCATTGATCACCGCCGATCCGTGTTGCCCAATCAACGTCCACGGTACGGGTCCAACCTGCGTAAAGCGACATAGGCGTACTATTCCGCGTTTGAATTCGACCAACGTTCCAATTGTCAAAATCATCGACATCATCGAAGGTTGTTCGGTCAGTTGGATTCTCACCCGCATTCACCCCCCTACCACTCCCTCCGTCTGGGTCCTCATAGGCAAGCGCCACCGCTTCAGCCAATAGCTGCTCAGCAAGCATCGGCCCGTCGATCAAGGAGTTCATTTCTAGTTGCGTACGAACTGCATTGCGCAGCGCACTCAGCGAACCGACCACCACCATCCCCACCAGCATGGTGCAGAGGACGGTCTCGATCATGGAGAAGCCGCTTTTTCTTTTCTTTGCGCGTCTCATTTGGCTAGTCCTCTGGCTCGGGAGCGATGGCGATTGTGACGGTGACAAATTGCTCGCTGCCGGTTAGCGTGAAGTCGGACGTCCCCGAATCTCCGGCGACTGACTGCTGGATGTAACCAGCACCTCCCGAGGCTTGGAATTTTCCCGGGCCGAAATCGCTGGCATCCATCGTGATCGTCGTGTGGCCAGCCAGTCCTGACGAATCGACCGTCACTTCATTGAGGTCAAATCCCCCGAGTCGCAGGATCATTGTATTGGGGACGGTAGTCGTGACTGCAGGGCAAGTTGGGTTTGCAGATAGTCCGCCCTGGCTGGCAAACAAATGAATCGGATTATTTGGGTCGTGTCTATTGAATCTCATCATCCAGGCATACGCGCGTTGGTTCACTCCCCATGTGATAGTGTGATTAGCAGGTTCTGAAGAACCTGCCAGCTTCCACCAAACGCCCAGTGTAACGCCTGCTTGGTACTCGCCAATAGTCAACTCTGTCCAGCCTGTCTGAGCCGCTAAGGTCGCCGTTTGGTCACCGTCGACTCCAATAGCCATGATCAGCAGATCGCCCTCTTGCGTATCTATAGTCGTATCGATGGTGAGCGACTGATCATCAATGACAACCTTTGCCTCAGTGAAAGATCGGTACTTCACAAAGTTGGGAGAATTTTCCCCGTCACCCGCAGCCCACTGTATCGAGCGTTGCAGCAGAGTTTGACCATCCGTGTTTAGGCTTGTGAAATCGAAACCGTTATCCCCCCAGGGGAGCAGCACCCGTCGCCCCGCGGCATTTCCCCCGCCGGAAACTTCCTCGTCGGCATCGACGGTGACAAAAGTTGGGAACGCAAGTGCTTGACTGACTTCCGCCAAGACGTTGGTCGCCGGGGCAAGGTCAGCCGTGCTGAAGTGCATCTTCACCTGCTGCTCCGAGTCGAACACCTGCAAAGCGCCGGCAGCATGTTCCGACATAATGTAGTGCGAGGCATCGGTGATCTCGATGGTCTGCGAGGGCTGATAGAACGTGTAAAGCGTGGTGCCCAGGATGCCAA
The DNA here is from genome assembly GCA_040218535.1 of Lacipirellulaceae bacterium. Lineage (NCBI taxonomy): Bacteria > Pseudomonadati > Planctomycetota > Planctomycetia > Pirellulales > Lacipirellulaceae > Lacipirellulaceae bacterium. Next base: position 761,881 of record JAVJRG010000005.1, on the reverse strand, counting down.
GTTGCACCGCGTTGTAAGCTGACTCCGTAACGACCCCCACCGACGTAGCCGTCACCTTGGTGCCCAGCGTACCGCTATTAATCTGGCCTGACACGAAGACAACATTTGCTTCGGCAAGCTCCGCGTCGAACGTCGCCTGAGTCGCTTCCTGAGAGATTGTCTGAACGTCGTACCCCCAACTCTCAATCAAGTCGATGCGAAGCTGCTCCGCAGCGGTCGGCGTATCGATTCCCCCATCGCCATCGGCGGACTGCCCTGAAACAAACAGCACCCGCGGCAACTGGGAAACACCTTCGATAAAACGCGAAAGGTATCCCAAGTTGAACGCCTGCACATCGGCGGCGATCGTTTCCACCGTCCCGCCGTTGATCTGATAGGTGAGCGGATCACCCGCCGTGCCGCTCCAAGCGTAGCGAATCGTTTCAGGAACGTTATCCCCGTTGCGGTCCGGCACCGACATCGCGACTGAAGTGGCCGTCAGCTCTGAAAACGCGGTCGCCGCCTGCGCGTCGCGATGAATCGCTGCCAACACGCGATGGGCCTCGCGCGTTTGATGCAACCCTTCGTCAGCAACGTCCAACGACTGGGCGGCTATGTACAACGAAGAGGCAAGCCCCGCCGTCAGCACAGCAGTGATCGCGACACTCATCAGCAATTCGATGAGCGTAAAACCGCGTCGCAATGGGGAAGTTCGAGACATGAGCAACAGTTTGTAGCCGCGATTCTACGAATCGCCGGAAACCCTGGGGATAACTCTAATTCGTAGTGGCTAATTCGTAGTCGTCGTTGTTTGCATTTCGGTATCCCCCGCATCATCAACGTTGACGGTCCGTGTCTCGCCAGGCGATTCCAACACCACCGAACCGGTCGCCGTGGGCCGTCCGTAAATGTCAAACGTCACACTCTCAGCCCCGCCGAAGTCCGCAGAGATCAAGGTCACTTCCGCTTCCGACATATTCGCCCGAAAATCTTGCCCAGGACGGTCCGCACCACTGACGCCGGTCATTTCGTAGCGCTGGTTCGTGACATCAAAGTTAACCGTCACCGCCTGACTGGTCCGTTGGGCTTCCGAAGCGGCATAAGCGAGGTCCGCCTCCAACTCCCGCGCCGCCAAGTCCGCCCGATACTGCGACACCGCCGTCGAGTACTTCGGCGCAGCAACTGCAGCCAATATTCCCACGACCAGCATCACCATGATCAGCTCGATCATGGTAAAACCGCGGAGCGGGCGTCGGGCGACGAGAGAGCGTTCGCTGGGCATAAGTCACTACCAGGGGTTTCAGGTCGAACGGGAGTTCGAGCTTCAACTCAAAGGTAGCTCACGAACGCAGAGTCGGTGGCCAGCCGGAGCTCGTGCATTCGGTAGAACCGGTGCGATTGGAACCGTGTTAGGAGCGGTTGGCAGCGGAAGGAGTGCTCGACTCATTGCGGCTGCTCAAGGATGGCGGCGAAGTCGACATCCGGAACCCGCCAGTGAGTCGCCACTGCTCAATTGAGGGACTGAGACCCAGAGCAACCGCCATGGGAATCACGGTGCCTAGAAAACCGACTGTCGGAAGAGACAGCGTGAGCTTTGGCAACAACAACGAAAGGGTGATCCCCACAAGCATCGTGATGATCGGGGTGACGTAGATCCGATCGTAGTCGAGAATAAGCCAACGCCCAGTACGAAGTCTTGCCCACCACGAGAGCGGACTTCCGCAACGGTGCCGGTAACAAAGGAATCGAACGATAGCGAAAATTACTCCGAACGTCAGTGGGATTGCACTCTTGATTAGAACGAGCATCTCTTGAATTTCTTGAGCCTCAAGGATTCCATCGCGGTCGATAATCAGCATAAACGCAAGGAGCAGGCTAGCGACGATCCACCCGAGTAGCGAAGCCTCTCCGAGAACCTTTTTGTAATTCACAGCCGTCTCTCCGCTGAGAGAATCCCAAGGATGAACGCGCGGAGAAATCGTTCCGCGCAACGGATTCTCAACAAACGCATTCTTATTGGAAAAGCTTGCCTGCTTCCAACGTGGCAGTCCGTACCAAGGGAATAGGCTGAGCGTTCTATTCCAGCCCAACGCTAGAAGAATCGCGATCACGACTAAGCAACTTCCGATCGGAAGTGCACTCTCGGAAAGAATACTCCTCAACGCCAAGTAGGGAATCAAGGCGGCAAGAGCCACCGTTAATCCCGCTAGGAAGTCTTGGCCGCTGGCAAAGTTCAAGCGGCCAATCAACCAGCCATAGGAGGCGATGAAGGCCATCGGCGCAAGCATGTAGCGATGCTCGCCGCCCATCATGATCGCAAGCAGAATGACACACGCCCAATCCACGACCGTTAGCCTAACCGGCCCCAGCGGCAGCGGTTTATCAGGTGTCCAAGGCGTCGACACAAGCCACTCTCGGTAGTCCGCACGGCAAGCCGGATTGAAGAACATCGCACGGTAGGCACCGCAGGCGAATAGTCCAAGGACAATGGTGAAATCGGCAAACGGCAGGGTCTCGATATCTCCAGGGTCCCCGACGATTCCCAGCGTGACGAGCGTCGGCCAGCCCCATTCCAAGACTCTCGCGATCCCGACGGTCAGAAACAAGAGGCACCAGGGCATGAGCAGGTGCATCAGTTGCGGTCGCTTTCGAAAGAAGCGAGTCATTGTTCCTCCACGAAATAGCTTTCAATGTTTTCCATCGCATTAGGATCAAGCATCAACTGCAGCGCTTCTTCTAAACTCTCCCCGCCCCCCGCCGCACGCTTGATATTTTCCACCGTGTCAAACGTCGCGAGGCGGCCTTCGCTGATGATGGCGACGCGGCTAGAAAGTTCTTCCACGAGCTCTGGCACAGGCGTGGTCATCACGACTGTCACCTGTTGGTCATCGGCGAGGCGTTTCAGGACGCGTTTGAGCGCAAGGATTCCCGCCGGATCGAGGCCGCCGGAGAAGGGTTCGTCGAGCAGCAGATAGGGAGCTTCGGTGATCAGCACACTCGCCAGGGCGATCTTCTTCTGCTGGCCGGCTGAGTAGCTGGAAATCGGCCAGTCCCCTTCTTTGGCCAGATGAAACAACTTGAGCAAACGCTCCGCGTGGTCCATGGCACCGCTGGCGGGGATGTCATAGAGCTGGGCGGCAGCGAGCAGGAAATCACGACCCGTCCAGGAAGTGGGCAGCCAAGGCTTGTCGGGCAGATAGGCGACCTTCCGACGAATCTCCAGTTCCCCTTCGGGCGAACTGCGTCGTCGCACGCCGTCGAACTCAACGTGCCCTTCTTGCGGTGCGAGAATGCCCGCCAAGGCTTGAATGAAGGTGCTCTTGCCCATCCCGTTGGGGCCGAGCACGGTGATCAGTTCGCCGGTGGTGATCTCCATCGAAATGTCGATCAGCACGGGGCGAACGCTGTAATGTTGCGTCAGATGAACTACGCGAATCATGGGATCCTGTGGTTGGTTGACGGAGAATGCTTCTGAGGAGCTATTCGCTGAGACGCGATGAGTATAGCCGAAAATCGCTGATGATCTTGCCAGGATTCGGCCTGCGAACTCGACCTAGTGACAAACATGAAGAAATCCAGCCCCACTCACTACACCACTACTTTTTCCTCCGGTTCGCGAACGCCAAAACTTGGCCCGACGACGCCAGCAGACTATTCTGGGTTCTAACCGCCCTGCTCTTCTTCGATGTTTTCCATGTCACGCACCTGTATGTTTCGCACCAAGTCCTTGCAGTTCGAGTCACTCGAGTCGCGGCGATTACTTGCTCTGACTTCACTCGGCGACGAACTCCGTGTGAACGACCGTGTCCAAGGGCTGCAAACGGCGCCCGCCGATGCTGATGCGGTGGCGGCGTTCACTGCCGGAGGATTTGTGGCCGCTTACTCGGGCGTGTCGTTCACCGATCGTGCTGGCGTTTCGGTGCGACGGTTTGACTCTGAGGGTGCGGAAATCGGTTCGCGCATCCAAGTGAACACCAGCATCCAAGGGCTGCAGCACGAAGCCGCCGTGGCGACGCTCGACGATGGTACATTCGTTGTCGCCTGGTCGGGACGCGGGCACGGCGACAAGCGAGGCGTGTTCGCGCAGTGGTTCGATAGCGACGGCGAAAAGATCGGCACCGAAGTGTTGGTCAACCAAACAACCGGCGGCGTGCAGTCCGCTCCGCAACTTGCTTCCCTGGGCAACAGCGTCGCAATTGTCTGGCAAGGCGTTGGAGCTCGATCAGGTGAGGAAGACGTTGATGGGGTTTTCCTACGAACCTTCGATGACCAGGGGAACCCAACGACTGACGAGCAGCGCGTGAACTCGACGACCGAGGATCAACAAGTCGATCCGTCCCTCGCCGCCAACTCGGACGGTACCTTGTTAGTGGCTTGGAGCAGCCGCCACCAAGATGGCAGCGACTGGGGCGTGTTTGCACAACGGTTCGCTATGGACGCGACTTCTGAGGGTGGCGAGCTACCCGTAAACACGACTACTCTTGGCAGTCAGCAGAAACCGAGCATCACCGCGTTGACCAATGGCGAGTTCCAAGTCGCCTACCAGAGTCGCAACGCCGAGGTGACCAACGAAACGATTCTTTCACAAGGTTTCACGTCAGCAGGCGCGACTTCTGGCGTGGAAGTTCAGCTCGACGACGGTGCGGAGAGCCTCCGCCGCGACGTGGCCTTGGCGGCGATTCCTTCCGGTGGTTTTGTCGCCGGCTGGGCGAGTGGTGTGCCTAATGATGATGGCTGGGAAGTGAAGCTGCGCGACTTCGATGCCGATGGCACAGCGCTCGCCGACGAAGTGTTCAGCCATCCGACGCTCTTCGGCCCGAATTCTGGCACTCAAGCCTCCCCGTCACTCGCAGCAAACGCTGGGGGACAACTGCTCGCCGCCTGGGTCGGCCAAGGGACGACTGATCGCCGCGGAGTTTTCGCTCAGCGATTCATGACGGATGGTGAAATCGACAATGGCGAGCAACAGCCACCCGATCTGGCGGAAATCCCCAACCAAACGATTGCCGCGGGCGAAACGCTGATGCTCACGCTCACGGCGACCGATCCCAACCCGCTGGACTTGCTCTTCATCCAAGTTGACGAGGATGTTTCGCCGCCGAACGTGATGATCAACCAAACAGATTTCACCGCAACGGGCACCACAGCGACCCTCACCTGGGAATCTTCGGAAAGCGACGCGGGTAGCACATTCACCTTCCGCATCCTGGTGACCGACGACGGTGTGCCCACACTCGCGGATGTGGAAGAGTTCACGGTGACGATTGGCGAAGCCAGCGACGAGGGGTAGCTACGTTCGCCAGAACGTGGATGAGCAAGAGTTGAGCCCGCCAACGCTGCGATTCACCGTCTGGCGACTTCTTTCTATTGCGTTATTTGGACAATATCCCGAGGGGATTTCACCCTACAGCCCAGGGTTGGCCCATCGCGAGCGACAGCGAGTGTGGGCCTACCCTGGGTCAGCGGTCGTCAATCATAATCGACCGAGCAACAAGTCATGAGTACCGAAAAGCATCGGCGAGGTCGAAACGGGAAAGGTGACCTCGGCTCTTTGCAACCTCGCCAAAGTGCCGCCGGTAACCAGACCTTGTTGCTCGGTCGCTCGTTCAATCTCCATTTCAACCCAGGGTGGCGATCCTCCTCGCTGGGGCTCGGTGGGTCTTACCCTGGGCTGAATTACGAAACCCCTTCGGGGTAAAGCGGTGTGAAACCGACAGGTCCGGCAACGGTGGCTGCACTGCCTTCTACGGGACCAGCATCTCGAGCGCCAACCTAAGTTGTTCGGAATCTGGAATGACTTCTAACCCCGCGCGAACAGTTGCTACTGCAGCCTCCGAGGTCCCCAACGCATCGTATGAGAACGCGAGATTCACGTAGTGTTCTTCATTGTGTGGTTGTAGGCGCACACACGCCTGAAAAGCTTTAGAGGCATTTTGCCAATCGCCAAGCTGGTAGAGAGCTTCGCCAAGCAACCGTTGCAGTTCGACCTCGCTAGGGGCTTCTGCGACAGCCTGCCTCAATTCCTTGGCTGTCTCCTGGTAGGCCACTCGCGCCTGCTCTCTTTTCCCCAACGTTGCCAAGAGATCACCCACGATCAGCCGATTGCGATAGTCACGCGGGTTCTCATTGATAACCATTTGAAGTTGCTTGAACGCATCATATAGGCGATTCTGTCGGCGATAAAACTCGGCTAAATATTGCGGCGGTTCCAAACGGTTCGGCTGCCGACGAATAGCTTCTAGGAGTGTTTCTTCAGCCCTGTGTGATTCTCCTAATCGCTCGTAGGCATAAGCCAGGTCGATTGCTGGTTTCCACTGGTTGGAGTTGCGTGCAATTAGCGGTTCCAGTAATTCCAGTACCTTGTCGTTACGCTTAGCCGCTAGGAAAACAGAAGCGGCTTCTACATGAAGTTCGCTGGAGTGCGGGCGCATTTCGACCACTTCATCAGCCAACTTAGCTGCTAGCTCTATCTGTCCATTTGTCAACGCATTACGACTATTAAGTATCTTTGCCTCCGGGAGTTCGGGCGTGAGTTCCATCAGCCCTTCACGAACCGCCTGCTCGCGCTGATGCGTTTCGGCACGCAAGATTTTTCGTTCGCTCCACAGCAGACCTGCCGCTAATGCGACAAAGATCGACCATTTGGCAGCGTGCTTGACAGCGGGAACTGAAAGCTCGAGCCGCGAAGTCGTACCGTCTTCGTCCGTAAGGTTCGCTTGCGTCCGGCGGTCGCTCACTTTCCAGATGAATCCATCAAAGTAGAAATGCAGCAGAGAAGAAGTGACGAACAACGCGAACAGCAGTTGATAGGCATTGTTGCCGTCGCTCGTGTAAATGTAGCTGCTGGCGTCGCCCGTGAAGTAACGAATCGAACTGTAAGCCGCGATCAAAGCCAGGTAGATGCCCAACATCGTATAGCGATCGCGGAACAAAAAGCCGAGCCAGCCGAAGCGTTCGCCCGCTCGTTCAAAGAGCCGTCGATTGTAGATCCACACGATCGCGTAATACTGGACTGCGTGGTAGATCTCGAACATCGCGAGACCGATCAGCAGGTTCGTTGAGAGCAGCCCGGTGTACCAATAAAACCCACCCGTGGTCAGAGCAAGCAAGAGCTTGGCGAAATTCAGCGGTCGTCCGCCACGCCAGCGAGTTACCAGATTCAACAGATACAACACACCAACGATTGCTCCCGCAGAACCTGCCACCCAACGGGCGCCGTTCAACCATTCCGGCCCAAACACAGGAAGCCCTGCTTGCCACATTGCGTTGGCAATGCCAAACATTCGCGAGTCGCTAAACACAACGCCCGCGATGAAGATCACCAAGCAAAGCGCATGATCGAGGCGAGCTTCGCGGCTGGCGGTTTCTCCGAGCTTCACATCGTAGATGCGCATGAAGCCGTAAGTCTGCATCAGTCCGTGCCAAGTGCCCCACACGAGGAGAATCAATTCGAGCCCGTGTAGGTGCGTCCAAGGAAGCCCTAATCCTCTTGCCAGCCAGTCGGGTGGAGAGAAAAGCAAAGCCAGTGCAAACAACAAGGGCGGAGCAAGCAGAAATCTCCAACGGAACCGTGAGAAGAGCTCTCGATCCCCATAAGCTCGCATGAAACCGGGCAAGTGATGGCCGAGCGAAGCGAAGGAAATAACGGCTAGGGAGACGGCCTCGGGCGACCAACGGTTTCGAGCCAGGATCACCAGCGGGATGATCAATACCGGCGTTGCCACCAGGTAAAGCAAATCCCAGGACGGGGAAATAATCCAAACCCTGCGAGTCGAGCCATCCCGGGCTGCTTGATTCTGGGAAGCAGGCTGTACGGCAACGCTGGACACGGGAAATCGACCTAGTTTCGTCGGGGATTCGCAAACTCAGAACGCGGCGAGAGGCCTTGGCCGGTCTAACCATTATGACACGCACCAGCGGCCCGGGCAGGTGCCGAGGGCTCCCAGACCTACTGGAAACCAAGGCTTTTGCTTGGATTTCCCGCCTGCTCTGTTTATGCTGGGTATACGGCCAACTGGCAGAATCTCGGTGCCCAGGCGGTCACTTTGCCAGGAACCTCGATCACAATCGCTGGCTAACTAGTCGGAACTTCCACCCGCAAAAACCTTTGTCTAGGTTTAGGAACGATGAGAATGCGAACTTACCGAATCCTCCCGATGCTCACCCTCGCGGCTTTGCTGGTCGTTGAAACGATGCCAGGTGGTTTGCCGATGGCGAAAGCTGCACCCGGTGGTGCCGCTAAAGCTGACACAACCGACGCTGACCCATCAAAACCGGTCGATCTTTTCGACGCGATGGATCAAGACCTCGTCGACGTGAAGTTCGTCGCGCGTAGTGCCAGCAAGGGACGCATCGTGATGACCAATCGCACCGATCAACCTCTGAACGTCACAATTCCTGACGCCTTTATCGGCGTCCCCGTCCTCGCTCAGTTCGGCGGCGGTGGCGGAGGGCTCGGAGGCGGTGGCGGCGGCTTTGGGGGCGGCGGTGGCGGTCAACAACAAGTTGGTGGCGGCGGTGGCGGATTCGGCGGCGGTCGCGGTGGTGGACGAGGTGGCGGACGCGGCGGCGGGTTTAATATTCCTCCCGAGAAGATTACGCGTGTGGATGTGCCCCTGCTTTGCCTAGAACACGGCAAGCGTGACCCAAGCTCGAGCAAGCCTTACGAGATTCGCCCCATCGAGAACTTTATCGATCGCCCTGAAGTGATCGCGGTTGTGAAAGCCTTCGGCGACGGAGAACTTCCCTCAGGTGCAGCCCAAGCAGCCATCTGGCATCTCAATAACGACATGAGCTGGGACCAACTTGCATCGAAGTTAACCGGCACAGTCCGGCACCCTGTTCGTCATCCTTATTTCAGTGGCCAGCAAATCAAGGCAGCGATGGCCATCTCGCAACGAGCCCGTCAAATGACTGCAGGACAGAAGGTAACGCCACGGAAGTCGCTGCGTGAGGAAGTCGAAGAAGTCTCGCCTGGCGAGGTCTCCCCCGGTGAAGCCGAAGCTGTCGAAGAAGCAGAGCCGGTAGAAGAATCGAGCGAGGAAACGGAAACCGTTGCCGTCGCAAGCTAGAAGCTACAATACAAGCACGAAGCGCAAGCAAGTGATTTGTATTTGAGCTAAGCCGCTCTAGAACAGTTCTCCGGCAACTCGGCATGGCGGAGTTCTGCCAATAGCTGCTGCTTCTCGTCGCGAAACTGCTTTCGCTCGGTTTCCCAACCTTGTAGTTGCTGCTCGAAGCTACGGGCCTGTTCGTTCAGTTCTTGCTCTCTAGCAACCAACCGAGCCGCTTGCTCTTCGAGATCTTTCTCCCTGATTTGGGACCACCGTTGCAGTTCTCTCGAACGTTCACTGAGGCGATCATGCTGCTCATTCAGTTCGATGCGTAGCTTTTCCAACTTCTCTCGCTGGGCTGTGACTTCGTCGGCAGCAAGCTGGAAGTGATCGGCAATTCGACCTCGAACGATCGCTATTGATCGGGTAAGCGTTGCAGGAGCGAGAACTCCCTGCAATTGCTGCCAAGTTTCTTCGGTAGCGAGTCGCATCTCCAATGCTTCGCGTTGCGTTTTTCTGAGCTCCGCAGAAAGCAGCTCGCACGCTTGCTGCCTCTGATCAAGTTCTGCCGAGCGAAGATCGAGTTCAGCCGTCCGTGCGTCGGCGTCTCGCTGAAGGGCTTCTCGCTCCTGCTCGATCGAACGACGCTCACGCAAAACTCGCGATTCGAACTCGCAACGGTGTGATTGAAAGCTTTCAACTTCTGCCGCATGTTGTTGATGCTGCTCAGCCAACAGTGCCTCAGCATTATCCAGATACTTGCTCCGCATCTGAAACTCAGCCGCCTGCTGATCAAGCTGGGAGACTCGTTCTTCCACGATTCCTAACCGCTCGAATCGTTCGATTGCGGTTTCGATTTCACGCTGCCTTACCAGTAGACGCTCCTTCGCCTCCTCCAACTCACTCGATCGCTCCTCTTGCTCCTTGACTTCTCGCTGGAACTCGGCCCGCTGAAACTCTGCCTCACTCGCCTGTTGCTTCAAGTCTTCTTCTGTTTTCGCGAGCAAAGCTTCCCGTTTCGTTAGATCGGTCTCGCGCTCAAGAATCGCTTCCTGAACCCGGTCCAAGGCCAATCGTTGCTCGCCATGCCGTTCCTGTTCGACATAGAAGGCAGCTTCCCTTTGATCGAGCTCACGCTGACGTTCCTCGAACTGAGCACGTGCCGTCTCACATTCCTCTTCCTTCGTACGGCAGGCGGCTCGCTGGAAATCGAGAGCATCGTTCTTGGTCTGCTGTTCCGTGAGAGCTATTTCGAGCTCGAGTTGCAGCTTGGTGACCTTCTGCTCGCGAGCTTCTACCTCTGCGAGCCGTTCAGAAAGACCGTCGGCCTCAGTAAGTAGCTCCTCGGCGGCTTCCCGCTCTTGCCTAAGTTCCTCTTCGTGCTGACAGGCCTTTTCTTCGCGTTCGCGAAGCTCGTTCTCGCGATCTTCGATCCATAATCTTGCGTTGCGTATGCGCGTATCGAATTCTGCTTCCTGCGAATTCAAGCGTGATTCGCGTCGGTCAACATCGCTGAGTTGTTGCTGAAGGCGATCTGCCAAATCAGCCGCGTGTTGGGCCAGCAACTGAGGAGATCCGATGAGCTTTGGCTTGCGAGCCGGCGCATCATTGTCCTCGCCAGAATTCAAAGGCAGCGGCGAGAGAGAACCTTCAGCGCCGACAGTTGCCGTTTGAGGCACCTTGAGCGCAGGAGCTGCGACCGCTGTCCCCTCATCCGTGTGACGCATGGGATGGGCGTCGTCGATGCGTAACTCTGCGGAAGTCTTTCCGTCGGAGACCTCGGCTGATTGGTTAGGTTCAGTTGCCATCGCTAGCTCTCTTGTCGCTCGATCAAGCGTTATGCGCAGCCACCTGCGCACCGTCCACCTTGTCTTCTTCATCGACTAGGTCGCTTGGTAAACTTTGTTGATTACGACGATTTTTCAAGCGAGCAATGCTAGCATGGTCGTTTTACCAGACGAGCAAGAAAAAAGCCCGCCGCGAACTCTAGCTCGCAGCGGGCTTACGATATTGTTTGATGGTTAAGCCGTGCTCTAACCCTTGGCGGCATCAATCGCCTCTTGCAGGCGGGCCTTTGGCTGGACGCCTACGAAACGATCGACCACTTCACCATCTTTGAAAACCATAATGGTGGGAATGCTGCTCACGCCGTAGTTCTGTGCTGCGTTGGGCGCGTCGTCGACGTTCAGCTTCGCCACCTTGGCCGAGCCGGTATTCTCGCCTGCGAGTTCCTCGACCACGGGAGCGATCTGGCGGCAAGGTCCGCACCACGGGGCCCAGAAATCGAGCAACACGGGCTCAGAGGATTGAGCAACTTCGCTCTCAAAGTTCTCGTCGGTGATTTCCAATACGCCCATGACTGGCCTCTTTCTCAAAAAAATCTGGCTGAGACGGCACTTCTAGCTGGCTTGGCTAGCAATAAAGCCCCGTCGTTAGATTTATCTACGTGTTAACTTAGGAAAGGGTTCGGCAGGGTCTGCAGGGGCTCAAAGCTCCTCCAGCCTTCCTAGCCGGACGATCCCAGCGAAGGGCAGATTATCGGACTGCATGGCGTTTCTGTCAACGCGTCGCCGGGGGATTCAGCCGACGAAGAACCGGCAATGCAGAGAATCCCTGCTAGCCGATTGCCCGTTAGCCATGGTGCGTAATAATCAAGGACCATTTGGCACCACGTATTTCCGTCAGTTTTGAGGAGTTCTCGAGATGGTTCGCACCCCCAGCACCATGCTATCACTTGGCACCAGTGCCCCCGATTTTTCGCTCATCAACGTCGACGGAAAGATGGTCTCCAACGCGGATTTCCAAAATGCAAAGGGGCTGCTCGTGATGTTCATCTGCAACCATTGCCCCTACGTCAAGCATGTGGCCGACCAACTCGCTTTGCTGGGTGCCGAGTATTTGCAGAAAGGTGTGGCTGTGGTTGCCATCAGCTCGAATGACGTCTCTAACTACCCAGCCGACTCGCCGGAGCAAATGGTGGCCGAAGCGGAAGAGCGCGGCTACCAGTTCCCGTATCTCTACGACGAAACACAAGAAGTGGCTAAGTCCTACCGAGCCGCCTGCACGCCCGACTTCTTCCTGTTCGACGGCGAGCAAAAGCTGTACTACCGCGGCCAGCTCGACAGCAGCCGCCCAGACAGCGGTATTCCCGTGACGGGAGAAGACTTGCGAGGAGCGCTGGATGCGTTGCTAGCTGGAGAACCCGCACCTGAAGGGCAAATCGCGAGCCTCGGTTGCAATATCAAGTGGAAGCCTGGTGAAGAGCCCCCGTATTTTAAGTAGTTCGGTTTTGGCTAAATAAGATGGCTTGAAGCAAGCTGGAAGCGCAAGTCATCTGCTCATCCGTACCTCCAAGCATGCTAAGAAATCCGCGACTCGTCGGTCAGTTGTCTCACCATTGCGACTTGATCCGCCAAACCTTCGCTTAATGAGCGCTGCCGACTCGCCCAGCTTGGCTGCTGCGCCATCTTCGAACAGCGCGCTAGGTAGTCTGAACAGTTCAACTCCTGGGCAATTGGATCAAGCTGAGCACAGAGCCGCTGGGTAACGGTGGCGACTGAATTGACCTCAAAAGAGTAAGAGTCCACAAGCTGGGCCTCGCGCCCAAAGCGGGCGGCTCGCCATTTGTTTTGAGCAACCATCATCGGGTGGCAATCGTGCTGATAAGCTCCTTCATCGATTTCGTTTGAGAGAGCCTTCACTAAGCACTGCACTAAGGCGGCGATATTGAGCGTGTCCTCCAAGTTGCCCGGCATGTCGCAGACGCGCACCTCCACTGTACCGAAGTTATGATGCGGACGGACATCCCACCAAATTTCGCGGATCGTATTGATGAAACCCGTTTCTTCCATGTGGCGAACGAGCCAGACATACTCGCTCCAGTTCCGCATCAGAGTAGGCAAACCGGCCGTCGGTAGTCCCTCCATGACCTTCGATCTCATCGACGCGAGCCCCGTATCGCGCCCGATCCAGTAGGGACTACTGCTGGAGAGCGCCAACAACGTCGGCAAGTGCCTCAGAATGCGATCACACACCATGACGGCCTTGTCGCCGGAATCCACGCCGACATGCACGTGCAAGCCAAACGTGATCAGCCGTCGTGCCAGATCCTGCAGCGACTCAATAAGGCCGTGATAACGCTCGTTGGGAGTCACACGCTGATCCGACCAATGCGAGAAAGGATGCGTCGCCCCCCACCAAAGACGATTCCCAGTTTCTTGAGCCGCTTTTTCAACTAAGAGCAACTTTGTTCGCAAGTCTTCGTCAGCTTCGGCAATCGTTTTGCAAACGCCCGTGTTTAGCTCCATGACCGACTGCATCAGCTCGGGCTTGAAACATTCTATTTCACCTTTGGGAAGTCGTCCGGCAATCTGCTCGAACGAGTTGGAGAGTTCCATCGTCTCCTCATCAACGATGCCAAGTTCAATTTCGATACCAATCGTAGGCTCAGGGTTCGAGCGAAAAGAGAGTTTAGGCATCGTGGCTACACCGTGCTAAGTGGGTTGCTTCGTCAACATCGTCAGACTCAAACTTGGAGTATTCTATGCCCCAAGCATGCCATCTTGCGGATGACAGGCTAGGATGACAGCATGTGCGATGATCTCAACACCTATCGGCAACGCAGCCTCATCAATATCAAACAACGAGGTATGCAGCAAAGTTGGATCGCCGGCATCTTTTCGCGTCCCCAGACGGAACATGGTCCCTGGACAATTTCCCAGATAGTCGGCGAAGTCTTCTCCCCCCATGCTCGGGCGATTGATCGTCTGAATCTGACTACAATCAAGAATTGACGCGGCAGCGGATTCAACGAGCTTCGTCACCGCCGAATCATTCATCACCGATGGGGTCCCTACAGGCAACGTCATCTCGATCCGGGTCTCGGTAATTTCCTCCACGCCGCGTAGCACCTGATGAATGTGGTCGATCGCTTTCTGCCGGACTTGAGCATCCAACGTACGCAGAGTTCCTTCGATTTCAACGTGATCGGGAATGACATTTGGATTCTCACCGCCCGCAATTCGGCCGATGGACAGGACCGTGCCATCGAGACTATCGTTGGCACGGGGGACGAATTGATACAACGAATTCACAAGTAGCGCGGTGGCGGCGATCGGGTCTTTCGACTCGTGGGGGCGAGCCCCGTGGCCGCCCTGCCCTTTGACGACGAACTTAATCGCATCGCAATTGGCGGTCAGTGCGCCGGTGCGGATGCCAATCGTCCCGACCGGGCGTACCGGGTCAACATGCAGCGCGAAGATCGCGGCAATGTCCTTGAGGGCTCCCGCTGCGACCATTGCTTTCGCCCCCGTGGCCGTCTCCTCCGCGGGCTGCAGAATCGCTCGCCAACTGATCGGCCAAGGCAAGTCGCCAGCTTCCTGTAATTTGCTTAATGCGGCTGCGACCCCATAAGCGATCGTCGCGTGCGCGTCGTGTCCACAAGCATGCATAATGCCCGCATTTTGGCTGCGATAGGCAACCGTCTTCTCATCTTGAATTCGCAGAGCATCAATGTCGCCACGGAAAGCGATTCGTTGGTCGAGATCAGGCTCACGATTATCCGCGAGCACCCCACAGCCCTCTGGGCCCATCGTCACGGACAGTCCTAGTGATTCGAGCCGCTGATACAAAAGCAGGCTCGTCTGTAGTTCGGAGCCGCTTGGTTCAGGGTGCGAATGCAATTCGCGTCGCATCTCAACCAGATCGACCGCGATCTCCGAGACGTGCTTGTGCAGAAGTTGTTGCCAGGCTTTGGGCATAATGAGCAAAACGGGCGAGTGTGAAGTACAGGAGTCTGTACAAGACTACCACACGCTTCATTTTGCTACAGATCAACGAACTCGGGAACGACCAGTTCAGGAAGAATTCCTTGCTCGTGCCCCATTGCTAAGAACTTGGCGACCGATTCGCGTCCCTTGGGGCCAAAGTCGAGCGTCCAATCGTTGACGTACATCCCGACAAATTTGTCCGCCTTCGCGTTGTCTAAGTCGCGACCGTACTGCAGAGCATAGTCGAGGGCCTCTTGGCGGTTTTTCAAGCCATAGTCGATTGACTCATGAAGCAGCTTTTGGACATCGTTAATGACCGCCTCGCCCAGGTCCTTCCGAATCGCATTCGCCCCCAACGGCAAAGGCAGACCGCCGGTGAGTTCGCCCCACCAGATGCCAAGGTCGACGATCAACTTCAGGTCTTGATCGCCGTAGGTGAGTTGGCCTTCGTGGATGATCAGGCCCGCTTCGATCTTTTTGCCGTCGTACTCACCGGCTTCAACGGCGTTGAGAATCTCGTCAAAGGGAACCAGGACGTAATCAAAGTCTTCGCCCAAGCACATCCGCAGTGAGAGAAATGCGCTGGTCAACTTCCCAGGCACGGCAATGGTTCGTGTTTTCAAGTCCTCAACGCTGCACTCGTCACGAGCCACTACCATCGGACCGTAGCCATCGCCCATACTCGCTCCGCAGGAGCACAACAGATACTTGTCGTGCAGAAAAGCGTACGCATGAATGCTGACAGCGGTGAGCTCCAACTCGCCCGTGAATGCCCGTTGGTTCAGCATCTCGATATCGACCAACTCGTGTGTGAAGTGGTATCCTTCGGTCTCGATGCACTCGTTCGCCAGCGCATGAAACATAAATGCGTCGTCAGGATCGGGGCTATGGCCAACGCGAATTAGCTGTTTGGTTTCGGTACTCGACACGAGGGGCCTCGGTTGGATTGCTGAGGGAGATTCAGGACCGACTAATGATAAAGCAGCAATCATTGGCTCGCTAGAGCCAGGACGCGATTGCTCTCCATGACTAACCGCAAGGCCTAGGGAGCTTTTCACTAGCTCAACGAACGGCTAACTGAGTCGATACCGCAGTCAATCGAGAGCTACGCTTGAAAGGAGAAGCTCTGCGCCGGCTCACCGGCTGCAGCCGGTGCCGTGCTGAGATGCGGCGTCGGAACACGCTGGGTGGAAGCTGGCTGGTCGCCAACTGTCTCGGCTGCCAACTTATCACACGCCATTTTCCAAGTTTCTCGCTCATAGGCGAGTAGCGTCATCGCTTTGTCGAACCGCTTCAGATCGTTGTTGATCCGACTCGCCGCGATCTCCCGGAAGAGGAAGGCGTACTGCTCTTCCAACTGCTTAGCAACAGGCTCTTGGCTTCCAGAGACACCCATCACGATTGCCTCGATGATGTCCAAGGCACGCCCCAGGTAGCGCTCCGTCTCGACATGGTCCATCGTCTCTGCCCACGCCTTACGTGCCTTCGTACCAAAACGCAAAGCACCGTCGAACAACATCAACTGAAGTTCCGGTTGCGAGGCTGTTGTCACTTTGGAATTAAGGTATTGAGCTTGGGTATTCTGAGACATGGCGGGGATAGATCTGGGCTTGGAGGGAGTAATCAAGTTTAAGAGCTACTTGCGCTCACTAACGGCGGGAGGGGTTGCAGACTGGCTAATGCAGACTGATTTTGCTGCAGACTCGATATCACTTGCTCAAGCTGGAAAAACTCAAGCAGCAGCCTTTCTCGTTGACGCTCGAGCGAAGTTTCAAACTGTTCGAGCCTTGTGTTGTTCGAGTCGATCGTACGCTGCAGGGACTCAACACGGCGATCCAGGAGGGAGTTATCCTCGCCCGAAAGCCGATCAAGGTCTCTGTTAAGTCGGGCAACGATGCCGTTCTCCTCGTCGGTGAAGAGACGTTCGATGCTGCCAGGATTATCGGCGAAGGCGGTTTGTAGCTGCTGCGTGTCTAGTTCTAACTTGCCGTCTTGTGTGACCGAGAGGCCGATCTCTTCAAGTGCTTGAAAGTCGCCTACGCCGAAGTACCTTGCGGTTATCGTTTGTGAGAGACTTAGGTCAACCTGCAATGCCTCATTCGTCCCGAACAGAAGCCCGGTGCTAAGATCATCTTCGTTGAAGTCGGTTAGTTGGTCGAGATCGTCTCGGATCGCGTTGTAGGCAGAAACCAAGTCGCCCACGGCATCGACAAGTGCGGTATCACTTTTGGATACGGAGATGGTTATTGGCGTCTCGCTCGCTTCTTTCACCGTGACATCGACGCCGCCGACAATCCCTTCAAATTCATTGTCACTCGAACTGACGAGAATACTTCCGGAAGCTCCCGCGAATCCGCCATAGGCCAGCAGGGCATCTTGGGCTTTGGAAATTTCAGTGAAGCTTAGCGTGGTGGAGCCTGTGTCAATCAGTAGCTCGTTAGCTGCTCCCGACTCGTCAGCAATAATCGAAAGCCGGTAGCCAATGCCATCGAACACCGTCGACGCAGTGATGCCCGCATCCAAATCGTTGATTCGCGCGGCGAGTGCCTCAAGCCCTTGCTGTGCGGAATTGCCGGCGTCGAAAGTCCCCAGACCGTTGATCGTTTGCTGACCGGAAACGGTGGTCACCGGTTGATCGAGCCGGAGATCGCTAACAACGCTTGAATCGTTAAACGCGGTGACGGATAAGCCTTCAGTACCACCCGCTGTATCGGTTAGTAGGATTCCGGTCCCGGCGCTATTGATCGATGCCGTCACTCCGACATTGAAGGCGGATGCCTTAGCGTTGATTGTGTCGATCAGTTCCCCGACCGTGGTGACGCCGGACTCACCCTCAGAGAGGTTGATCGCAATAACATTTCCGCCATCGGAGTCAGCAATCTGAAACGACCCACGGGCGACGCCAGAACCGTTGTTGAGATCTTCCAGCAAAATGCTCTCACCAGTCGTGGTGAGGTTGCTGACATCGATCGTTTTCACGGCTGTGCCGTCGATTACCTGGGTATCTTCGCCATTGATGTCGCGAGTTTCGGTGCCACCGGTCAAGCGGAGCGACTCGGCGATATTGCCGCTGATGTCTTCGAGACCCAACGAACTGGTACCCGTTCCTTCATCGATGATTAGCAGGCCATCGCCGGTGTCGTTAATCCGCGCCGTCACAGAAGTCGAAAGGGCATTGATCGCGTCAATCACGTCGCCCACCGTGACTGCTTCCGAGCCGGGATTGTTTAAGTCCGCCGCACTCGTCACACCGTCACTATCGGTGACTCGAATATCACCGAGGGTGACCCCTTCGCCACCATTCAACGAAGAGAGCAATGTCGCTTCGCTGAAGGTCTGGCGATTAAGCGTCCCGCTGTTCACGCTGCTGACCGCATCGTCGATGCCGATCCCCAAGGCTTCAACCGTCTCGTTCGCATCGCTGTTGACAATCGTGAGATTCCCGACTCCAGCAGTGTTGTCGACGATACTGATGCCGTTGCGAGCCGAGTTGACGGAAGCCGTGACATCCGCCCCTCCAGCATTGATCGCGTCGACGATCTCGCCCAAGGTTTCCGCTGAACTTAGATCGACAAGCCCACTTGTCCCGTCGCGATCGGTGATCGTGATGTCACCCAGCGTCGCCCCGGCACCTGCGTTGAGACTTGAAACCAACGTGTCGGCCAACCCGGAGACGAGCCGCTCGCCTGTAACGGTCGCTCCGGTATCGGAATAAACGATTCCAAGGTCCTCAGCAGCGCTACTTCCGTCAGCACTCTCCACGGTGAAGGTCCCGCCCCCAGCGGTCAGATCGGATAACTCGAGCCGATTGCCGTCAGCAGAAATCGTCGCGGATAGGTTTCCCGGCGAGGCCGCGTTAATCAGGTCAACGACCTCACCCAAATCGGTTGCTGTGCCGAGATCGATTTCAATCGGATCGGAGCCGTCCGACAGGTTGACGGTCAAGTCCGTACTTCCCGCGGCGGAAAGTCGAACCCCGTTGCCATCGTTCAGGAACGTTAGCTTTGTGTCGTCGTAGAGCGTGAAGACATCCGCTCCGGTAGCCGTGTCGGCAGCTACATTGATTGAGCCAAGCCCAAGATCGGCGGCGGTCGTTCCTCCTCCAACTTCAGCGACACTCAGGTTTCCCACGCCGCCTGAGGAGTCGGCGAGTACGAGCGTATCTCCAGCAACACTAGCAGTGACGTCGATCTCTGTGCTTGCATTGATCGTCTCAACCACGTCGTCGATCGAAAGAGCAAAGCTCAAATCGATAACCGCTTGATCACCACTGCGGTCGGTTATCTGGATCTGGCCACGCTCGACACCGGCCCCTGCATTGAGTTCTTCGAGAGAAATCCCCTTATCGACGAACCCACCAAATCGCAGCGTGAAACTTCCGCTGCCCAATTCGCTTTCGAGATCCTCGAAGCGATCGCTAATCACTTGGTGCGAAGAAGCGACTCTAACGGGCTGCAGGAGAAACTCACCCGCAGGCGGAGTGACCCCAGAAGGGACAAAAGCCGTCAGTTTTTCTTCATCGCTCGATACCGTATCGCGTGCTTGGTAGACGCTTAGCGAGTTGAGTTTATTGATGGAGAACTCGAAGCTCGCCAATCGCGTGCTTAGCGTGTTGATCGCCCCTTGTTGTGACAACAGATCTTGCGTGCGCGCTTGCAAGAGGTCGCGCGGACGACCCGCTACGCTCATCAACTGATCAACCGTGTCGGTGATCGGCAGACCGGTGATCAAACCTACGTTGGAAGTAATACGACCCATAGGACGCAATCGTTACTTTTAATTGAAACTGCACGGAAGGATGGAAGCAGTCGTTCGGGCGGGAACTGAGAGCCGCTGGGCACGTCAGCCATCTCAATCCTAGGTTACGAATTGGCCGTCTGCCGCCGCGCGCAGCCACTTCGCTGAACCTAGAAACTAGGCCTATCGGTGCTATCGGCGAGAATTGCCTGATCGCTAGAGTCTATCTGAGCTGGTTCCCACAAATCCGCGCATGAAAAAACCGACCCGCCATCCGAGGATGACAGGCCGGTTTGCGTTATCGTTACCGCTTAAGCGGCCTGGCTTCTCGTATCCGAGTTTATCGGAGGAGAGCCAAGACGTTCTGCGGGTTCTGGTTGGCGATCGAGAGGACCGTCGTACCAGACTGAACCAGAATCTGAGCCCGCGTCAAAGCGGCAGATTCTTCGGCGAAGTCCGCATCGCGGATAGTGCTCTCCGCTTCAGTCAGGTTGACCAAAGTGTCATTAAGAGCGTTCTTGTTCGTCTCAAGCGTCGTTCGTTGGAACGCACCGAGTCGACCACGAAGGCCCGTCACTTGGTCAATCGCTTCTTCAACGATCTGAGCAGCCGTATTGGCGTCAGTTGCCAGAGCGGCGGTACCACCTGTACCGAGCTGGAACAACTTACCGCTTGAGCCACCCAAACGGGCAGTGTTCACCGAACCAATACCCAGACGAGCCTGCTGATTGCTTACCACGTCAGGGCCTAGTTGGAACAGAGCACCACCGTCGGTGATCGAGAAGCTGGCTGTACCGGTGAAGCCGGCAGTCAGCGTCGCTTGAAGATCAAGTGAAGCAGTGTTGATCGAGATGTTATTGCCATCTCCTGTTGCAACAACACCGTTGAGCGTGGCGACAATGTCGGTACCGACAGCACGCTGTCCGTCAGCGATTGCGGTAGTAAAGGTACCAGCCGCAGTGGCTCCTGTACCTTCGCTTAAGACATTGATGTCGACAAGCGAATCGCTACCGTAGGTGCTGGAGGTCAGCTCAAGGGTTGTGCCGTTGGCAGTTGCCGTGACACCAGTGGCATCGCTAACAAGGTTGATACCTTGAACAACGTCGCTGATGTCGGTGTTGGCACCGAAGCTCAGAACTTCTGAACCATTTGAGCCAGAGACTTCGAGAACAACATCGTTCTCAAGACCACCGGCCGAAACAAAACCACTGAATGCTGCGAAAGTCGGCTCAGTCTCAGTGGCGCCATTGTAGTTGCCATCACCGGAACCAACGGCCAATGTCGCATCGTAGGTTCCCTCGGCATCAATCGCTGCTACAACCGCCGAGAGTGCCGTGACGCCCGTGTCGTTTACTGTAATGGTCAGGTTTCCGCTACCATCAACTGCTGCAGTAGGAGCAGTCGTTGTCACTGCCGCTGACTCTACGAACGTAACTGTGGCTCCGTCTGCATCAACGCTGATATCAGACGACACAAGCGAGATCGTTGACGAACCAGCGTCACGGCCATCAGTAGTGACAGATGTGGTCGAAGCGGTAACCTGAGCGGCACTCACCGTAGCAACAGAGCCACCAGTAGCCGATGCAAATTCAGCTTCGCCTGCAATCGCAGCAGCAATGTCATTCGTAGTAGCAACACCATCAGCCTGTGTTACGTCGACGGTCAGAACGCCAGTGCCGGAGTTGTAAGACGCGGCGGCACCAGCTTGGCCGAAGTTAACCGCAATGCCTGTGATGCCGTTGTAGGTATCACCCTCACCAGCAGCACCGGTAACAGTAAGCGTGTCACCCGAAAGCCCGATGTCAAATACGACGTCCACTTCCGTATTTGAGGTAACGCCATTCGTCGAAGAGCCAACTGCAGTAGCCGTAACTGGAATGTTGGCGACGTCGACCTGGGCTTGGGTCGCGGCAGTCGTGACTTGAATGTCTACGCTAACAGAACCGGTCGCACCAAGGTTTGCTTGATCGATCTTCAGGTCGGAGACGTTCGAGAAGTTCGCTCCTGCCGAAGTGATGAAGTCCAACGATCCGTCAAGCAGACGGCGACCTTGGAACGTGGTGGTTTGAGCGATACGATTCAACGCTTCCAGCGAGCTGTCAAGCTGCAACTGGTTAGCAGCGATTTGCTCATCAGAAAGAGCACCCGCGTTGGCACTTTCAGTGACCAGACCACGGATGTCGTTCAACAGCGAGCTAACCTGACCCAGCGAGCTATCAGCGGTAGCGATAACCTGAACGGCTCGCTCCGTATTGCTGATCGAACGACGGATCGCAGTAATGTCGCTACGCAGGTTTTCGCTAGCGATCAAACCAGCAGGATCGTCCTTACCGGTGTTAATCCGCAAACCGGTGGACAACCGTGTGAGGGCTTCATTCAGGCCCGCATTCGAACGACCCAAAGTGTTTTGGGCCACGAGCGAGCTTACGTTCGTGTTAATTCTTGACATTGTGCTTTACACCCCTGTCGTGAAAATGATTCG
This sequence comes from Lacipirellulaceae bacterium, assembly GCA_040218535.1. Classification (NCBI taxonomy): domain Bacteria; kingdom Pseudomonadati; phylum Planctomycetota; class Planctomycetia; order Pirellulales; family Lacipirellulaceae; species Lacipirellulaceae bacterium. The sequence goes on along the minus strand of JAVJRG010000005.1, from coordinate 739,862 downwards.
TCTGTCAACTTTTCATCTCGTTGCTGCGGGGAGCAGTCGTCGGAGGTGATTGGTTGACCTTTCGTACGGCGCCGAGGACCTTGCCTCGCAGTTTTCACCGCTATGGGCGACCGCCTTGTTGCAAGGCAATCGCGACGATCCTCGGCATCCTCGCCCTCTGTCGGGGGCTGCGCCGGAAAATCGGACCTAAAACCGTAGGTCGCAAATATGCGACATGCGCGTTTCATTTCGTAAATTTTCCGCCTCGGCCCCGTCGCCTATTGAATACTCACCAAACTGGGGGAGGGTGGGCATTCGCGGCAAAAGCGGATCGTCTACGGTGCTAAATCGTCCTGTTAAGATAGGAGCGTTAGGGCGACCTGGCTCAACTTGCTAGCTTTTTCAATCGTTCAAACGACTGACTGCTAGAACCGTTACAGTCCGACATAAAGCGTTGCGAGAGTTGCGGTTAGCCCAAGTGTAGGCGTGTTTAGCCGTGATGAGAGCACGCTGTCAGAATGACGAGAGAAACGCTTGTAGCCCGTAGCCTATGCATAGGGCTGATCGGATTCAGGATGAATTAAGAACGCTCGCTTTTAGGGATTTTATTGAGCGTGCGAACTTCGTCAGGGCGAAGCTTCGCGGCTTGCTCGTTCTCGCGACGAATCGCTTCGTACACTTCTCGACGATGCACTGGGATCTCCTGCGGAGCGTCGATGCCCAGTTTCACTTTGTCACCACGCACGTCAACAATCGTGATGACGACGTTGTCGCCGATGATGATGCTCTCGTCGCGTTGTCTTGATAGTACCAACATGGCTCAACCGCCTTGGCAACCGCCGGGACGGTTGCACTCTGGTTTGCAAAAACTCGTTAGTGAGTCTTGGGGGATTTGTGGGTGGGTTTTGTGGTTTCGTCTCTGCAAGTGGCTTAGGCTGTACGGCGTAGCTCTGCCTGAGGCATCGGTATCAGCCGTTTCACTGGTAAAGGATCTCGCGAGACCACTTGGCAACCTCTGCGATTCTCAACATTCACGACAATCGGAGCTCGTAGATTCAGACTAAAACCTTCCTCACTTCGGCTCACAATCACAACGACTTGGGCATCGCGTTCTGCCTTGAGGTGCAACTCGTGAAGATCCTGCCGTGCGGCTCGGAGTTGATACTCTGGGACAAAACGGCGCGGACTCACGATGCCGAGCGCCACTTCTGGCGAATCGACACTCTGCAGCCATCCGAGCGCGGGACAATCCGCATCGGATAGAAGGCACCAGCGACGCAGTTCCCGGAATCCAACAATTCCTTGCTCGAACGTGATCAAGTCCTGCGGCAAAACACGCAGAACGCCAAAACGCGAGGTTTTTACTTCCATGTCTCTAGCCCAAACCTTCCTGGTTTGTCGTTTCCTGCTATCGACTCCCCTATCTGGGGAATCCGTTCGTTTCTTCGTCGCAGCCAAGGAGATTTGGCCAGAAAAAAGAATAAAGTTCCGGCTCTGAATACTTTTTGTAGCCTCAATGCCGGATGAGTTTACCTAACCGGAAGTCAGGCTCATCGTTAGCCGTCGAGCTTCCTCGACGAGAAATCCACACATCGAGCAAGCTCGACGGCTAACCAAGCTTGCGAATTCAGATGAAATTCAGCAAGGACAACTGCAATAGATTTGCCGTCGTTTGCAGGGACGCCTGCAACGATGTCTGCCGTGCGGTAAGCTGCGAAATCGCCTCAACCAGATCGACGTCGATCTGCTCGGACAACGCTGCCCGTAGTTGGACCTCTTCGTCCTCTAGGTTGATCTGGGTGACATCCAATCCTTGCAACCGAGCACCTACCGTAGCACGGGAGGAGGAAACTTGGTCGACATCGTCATCAATTTGGTTGACGGCGCGACCGATCGCCTCAATATCCCCTTCCTCCAAGGCATCGCGCAAACGAATGAGCGTCGTGAAAACACTGTCCGCTTCCAAGAACAACTGATCGCTGCCGGACAGGATCCCGGTGTTACTAACCCGTTGGCCGGTTTCGTCCGTCAGCCCCAGGTATTCTGCCGCTTGGCTGCCGAACTCTGCGGTCACGGTGATGTCCCCGGTTCCTGTTGGATTGTCATCGACGATGATAATCCCGTTTCCGGTCGCGGCCTGACGTGCACGTAACGCAACGCCTGCTGTGTTGTTTGCTGGGTGCGTATTGATCAGATCAATCACGTCGCCCAGGGTGCTTGCACCTGAGACGTCGAAGTTCAGAACGACATCAACCCCCAGGGCATCCTGCGAAGTAATCGTAAAGTCGTCACCATCACGCGTCGGAACCCCGACTCCGTAATTCAATTCGCTCAGCTTGGTTTCAGTAGTCAAAGATCGCACGCCAAGCTGAGTCGCGGTGATGCCCCCGCTTTCGCCGATTTGAAAATCGGTTCCTGCCAACCGGGTGCTGATGTTGATACCCGATCGAGTTTCATTCAACTCGGCCCGCAGCCCGTACTCTTCGGTATTCAATACGTTCAACAGGTCGGCGACGGATTCGGCTCCGGTAAAATCGATGTTGAACGTCTCTCCACCATTTACCACGCGAAGGCCTGAAGTCAAATCCAACGTCTCTCCGCTGCCACCACTCGCTGTGGCTGCATTCCCGGCCGTCACCAAGCCGGTCCCTTCTTGGGCAAGATTGGACGTATCAAGCGGATCGATTCTCGCCTCAAAGGTCCCTTCAGCATTGATCGCCGCTATGACGTGATTAGCCGTCGAAGCATTTTCTGCAATATGAACATACAAGGTGTTCGCATCGCCGCCGCTCTTCCCTGTGTCGCCGGTCACATTGGCGATGTTCGAGGGGTCGATGAGCGCTGCCGGATCGAAGGTCCCTTCCACACTGTTGTCATGGGTTGCTGTAAAGACGCCCGTCCCGTTGATCGCATTCACGACTTCTTGAGCCGTAGTTGCCCCCGCATCATCGATCGTGATATTCAGTCGCTTATTGACCGCATCGTAGGTCGCTAGAGCAGCGTTGCCTAAGCCTGTCTGACCATTGATAAAGATCCTCACATCATTGAAAGCCGCTCCAGCCGTATTTGCTGTGACGATTAGGTCGTCACCGGTGCCGTTGAGCCTTAGCGAAGCGCTCGAAGCTCTCGCATTCGGATCGAAATCAGCGAATTCATTCCCGGCCGCAATTCCAGAAGACGCCCTCAACAAGTCGTCATCGACAAGTTGGATCGAAGCGCCATTGAACGAAGAGCCGTTCACCCCCGCTTCCAACAAGACATCGTTATTGATACCCGAGGAGATAAGCCGGGCGGTCGCTTTCGAGCCGAGTAGATCATCCAACTTCGTCGTTGGCAAGATCACGGGGTTAAGGTCGGTTCCAGTGAGAACACCAACCCCCACGCCCGCTTCGTCAAGAATTCCCAATTCGGATGCGGCACTACCACCGACAAATTCCGAGATCGTTAGATTGCCACCTCCGATGGTATCCAACTGAACTGTCAACCCATTGGAAGTCAGCCCGACGCTCACCTTGCGTCCCTCAGGCGGGCTCGCTTCGATCAATCGCACAACGTCACCGATGGTCGACGCGTTACTCAGGTCAACGACCGAAATATTCGAGCCATCAGACACGGTGATCGAACCATTGGGACTGATACCACGCCCCTCACGCAGACTGCTCAACGGCGTGTCGACCGTAAGTTGAGGATTCAGGTCTGTGCTGCCCTGGACTTGACTGGAAAAAGCACCGAAGACTTCGCTGCCGGCAGCGTTCGATGAAAAAAGAACATCAATGTCCGAGAAGTTTCTGAGTTCCCCACCGTCGCCGTTGTAACGGACAAAACCATCGACAGCCTCGAAGGGGAGGGCCTGGGTTTGTGCTCCAGCGAATAGATAGCGCCCGCGAAAATTTGAATTCGCTAGGCGTAGAAGCCCCGCCAAATCTTGCTCAATTACTTGGGCAATCGAATCTCTCTCTTCCTGAGTGACGTCTGTACCTGCAACTCCCAAAGCTGCACCGCGAATGCCTGTAAGTATATTCGAGGCACCACCAAGCACCGTATCGGCATTGGAGAGAAAGGTCTTACCTGTAGTGATATTCGTATCGAGTTGCTCCTTCCGCTCAATGAGCCGTTGGAGCGTAATGGCCCGCAGAGCGGCGGGGGCATCATCGCTCGGTAAGTTGATCCGCCGGCCGGTGCTGATCTGGTTCTGAATCCGAAACAGATCAAGCTGATCCGCTTGAAGTTGTTGAACCAGTCGCTCTCGCGACAGCAATCCAGGAGCACGTGATGTGGGGATGGGAATGGACATAACGAATAGCGAGCCAGATCCCGGCTCTCACCATCTCTCCTAAATGCTGATCAAGACATCCAACAATTCCGACAGCGTCGATAAATACCTGGCAGCCGCCTGGTAGGTCCGCTGCAGCAAAATCATATCCACCGCTTCTTCATCCAAATTGACACCGCTGATGGCCTGTGCACTTGCATCAAGGGTTTGCTCGAAGTTCCGCAGTCCATCAGCCACCGCACTAGCAACCGTCGAGCCTTGAGTCGTGCTATTGATCAACTGATCGTAAAGATCGGTGATCGTGCTGCCTTCGTAATCCTCGAGAGCTTGATTCTGGAACGCAGAAAGCAGCACGCCGTTCTCAGTACTTGTGCCGATGCCATCTAGCGACACAGCAAACTTGGAACCATCCTTGAGAAGTTCTTCGTTGACCCCCAGAGTGGCAGCGCTATCGCCGGTGAAAAACGTATTGATTCCCAGCGCCGCCAACACACCACTAGTATCGTTTTGAAAGCCGAGCTCGATATCGCCCGAATCAGCGGAGAGTCGCAGCTCGTTCTCAACCGTGACTTCCGCTGTCACACCATCGATCGCGTTGATTTTCTCTGCCAGCGTCGTCAGGGTATCGTCGCCGTCGAGTCCATTCAGGTCGACTTGAATCGTGTGCGGGGTGAACTGGTTGGTTTCTGTATTGTGCAGCAACAGGTTGAACTGCCCGTTCTGCGGCGTGAATGCTAAGCCCGCCTCATCGAGGGCAACCGTCGCGTCGAGGACTGATTCCGTGCTGGTCACGGTCTTGTAACCACTCAGGCCCTGGCCGCTGGAAAACTGCTTATTGAATTCGTTGGCTAAAGCTCCCGCGAAACTATCAAGTTGCCCCAGAAACTCGCCGACGATGCCATCACGAGCCTGATAAATGCCGTGCAGTTCTCCCCCGGTGACTTGCAACTCGCTTCCATCTTCCACAAACTCCAACTTCGCCTGCAATTGTCCGTCGCTCGTCTCGTAGCCAACCTGGACTTCGCTACGTGTCCCTTCGAACACCAAGAACTGCCCACCGACGGTGAGATTCACGAGACCCGACGGGCTCTCGTTCACCGTCAGGTCAACGATCTCCCCTAATCGCGCAAGGGCGGTTTGCCGTTGGCTCCGCAAGGCTCCTGCTTCTGAAGTGCCCGCTTCGCCACCTTCGAGGGCCACAATATTCAGATTAAGCCCGCGAATTTCTTCGGTTAGTGAGTTGACCTCCAGAGCCAGGTCTTCGACTTGTTGGTTGAAGTCGTTACCGACAACGCTCACCCGTCGGTGCAGCGTGGAGATCGATGTCGCCAGCGTCACTCCTTCTTGCACAGCCAGATTCCGTACAGGGATCGAATCTTCTCCCAGCACGTCGTCGATGCTGTTGAAAAAGTTCGAGAGCGAAGTGCTCACATCCGTGTCAGACAGTTCGCCGAGAATTGCTTCGAGGTCACGGTAGACTTTTTCTTGGATATCAGCGCTCGCCCGATCGCCCGCAGCGTCACGCAGCCGATCCACGACAAACTTGTCGAGGTTCTGGACAATCGCTTCAACTTCGACGCCTAGGCCAAGCGTGAGATTCCCAATCTGCTGCGTCGGCGCAGGAGAAAAGATCGCCTTCTCGCGGATGTAGCCGGGCGTGTTGGCATTGGCAATATTGTTGCCCACCACCTGCAGACCAATCTGCATGGCGTTGAGCGTATTACCCGCAATCTGTATGGAACCGAACAGCGACATGGTCGAACAGTCAATTCATACAAGCACGGCACGCAAGCGAGTGAATGATTCTCTCGAACGCTAATTCACTAGCTTTCGCTGCGTGCTTGTCTAGCTGGTTTGAAAAGTGTGCTAGACAGCCTTGTCCATCAACGAACCGCTGCTAGCACGCATCGCGGTCTTACTCTGCGATGCCCCATTGTCATAAGTCGGCTTCGTACGCCCGCCAGTAGCGACTATTTCCAACATCTGTGACAAATGCAGCACGGTCCGCTGGACGATCACCCATTGCGCTAAGCATTCGTGACGTATCAACTCACTCCGTTGGCGAGCTTCTGCTAGCGGTTTCGATAACGCCTTGCCAGCTTTATTAGGGAGATTTTCGCAAGCGTCCGTGAGCGTTTTTCCCGGCAATCCCTCTCGAGCAGCACGAGCGAGCAGCCCCTCACGTTGCTGATGACAAGCCGCCAACTCGGCGCTCAGTGCAGCCTCCTCGGGTGCTAGCAGTTCCAAAGCCTGATGATCCTTCTGCATGATCAGTGCGCGCTTGGATGCTAGCAACGAAAGCAACCCGGACTGTGCTGTCGAGAGTCGCTCCAGCAACGCCGCGACCTCGGCATCCCACGAAGATTCAAGAGGTAGCGTTGCGTTTTCTGATTCGGTCACGAGAGTTTCGTCCTTGGCAGGTCACAGTAGCCCTGTCGCTGGGGCGACAGGAATTGCTGAATAAAATGAATGGCTGGCAGGCTTTTCAGCTGTGCGTCGTTATTCAATCGGTTGCTTTCCTATCGCGGAGCGATAGGGCTACTACTAGCGGCGTTGCAATGCAGTCAGATCGGTCAAGCTGTCCTGAGCCTGCTCCTCAGCTTGACGCAAAAGCTCAGCATGCTCGGGAAACTGGTGCCGGAACATTGGGTCGGCAATCTTGTCGGCACTGGCAACGGTCATGTGGTCGGCCAGCGTCTGATCAAGCTGCCCGCGAAAAACCTCTTCTGCCCGTCCGCCATCGAAGTAGGCCGGCTTACCAACCGTCGATCGCATCGATTTCATGAGTTGGCCGAAGAACGATTTCCCAATGAAATCGCCATAAGCCTGCTTCAACTCTCGAGCCGCTTCAAGTTTCTGCTCATCACCCGTACTCGTAACACGCAGTGGCTTAACAGCAGTAAGTTGTGAAGGGTTGATATCCATAGTTCTGAGAATCTGTTGAGAAATGGTTGATGGCAGTGGTCGAGGACGACACGGCTCGCTATTTCATAATCAGTTGCCCATGCAGCTTCCCGTTCGCTTCGATTCCCTGAATGATGTCGATCACATCCTCAGCAGGAACTTTCAACGAGTCGAGCGCTGTGACCAAAGACTGCAGCCGAGCGTTAGGGGCTTGTTCGTCGCCGATGGCTTCGAATTTCGCCTGTTCAGTGATTTCGATCACCACGTTCTTGTGCGAGACGACCACTTCACCGATCGTCACATCACCACTAATGACAATGCTCCCTGAGCGGGGGTTGATCACTACGCGAGCTTCAGGCTCAGGCGAGTAAACGTTGATGTCCAACAGGTCAGCGAGAAACGTGACCGGTTCTCCGCGATACTGCTCGGGAATCTGCACGACAATGTTGGCCGCGTTCACCGCTTTCACCATTTCTTCGTTCTCATCGGAGAAACTCCGGCGTACCGACTCAACAACCTCGGTGGCCGTTTGGAAGTTGGCGTGGTGTCGGTCTAGAATCAGGGTCACGTAGCCATCTTGCTCAAGCGGCGTAAAGACATCCTCTTCCATCTGGCAACCATTGTGGATGCGAGCGACAGTCGGCAGCTTTTCGTCATCCAGCATGATATCGCCTTCGCAAAGAGCGTAGACGCGACGATCCCTAGTATTCGGCCCTTGCAAGGCGGCAAACGCCAAACGCCCGCCGGCGAGACTCTTCCCAGTGATCGCACTGAGATGACAATCGAGCTTGTCACCGCGACGTGCTCCCGTAGCGGGGATGGTTGCCGTCACCATGACGATGGCCACGTTCTTGATTTTGGCGAGCTCATTCTTGCCACTGGCCGTGAGCGTTGCCTCGGGGACCGGACTACCCATCACCTCCATCGCCCGTGCCAACGCACGCATCGTCGCCGGATCGCCGGCTTCTCCCGTGCCGTTCAGACCGACGACAAGTCCCAGCCCACGCAGAACATTCTCTTCCTGCCCCTTGATGCGGCAAATATTTCGCAACGCGGTACGAGCTTCAACTTGCGAGGCACAAATACCCAGCAGGGCCGAAAAAAAGGCGAGCGAAGCGATGAGTAGTTTCTTGTTCATATCAGGAAGCAAAGTTTGAATACTGGAAGCTGATAGCTGACGGCTGAGAGCTGGCAGCTAAAACGGCTTAAATCTGTCGTACCACTTCTGTGCCCAGCCGCGAGAGTAACCGTCGCGGACCTGGCCCATCTCCTTCTTTACAACATCTAGCTCAGCGATTGAGTCACTGGTGACGGTACGATCGGGCTGGATTGATTCGCGACGAACGACACCGGTAAGCGAAATCCGCCAGTGCTCTTCGTTGTTTCTGATGTTCCAATGGGCCTCGATCACGAGATTGCCGTTCGGGCGGATGTCGACGATCTTGGCACCGATGCGGAACGTCAACGTGTCGCGAAGTTCGACGTCACTCTCTGCTCGATACTGGCTATTGAGTGTTCCGCCAATCGAGGGGTCGCCGTTGGCTTGCGGTGCACGTTGAATCGATTTTCCATCAAACCGAATCCAATCGGTTAGTACAGCCAGGAGGCTAGCCGTTTTTCGATTCTCCGCATCACCCTCGCTGAGCATACGCGTTCGGTAATCAACGATTACCGTAATGATGTCATTCTTTTGCAGCTCTCGTGGACGCGCGGCTGGGGGTAGTTCCTTGTAAATAAACGAAGAGTTCTGCTGCGTCAGTGCTTCCGCACCAACGACAGGTCGCTGCAGCAGGCTTGCGTCTTGAGCCACCGCCGAGTTTGACAGCAAGCTAAGGAGCAGGGCCAAGCAGCTGAGTATTCTGAAATGAGTCTTCATGGTCACTTCTTCGATTGATTAGCGATTGAGGAGTGCTTCGCGAGTGTTGGCAGCCAGCTCGCCAGCGTTTACCCCGGTAGCGAACACTTGCAATTCTCGATGTCCGGTCACGCGTGCCGCGTAGCGATCATCGCCGTCGAGGGTTTCGACTCGCACCAACTCGCCGAGGGCACCATTCTGCTGCGCGATGGCAAGCGTGCGAACTAAGACACCACCTGTGCGAGCGAACACAGTGACCGTCTCTCCCTTTTCGACGAGTCGCGGAGGGTTCACTTGCCCGCTAGTTAGCAGCGTCCCCGCACGCAAGGTTTGTCGAGCTTCTTGCCCGATGGCAGCTTTCGCGTTGGTAACGGCGTTGTTCGGCAAACGCCCCTGATAGGATTTCGTTTCCAGATCAGAGGGTCGCAAGATCATGCCACGCTCGACATTGCGTTTAAGGAACACGGCATTCTGCATCCGATAAACGGTGGCCATGATCGTGAGCTTGGTCTCGCCCTGACGCACCTCAAAGCGTTGCCGTCCAATCCATGGCTCATGACCTCCTGCGACGGTTGGCTTGGAGGAGTTTTCTTGAATGCGTCTCAACAAACTGTCGGTGGCAACCAGATCAATCTTCCAGTCAGCATGCCCGGTCTGCCGTGCCAAGTGGAGTGCGATTCTGTCTTCGAGGCTTTGCCGGAGTTCAGACAGTGAAACTTCAGGTGCTTGGCGAGTGGCAACGAGTCGATCGCCAATCGCAACCTGTGGGGCACCACGAAAGTTGATACCGACCATGCTAATGCCGCGGCTGACAAGCAGATCACGGATTTGCGCCACCCTGAGGAATACCCGTTGGTCCTGGGGAGGAGCTGGCATCAACGGCGTGGTGGCCAGTTCATCCCGACGAGCTGGGGTGGCTGCGTGAATATCCGCGACGTCACCAAGCAGCAGGAGGCTGCCAGTGACTTTGGCTTGTTCACGCAAGCGAATTTCGGCTCCGTGAATTTGCCCAACGACAAAGACTGCCGCAAGTGCCATGATCACAGTGAGGAGGTTATATCGATTCATGAGAGAGTTTCTATACCCAGCGATTTGATTACCGTCGAAGCTGCGTAGCGACTTGCATGATCTGGTCGCCTGCTTGGACGACCTGTGAGTTCAGCTCGAACGCCCGTTGCGTGGTGATGAGGTCGATCAGTTCCTGGACGGGCTCGACATTGGAGGCTTCCAAAGCACCTTGCTGAATCACACCAAAACCGTTCTGCCCCGGGTTATCGACAATCGGAGGCCCCGAGGCGGCCGTTTCGCGATAGAGATTATCTCCCATCTTCAACAAGCCATCAGGATCGATGAAGTTGGTCAATGTGATCTGCCCAACTTGGGTCAGGTCTGGCGTATCGGTGGTGCTGATCTGTACGTTCCCATCGGTGCTGACGGTCACTTGTGTCGCGTTGTCGGGAATCTGGATCGGCGGATCGAGAATCCAGCCCGTTGTTGCGGAACCCAGCACGAGTTGCCCGACAGCATTCACACCAAAGTTGCCAGCCCGCGTGTACAGAAAACCTCCGTTTGGATCTTGCACCTGAAAGAACCCGCGTCCCTCAATCGCGAAATCGAGTGGATTGTTCGTCGTTTGCGCCGAGCCTTGCGTGTAGTTGGTCTGAGTGCTGGAGACACGCGTACCGAGGCCCACTTCGATTCCCGTCGAAGTGATACTGCCATCAGCATCAATGGCACCAGGGGCACGATACTGACGGTAGAACAGGTCTTCGAAGTTCGCCCGGTCCTTCTTGAAACCCGTGGTGTTGATATTCGCCATATTATTGGCAATCACATCCAGCTTGGTTTCCAAGGCGTCCATGCCTGTGGCAGCGGTGTAAAGGGTTTGTACGCTCATGAGTGGTAGTGAGTAGAAAGTAGTGAGTAGTAAGTAGGCTCGACTGAATCCTAGCCCCTAGTTCCTGGCTTCTAAGTTAGCTTGCCAAGACACGACTCAGCAGGCCGCTGATCATGCTATCTTGGTGCTGGATGATTTTCGTGTTCGCTTCAAATGCCCGTGACGTTTCGATCATGGCCATCATTTCCCGCGTTGGATTAACCCCAGATTGTTCGAGGTAACCCTGACGGACATCGGCTCTCTCGATCGGAGTCGTTGGCCCCAGTGAACGAAACAGGTTGCTGCCCATCTTCACGAGGTCGCCGAGCGACTGCGGCTGCGAGAGTCCAAGTTGACGTGTGTCGCCGTCCTGGGTGATCCGCCCTCCCGCATCAAGGTTCCAGGGACGCGTGGTATCGATCACGATTTCCGCGCCCGCATCGTCCAGCACAGGCAAGTTCGTCTGGGTTTGCAACCGGCCATTCGCGTCGAGAGCGAAGTTGCCAGCTCTTGTGAGATAAACCTCGCCGTCACCACCTCGCACGTGGAAGAACCCTTCGCCATTGATGGCAAAGTCGGTCGGCGTTTTCGTCTGGCGAATCCCGCCACGGGAGAAGTCGGTCTCCGTGCTGATCATTTTCACGCCGCCACCGACGTCGTTGATCGAGCCACTGGCAGGATACGCGGTGCCGTCCTGGATCGCTTCAGCAAAGCGAGACTGGAACATCGGCACATCCCGCTTGAAGCCAGGCGTCTCGACGTTCGCCAGATTATTGGCGATCACTTCCAGGCGTTGGGCCTGCACGCGGGCACCTTCGCCCGAGATGTACATTCCGTATGGCATGAGAGAAGAAAAGAACCGCAGGTCGCCCCCCTGCTCGTTCGTTGCGATTCTTCTCTATGCACGCACTGTGCCAAAAAACTTAGCGACGAAGAGAATCGAGGAAGCGACTGCGAATGAAGCGTTGTTCGCATCATCGTAGCTGACTCACTTGGAATGCGGCTAAGCCACAAGTGGCAAGTTTCGCCGATCGAAGGAATTGCTAGCGGCGAAGTTTGCCACTTGTGGCTTAGCCCCGAGCGGAATCAATAATGGCCGCGGCCCCCAAGTCAAGCAGTTGCTCTGCCGCAATCCGCCCAAGTTCCTCGGCATCTTCAAGCTTGCCAAAAGTGCTAGCACGCAACACGTCCGCTCCGTCGAGGCTTGCGACCAAGCCCTCGAGCTTCAGTTGGTCATTTTCCAAGCGTCCCCACGCGGCAACCGGGGCTGAACAACCGCCCTCGAGCGCTGCCAGCATGTTACGCTCGGCGAGCGTTGCCCGATGGGTGATGTTGTCGTCCAAGTCATGCAGCGCATCGTTCACCTTCTGGTCGTCGGCACGGCACTCCAGGCCCAAGGCCCCTTGCCCCGGCGCTGGCAGCATCGTCAGTGGTCCGAACCGTTCCGTGATCCGATCGGCCCAACCCAAACGAGACAACCCAGCAGACGCTAGCACGATCGCGTCGTATTCTCCTTCGTCGAGTTTGCGAAGCCGCGTATCCACGTTGCCGCGGATTCCTAGCACCTCCAAATCATGCCGGGCCGCCAGCAACTGGGCGCGTCGGCGAGTGCTCCCCGTGCCAACTCGTGCTCCCGCAGGCAATTCAGTGAGCTTGCCCGAGCGACTGACGAGAGCATCCGCAGGATTCCCCCGCGGTGGCACGGCACCTAGTGTTAAGCCCTCAATCGTTTCCGTAGGAAGGTCCTTCAAACTGTGGACCGCGATGTCCACGGTTTCTGAGAGCAAGGCAGACTGAATTTCCTTGGTGAATACGCCCTGCAGCCCCAGCGACGCGACCGAGCCTTGCTGTTGGGTATCGCCTTGTGTGGTGATTTCGACGATTTCGACAGCGTGCCCACGCTTGGTAAGCTCGGCCGCAACCCAATCCGACTGCCAGCGGGCTAGCTTACTTGCGCGAGTGCCAATTCGTAACGGAGAATCGGCCATCTACGAGCCCGCCTCGGTCGCTCCGCGTGCCGTCTCGTGTTCGGCAATTGCCTGAGTTGCCTGGTTCGAGGGGACAACCACTCCGCAACTGACGATGAATTGGAACGCCTGATCGATTGTCAAGTTGAGGTCGACTGCCTCGCTTTTCTTGACCGTAATCGTGAAGCCTGTAAATGGCATCGGCGAAGTAGGAATCAAAACCGACAACACAGGCTCGTTGGCCGCCGTGCTAATATCGAGCAGACTCTCTCCCGTGACCATTCCTAGCGACCAGACACCTTTCCGCGGATACTCGATAGCGATGACGCGCGTGTATTCGATCTCCCGCTCGCTGAACATAAAGTCCGTGACTTGCTTCACGGAGGAATAAACGTTCCGTACGACCGGCAACCGATTGATCACCCGCTCGCACTGCATCCAGAAGAACCGCCCGACCCCCGCTGCCATAAAGCGGCCGAGAAGATAAAGAATCAGCAGGAAGACCAACAGAAAAATCGGGATCACGATGTGTCGCTTCAGAAACTTCTGATCGACATATCGCTGGTAGATTTCCGAGGCTTTCTCCGGCATCGGCTTTTTGCCGAGATTCTCCGCAACGAAAGCGTAATGGTGCTCGGGCATAAACTGCCCACTGCCAGTCCTCTGGTAGAGCGTATCTTTGATGAGGACACGCCCCTCCTTATCAACCGTCGCAATGCCCGGCAAATCTTCCGCGGAGATCACTCCCTTTTCGTAATGCCGGTTGAAACCCCAACGAGCCAGCGACTCCAAGGGAAGCAGCAGATAATTGGCAACCGTGTTGGCGATCCACAAGAAAATGACGATCGTCAGCAACGGCGGAAGCAACACCGCCAAGCCACGCACCACCGCCCGCCGAAACGGATCCATCGGTCGTTTCTTGCCGTCAGGCAGATTCTTCAAGGGAAGATCATTCGCATCCATGCTAGCTATTCTCTCTTTCCCGGCCTCAGATACAAGGCGAACCTGCCCACCAAGCCTCCATTTCACATCCTCCTAGGAACTCAGCCCAAGTCAGGAGTTCGACCTAGGACGAATACCGAAACCCTAGCGATTCCCGCTCGCTTGAGGACCTTCGCGCATTCGTTAGCCGTGGCCCCCGTCGTCAGGACGTCGTCGACGAGCAAGACATGCTGGAACTTCTTCATTAAGCGATTTCTGACGAGAATCTCCCCCCGAATATTGCGCGAGCGAGCTGCCCGACTCAAACCGGCTTGGGGCGGTGTGTTGCTTTTTCGGTACAGCAGCTTGCTGGCAAACGGAACTCCCAATTCCTTCGAAAGTGCGGAGGCTAGGACGTGAGGGCCGTTCACGCCTCGTTGCCACTGGCGGATCAAATGCGTCGGCACGGCACAAATCGCGTCGACTCCTAGGTCACGGAGTTCCTGGTGTCGCTCTTTCCATGCGAAAGCCAATAGGCTCCTAGCGACGAGTTTCCGCGTCTCCGATTTCATCCGCAGAATCAGGTCTCTCAATAAGCCTTCGTACTCTCCCAAAGCGATCGTTCGATCAAACCGTGGCTTATTATTGCGACAGACACCACAGTCGAGTCGGACTCCTCCAGCTTCCGGAACTGGAGAGGCACAAACCGGGCAAAGAGGCTCTTGCAGCAGAACGATCTGGCGACGACAGGCACCGCAGAGCAATCCTCCTTCCGCTTCCCAGAAATCAGACGTGAGGTCCGCTTCACAAGCGAGACAAGTCGGCGGGAAGACCAAGTCCAAAGAACGCCTGCGGAATTCTTCGAAGAGGCCCGGTAGCCGATCGAGTAACTGAGTCATTGCATGAATGCTTCCAAGGATGCTAGCACCCACGATTATAGCGAAACGAAACGCTCGAAAGTGCCGTTTCCTCCAGATTCGTCTGCTAGTACGCTCCTGCCGCTATGTTCATTCTCAACCGTTACCTTCTCAGGCAATTCGTACAGATCTTTGCGATCTGCTTTATGAGCCTGACGGGGCTGTACATCGTGATCGATGCTTTCGGGCACCTCGATCACTTTTCCTCGCATGCGAAGGAAACCGGGGGCAGCCTCTTCAAAATTATCGCGGAGTATTACGCCTACCGCAGCCTCGACTTCTTCGATCGAACCAGCGGAATCTTGGCAATGATCGCCGCGATGTTCACGGTGACTTGGCTGCAGCGTTATCAAGAGATGACAGCCATGATGGCTGCGGGGATCTCGAAGTACCGTATCCTGCGTCCACTTTTGGTCTGCGTAGCGGTGGTAAGTCTCGCGGCAGCGGCCAATCGAGAATTCGTCATCCCTTCCCTTCGAGACGAGCTGACCACCGACAGCAAAGACCTGGGAGGCGTTAACGCGCGACCCCTGGAAGCGCGTTTCGACAGTCAGACAGACATTCTCATCGGCGGTGAGAAAGTGATCACCGCCGAGCAACGCATCATCCGACCGACGTTCATCCTCGAAGGACAACTCGCGAAATACGGGAGACGCCTAGTCGCCGAGAGTGCCGTGTTTTCACCTGCTGAGGGCAACCGACCCGCGGGTTACTTTCTCAAAGGAGTTACAACCCCCAGCCAAATCACGAACCAGCGGACGCTGACCCTGGAAGACCGACCCGTGATCGTCACGCCAAAGGATGGGAGTTGGCTGGCTGAAGACGAGGTGTTTGTCGTCTCTGAACTCTCATTC
Organism: Lacipirellulaceae bacterium; assembly: GCA_040218535.1. Classification (NCBI taxonomy): domain Bacteria; kingdom Pseudomonadati; phylum Planctomycetota; class Planctomycetia; order Pirellulales; family Lacipirellulaceae; species Lacipirellulaceae bacterium. Next base: position 724,316 of record JAVJRG010000005.1, on the reverse strand, counting down.
GCGATGCTGGCCAACGGCTCCAACTGGCGGAACTATTCTTCCTCTCGAGAGTTGATCGAAGAACTGCACCACCCGAGCACGGACCTTGGCCCTGACGTTCAGGTAGCGGTGCACTCGCGGGCGGTCCAACCACTGATGGATGGAACGCTCCTGATGCTGGGGCTGCCGCTGATGTTCTCGCGACGCAACCGCAACGTCTTTCTTTCGATCGGCATCTGCTTACTGGTGGCGACTCTCTTCTCCCTCGTGACGCTCGGTTGCCGCTCGCTTGGCGATCTGGGCATGATCCGCCCAGTCCTAGCGGCGTGGGCACCGCTGCTACTGTTCGTCCCCGTGGCAGCGGCCATGAGCCAGACGTTGCGAACGTAGCCCTAGAGCCACTCCTCTAGGAACCGGGTTCATCCTGTGCCCGCACGTTTAGCCGCCGAGCTTGCTCGGCGCTGGCTTCGATCATATAGCCGAGCGCCGAGCAAGCTCGGCGTCTAACTTACGGCGCTGCACAGGGGGTTGAAAACTCTGGCACGGCTTGCGATGTTGTGTGATTGGTACGCACAACAAGCCCCGCGCAGAGGAAACCCAAGCCATGAAGACCGCCACTTTTACCACCAGCAAGGGCGAGATTCGCCTCGAACTGTTTGAGGATCAAACCCCGAAAACCGTGGCAAACTTCGAGAAGCTCGCCAACGATGGCTTCTACGACGGCTTGAACTTCCACCGCGTGATTGAAGACTTCATGATCCAGGGAGGCTGCCCGCAGGGCACCGGCACGGGCGGACCTGGTTATCAATTTGAGGATGAGTTCGTCGCCGACCTAAAGCACGACCAGCCTGGCATTCTCTCGATGGCGAATTCCGGCCCCAACACCAACGGCTCACAGTTCTTCATCACGCACGTCCCCACACCATGGCTCGATGGCAAACACACGGTCTTCGGCAAGGTACTCGGTGAAGGGCAGTCGGTCGTCGATGCGATCGAGCAAGGCGACAAGATCGAAAAAGTCGTCATCGCCGAAGAGTAGGTGAAAGCACTCAGAGCCGCGAGGCGTAAGCCCGCGGGTGATACTCTAGACGGCTTCAACCAAACGATGCGCTGTCTGAGCATCTCGCTGACGCTTCAAAAGATCTTCAAGAGTCAGCAGCCCAATGGGACGCTGCTCTAAAACGACCGCAACTTGCGCCGTTTGCGTTCGAATCATGAACTCGCGCACAAAGCTCAGCTTCGCATCACTAGGAAAGCCCATCGCCGTGCGATCAACGATCTTCTCGATCGTGCCACACCAATGCCCATCTTCGGGGATCGCTTGTAAGAGCTCTTTCTCGGAAACCAGCCCCACGAAACGTCCCGCCCCATCCACGACCGGCATGGCTGGTACCCGTAGCTCCAGCAGACGGTCGGCGGCACGACTGATCTCGTCCGTCAGCAACAAACACGAAATCGGCGAGTATGCCAATTCGCCAAGAGTCGTCCGGTCCGTTTCATCGGTAGCAACCTCGGTCACAACTTCACGGCTGCTAAGAACTTCGGAATAAGTCGTCACACGGTTTCTGCCGCGCTGTTTCGAAGCGAGCAAAGCCTGGTCGGCTTTGTCGACCAATTCGCTAAGCGCATTGATGTCGCGCGAGGCCTGGGCAACCCCCAGGCTAACCGTGACTTGAAGATCGCACCGCTGCGTCTTAACGATGGTCTCCGCCAGTGTTTTGCGTACCCGATCCGCCCAAGCAAAGGCGGCCCGTTCATCGGTGTTCAGGAGGATGACGCAAAACTCTTCGCCACCGAAACGACACACCAAGTCTCCGGCGCGTGATTCATGAAGCAGCAGGCTGGCAACGATTCGCAGGGCCTCGTCCCCGATCGGATGCCCGTAAGTATCGTTGACGTGCTTAAAGTAATCGATGTCGAGCATCGCGCAACTCACGGGGAGTCGCTCGGAACGGCTCTTCTGCTCGACGCGATCCAAATGCTGCAAGAAGGCACGCCGATTCAGCAAGCCCGTTAGTGGATCAACTTGGGCGGCATGCTCGAGTTCTGAGACGCCTTCGCGAAGCCGGGTCTCGGTCAGCTTGCGTTCAATGGCGTACGAGATCACCCGCACCGCGGACTCGGTCGTCAAATCCACTTTGTTGACGAAGTCCTGAGCCCCCGCCTTGACCGCTTCCAGCGCGATACTTTCGTCGACACGACCGGAGAGAATCACCACAGGGACACGTGGATCAGCCTCTTGAATCGCTGCCAAGTTGACGAGCCCATCGCCGTCAGGTAATCCAAGATCCAACATGACCACGTCAACACGATTGGCTCGCAAAGAAGCGATTCCTTCCGCGAGTGTCTCGGCTTCAAGCAGCTCAAACTCCAACGGCGAGCCATCAAGAGCGCGCCCTAGTGCGTGGCGATCCACAGGATCGTCTTCGACGACGAGAACAGTAATAGCGTTATCAGATGCCACTTTCTTGTGCGACCAGTCGCACGCCCCTTCAATTCCCAGACTTCAATTCCCAGCCCAATTCTAAAATCGTCCGCAACTAGCTACTCGATCCGCTCAACAGCGGTTCACCCAAGATCTCGACATGCTCTGCTAGTTCGCGACGAAGCTCGTCAAAGCGGACCGGCTTGTTGAAGTAGGCAGCCGCGCCAAGAGCCATCAGCTTCCTCTTGATGCTTTTGTCTTTGTTTCCGGTTAGCATCACCACGGGGATCTCCGCAGTCACCGGATTCTCCTTGAGACGACGTAGCACATAGTCTCCATGTCCATTAGGCATCTCGTAGTCGAGGATGATCGCCTTGGCAGGCTTCGAGAACGCCGTTCGATAACCTTCCATCCCGTCAAAAGCCCGCACTACGGCAACGCCGTGAGCTTCCAGACGACAACGTAGTGCGTCTGTAAAGTCAGCATCGTCGTCGATGCAAAGAATCCACGGCGGCCCTGCTTCTTCAGTGAACTCGTCGCTAGATTCGTCCTCTTCCAACTCGCTTCCCAACAGTGCGAAAACGCTATCAAGCAACTCTTCCTGTCGGACTTCCACCTCGTGAGCGTTGGCGACTTCAGTCTCTGGGTCGCCTGGCGAGACGCGGTCAAATTTCAGGATCGATTCCGCAGGAACCTCGGTGCTTGAACGCTCTGACCCAGGGGCCTTAGTTTTCGCTAGTGTTGCATCCTTCGCCGGCTGCTTCTCCTTCACAGGCCCAACCGAAACAGCGCGTTCCAAGTGCGGTAGCAAAGTCCCCCAAACGTCTAACGATTTGGGTACGAGTGGAGCATTCAAACGACGAGCGTCTTCCTTTCGCTCTGCGGTGACATCGCCTGTGATCAGAATGCGAGGAATCGCAGCGGTTGCCGGATCGCTCGCGAGCATCTCGCAAAAGCCAATCCCATTGCCGGTCGGCATATTCACATCAACGCAGACCACATCGGGGCGATGCTTTTCGACCTGCCCAAGAGCCGTCAGAAGATTGCGAGCCGTGAAAACCTCCATCCCAACACTACGACAACGTGCCCCGATCACTTGGAGCGAGTCGTCGTCGTCGTCAACCAAAAGGACCGTTTTGTTCTGCAATAGGCTGTTCAGGGACATGATAATTTCTCAGTTTGAATTCTTGTTGATAACTCTTGAGCGTGGCAATCGAGTAATCAATGTTAGACAGCAACGCACTCGCGCTCGTTCGACTTAGGGGCTTGTTGCATTGAAGTCTTGATCGCCGATAACACGTCTCGCGCTGCGTACGGCTTCTGCACGAAAAAGTTGGCACCTGCTTCAAGGGCACCGTGCTGGTCACGAATACTCGCTGAGAGCATCACGATCGGCGTATCTTTGGTCTTGTCGTTTTGTCGCAACTCGCGAAGCACGGTCAGGCCGTCCTTCTTGGGCATGCAGACATCCAAGACAACAGCGTCCGGTAGCGTCTCAACCGCCGCATCGAACCCAGCCTCGCCATCGTAAGCGGCTGACACGTCATAGCCTTCCGCTTCCAGTCGGACGCTTAAACAACGGCTAACGTCCTCGTTGTCGTCGACAACCAGAATCCGCTGCTGGTCGCTCTTGGGTGATTCGATCACTTCCTCTGGCTCAGTAGCTAAATCCTTCAATGCACCTGAGCGGACCTCGGCGCGACTTTCCGGCAGCCACCAAGTCTCAGCAACCGTGAATGCGATATCAGGCAGTTCAACGCCTGGGCAATTCCGCTTGAAAGCACGCCAATCGGCTTCGATCTTTGCCAAAGCGTCACGCAATTCACCCTCGACACACTCCTTAACGATGATCCACTTCTGATCAACTGATCGAACCGCCAAATCGCTGCCACACATCGCACGCTGAAGAAACTCATCGACCACGGCGTCAGCAGACGACGCCATTTCCCCGGTCGCTTGAGCGTGAACCAGTGCCAAGGAAGTACCTTGCGGGCTCTTCTGCATCCGACGATCAAGATAGCGATCGACAATCGTCGTCAGGTCGTTCTGTGGAAGCGTGAAAGAGAATGTGCTCCCTTTGCCAACTTCGCTCTGTACGTCGATCTCACCGAGATTCAGGTCCACCAACTCGCGGGCGATGCTCAACCCAAGGCCGAACCCTTTCGTACTAGAATGGATGCCCGAGTCAACCTGGCGGAAGCGACCGAAGATGCTCTCCAGATTCTCTTTGCTAATACCGGCCCCGGTATCGGTGACACCTAAGACGATGTCCGAACTCTCCTCAGCCTGCTTCGCCCAAATCTGGACTCGCCCACCTTTCGACGTGAACTTAATGGCATTGATCGCCAAGTTGATCAACACGCGGCGAGCCTTCTCTTCATCGCAATAGACTTCGGGCAAGTCGACTTGAAGATCGACGGAAAATTCAATTCCACGCGACTTCGCACGACTGGAAATCATCCCTTCGACGTTGTTGATCAGCTCCTCAACCGAACAAGGACGTCGCCAGACCGCGAGCAACCCGGCTTCCAACTTGCTGATGTCGAGCATGTCGTCGACCATCAGCGAGAGATCGTCTGTCCGGTAGAGTACTTTCTCAAGATGCTCAGCCTGTCGCTCAGTAACCGGTCCGTCGAGGCCATCTCGGACGATCGAGGTAAACTCTCGAATCACCGTCAACGGCGTGCGGAACTCGTGAGAAACGTTGTCGACAAATTGTTGGGCAGTGTTGTAGAGCTGCGCCAAGCGATTGTTCTTCTCGCTTAGCATCTTATTGGCTGATTGCAGTTCGACCAGTAAATGCTGGCGACGAAGCGTGTACTGGATTGAGCGTGACAGTGTTTCTGAACGCATGTCCTTTTTACTAATAAAGTCAGCAGCTCCGTCGGCCAACAGTTGTAGAGCGGCTTCCTCATCATCAAGCCCAGTTAGCACGATAACCGGCGTATCTGAGAGGCAAATCCCCTTGAGTTGGCGAAGGGTATCGATTCCCCGCGACTCGGGGAGATTCAGGTCGAGCAGAATAACGTCGTAATCGAAGTTTTCGAGACGCGTCTTTGCATCGCGCAGACTTACCGCGTGCTCGATTTCGTAACGACGGCTATCGACTCGTGACAGCGACTCTCTCGTCACGAACGCATCGGCAGTATCGTCATCGATCAGCAGGATACGGGTTTCTGAACTCTTCATCATGCGCCCTTCGAGTTGGGAGTGTGAACATTCCGCGCTCAGTCTCGAAGGAAGCTGTCAGCCCAGACAGTTGTTCCCGAGCTCTCTTGAACACGAATGCGATAAGCGCCAGTTCCACAAAACTGACACTCACGGAACGCTGTGCGGGTGGTTTTCACCTGCACAGTGACGGCAATTTCTAGGCGGGCAGGGAGGAAATCGACCGTCACCAAACATTAGCTCACGTTACGACTGCAGGGGGGCGGGATAGCGGTATATCACCCGTAGATAGGTCGCTAAGCGGAACAACCCTCTCAACCCGATCATTCCGAACGCCTAGCGAGAGGTGGCTGCCTCAACCCGCCGCACGATTCCAAAGAATTCCGAACTGTCGCAGGGCGATTTACGATCGCGGGATCGCGTCTGATTTCGACTGATTTCAGCGGTTTTCAGGCGGATTTGAGGGAGATTGAGGCAAACAACGGAACCCGCCGATACGCCCCGTTACACTGTGTCTAGCCCGAATTTGCCC